>NZ_JBANCG010000002.1:0-636289 GCF_037026715.1 Breoghania sp. JC706
GGGTGATGATTTTTACGGAGAAACAGAATATAAAACTCGCGTGGTCGATGGGGCCACGTGCACAGTGAACGACTTGGGCCGCGGTTCGCCGCGGCCCTTTTTTCTGTTCGCACGGAGTAACACGTATGCCGCGATCGGGTCTCTGCTGTGACCTGGGGCGCTTCTATTCCGATTTTAATATTTGAGATGTTATATAATTTGTAACGGTTCCGCCCCGCGATGTTGCGTTGAAGATCGCAACACTTCCCAGGGCCTCTCGATTTGATTTCGAAAGTCTGCTTACCCTGCGTTGCATTCCGTAGCGTAATGCGCGTGGGATTGACGCGCGCGGCGGGGTCAATCCATGTCGAGCGGCTCGGTGCCGGCGGCGGCGCCGTCATTACCCCGGCGAATCTTCTCAACTTTGGCCTCTGCGGCCTGTAACAAACTGTCGCAATGGGCTCGAAGCGCATCGCCTCTCTCGTATTGAGAGATGCTTTCCTGAAGCGGCACATCGCCGCGCTCCAGCTTCTGCACGATGGTTTCCAACTCGCGCAGCGCTTCCTCGAAGCTCATCTCGGCGACGGGTCTGGGTGTGGGAGTCGGTTCGGTCATGGCGTCTGCGCGTCCGTTCGCTTCCGGGATTCGGTCGGCGGCAGGGTCGGGTGCCGGCCGTCCCGCGTCAAGCCCGCGCACGACGTTCTCCCAGGCACGGCATGGCCATGGGGCAAGCAGGCCGGTACGGGCAGGCCGGAGAGAATGGGGAGGCGCGCGTGAAGCCGGCTCGCCGCTCAGGCGTCCATCAGCGTCATCACATGGGCGGCCACGGACCGCGCCAGACCTTCCAGATCGTAGCCGCCCTCCAGCATCGAGACGACGCGCCCGCCGCAATGCTTGTCGGCGACATCCATCAGCTTGGAGGTGATCCAGGCGAAATCGTCTTCCAGCAGATTGATGTTCGCCAGCGGGTCGCGCTTGTGCGCGTCGAAGCCTGCGGAAATCAGGATGAGGTCCGGTCGGAACTCGCTCAGCCGCGGCAGCAGCATCACCTCCACCGCCTCCTGAAACTGGGCGCTTCCGTCGCCTGCCATCAGCGGGGCGTTGACGATGTTGCCCGCCCCCGTCTCATTGGCGCCCCCGGTGCCGGGAAAGAGCGGCATCTGGTGGGTGGAGCAGTACATCACGCTCGGGTCTGCCCAGAAGATGTCCTGGGTGCCGTTGCCGTGATGGACGTCGAAATCGACGATCGCGACACGCTCCGCTCCATGCTTCTTCTGCGCATGGCGGGCGGCAACGGCGATGTTGTTGAACAGGCAGAAGCCCATCGCGCGCTCGAACTCGGCATGGTGGCCGGGCGGGCGGATGGCGCAGAAGGCATTCTTGACCCGGCCTGCCATCACCTCGTCCACGGCCTGGCATCCGGCCCCCACGGCCCGCAGCGCCGCTTCCCAGCTACCGGCCGAAAGCGTGGTGTCGGCATCGAGGCGCACGAGCCCCTCGCTCGGCATGTTCTTGCGGATCGTTTCCACGTGCTTGGCCGGGTGCGCCAGCTCGATTGCCTCGACCTCGCCCAGCGGCGCGGCGTCCCGTTCCAGGGTCTGGAAACGCTCGTGCTCGAGAATCCTGTCGACCACACGCATCCTGTCCGGTCGTTCCGGATGACCCAGCGGCGTGTGATGATCGAGGAAACAGGGATGGTGCAGCAGCAGCGTCGCCAAGTCGGACCCCGATTGTTGTTGTCAATCTGCCGATCTGACGCGCCCCCGCACGCCCTGTCAATGCGCCTTATCGGGAAGGTCGCCCGTTTGCCGTCGCAACGTCAGTTCCTCCGGCAAGGCGCGAGGGTGCGCACCTGTTGGGCACGCGTCCGCTCAAGGGGCCGCGTGCGGGCAATGGCGGGCAATGAGGGGTTCGGGAAAAAAGAAAGCGACAGTCACGTTCGTAACTGTCGCCGGAAAGGTGCGGGCAGATGGGAGGTATCTGGCCCGGGGTTGGGAGGTCCGCTGCATCACCAGGGGTTCCGAGAAGCTTTATCTCAGAATACGTCGATTCAGACAAGAGAAAAACGAAGCAAATCGAAATGTAAAACCCTTATAGTGCCGCGACTTACAGGAATTTACTTATGGTTGTCGCAGGTTGTTTGCCTGCTTGAACGCGAAACGATGCTGGATCTCAACCACCTTGGGGCGGGTGTCGCGGTTAGTCGGCGCGGGCGCCCGCGCCGGTGCGCTCGGCGGCGGCGCGCGTCAGGCGGTCGTTGATCGCCTCGCCGAGCCCGGTTTTCGGCACGGGCGCCACGGCGATGCTCGCTGCCCCGGTGGCGTCGAGCGTGCGCAGATCGGAAAAGAGACGGGCAGCCGCTTCCTCTACGTTATATGTCTCGCTCAGCGTTCGCGCCGCGCAGGCCTTGCGGGCGATCTCCTCCGGCACCGGTCCGAACCCGAGAAAGGCCTCGCCGGGGTCGATGTCGCGGGCCTCCAGCCGCACCCTTGCGCGCGGCGCATAATGCGATTTCAGCATTCCCGGGCCGGCGGGCGTGTCGGTGTCGCGTGCCGTGGGGTCGGCGAGCGGTGCGCCCAGAACCCGTTCCAGATCCTCGCGCGCCGTGCCGCCGGGGCGCAGCAGCCTGGCCTCATCCTCCAGAAGCGCGACGATGGTCGATTCCACCCCCACCCTCGTCGGCCCCGTATCGAGGATGACGGCGACGCGCTCGCCCAGATCCTCGTCCACGGCCTGCGCGGTGGTGGGGCTGATTCGCCCGGACCGGTTGGCGCTGGGCGCCGCGAGCGGGCATCCGGCTTCGCGCGAGAGCGCCTGCATGACCGGCGAATCGGGAACCCTGAGCGCGATGCTGTCGAGCCCGGCGGTGACGAGATCGCAGACCGGCGAGCCCGGCCTGCGCGGCACCACCAGCGTCAGCGGCCCGGGCCAGAATGCGTCTGCCAGCGCCAGCGCGCGCGCGTCGAAGAGACCGTGCAGGCGGGCAGCTTCCGTGTCCGCCACATGGCTGATGAGCGGATTGAAGCGCGGCCGGCCCTTGGCGGCGTAGATGCGTGCGCAGGCCTCCGCGTTCGTTGCGTCGGCGGCGAGCCCGTAGACCGTCTCGGTCGGCACGGCCACGAGCCCGCCGGCGCGGATGGTTTCCGCGGCGCGGCGAAAGCCGTCTGCGGCCAGAAAATCCGGCATGGCCGGATCAATGCGCGAGATAGTCATAGGTGTTTCCCTAGCGGCATCGTTGACGGCAAGGTCAGGCGCGCTACTGTCGCGACGGAAGGCGGCTGCGGAGGAGGCAGAGTCGGCTTCTGTCAGGAGGCGCATGCGTTTTGCGCAACCCGCTGCCCCTCGTCAAGGTCAAGGGTGAGGATGACTTTCATGTATAGCGCTCCCGTTTCCGAAATCGGATTCATGCTGAGGCACGTGGCGGATTTTGGCCGCATCGCGGAGGCCTTCGGTGGGGAGGAACTGAGCGAGGATCTCGTCGACGCGATCCTCGGTGAGGCCGGGCGCTTCGCCGCGGAGGAATTGGCGCCGCTCAACAAGATCGCCGATCGCCACGGCACGCCCTGGAACGACGGTGCCGTCACGACCCCGCCGGGCTGGCGCGAGGCCTATCGCGCCTGGGCGGACGGCGGCTGGAACGGCCTGACCGCGCCTGAGGAGTTCGGCGGTCAGGGCCTGCCGACCATGCTGCAGGTCGCGACCTACGAAATGTGGAACTCCGCTTCCATGGCCTTCGCGATCGGCCCCACGCTGACCGCCGGCGCCATCGAGGCGCTGGTCTCCCACGCCAGCGACGAGTTGAAGCGGACCTATCTGGAAAAGCTCGTCTCCGGCGAGTGGATGGCGACGATGAACCTGACCGAGCCGCAGGCCGGCTCCGATCTCGGCGCCCTGCGCTCGCGCGCCGAACGCAACGGTGACGGCACGTATTCCGTCTTCGGCCAGAAGATCTTCATCACCTACGGCGAGCATGACCTGACCGACAACATCGTCCATCTGGTGCTTGCCCGCCTGCCGGATGCGCCGGCGGGAACGCGCGGCATCTCGCTCTTTCTGGTGCCGAAATTCCTCGTCAACGAGGACGGCACCCTTGGCGAGCGCAACGACGTCCATTGCGCCAGCGTCGAGCACAAGCTCGGCATCCATGGCTCGCCCACCTGCACCATGGTCTATGGCGACAAGGGCGGCGCGAAGGGCTGGCTCGTCGGCGAGGAGCACAAGGGGCTCGCCTGCATGTTCACGATGATGAACAACGCCCGGCTTGCCGTCGGCGTGCAGGGGCTTGGCGTGGCGGAAGCCGCGTTTCAGCACGCGCTCGCCTATGCCAACGACCGTCGCCAGGGCAAGGCGCCGGGCTGGTCGGGCGAGGGCATGAGCCCGATTGCCGACCATCCCGATGTCCGCCGCAGCCTGATGACCATGCGTGCGCTCACAAGCGTCGCCCGCGTGCTGTGCTACCGTTGCGCGGCCGCCATCGACATGGCCCACAAGTCGCAAGGTGCGGAGAAGAAGAGTTGGTCGGAGCGTGCGGCCCTGCTGACCCCGCTCGCCAAGGCCGTGCCGACCGATATCGGCGTGGAGGTGGCCTCGCTCGGCGTCCAGATCCACGGCGGCATGGGCTACATCGAGGAGACGGGTGCCGCCCAGTTCCTGCGCGATGCCCGCATCGCCCCGATCTACGAAGGCACCAACGGCATCCAGGCGATCGACCTCGTCACCCGCAAGCTGCCTCTGTCGGGCGGCGAGGAGGTACGCGGTTTCATCGAGGAGCTGCGCGCCATCGTGAACGAGGCGGCGACGCAGAACCATGACGGCTTTGCCGGGATGGCCGGCAAGGTCGGCGCCTCGCTCGACGATCTCGCGGCCGCGACCGACTGGCTGCTGGACGCCCTGAAGGAGGGCCGCATGGCGGAAGCGCTCGCCGGCGCCACGCCCTATCTCCGGCTGTTCGGTCTTGCCGCCGGCGGTGCGCTGCTGGTGCAGGGCGCGCTCGCGACCGTGCGCGCCGGCGTCTCGGCCCCGGCGGATGCCCTGCGCATTCATGTGGCCGGCTACTTCGCCGACAACCTGATCGGCGAGACCGCGTCCCTGCGCCTCACCGTGACGGAAGGTTCCTCAAGCCTGCTGGCCGCCGATGCCGCGCTGATGGCCGGCTGATGCACGCAGCGAACACACAGGCACAGGCACGGAACCGGGGGAAACGATGATCCGCATCGAGACGAACGAAGGTATCCGGACGATCCGCATGGATCGTCCGGAGAAGAAGAATGCCCTGACGGGGGCCATGTACGCGGCGATGGCCGAGGCGCTGGAAGGCGCGGACAAGGACGACGATGTCCGCGTCTCGCTCATTCTCGGCGCGCCCGGTGCCTTCACCGCCGGCAACGACATCGCCGATTTTCTGAAGGTCGCCGAAACCGGGCAGGGGCTCGGCACCGAGGTGATCCGCTTTCTGAAGGCGATCGCCGCCTCGCAGAAGCCGGTGCTCGCCGCCGTCGATGGTCTCGCCATCGGCGTCGGCGCGACCATGTTGATGCATTGCGACATGGTTTTTGCCTCGCCGCGCGCGGTCATCCGGACGCCCTTCCTGGATCTTGGGTTGGTGCCGGAGGCCGCCTCCACGCTGCTGGCACCCGCCATCATGGGCCCGCAGCGCGCCTTCGAGCTGCTGTGCCTCGGCGCGCCGCTCGATGCGGAGGCCGCGCACAGGGCGGGCCTTGTCAATCATGTGGTGGAGGAGGGTGTGCTGGAGGAGACGGCGCTCGCCGCCGCGCGCACCATCGCGGCCAAGCCGCCGGCGGCTCTCGCCATCGCCCGCCGCTTCCTGCGCGGCGACCGCGCCGCCGTGCTTGCGCGCATCGACGAGGAATCCGCCGCCTTCCGCGCGCGTCTCGGTTCCGACGAGGCCCGCGCGGCATTCGCCGCCTTCATGGCGCGCAGCAAGGGTTGAAACGGGAGAAGAACATGAGCCTTGCCGGAAAGACGCTTTTCATCACCGGCGCCTCGCGCGGGATCGGTCTTGCGATCGCGCTCAGGGCGGCCCGCGAGGGCGCCAACGTCACCATCGCGGCCAAGACCGCCGAACCCCACCCCAAGCTGGAGGGGACGATCTACACCGCCGCCGACGAGATCGAGGCGGCCGGCGGCAAGGCCCTGCCGCTGGTCGTCGACGTGCGCGACGAGGAAAGCGTCAAGGACGCGCTCGACCAGACGGTCTCGGCTTTCGGCGGGCTCGATATCGTCGTCAACAATGCCAGCGCGATCCAACTCACCAATGTCCAGAAGACGGACATGAAGCGCTTTGATCTGATGCACCAGATCAACACGCGCGGCACGCTGATGACCTCCAAATACGCCATCCCGCATCTGGAGAAATCGGAGAACCCGCACATCCTGATGCTGTCGCCGCCGCTCGACATGAAGGAGAAATGGTTCGCCGGCCACACGCCCTATTCCATCGCCAAGTACGGCATGAGCCTTGTGGTGCTGGGCCTTGCGGGCGAATTGCGCAGCGCCGGCATCGCCGTCAACGCCTTGTGGCCGCGCACCACCATCGCCACCGCCGCGGTAAAGAACCTGCTCGGCGGCGACGCGTTGATGCGCGCAAGCCGCACTCCGGAAATCCTGGGCGATGCCGCTGCCGCGATCTTCGAAAAGCCGTCGCGGGAGTTCACGGGCAATTTCCTGATCGACGACACCTTCCTCGCCGGCGAGGGCTGGACCGACTTCGAGCAGTATCGCGTGGACCCGGGCGTGGCGCTGGCGCCCGATTTCTTCGTGCCGGAGGATATCCCGGCCCCGGCGGACATGGGGTAATCCGAACGTTTCGCACCTGCGGCCCATCCTTCGAGACGCGCTCATCCTGAGGGGCTGGCTCGGAAATGGTGAGGGAGTATCTGTAATGGCACTCCCCCCGTCATCCCGGCCTACGAGCCGGGATCCATGCCGTGATCTATCGGCATGGGAAACGGGCGGATTGATATTTCATGTCAGAGACTTGCTGTAACGAGACATTACGGAATGGATTGCCGGTCGGAGCCGGCAATGACGGGGATCATTCGGAGGTATGAGCCGAATACCATTCCCGGGTCGGGCTTTATGGATGATGTTATGTGTTTGGAGATTTGTTCCATCCCTCAACACGACAACGTCGTCCTGAGAGCCTGGCCTGAAAATGGTATCGGGTTGCGCGCTTTCGACCATTCCCCCTTATGCCCCTCCGCCTTCATAGCCCGGCGAAGTCCGGGCAATCCACTGCCAGCGGCAGCATTCGGGGCTCGCGCTGGATCACCCGGACTTCGCCGGGTGATGACGATGGAGAGGCATGAGGGCGTGCAGAATTCGGGGCGAAGAACCAATTGACATTTATGGGCCAGCGTCTCAGGAGGCCTGACAAGGCCGTCTCGAAGGATGGGCCACAAACGCTGATGATGCCAATCGCGCGGGACGCTGCGAGGCGTGCCCGCTCCCGCGCTCACTCCATGCCGGAGCGCGGGTTGTAGGGCTTGGTGCTCTGCCACACCCGCATCAGCTTCTCCAGATCGGCATCGCCGCCCTCGGGCAGCGCGATGCGGAGCGAGACCAGCAGGTCGCCCGTGCCGCCGCCCTTGGCGGGCAGGCCCTTGCCTTTCAGCCGCAGCGTGCGGCCGCCGGAGGAATTCGCGGGGATCGTCATTTCCACCGGACCGTCGAGCGTCGGCACGCGGACCTTGCCGCCAAGCACCGCCTCGTAAAGCGCGACCGGCAGATTGAGCCTGAGGTTGCTGCCGTCCGGCGTGAAATAGGCGTGCGGCGCGAATTGCACCGTCACCCGCGCATCGCCCGCCGGGCCGCCCGCGGGGCCGGGATTGCCCTGGCCCTTCAGCCGGATCTGGTCGCCGGCCTCGGTGCCGGCGGGAATGGTGACGGAAAGCGTCTTGCCGTTGGGCAGCGTCACGCGGGCCTTGCCGCCATGGGCGAGCTCTTCCAGAGACACCCGGGCGGTGACGGTGACATCCTCGCCGCGCTGCGGCCGAGCGCGCGTACCGGCACCTGCGCCGGCCGTGCCGGCCCCGCCCATACCGCCGCCACCCATGCCGCCACCCATGCCCCCGGCCGCACCCGCTCCGCGGGCTCGCGCGCCGCCGAAGCTGCCGAAGATCTCGTTGAGAATGTCGTCGAAGCCGCCGGCTCCTGCGCCCGCACCGCCGCCCGACTGGCGGAAACTCCAGTTGCCGGCACGCCCGCCGCCTTCGGCGCCGTGAAAGCCTTCAAAACCCTGGAAGCGCTGCCGCCCTTCCGCGTCGATCTCGCCGCGGTCGAACTGGGCGCGCTTGGTCTTGTCGCCGACGACCTCGTACGCCTGGTTGATCTCGGCGAACTTGTCCTGGGCGGCCTTGTCGTCGGGGTGCTGATCGGGATGGTACTTCTTGGCGAGCTTGCGGTAAGCACGCTTGATGTCCGCTTCGCTCGCGGATTTGGTCAGGCCAAGAACTTGGTACGGATCGCGCATGATCAGGTCCGTGATTGAGAAACGCTCGGCAAGGAGCGTGGCGATGGTAAGCGGACGTCGCCCCGACGTCCATTCATCGCCGATATGGGGATTCCTAGGAATAAAATCCAGACATTTCGGCGGCCCGGTCGCATCTGCCTTTAAAGCGCTTGCGCTGGGCCGGTGCGCACATGCCGGGCGTGCCGTTCTGCGGGGAAAAGCCGGAATTTCGGGGAACGGCTCGTGAGCCGAGGTCTCGCCAGCTTCAGGCACCCGCGTCCGCAGGCTGTAGCACGGTCACATGCCACTTGTCGAAGCTGTCGGGGCAGGCGATGCCGGAATAGGCGCGCACCCCGTCGATGGTGTTGGCGGTGGTGGAAAACCGGCGGCAGCCGCCGGCGTCCTTGGGGTCGGCATCGACGACTTCGAAGATCGTGCCCTGGTTGCCGGTTTCCGGATTGGCCCAGGCAAGCTGCGTCGGCGTCGGTTCGACCGTCTGCGGCGCGGTGGCGAGCGTGGAGGCGATGATGCCGCGATCGGTCACCGCGACGTCGCGGTCCGTCTGCGGATCGTTCATGCTGGCGATGGAGCCGGTGGTCTCGGCCGAGACGTCGCTTTCGGTGCCGTTGCTCAAGGGAAACGAGATGTGTCCGCATCCCGCAAGGGCGAGCAATGCAAGGGATGCCAATGCAACGCGCCACTGGCGCCCGCCAGCCTGAACGGTATAAAACGTTGCGCGGTTACATTTCATGCCGAACCCGAAAGCACCTCGTATGTCTGAGACGATCAAAGATCCCTTTGAAGAGTTAATAAAGGGTAAGTCCGCCGATAGCCTGAATCCGTTTCATATTTTTTCAGAATGGTTTGTAGAGGCTGAGGCAGCCGAGATCAACGACCCCAACGCCATGGCGCTGGCGAGTGTGGACGAGACCGGCCTGCCGAATGTCCGCATGGTTCTGCTGAAGGAAATCGACGATCGCGGCTTCGTCTTCTACACCAATTACGAGAGCGCCAAGGGCCGCGAGCTTCTGGGCCAGGGCAAGGCCGCGCTGTGCTTCCACTGGAAGACCCTGCGCCGCCAGGTGCGCGTGCGCGGTCCGGTAACGCCGGTTGCCGCCGAGGAGGCGGACGCCTATTACGCCTCGCGTGCCCGCGGCAGCCGCATCGGCGCCTGGGCCTCAAAGCAGTCGCGGCCGCTGGAAAGCCGCTTCGCGCTGGAAAAGGAAGTCGCGAAATACACCGCCAAGTTCGGCTTCGGCGATATTCCGCGCCCGGCCCACTGGTCCGGTTTCCGGCTGGAGCCGGTGGAAGTCGAGTTCTGGCAGGACCGGCCGTTCCGCCTGCACGACCGGCTGCAATTTCGCCGCGAAAACCCGGATGCAACGTGGAGCACGCAGCGCCTCTATCCCTGATCGCTGCGCCCACGCCGCTTCCCCGTCTTCCCGCCGGAGCCTGCCGCAGGGGCAGATGCGTGCTATGCGGCTGACAGGGGGCAGGGGACGTTATCCACCCCCTGTCACCCGTTTGCGTAAGGGCTTGCGACCTGCGGGTGTCGCGAGTGTGCCGCGATCGCGTGCCGGGATTTTTCTCTTCCTGCACGACAAGACGCTCCCGGGCTTGGCGCCCTCGCGTGCGAGCGCCCGGCAGGCCACAGTTTTCCCGATCTCCGCAACGTAAGCCGCCGGCAAGGCGGCAGCGCATCCATTTCTGCATTGGACTCATGCGTTTATGGGTCAGCGCTAATGTCGCATGCTCAAGCACGCTCTCGCCGTTGACCTCGCCGAAGCCATTCGCGAAAGATTACATGCTGTCTCGTAAATTGACTGGCCACGCAAACGACATGCTGTGATCCTTAAAGTGACGTAATCGTAACGTTACTTTCGGATAAGTGCCCTTCACGGGGTGAACTTCTAGTGATGCGGATGAGAACGATGAGCAAGGAAGCAAACGACAACCGACAACAAGGCGACCAAAAGCCGGATCTCGACAAGCTGTACAAGCCGGTCGGCATCCAGGCGATTTCCGCCGCCACGGTTTGTTACAAGGAAAGAGAGCAGCGCAAGAACGCCGGCAAGATCCGCGTCTGAGCGTCGGCTGGTCTCGGATACCGTTTGCGAACGGGTCGAGGGATGAACCTGCGAGGCCGTTATGTCCACGTGCCTCGCCCGGGTGTCGAAGCTCCTGGCGGCCCGAGCATATCGATGCGACCGGCGGTGATCTGCCTGGCTTTATCGCCTTCCCCGCTCAGGGTTGCGCGACGGCTGCCGCGGTCGATCATCGTTAGGGTTTGTGTCCCTACGTAAAACGGCTTATCTCTGCTGCATGACGGGAGCGTCTGCAGCGGCTCCGCTGCCGAGAGATCGGTATGCGGACGGTGCGCATCCGCCGGAAATGGCCGCTGCTCCGGCGCGGCCTGACCGGGTAGGGGACGGCGGTTCGCCGTTCCACGTTGCGTGCCACGTATAGCGGCTGTGCGGCGCGATCCGTCGGATTGTCCCGCCCGGGGCGCAACGCGGAGCACTCAGTCCTGCCTCTCATCCACGACCGCACCTTCGAACCGCGTTACGGCGAGCCCGTCAGGCTGTCGCCTCTGGTCGCGCGGCTGACGGCGCCGAACGCGAGCCCGTTCACCTTTCACGGCACCAACACATATCTGGTCGGCGAGGGGGATCTCGCCGTCGTCGATCCCGGGCCGGAGGACGAGGCCCATGTCCGCGCGATTCTGGCGGCTGCTGGCGGGCGACGCATTTCCCACATCGTCGTCACCCACACCCACCGCGATCACTCGCCCGGCGCACGGCTCTTGAAGGCGCAGACCGACGCGCCCATCGTCGGCGCCGATGTGCACCGGCCCGCCCGCCCGCTCAATGTCGGCGAGATCAACCCGCTCGATGCCGGCGGCGACACTATTCACGTGGCCGACCGCGTGCTTGCCCACGGCGAAACGCTCGCCGGCGACGGCTGGACGCTGGAGACGGTGGAGACGCCCGGCCACACGGCCAACCACCTGGCCTTCGCGCTGCGCGAGGAGGCGTCGTTGTTTTCCGGCGATCACGTGATGGCATGGTCCACTTCCATCGTCGCGCCCCCGGACGGATCGATGGCCGATTACATGGCTTCGCTGGAAACGCTGATGGCGCGCGGCGAGGGGCGCTATCACCCCGGCCATGGCGGCCCGGTGGAGGAGGCGCAAGCCTATGTCGCCGCGCTCAAGACGCACCGTCTGGCCCGCGAGGCAGCGGTGCTGGAGCGGATCGCGGCCGGCGACGGTACCATTCCGGCGATGGTCAAGGTCATCTACCGCGACGTCGATCCGATCCTGCACGGTCCCGCGGCGCTGTCGGTGCTGGCCCATGTCGAGGATCTGGTCGCACGCGGCCTGGTGCTGAGCGACGGCCCGCCCTCGCTGACGGCGCGCTACGAACTGGCCTGAGGCGGAAGGCAGGGAGCGGGGGCCACGCATTCGGACCCTCTCGCAACAACTGCCCGGAAACGCCCCTTCGGGCGAAGCGTCCTCAGCTCTGGGGCGGCTTGTCGCCGGGAACCGGGATGTCCGGCTCGTTCGGCTTGTCGAGGTCGTCCGGCAAAATCTCCACCGGGGCCGTGTCGCTTTCCTGGATTTCCGTGATGCCATAGGCCTCGGTCAGCACCGCATCCACGCTGGCCAGCAGATCCCGGATGCGGCGGGCGTTGGCACCCAGATCGTGGGCGCCGACGCGCGAGGCGGAGCGGATGTCGAGCCGGGCGCCGACCGGGTCGGGCAGGATGCGCACGGTCAGATCGTCGACGAGCCCGAGAACGAGACTGTGTGCCTCCACGCGAATGGTGGCCGGATCGTCGTTCATGGCGGGGGCGAGCTGGCTCGCAACCGTCCAGCCGCGCTCCTTGATGACCTGTTCCACCGCGCGGAAGAGCTGCGCCGTGCCGACGGGAAAGCGCCGGGGAACGATGTCGGGATAGGCGGCATGCTGCAGGTCGGGTTTCAGGTCGCCTGCCGGATCGGCCTGCGCGCCTGCGGGCCCGACCGGCGGAGGGTTGGCGAGATCGGTGGAGACGTCCGTCAGGCGTGGGTAGTAGATGGCGCCTCCGGCCACCGCGAGGGCCGGCGACAGGGCGATCAGCCCGAAGAAGAGCCCGCGCACCGCTTCGCCCGTCCCCCTGGCGCCGTCGCGCCACACGGCCACCAGCGCGGCCACACCGGCGGCGACGCCGAGCAGCGCCAGCAGGAAGCCGGCGGCAAGGATCGCGAAAAGCGACGTGGCATCGATGTGCCCGCCGCGGTGCAGAAGCGTCCCGATGACGATCACGGGGATCGCAACGACACCGGCAAAACGGCTGAATGTCGCCGCGCGGGAACGGCGGATCGGAAGACGTTTGCGCATGGACCTGTCGGAAATGGATGACGCGGCCGGAAACACGCAGAACGTCAAACGCGCGCAACGTTCCGACCTTTCCCGAAAAGCCATAGCACGCCCGCGCGGGCGCGCAAACCGGCAGCACGCCTGTGCAGGCCCGCAGCAGAGCGGCGCAGGCGCGTGTCCGTTGTCGCTCAGATCGTCGGCAGACGATAGTCCGCAAAGGTTTCGCGCAATGTCGTCTTCTTGATCTTGCCTGTCGCCGTGTGCGGGATCTCGTCGACGATCACCACGTCGTCGGGCAGCCACCACTTGGCGATCTTGCCCTGCATGTAGGCGATGAGATCCTCGCGGGTGGGGTTCGTGCCCTCCTTGGCGACGATCACCAGAAGCGGCCGTTCGTCCCATTTCGGATGGGCGATGCCGATGGCGGCCGCCTCCGCCACGTCTGGATGGCCGACGGCGATGTTTTCAAGGTCGATGGTCGAGATCCATTCGCCGCCCGACTTGATCACGTCCTTGGCGCGGTCGGTGATCTGCATGTAGCCGGAGGGGTCGATATGGGCGACGTCGCCGGTATCGAAAAAGCCGTCCGCATCCAGCACCTCGCCGCCCTCGCCCTTGAAATAGGAGGCCGTCACCGCCGGACCGCGCACTTTCAGCCGGCCGAAGGTCTTGCCGTCCCACGGTTTTTCCCGGCCTTCGTCGTCGGTCACCTTCATTTCGATGGTAAAGGGCGCGTGCCCCTGCTTTTCCTGGATGTCGAGCCGCGCGTCGCCTTCCAGCTCCGCGTATTCCGGCTTCAGCGTGCAGACCGAGCCGAGCGGGCTCATCTCGGTCATGCCCCAGGCGTGGATGACGCGCACGTCGTAGACGTCCTCGAATTTCCGCGTCATCGCGCGCGGGCAGGCCGAGCCGCCGATCACCACGCGCTCCAGATAGGGCAGGGTCTTGCCGGTCCGCTCCAGATATTCCAGCAGCATCAGCCACACGGTCGGCACCGCGGCGGTGAAGGTCACCTTCTCCGTGTCCAGCAGTTCCCAGATCGCTTCTCCGTCCATGCGTGCGCCGGGCATCACCATCGATGCGCCCACCATCGGCGCGGAGAAGGCGAGCGACCAGCCGTTGGCGTGGAACAGGGGCACTACCGGCATCACCCGGTCGCGGCTGGAAAGCCCCAGCATGTCCACCTGCAGGGCCGTCATCGCATGCAGCACGTTGGAGCGGTGGGAATAGACGACGCCCTTGGGGTTGCCCGTCGTGCCGGAGGTGTAGCAGAGCCCGGCCGCCGTGTTCTCGTCGAACTGTTTCCAGGCGAAGTCGCTGTCGGCGCCGGCCAGCCATTCCTCGTAAGGGATCGCGTCCAGCGTCGTCTCGGGCATGTGGGCGGCGTCGGTCAGGACGATAATCTTCTCTATCGTCGTCAGCTCGCCCCTGATTTTTTCCACGATCGGCAGGAAGGTCAGGTCGACGAACAGCAGCCGGTCTTCCGCATGGTTGATGATCCAGGCGATCTGTTCGGGGAAGAGCCGCGGGTTGACCGTGTGATAGATCGCGCCGATGCCGAGCAGGCCGTACCAGACTTCCATGTGCCGGGCGGTGTTCCAGGCCAGCGTCGCGCAGCGGTCGCCGAACCGGATGCCGTCAAGCTCCAGTCTTTTTGCGACCTTCAGCGCCCGCAGGCGCAGGTCGCGATAGCTCAGCCGGTCGATCGGCCCTTCCACCGTCCGCGAGACGATCTCGCGGTGGCCGTGCTGGATCGCGGCATGATCCAGAATTTTCGTGCAAAGAAGCGGCCAGTCCTGCATCAGACCGAGCATGGCGTTCCTCCCAGTAGAGCCATCCGACGCCGGGATGCCCCAGCGCAATTTGTCATGTTTTCTAGGGATTAAAGACAAGCCGCACGAGGCTGTAAAGCCATCCGTTGGACGGTGTCCGGGTTTGCAAAGCGGAGCGCAGGCATTTGCGCGGCGGCCCATCCTTCGAGACGGCGCTGACGCGCCTCCTCAGGATGACGTTATCCGTGTCGCTGATGTCTTCAGAACCTACAACACGACAACGTCATCCTGAGGAGCGCTCGAAAGAGCGCATCTCGAAGGATGGGCGACAGGCTCCCGTTTCGCCGATGACTTGCTGCCGACGCCTAGAGCCACCGTTTCCAGCGGAAGAAACTCCAGGTCCCCACGGCGGAGGCGACCATGGCGAGCACCGCGAGCGGATAGCCCAGCTTCCAGTGGAGCTCCGGCATCAGGTCAAAGTTCATTCCGTAGAGCGAGGCGATCAGCGTCGGCGGCATGAACACGACCGCCAGAACCGAGAAGATCTTGATGGTTTGGTTCTGCTGCAGGTTGACCAGGCCGAGGGTTGCCTCCAGCAGGAAGCTGACCTTGTTGTCGAGCGAGGCGGCGAATTCGTAGAGCGAGCGCGCGTCCCGCATGAGCGACTTGATCTGCGCCTTGTCGGAATTCGAAAGCGAGAGCTTTTTCTCGCGCGTGCTCAGGAACTGGAAAAGCCGTGACAGGCTCACCAGGCTCTCGTGGATCTTGGAAAGCTTGGTGCCGAGCCGGCCGAGGCCGCGGATGATCTCCTCGTAGTCGCGCACCGGTTCGCCCGGCTTCTGCGTGTCGAAGATCTCGCGCGACAGCCTGTCCGCGTCCGCACCCGCGAATTCCAGAACGTCGGCGATCCGGTCGACGATGGCGTCCAGCACGACGATCAGCGTCGCCTTGCCCTCCTGCGCCTCCGGTCCCGCCTTGATCGCGCGCTGGCGGGCGATGGTGAAGGCCGTTGGATCGTCGTAGCGCACGGTCACGAGCCGTGTGTCCTTGAGGATGAAGGTCACGACCGTCGTCTCAGGTCGCCCGGTCTGCGCCCCGCACAGGATCGTCGCGGACATGAACAGCGCGCCGTCCTCCTCGTAGAGCCGGCTCGACTGCTCGATCTCCACCCGTTCCTCGTGCGTGGGCACGTCGACGCCGAAATACGCCTCGACGGCGGCCTCCTCGCCCGGGTTCGGGCGGTTCATGTCGATCCAGACCAGATCGTCCGGCAGCGTCTGCGGCGGGGGATCGAGGGGGGCGAGCCCGCCCGGACCGGGGACATAGACCGTGATCAAGAGACACCCTCTCGGCTTTTGGGGCGCGCCCCGGCTTGCGTTGAAACGCTTCGCAGGCCGCAAGGTTGCGTTGTCATCGGCGGCACCGCTCGGCAAGACCCCCGCCGAACCGCGGTTGAACTCCGGTCCAATCGGACCGGGCCCGGCGAGGCTGGCACACGATGCATTGCCCGGCATCGATCCGCAATGCCCGTCGCCGTGGCGCCGGCCGCCGCCGCCGGCTGACCAACCGGGCGCAAGGAAACTCCAAGAAACAAGGCAGAAAAAAGAAAATGCCCGGTCGCTCCGCAGGTGTCAGAGGAGGTTCTTGCCTTTGTGTGGTTCTCGGATAGTCTGCGGTTGAAAGATTTGTTAAATGTCGATTGCAGCGTGCATCGGCGAAATTTGTCCGTACATCTGAAACAGACGAGGTGGCCGGCTCATGAAAATATCAGGCGGGGAAAGATACCGTAGAGAGAACAAAATAAACCAATTTTTCAAAGAATCATTTGATCTATGAATTTGATATGCAAATTATTTCACGGGGGCATGCCCGGGGCGGGCGGGCCGGCCGGTAGGGATGCCGTCCGGATTCATTGAAAACATGAACCTGTGTCGAACCGTCCGGAACTGAAACCATGCCGCTAACCTACGCCCAGATACGCACCTTCAATGCCGTGGTGCGTGAAGGCAGCTTCACGGCTGCCGCGCGCGAACTCGGCGTCTCCCAGCCGGCCGTGACGGCCCAGATCAAGGCGATCGAGGAGACCTACGACGTCCAGCTCTTCGAGCGTTCCTCCAAGAAGCTGGTTTCCACCGAACTCGCGCGCGCGCTCTTTGCCACCACCGAGCGGGTGGATGATGTGGAGCGGGACGCGGAGGAGATCCTGACCACGCTGCACGGCCTGGAACGGGGCGAACTGCGCGTGATCGCCAATACCTCCTCCGCCATGGTCGAAATCCTTGCGCGGTTTGCCCGGCTTTATCCCGGCGTGCGGATCACCGTGCGCAACGCCGAGGACGCCGGCGTCATCCAGGCGATCGACGAACGCAAGGCGGATGTCGGCGTGATGACCAACGCGCCGCGCGGCGAGCGTTTCGTGACCGTTCCCTTCCGCCGTCACCGGCTCACCGCGCTGGTGCCGCGCGATCACCGGTTCGCCGTGCGCGACGAGATCCGGCTGGCGGACCTGGTGAACGAGCCGATGGTGTACCGCATGGCCGATTCGGGCAGCCACCGCGCCTTTTCCGATGCGCTGCTCGGCCATCGTCTGTCGATCGACCCGGTACTGGTGGTGGAAACGCGCGAGGCGATGCTGACGGCGGTCTCCGCAGGGATCGGCATCGGCATCATGTTCGAGGGCACGACCGTGTCCGTCGACAGCATCGTGCACGTCCCGATCGCGGAGATCCCGAACCCCGTGATCGAGGATGTCTTCTGCCTCAGGCTCCATTCCCGCCGCCGCTCCATCGCCGCGTTCCTGTCCATTGCCCGGGAACTGGCCGATATCGATCCCGTCGGCCGCGTCGAGGAGCGGTCGCCGGTGTGACGGTGCTCCTGCGTGACCCGGTCTATTCGTTCTCGCCGCTCAGCAGATCCGGCGTCGTGGCGAGAATGAGCGGGTCGATCGTGCCGATGGCGTCCCAGTCCTTGTCCTCATAGTCGATGTGGGTCAGCACGTAGCGCATGGCGCTGAGGCGGGCGCGGCGCTTGTCGTTGGCGCGCACGATGGTCCAGGGCGTGCCGGCCGTGTGTGAGCGGGCGAACATCCGGTCGCGCGCGGCGGTGTACTCTTCCCATTTGGTCAACGCAGCAACGTCGATCGGCGAGAGCTTCCAGATCTTCAGCGGGTCGTGGCGGCGGTCGTGGAAGCGCTTCAGCTGCATCTCGCGGCCGATGTTCAGCCAGATCTTGAAGAGAATGAGCCCGCCGTCGACCAGCATCTGCTCGAATCTCGGAACCTCGTCCAGAAACGCCTCGCTCTGTTCGCGCGTGCAAAAGCCGTTGACCCGTTCCACCACGGCGCGGTTGTACCAGGAGCGGTCGAACAGCACGATCTCGCCGGCCGTGGGAAGCTCCGTCACATAGCGCTGAAAGTACCATTGCCCGCGTTCCGTATCGCTCGGCTTGGCCAGCGCCACGGCGCGCGCGAAACGCGGGTTCATGTTCTGAAGGAAGGTGAAGATCGTGCCGCCCTTGCCGGCGGCGTCGCGGCCTTCGAAGATGACGACGATTCGCCGGCCGTCCGCGCGCACGGAACGCTGCGCCTTGACCAGTTCGATCTGCAGCGCCCTGAGCTTCTTTTCGTAGACGCCGCGCCGCATCTTGCTCGGGTAGGGATAGCCGCCCGATTGCATCGCGGCCTTGCGGATTTCCTTCGGCAGAACCGGATCTTCCAGATCGAAATCGTCCATCGGTGCGGGGTCTCTTTGCTGTGTCGCAGTCTGTGCTGCCCGGTTGTCATTGCGGCTCCGCGATCCGGCCGCAGCTTCGGCCCGCGCCTTTCGCCCGTGTCGGGCGCGGTCGTCGTCGTGCGGCTGTCACAGGCCGCATGCTATCAGCGCCCTTCATGCGCCGATACGTCACAATCGCCGGTCTTCTGTCGAGCGGCGATATCCGTTCCGCTTGACGCCTCCTTTCGGGAACCCGTTTCGTCCGAAAGACGTCGGCGCGCGGTTCTGGCTATCGGCGGGAAAAACGGTAAAGCTGTTTGACGATGAGCGATACCACACGCATCACGCCGGAGCGGTCCGGCCAGGGGCCTGCAGAAGGCCCCCGACACCCGGCCGGCGCCAACGGCTTCGACAACCGCCCCGGCCCGCCGCCGGGGGCGGATGCCGGCGCCTATGCTGGCCCCGACACGACGGCCGAGCGGCTGGGCGACCTGATCGGCGTCTCGCCGATGCGCCGGCTCGTAGCGCTGCGCTGGCTGCTGTTTGCCATTGCCGCCATGCTGGCCGCAGCCGTCGTCGTTCATCAGGTGCCCGCCTGGCATGCCGTCCTTGCCTTTCTCGTCGTGGTCGTCCTCGGCGCCACCCTGCCGCAGCGCCGCGTGACGTCGCTTGCGGTCGGCCGCATCCAGGCCGGCGCAGCCGCCTGGCCGGACACCGGCATGAAGGTCGCGGTCGACGCGCTCGCCCAGCCTTGCTTCATCGTCGATCGGCGCGGCATCACGCGCTATGTCAACCAGGTCGCGGGCCGGCAGTTTCCCGCCGTCAGGCCCGGCGATCCGCTCTCCTTCGGTCTGCGTCCGCCAGCACTTCTGGAGGCGCTGGACCGGGTGGCCGGCGGTGGTCCGGCCGAGCGCATCTCCTGGGCGGAGAAGGTGCCGACCGAATCCTGGTTCGAGGCCTATATCGCGCCGGTGCGCCTGCCGGCGGCCCAGAAGCCGGGGCACAAGGGGGGCGGCCTGCGGCCCGATTTCGTGCTGGTCTCGGTGCTGGACCTGACCGAGCAGCACCGGCTGGAGCGCATGCGCGCCGATTTCGTCGCCAATGCCAGCCACGAATTGCGCACCCCGCTCGCCTCGCTCACCGGGTTCATCGAGACCCTTCAGGGCGCTGCGCGGGACGATCCGGCCGCCCGCGAGCGGTTTCTGGCGATCATGCTGGAACAGGCGAGCCGCATGGGCCGCCTGATCGACGATCTGCTGTCGCTGTCGCGCATCGAGCTGAAGGTCAACGTGCGCCCCGATGCCCGGGTCGAGCTGGGCGAGGTCGTGGGCAATGTGGTGGACGCCCTGTCGCCGCTGGCGCGCGAGCTGGAGGTGGAGCTGGAAACCGATCTCCCGGACGAGGCGATGACCGTGGTGGGAGAGCGCGACGAACTGGTCCAGGTCCTCGGCAACCTCGCGGAGAACGCGCTGAAATACGGCTCGTCCGGCGGGCGCGTCCTGATTTCCTGCGAGAAACGGCCCGTTGGACAAAGCGGGGCGGAATGGCGTCTTTCCGTGCGCGACTGGGGGGCGGGCATTCCGGCCGAACACCTGCCGCGCCTGACGGAACGCTTCTACCGCGTCGATGCAACGGCGAGCCGTCAGATGAAGGGCACCGGCCTCGGCCTCGCCATCGTCAAGCACATCCTCAACCGCCACCGCGCGCGGCTGGAGGTGCAGAGCGCACCGGGCGAGGGCGCGACTTTCACCGTCTGCATCCGCGCCGCCGAGGAGCGGGGCGCGGCGGAGTAGGCGGCAGAGAAGGGCAGGGTGCGCCCCACGGCAGCGCGCGCGTGCGCGTCTCGGCCGCAGTCGTTACCGTTCGTTCGTCGCTGGAAGCCCGAATTTCCGCTCCGCGCAGTTCTCCCCTGCCATTGATGCCATCGACTTTGTTTTGGCAAGCGTGGAAACCGGGGGCCCAGCCACACACGCGATGTCATTCCCGCGCAGGCGGGAATCCAGCATTCCAGAGGCGTTGGCGGTTTGTGCGCCAAGTCCGAAATCCTGTGGTTACTGGGTCCCCGCCTTCGCGGGGACGACATCGAGCGTGTGGTTATTCCGCGAAACCACCTGGCCCGTTTCCCGATGTCCCTCTTGTCTCCGCACATATGGCCATGACGGGCATCGTGCACACGGCGGAAGCCGGAGAACCCGATTCCCGCGTCTCAGCCAAGGCGATCGCGCGGGAGGGGGCGGACGGGCAGGGGAGAACCGTCGTGAATTGTTGCAGCCGCCGTTGCGCTCCTTGTTTGTGTCTAATATAATATAATAAAATCAATAATTTATACTGTCACAGAACTGATACCGAAGTGTCATATGAGTCACATACAGCGTGACTAGGTTCGGCGCGCATCCGGAGAGACGCCATGAGGAATACCACGTGGCGCGGATGGGCGGATGTTCCGCTTCCCTCGCTGTCGAGCGGGCGGAGCAATCGTCCGGGGAAATGTCAGGTGACGAAAGCGACCTTCGATGACGAACCGTCTTGCCATGCTCCTTGTTGCCGTGCCTTCGCCGGCGCGGAAGGGGACTGGACCGGTCGTCCTGGGGCCGTCTTGTCCGATTGGATGAAGAGCTGAACAAATTCAACGGAGTATCGGTGTCATTCCACCGTTACATCGTCTTCCTAAGAACGGAGTCGTCCACGCATGGGAGGGCTTCGAAAGATTGGAGCGACATCTGGTCGGGCGCTTCGGGCGTCGGGCCGCAGACAGGCTTCCTGACACGCAAGAACCGCATTCTCATCGACGTGAACCCGAATTCTCTTCGACATGAAACCATGGAGAACACCCGTGAAATCCATCCGTCTTGCTAGCGTTGCCGCCGGTGCGCTGATGATTGCCGCCACTGGCGCCCAGGCCCGCGATCAGGTCCAGATCGCCGGTTCCTCGACCGTCCTGCCCTACGCCAAGATCGTTGCCGAGAACTTCGGCGAGACCTTCCCGGATTTCCCGACGCCGGTCGTCGAGTCGGGCGGCTCCTCCGCTGGCCTGAAGGAATTCTGCAAGGGCGTCGGCGAGAACACCATCGACATCGCCAATGCCTCGCGCCGCATCAAGCCGAGCGAAGTCGAGGCCTGCAAGGCCAACGGTGTTTCCGAGATCGAGGAAATCCGCATCGGCTATGACGGCATCGTCTTCGCCTCCGACATCAACGGCCCGGACTTCGCCCTGGAGCCGGTCGATCTCTACAAGGCTCTGGCGGCCAAGGTCGTCGTCGACGGCAAGCTCGTCGACAACCCCTACAAGACCTGGAACGAAGTGAACCCGGCTTTCCCGAAGTGGAACATCGCCGCCTACATCCCGGGCGAGAAGCACGGCACGCGTGAAGTCTTCGAAGAGAAGGTTCTGGAAGCCGGCTGTGAAGCCGCTGGCGATCTGGAAGCCCGCGTGAAGGCCGGCATGGACAAGAAGGCCGCCTCCAAGGACTGCATGGCTGTCCGCAAGGACGGCGCCGCGGTCGACATCGACGGCGACTACACCGAGACGCTGGCCCGCATCGACGCCAACAAGCAGGGCATGGGCGTGTTCGGCCTGTCCTTCTACGAGAACAACGCCGACAAGCTGAAGGTCGCCACCATGTCGGGCGTGACCCCGTCGGTCGAGACCATCGCCGCCGGCGAGTACCCGGTTTCCCGCCCGCTGCAGTTTTACGTCAAGAAGGCGCACCTCGGCGTGATCCCGGGCCTGAAGGAATATGTCGAGTTCTTCATCTCCGACCAGATGATCGGCCCCGACAGCCCGCTCGCCAACTACGGCCTCGTCCCGGCTCCCGATGCCGAGCGTGACGCCGTGCGCAAGGCTTTCGAATCGGGCAAGACCCTCTAAGGTCCTGCCCCGGGAGCGCGGCACCCGCCGCGCTCCTTCCTTCCCGTCCGGCGCTTGCGCCGGCACGCCTTTTCTCCCTGCGGGTCACATGGGATTGAGATGAGTACCACGACCATCCTGTCGATCGTTCTGGTCCTGGCCGTGGTGGCCTATGTCCTGGGCCGCGCTACCGCAAAGAGGCGTGCCGCCGCCAGCGGCATCAAGCTCCACTCCCGCGAAGGCTACTACGGCTCCTTCGCGCTTCTGTGGACCATCGTTCCCTCGCTGATCCTGCTCGCCGTCTGGCTGGTGGTCAGCCCCCTTGTCGTCGACGAGGCGGTGCGCGAGAGCTTTCCCGAACACGTGAAGGCCGAGACCGCGGCCACCCAGAGCCTCGCCATGGGCATGGTGGAATCGGTCGCGCGCGGCCTGCGCCGGCTCGACGAGACCGAGATGACCCGGGTCAAGATGGGCTTTTCCGCCCTGCGCCCGGTGCTCGCCTCCAAGGGCGTCGCGCTCGCCGGCGACGGCGAGGATTACATGGTCGACGCCGCCATCCGGCTGAACGCGTGGAACGACGCCAGCCGGCTGTGGATGACGATCTGCGTCCTTGGTCTTGCGCTCGCCGGCCTCGCCTATGCCCAGTGGCGGATCCGGCCCGAGGTGAGGGCGCGCAATTCGGTGGAGCGCGCAGTCCTCATCGCGCTCATCAGCGCCTCGGCCATCGCCATCCTCACCACCATCGGCATCGTCCTGTCGATGCTGTCGGAAACGATCTCCTTCTTCCGCTCCGTGCCGCCGCTGGAATTCTTCTTCGGTACCGTTTGGGATCCGCGTTTTGCCGCCACCGTCGGTACCACGTCGAGCGACGGCCAGTTCGGCCTGATCCCGCTTCTCGCCGGCACCGTCTACATCGCGCTGGTGGCCATGCTCTTCGCCGTGCCGATCGGCCTCTTCGCCGCCACCTATCTCGCCGAATACGCCGGCTCGAAGTTCCGTGCGGTCGCCAAGCCGCTGATCGAGGTTCTGGCCGGCATCCCCACCATCGTCTACGGCTTCTTCGCGCTCGTCACCGTCGGCCCCTTCCTGCGCGATCTGTCGGCCGACATCGCCGGCATCGCCACCGGCAATGCCACCGGCTTCATCCAGGCCCAGAGCGTTCTGACAGCCGGCATCGTCATGGGGATCATGCTCATCCCCTTCGTCTCCTCGCTGTCAGACGACATCATCACCGCCGTGCCGCGCGCGATGCGCGACGGCTCGCTCGGCCTTGGCGCGACGCGTTCGGAGACGATGCGCAAGGTGATCTTGCCCGCCGCGCTGCCCGGCATCGTCGGCGCGCTGCTGCTCACCGCCTCGCGCGCCATCGGCGAGACGATGATCGTGGTGCTGGCCGCCGGCGTCGCCGCCCGCCTCACCATCAACCCGTTTGAGCCGATGACCACGGTGACGGTCAAGATCGTCAACCAGCTCACGGGTGATCTTGAATTCAACTCGCCGCAGACCCTTGTCGCCTTCGCGCTCGGTCTGACACTGTTCTTCATCACGCTGGGCCTCAACATCTATGCCCTTTACATCGTGCGCAAATACCGGGAGCAGTACGAATGACGGACATGACCGTTAGCGGATCGGCCCCGGAGGCAACGCAAATGCCCGAAAAGCGCGTCTGGCGCGACATCGGCATCAAGCGCCGCTACGCCGCGGAGCGCCGGTTCAAGGCCTATGGCCTGGGCGCCGTGCTCGTCGGTCTGGTGTGCCTGGGGATGCTGCTCGTCTCCGTCGTCTCCAAGGGCTACACGGCGTTCCTGCAAACCTCGATCCAGCTCGACATCACCTTCGACAAGAAGGTGATCGACCCGCAGGGCCAGGCGGCCACCAACGACCGCGTGCTGCTGATGGCGAACTATCCCGTCCTCGCCACCCGGGCGCTCGCCAAGGTGCTCGGCGTCGACGAGAGCGACCGCAAGCTGCGCCGCGACCTGTCCGGCATGATCTCCAACGGCGTGCGCACCCAGCTTCGCGACATGGTGCTCGCCGATCCCTCGATCATCGGCAAGACGCGCAGCGTCTGGGTGCTGGCCGCAGCCGACGTGGACTCCGCCTACAAGGGACAGATCGACCTCTCCGTCGATCAGGCGCGCCGCAAGGTCGATGACCAACAGGTCGCCTGGATGAACAAGCTCGCCGGCGAGGGCATCCTGAAAGGCCGCTTCAACACCGGCATCTTCGTCAACGGCGCCTCCAGCCGGCCGGAGACGGCGGGCATGGGCGTGGCGATGATCGGCTCCATGTACATGATGGCGATCGTGCTGGTGCTGGCGCTGCCGATCGGCGTCGCCGCCTCCATCTATCTGGAGGAATTCGCGCCGAAGAACCGCTGGACCGACCTCATCGAGGTCAACATCAACAATCTGGCGGCGGTGCCCTCCATCGTCTTCGGCCTGCTGGGGCTTGCCGTCTTCATCAACTTCATGCACCTGCCGCGCTCCGCCTCGCTGGTCGGCGGCCTGGTGCTGACGCTGATGACGCTGCCCACCATCATCATCGCCACGCGCGCCGCGCTGAAGGCGGTGCCGCCCTCGATCCGCGCCGCCGCGCTCGGCATCGGCGCCTCCAAGATGCAGATGGTCTTCCATCACGTGCTGCCGCTTGCCGCCCCCGGCATCCTGACCGGCACCATCATCGGCCTCGCCCAGGCGTTGGGCGAGACCGCGCCGCTGCTGCTGATCGGCATGGTCGCCTTCGTCGCCGACTATCCGGCGACGCCGATGGATCCGGCCACCGCTCTTCCCGTCCAGATCTACATGTGGGCGAACGAGGCCGAACGCGCCTTCGTGGAGCGCACCTCCGGCGCGATCATCATTCTTTTGATGTTCCTGGCCGTCATGAACATCACCGCGATCATCCTGCGCCGCAGGTTCGAGCGCCGCTGGTAGCGGGCCGCGCCGGGCGAGAAACGGATTTGCGAGACCGTGCCGTCCGGCGCCTGCCGGCGGCACGGGAAACCGCCGAAAGGGTTTTGACAATGAGCGATGCAATGGAAATGACGGGCGATACCGCCGCGGCCTCCGCCGCCGCCGGCAATCCCGTCATGATGCGCGGGCGCGATGTCTGTGTCTTCTACGGCGAAAAGCAAGCGCTCTTCGGCGTCGATCTCGACGTGCGCGCCAACGAGGTCACCGCACTGATCGGCCCGTCGGGCTGCGGCAAGTCGACCTTCCTGCGCTGCCTCAACCGCATGAACGACACCATCGAGGGCTGCCGGGTGACCGGCAAGATCACCCTTCAGGGGGCCGACATCTACGATCCCAAGGTGGACGTGGTGGAACTGCGCGCCTCCGTCGGCATGGTCTTCCAGAAGCCGAACCCTTTCCCGAAGTCGATCTTCGAGAACATCGCCTACGGTCCCCGCATCCACGGTCTTGCCAAGAACAAGACCGAGATGGAGGAGATCGTGGTGACCAGCCTGCAGAAGGCGGGACTGTTTGAGGAGGTCAAGGACCGGCTCGACGAGCCCGGCACCGGTCTTTCCGGCGGCCAGCAGCAGCGCCTGTGCATCGCCCGCGCCATCGCCGTCAGCCCCGAGGTCATCCTCATGGACGAGCCGTGCTCCGCGCTCGATCCCATCGCCACCGCGCGCGTGGAGGAACTGATCGACGAGCTGCGTGAGAACTACACCATCGTCATCGTCACCCACTCCATGCAGCAGGCCGCCCGCGTCTCCCAGCGCACCGCCTTCTTCCACCTCGGCAATCTGGTCGAGGAAGGCCCGACGGACGATATCTTCACCAGTCCGCAGGACAAGCGCACGCAGGATTACATCACCGGTCGCTTCGGATGACGCCACGGCGATCCGCGCCGGACCGTCATTCGTACGAGAGGAAACAAGAATGTCCGAACATATCGTCACCGCGTTCGACCAGGATCTGAAGCAGCTTGCTGGCAAGATCGCCGAGATGGGCGGTCTGGCGGAGACAATCGTCAACGACGCCATCACCGCGCTGATGCGCATGGATGGCGAGCTTGCGCAGGCCGTGATCCAGGCCGACCGTCGCCTCGATGCGCTGCAGTTCCACATCGAGGACCAGGCCGTCCTGATGATCGCCCGCCGCCAGCCGATGGCCGGCGACCTGCGCCAGATCGTGGCGGCCATGCGCACCTGCAACGAGCTGGAGCGCGTCGGCGATCTCGCCAAGAACATCGCCAAGCGCGTCATCGCCATCGGCGGCGAACTGCGCTCCAAGAAGCTGGCGATCGGCGTGGAGCACATGGCCGAACTCGCCATGGTGCAGCTCAAGACCGTGCTCGACGCCTACATGCAGAGCGATGCGGAAACCGCCAAGGCGGTGCGCGAGCGTGACGAGGAGATCGACCGTCTCTACACCTCGCTGTTCCGCGAGCTCTTGACCTACATGATGGAAGATCCGCGCAACATCACCTTCTGCGCGCACCTCCTGTTCTGCGCCAAGAACATCGAACGCATTGGCGATCACGCAACCAACATCGCCGAGAACGTCCACTACATGATTACCGGCCAGCAGCTCACCGACGAGCGCCCGCGCACGGACGAAATCGACATCGCGGCCGTCGACGGCGACAATGACGACTGACACGTCCGACGGTTAATCGAGAGAGGCTGGAGACGCTTGGAATGCCGAAGGTCCTGATCGTAGAGGATGAGGAACCGCTCAGACTGCTTCTGCAATACAATCTGGAAGCGGAAGGGTACGCGGTGGAGACCTGCGCACGCGGGGACGACGCCGAGGTGATGCTGCGCGAGGCGCAGCCCGATCTGCTGCTGCTCGACTGGATGCTGCCGGGCCTGTCCGGCATCGAGCTGTGCCGGCGGCTCAGGGCGCGCGAGGAATCGAGCCGTTTGCCGATCATCCTGCTCACCGCGCGCGGCGAGGAGGCGGAACGCATTCGCGGGCTTTCGACCGGCGCCGACGACTACGTCGTCAAGCCGTTCTCCATTCCCGAACTGATCGCCCGCGTCGGGGCCATCCTGCGTCGCTCCAAGCCGGGGGTGGTCTCCTCCCAGTTGCGCTCCGGCGATATCGAGCTCGACCGCGAGACCCGCCGCGTCTACCGCTCCGGCCGCGAGATCCATCTGGGCCCGACGGAGTTCCGCCTGCTGGAATTCCTGATGCAGGCGCCGGGCCGCGTCTTCTCCCGCGAGCAGCTTCTTGACGGGGTGTGGGGCCACGACGTCTATGTCGACGAGCGCACGGTGGACGTCCATGTCGGCCGTCTGCGCAAGGCGATCAACCGCGGCAAGGTGAAGGACCCGATCCGCACCGTGCGCGGCTCCGGCTACGCCTTCAACGACCAGTTCGCGGTGGCCTCGTAAGGGGGGACGCGTGGCGCATGGCGCGAGCTCGGCCGGTCTTGTGATCGGCCGCATTTCACAATTTCTCTTCCGTCATCACCCGGCGCAGTCCGGGTGATCCAGCGCCCTCCATGCATGCTGCAGCCGGAGATGGATTGCCCGGACAAAGCCGGGCAATGACGGAGGAAATTCCTGATTTGGAAACCGAACCTTGGAAGGTGCGCGGCGGCGGCGTGCGTCAATTCCCCCGCCAATTACCGGCCCAAAAAAGAAAACGGCCGCCCGGGGGCGACCGTTTCTCTGAAAATCGTCTGTCGAAGCCGAAACCTTATCCGCGGGCGCGCTTGTCGCGGCGGCGGTCGTTCATCGGCTGGTAGGCGATCCGGCAATGGTGCGGGCAGTAGGGGACGCCCGGCTCCGAATTGCGGCCGCAGAAATAGAAATCGTCGGTGCTCGGGTCGCCGATCGGCCACTTGCAGGTGCGCTCGTTGAGCTGCAGGATCGTGGCCCGCTGCTCCTGGGGAATGACGAGCTCGGCCACCGGGGCCGGCTGCGTCGCCACCGCCGCGACAGGCGCCGCTTCCGTCTTCAGAGCCGTCGCGCCGATCGTGCGCGGTGCCGCCGGCGCCGCCGGGCGGGCGGGCGCCGCCGTCGTCGCGGGACGCGTGCGGCGCGGCTTGGCCGGGGCCGCGGCGGTCTTGGCGCGCCCGGAAAGACCCAGACGGTGAACCTTGCCGATGACGGCATTTCGTGTAACGCCACCGAGTTCGGTGGCGATTTGACTTGCGCTCAAGCCTTCTGACCATAGCCTCTTCAGAAGGTCGACGCGTTCGGTTGTCCAAGACATTAGATAACAACTCCGCCGGATAGCCGCTTCTCAACGGATATACTTCATACTCAGGCGCCGGTTGGCGTCTGTCAGAATTAACAGATTGGTTGCGAACCCGGTCCGCCGCACGAGATATCGTGTCTGAGTGGGCGAACAATACAATATGGCGGAAAGCGCCTGCAACCCTGAGGGACGTAAAAACGGCGGAAATCCGTAGTTTTCCCCAGATTAGCAGGGGCGACATTTCGCCATTTTCGAGCAAAGCAGATGGTCAAGCTTTGCATTGACACTCCCGCGCCACGACGGTGTATATAGAGCCTTCGCTGTCGTGCCGCCACATTGGCGGCACGCTTTGTTTTTGGCCCTCATTTTTGGGGATCGGACGATGAGTTCGTCGGCACTTTTTGGAACGTACGCGCGTAGTGAGCTGGCCTTCGTGAAGGGCGAGGGTTGCTGGCTGGAGACGTCCGACGGCCGACGATTCCTCGATTTCGCCGCCGGCATCGCCGTGAACTCTCTGGGACATGCCCACCCCCATCTCGTCACTGTTCTGCAGGAACAGGCGGCGAAACTGTGGCACGTCTCAAATCTGTACACGGTTCCGGGCCAGCAACGGCTCGGCGAGCGGCTTTGCGAGGCGACATTCGCCGACCGGGTCTTCTTCACCAATTCCGGTGCGGAGGCGATGGAGGCCTGCATCAAGACCGCGCGCCGCTACCAGTATGCCAACGGCTCGCCGGAGCGCTACGGCATCATCACCTTCGAGGGCGCCTTCCACGGCCGCACGCTGGCGACGATCGCCGCCGGTGGCCAGGCCAAGTATCTGGAAGGCTTCGGTCCCAAGGCGCCGGGCTTCACCCAGGTGCCCTTCGGCGACCTCGATGCGCTCAAGGCGGCCATCGACGAGACGACGGCCGCGATCCTGATCGAGCCGATCCAGGGCGAGGGCGGCATCCGTCCGGTGCCGCACGAGTTCCTGCGTTCGCTGCGCGCCCTGTGCGATGCGCACGGCCTCTTGCTGATCTTCGACGAGGTCCAGACGGGCGTTGGCCGCACGGGCAAGTTCTTCGCGCACGAATGGTCGGGCATCACGCCGGATCTGATGGGCATCGCCAAGGGCATCGGCGGTGGCTTCCCGATGGGCGCCTGCCTTGCCACCGAAGAGGCGTCCGCCTGCATGGTGCCGGGCACGCACGGAACGACGTTCGGCGGCAACCCGCTCGCCATGGCGGTGGGCAACGCCGTGCTCGATGTCGTGCTGGCCGATGGCTTCATCGACGGGGTGGCGCGCAAGGGCCTGGCGCTCAAGCAGAAGATCGCGTCCGTCATCGATGCGCACCCGCATGTCTACGAGGCGGTTCGCGGCGAGGGGCTGATGCTGGGTATCAAGTGCCGCGCGCCTGTGGGCGACGTGGTCGCCGCCGGTCGTGCGAACGGCCTGCTGTCGGTTCCCGCGGGCGACAACGTGGTGCGCCTGCTGCCGCCGCTGACGGTCAGCGAAGAGGACATGGATGAGGCGGTGAGCCGTCTCGATGCCGCCGCCGCGGCGGTGGAGGGCGCTATCGCGAAGGAGACGAGCGCGTGAAAAAGAACGGCGCAACACGCGATTTTCTGGACCTCAGCGCGGTCCCTGCCGCGGAACTGAAGGCGATCCTCGCCGAGGCTGTGCGCCTGAAGGGCGTGCGCAACGGCGCGCATCGCGGCCAGGGTCCGCTCGCCGGCAAGGTGCTGGCGATGATCTTCGAGCAGCCCTCCACGCGCACCCGCATCTCCTTCGATGTGGGCATGCGCGAGCTTGGCGGCGAACCGCTGATGCTGACCGGGCACGAGATGCAGCTCGGCCGTGGCGAGAGCATTCCCGACACCGCGCGCGTGCTCTCGCGCTTCGTCGACGCCATCATGATCCGTATACTGTCGCATGAGGATCTGCTGGAGCTCGCCGAATACGCCACGGTTCCGGTGATCAACGGGCTGACCAAGGTCTCCCATCCCTGCCAGCTCATGGCCGACCTCATGACCTACGAGGAGCACAAGGGCTCCATCGCCGGCAAGCGGGTCGCCTGGGTGGGGGATTCCAACAACGTGCTGCATTCCTGGATGCAGGCGGCCGAACGCTTCGACTTCCAGCTCCGCGTCGCCACGCCGCCGGAACTGGCGCCCGACATGGCGCAGGTGGAGAAGATCCGCTCCGCCGGCGCCGACATCGTGCTGACCAACGATGCGGACGAGGCCGTGGAGGCCGCCGACTGCGTCGTCACCGATTGCTGGGTCTCCATGGGCGACGACGAGGAGGAGGCGACCCGCCACAACCTCCTGAAAGCCTATCAGGTCAATGCGCGGCTGATGGAAAAGGCCGCGCGCGACGCCATATTCATGCACTGCCTGCCCGCCCACCGCGGCGAGGAGGTGACGGACGAGGTCATGGACGGCCCGCAGTCCGTTGTCTTCGACGAGGCGGAAAACCGGCTGCACGCCCAGAAGGGCGTGCTTGCCTGGTGCCTGGGAGCGATACCGAACTCATGACGTCCGAAAGACAAGCCGCAACGGACGCGGGACCGATCGATCTGGCCGGCGACGACGCGGTGCTGCCGTTTTCCGTCGAGCCGCTCGACGTGCGCGGTCGCGTCGTCTACCTGGGCGACACGGTCGACGCGATCCTGCAGCGCCACGCCTACCCGCCGGCCGTCTCGCGTCTGCTCGGCGAGGCCATCGTGCTCACCGCGCTGCTCGGCACCTCTTTGAAATTCGAGGGGCGTTTCATTCTGCAGACGCAGACCAACGGGCCCGTCTCCATGCTGGTGGTCGATTTCGAGACGCCCGACGCCATCCGTGCCTGCGCGAAATTCAAGGACGAGGCGGTGGCGGAGGCGGTCGCCGCCGGCCGCGCTTCGCCGAGCGAGCTTCTGGGCACCGGCACGCTCGCCATGACCATCGATCAGGGCCGACACATGAACCGCTACCAGGGCGTCGTGGCGCTCGACGGCGGCTCGCTGGAGGATGTCGCGCACCAGTATTTCGCGCAATCGGAACAGATCCCGACGCGGGTTCGCCTCGCCGTCGGCGAGGTGCTGGAACGCCGCGCGGGCGAGACGCCGAGCCACGCCTGGCGGGCCGGCGGCCTCATCGTGCAGTTCTTGCCCGAAAGCCCGGAGCGCATGCGCAAGCCGGACCTGCACCCCGGCGATGTGCCCGAAGACGTCGACCTGCCGTCCGGCGAGGAGGACGATGCCTGGGTGGAGGCGCAGGTTCTCGTCGATACCATCAAGGACGTGGAACTGACCGATCCGGCCATGGCCGCGGAACGGCTTCTCATCCGGCTCTTCCACGAGCGCGGCGTGCGCGTCTTCGACCCCACCCCGCTCCACGACCGCTGCCGCTGCTCGCACGAGCGCGTCGGCGAGATGCTGCGCGGCTTCTCCGCCGACGACATCGACCACATGACGGTCAACGGTGAGATCGAGGTGACCTGCGAGTTCTGCAACTCCACCTACCACTTCGACCCGGCCGAATTCGAAGGCGCGTCCGACGGGGACGACAGGCCGTAGGGCCGGATTCCCGTTTTTGCTGCGGCCCATCCTTCGAGACGGCCCTGTCGGGCCTCCTCAGGATGACGTTGTCGTGTTGATGTTTCATCGAAGGCATCAATAAACACAACGTCATCCTGAGGAGCCCGCGCCAGCGGGCGTCTCGAAGGATGGGCTACAGCACGAAGACCCGCGCCCCGCTTCTCCCCGATCGTGAAACCATCCACGGCGCGTGCGCCTCACTCCGCCGGAGCCGCCCCTCTGCCGCCGTGGCCATAAATCCCGCGATAGGTCGCGCGGATGTCGCCGCCGATGCCGAGAAGTGCTGGGATCAGGAACAGCACCAGCAGCGTCGCCACCGCCAAGCCGAAGACGATGGTCACCGCCATCGGCAGCAGGAACTTCGCCTGGATCGAGGTCTCGAACAGAAGCGGCGTCAGCCCGCCGATGGTCGTGAGCGAGGTCAGCAGCACTGCGCGCAGACGGTCCTGGCTGGCGCCGACCGCCGCCTCCATCATTCCCTCGCCGCCGTCCCGACGTTCGTCGAAGCGCGAGACGAGGATGATTGAATCGTTGACCAGAATGCCGGAGAGGCCAAGCAGGCTGATCAGCGACAGGATGGTGAGCTGGAAGCCGAAGATGTAGTGGCCGAAGACCGCGCCGACGATGCCGAAGGGAATGATCGCCATCACCGCGAGCGGCGAGAAGTAGCTGGCGAAGACCCAGGCGAGGATCAGGTAGATCGCCCCCAGCGCGATCAGCGTGCCGAGCTGCAAATCGGTGAAGGACTCCGCCCGTTCCTCCTGCCGGCCCGAAAAGCGGTAGTCGAGCCCGTGCCGGGCGGCGATTTCAGCGAGAGGACCGGCATCGAGCCGTGCGACGATGGCGGCGTTGGAGGTGACCTCGTAATCGACGTCAGCGGTGACGGAGACGGTGGCCTTGCCATCGCGCCTGAGGATGGTGGAGAAACCCTGCCGGTCTGTCAGCGTCACCACCTCGCCGAGCGGCACGTATTCGCCCGAAGGCGCGCGCAGCGCGAGATTGCGCAGGCTGCCGGCGCCAAGGGCGTCGTCCTGCCCCTGACGCACGCGCAGGGTCACTTCCTCGTCGCCGTCGGCGAAGCGGCGGGCGATTGCGCCCTCAAACGCGTTGCGGATCTGGCGGCCGACCGAATTCACGGTGAAGCCCAGCGCCTTGCCGCGCGAGGTCAGCTCCATCACCAGTTCCGGCTTGCCGTAGGGCAGATCGTCGGCAACGCCGCTCACGCCCGGAAATCCGGTCAGCAACTTCTGCACCTCAAGCGAGGCCGCCTTCAGCGCCACCGGCTCGCCGCCGCGAAGCCGGATGTCGAGATCGCGTCCCGGAGGCCCGCCGCGACGCTCGTAGATTGCAACCCGCTCGATGCCGGCGATGTCGGGGATCGCCTGACGCCACGCCTTGACGATCTCGGGCGTGCGGATGCTGCGGACCTCGGAATCGGTGAGCTGCACGTCGATGCCGGCGACATTGTCGCCCTGGTTGCGGCCCGCCTCGCCGAGCGTGACATAGGAGGCGACGACGAGATCCTGCGGCGCCTCGCGCGTCAGCCGCGCTTCCGCCGTGCGCAGCGCCTGCTCGATGCGTGCCAGCGCCGCCACCGCCTCCTCCTCCGGAATGCCGGCGTTGAAGTGGACCGTGGCGCGGATGTTCTCCGCTTCCGGCGAGGAGAAGAACACGAAGCCGACCCGCCCGCCCGCCAGGAAGCCGGCCGCCACGATCAGCGTGGCCACCGCGAAGGCGACGGTGACATAGCGCCAGCGGAAGGCGAGCGTGACGAAGGCGCGGAACGGCCCGTCGCGAAACCCGGAAAAGCCGCCGTCGAGCCGGCGCCTGAGCCACGATGGCTCGGCCGTCTCGTCGCCCTTGCCGTTGCGGTCGAGCAACTGCAGGCCGGCCTCGATCGCACCCGCGATGACGAAGGCGACCGCGACGACGAGCAGATCGAAGGGCAAGGCGCCGAGGCCCGCGCGCATATCCCGGCAGAGGCCCGCGAGCCCGTCGAGCGCCGGCGTGACCTCGATGTCGGGACGCAGCGACAGGCCGATGACGAACAGCGCCATCGCGCCTGCCAGAATGCCGTGCCGCCACCAGTGCCAGCGCCGGCGCGGGGAGGGGCGCAGCGAATGGGCGAGATGGCCCGGCAGCACCGTGAAGCACTCGACGAGACTGGCGACGATGACGGCGATCACGACGAGCGGCATGGCCGACATGATCTGCCCGATGGCACCGCGCACCAGAAAGATCGGCGCGAACGCCGCGACGGTGGTGAGGCTGGCGGCAACGACCGGCGCGATCATCCGCCCGGCGCCGACCTCCGCCGCGATATCGGGCGGGTCGCCCAGTGCAAAACGCGTCGCGGTGTGCTCGCCCACCACGATGGCGTCGTCGACGATGACGCCGAGCATCATGATCAGCGCGAACAGCGACATCATGTTGATGGTCTGGCCCGACATCCACATGATGCCGAGCGTCGCCATGGTGGCCACCGGAATGCCGGCGGCTACCCACAGCGCGATGCGGGCATTGAGGAAGATATAGAGAACGAGGACGACGAGGATCAGCCCGGACAGGCCGTTGCGCACGAGAAGCCCGATGCGGGCCTTGAGCGCGTCGGAGCGGATCTCGTACTCCACGATCTTCAGCGTCGGCGGCAGTTGCGGGCGGATCTCGGCCAGATAGTCGTCGAGGATCTTCGCCGTCTTCAGGCTGTCGGCCGAGGCCGGGCGCTCGATGGTGAGCTCGATCGCGCGCTGGCCGTCGGAAAAGCCGCGCACCGCATCCGTGTCGAATTCGCGCGTCACCGTCCCGACATCGCGGATGCGCACCTTCTCGCCGGTGGCATAGGTCTTGATGTCGATGCGGCCGATATCTTCCGGCGCGGTGCCGGGCGCCACGGTGCGGATCTGCCGTTCAACCCCGCCCTCCACGTTGCCCGAGGGCAGGTCGCGCGTGTTGGCGGCGACCCGGTCGGCGACGTCGGCGACCGTCATGTCGAGGCGGCGCAACTCGCGCTCGGGCAGCCGGGCGACGTATTCCTCCGAGCGCAGGCCGGAAAACGATACGCGGTCGATGCCCCGGTCGATCAGGTCGTCGCGGATGCGGCGGGCGAAATCCTTCAAGGAGCGTTCGGGAAAATCGCCGGTGAGGGCGATGCGGGCGACCCGGTCGTACCATTGCCGGTAGCTCACCGTGGGCGTCTCCGCGTCTTCGGGAAGGGTGGTGACCGTCTTGACGGCCTGCTCCACGTCGGAGAGCGCCTTGCGCATCTCTGCCCCCTCGACGAATTCCAGATGGAAGCTGCCGACGCCCTCGCGCGCATAGGAGATGATCTCGTCAAGCCCGTCGATGAAGCGCACCTCCGGCTCGATCGCCTGGAGGATGTTCGCCTCCACGTCCTCCGCGCTGGCTCCGGGCCATTCGACGGTGATGGAGATGCGGTTGGTCTCGACCGTGGGGAAGAACTGGGTGTTGAGCTGGACGAGGCCGTAGGCCCCGAACAGGATCATCATCGCCATCACCAGATTGGCGGCATTGGGATGGCGGACGAAGAAGCCGGCCACGCTGGTGGCGCTGTCGAGCCGCTTCACGAGGGGGCCCCCTCGGGCTTGGGGGCGGCCGTGGTGGTGTTTCCGGGCTTGGGATTGCCGGGTGCCGACAGTCCGGGAGCGGCGCCCTCCGGCGGGCCGCGGTCGCGCGGCATGGCGCCTTCCTCGCGCACCAGCAGGCCGTTGCCGACCTCGGAAATCTGCGTCGCCAGCACCGTTTCGCCGTCGGTAATGTCGCCGCGCACGATGACATCGCTGCCGTCATAGGCGATCACGTCCACGTCGCGGCGGTTCAGCCGGTCGTCGATCACGGCATAGATGTGTTTGCCGCCGTAGAGCGCGGTTTCGGGCAGGCGCGCGACGCCGCGATAGAGCTTGTCGGGCACCTTCAGTTCCACGAAGGCGCCGGGGCGCAGCGGAACCTCGGCGCCGGCGCGAGCGATACGGGCATAGACATCGACGCCGCCGCGTTCAGACGCCACATCCGCGCCGACGCGCACGACCTCGGCCGGATAGCTCACCGGCTCGTTGCCGATGGTCCACACGACCTCGACCTTTCGGCCGAACAGCGTCCCGCTTTCTCCCAGAAGCCGGCCGTACTGGTTGTCCGACAGCGTGAAGCGGGCCTCCAGCGCGTTTCGGTCGTAGAGGACGGCGACGACGTCGTTGACGTTGACGAGGCGTCCGACCTCGGCGGCCTCGGAGCGCACGACCGCGTCGAAGGGCGCCTTCAGTGTGGTGTCGGCGAGCGCCTGTTCCGCCTCCTGAAGCTTCCACTCCAGCCGCTCGATGGCGGCCTTCTGCTGCTCCACGCGCGCTTCCTGGACGGCGAGCGCGGAGCGGCGCTGGTCGAGCTGCTGGCGGCGCTGGGAGACGATGAGGCCGCGGTCGTCGATCGTACGTTCGGTGGCCGAGCCACGCTCCAGAAGCTGGCGGCCGCGCTCCAGATCGCGTTCGGCGAAGGCGAGCTGCTCGCGTGCGAAATCCACATTGGCGCGCTCAAGCTCCAGCCCGCCCTCCGCCTCGATGAGCTTCGCCCGCGCTTCAGCCAGATTGGCCTTGGCCTCCACAACCGCGCCCTCGTAGGCGAAGCGGTCGATCTCCACCAGGTTGTCGCCCGCATCCACGGCCGCGCCCGCCTGAAGATTGTCGCTGACCTTCACCACCTTGCCGGCGACCAGCGCGCGCAGATCGACCGTGCGCGCCGCCATCACCTCGCCGTAGAGCGACAGCATCGGCCGCTCGTCGGAGATGACGGCGGGAACGGTGCGCACGACATAGACCTGTTCGCGCGGCGGGCGGGACGGGATGCTCTCTCGGGTCTCCACCAGATGAAAATAGGCGAAGACCGCGCCGGCCAGGATGCCGCCGGCGATCGCCGTCTGCAGAACGGCGCGTGCGACGGTGGCCACCGGTCGGGCCGGAGCGCCACCGGGCCGCGCGCCGGCTTCCGCCTCGCCCGAACTGCCGGCCTCGGTCTCGATCGATTTCAGCACGCCTCGCCTTCTCCCAATCCGTCGCGCGATCCCGCATTTATGCCCGAAAACGCGTGCGGCGCACACCGCCATTTACGTAGGCGTACAATGCATCGGAATCAGGGCGGGATGGATTAAATTTACGTAAGGGAGGAAAGGGCGTGCCGGGCCGTTTCCGGTCCGGCGGCATCGGATCGCGGGGCTCTCAGCTCGTGGCCCATCCTTCGAGACGGCGCTGGCGCACCTCCTCAGGATGACGTTGTGTTTGTTGATGATTTCTTCAATATACCAACATGGACAACGTCATCCTGAGGAGGCCGCATAGCGGCCGTCTCGAAGGATGGGCCACACGCACAAACACCCGCTTCCCTCCAACCGCGTTTCGACCTATCCGGCGATCCTCTCCGCAAACTGCCGCACGGCATCGGCCGCGATCCTCAGGTTGCCGTCCCATGTCGCCGGCGAGGCGCCGCGCGGGGCGAGGTCGTGGCTGCCGTCCTCCATCACGATCACCTCGATCGCCTCCGGCAGACCGTAGCCCGCAACCTCGTCGCGATTGCCGAAGGGATCGCGCTCCCCTTGCGCGATCAGGCAGGGCAGCGGCAGTGCCAGCAGAGGTTCCAGCCTCGTGTCCTCCGGCTTTGCAGGCGGGTGGAACGGGTAGCCGAGACACACCACGCCCGCCACATGCGCATCGAGCGCCGGATCGCCAGCCGCCATCGCCGCCACGCGTCCGCCGAGCGATTTTCCGCCTATCAGCAGCGGCCCCTGCGCCTCGTCCGCGATCTGAGAAATCGCCGCGAGATAGGCATCGATCAGCTTGTCGGCGCGCGGCGGCGGCCGCTTCTTGCCGGTCACCCGGCGATCGGCCATGTAGGGAAACTCGAAGCGCGCGACCGCGATGCCCTGCCGGGCCGCGAATGCCGCGAACTTCTCCATGAAGGGAGAATCCATCGGCGCGCCGGAGCCGTGCGCCAGCAACAGGGTCGCCACCGGGGCCGTGTCGGGCCGGGTCCAGAGAAAGTCGGTCATGTCGCCTGTCCTTGCGCAGGGAAGGTCCTGGCGCGGGGGAATCGCGCGCTCGTGACTTGCATGTGGCCCGCGCACGTGGCCATCGTCAACGCTCGGGAGAGGGCCGAAGCAAGCGGCCCATCCTTCGAGACGCCCGCTGGCGCGGGCTCCTCAGGATGACGTTGAGTGTGTTGGGCGCTCCTTCGAAAGAGCAACAAACATAACGTCATCCTGAGGAGGCCTGAAAGGCCGTCTCGAAGGATGGGCCCATTGCTTCAGTCCCCGAATTCCAGACCGGAATTCCACTCTTCGAACACGCACCGGTACCTGACGTGGGAGACACCGCCGCTTGAGCGAACTGACCATCCGGCTTTCCATCTTCGCCGCAATCTTCGCAGGCATGGCGCTGTTCGAGCTGCTGGCCCCGCGCCGTCCCTTGCGCTACGGGCGCGGCCGGCGCTGGGTGACCAATCTGGCGATCGTCGTCATCGATTCAGCGATCCTGCGCATCGTCTTCCCGATGGCCGCCGTGGGCGCCGCGCTGTGGGCGCAGGCACGCGGCTACGGGCTCTTTCCAGCCCTCGGCGTGCCGCCGCTTGTCGGCGGCGTCATCGCCTTCGTGGTGCTGGATTTTGCGGTCTGGCTGGAACATCTCGTTTCCCACAAGGTGCCCCTCCTGTGGCGCATCCACCGCATGCACCATGCCGATCCGGACATCGACCTGACGACGGCGCTGCGCTTCCATCCGCTGGAAATCCTCATTTCCATGGTGTGGAAGGCGGGCGTCGTCGTGGCGCTGGGCGCGCCGGCGCTGGCCGTGCTGGTGTTCGAGGCGGTGCTGAACGGCGGGGCGATGTTCAACCATTCCAACGTCCGCCTGCCGCGCTGGCTTGATGCTGTGCTCAGGCCCGTCATCGTCACGCCCGACATGCACCGCGTCCACCATTCCGTCATCGTCCGCGAGACGGATTCCAACTACGGCTTCAACTTTTCGTTCTGGGACCGGCTCTTTCGCACCTACGTGGCAGAGCCTTCGCGCGGCCACGAGGGCATGACGATCGGGCTTTCCGCGTTCCAGAGCGCGGAGCCCACCGGCATCGTCTGGTCGCTGGCGCTGCCCTTTCGCGCGAATGTTGCCGATGGCGACGAACGTGAAGAGGCGCCGGCCAAGTCGCTCAATAGAAGCTGATCGGGAAGTAGCGCAGGTAAAGCTCGCCGAAGCGGCCGTCATCGTTCACCTGCTGCAGCGCGTAGTTGATCGCGGCGCGCAGGTCCTCGCTTTTCGCCCTCAGCGCGATCGTCAGCCCGTGGTCGAAATAGCCGGGTTCAAGCCACGGCCCGGGCGCGAACACGCAGCAATTGACCGAACTCGTTCCCTGCAGCCAGTAGCTCAAGGCCAGTCCGTCGCCAAAATGCGCATCCACCTCGCCGCGCCGCAGCGCGTCGCGCGCCTTCTGTTCGTCGGGATAGGTGGCGACGCGGCTGTCGGGAAAGAACGTTTTCAGGAAATCCGCATGGGCGGTGTCCGCCGCGACCGAGATCCACTTGCCCTGCATCGTCTCCGGCAGAAGCGGCTGTTCGGTCGCATCTTCCTTCCGCACGACGAAACGCGCGGGCAACTTCAGGTAGGGGGCTGAATAGATCACCGGAACCTCGGCGCCTCCCTTCGCACCTGCCTGCGCGCCGGGCTCCAGCCCCGCGATCACAGCATCGCCTTCGCCCGCGGCGAGTGATTGCAGCAGGTTCTCGAACGGCTCTACCTTGAGCGTGCAGATCGCCTCCAGCTCGTCGCAGATCGCGCGCGCCAGATCGACGTTGAAACCCGTCAGCCGGCCGGCGGGATCGCGGAAGACGAAGGGCGGGAAGTCGTCGCTTGCGAGAAAGCGGATGGTGCGCTGGATCTCTGTCGGCTTGTCGAGGCGCACGCGCGCATCCCAGAAATTGGGGATGACGGGTGCGTCGGGAGGTGCGCGAAAGACCGGGGCTGCCGTGGCGCCGGGCGTGCCCGTATCCTTCGCCGGATCACCTTCCGCCGCCCTCGGGCTATCGACAGTAACTGTCAGGAATGATACTAGGGTAAGTACCAATATTCCAATAAGTCTCATTTAAGAAGAAACTCATTCATTGTGCTGTTAAAGATCCTCGGGCGGCATTTCTTCGCTGCGTGATCTTTCCTTTCAGGATGGATCATACCGCATCGCGATCATCGCCCTGGACCTGCCCCGCCGACCCGCGTCCGCCACTCGTGAGCGGACCTTAATTTATTGCGGGGCCGGGGGGAAGCCGTTGAGTGCGTGGTCGTTCGACCGGACGGGTGTGTCCGACAGCGGGGCGCCCGCGTCCGGGTTCTCCGATGCCAGCCGGTCTGCCTTCCAGTTCGACGTCCCGGCCTTCCTGCGTCCTGTCGAGCAGGTGCCGGAGCGCGGGCCGGACCGGGTGCGGCTCCCCGACGATATCCGCTTTCTCGCCGATCACGGTCTGGGTCCGGATGTGCTCGCAGACGCCGCGCTGCGCGCGCGGGCGGGCGGGCAAACCACACTTCGCGCCAGTGACGCAGGCACGGGCGGCGGGCCGTGCGCTGCGGATCTGCTGCTTGCCGACGGGCGGCTTTCCGGTGAGGCCTATTATCGCGCGCTTGCGGCCACGCTCGGCGTTCCCTTTCTCCCCTTCGAGGCGCTACGGCCCGATCCGCGTCTGGCGCCGGAACTCGTGCGCGCCGATCCCGCCCGCCTCGCGGTGATCGCGCTCGAACCCGGGCGGGCAGGGCAGGGGGGCAACAGGGGCGGGGGCGTCGCGCTCGTCATGGCGCCGCGTCCGGCAAGCGTGGGCGAGGTCATCGCCCGGGTGCGCGGCGATCCGCGCCTTGCCGCCCGACTTTCCATCACCACGCCGGAAAACCTCGCCCGCGCCGCCGCCATCCACTCAGCCGTTCATGGCCTTGCGATCGCCCGGCCGGAATGCTCCGCCGCCCATATCCGCCTCCTTGCCAGCGTCGGCGCGACCTTGCGCGCCGCGGCGCTCATCGGCGCGGCGCTGGCGGCGGCGTTCTTCGCGCCGGGCCCGCTCATGGCGCTCGCCGGGCTGCTGTTCGTCGCGGGCAGTGCGGCCCGCTTCTGCGCCGGGCTTTATGACGGGGTGGAACATCCGCTGCGCCGCGGCCGCACGCCGGAGCGGCACGAATGGCCGCTCTACACGGTGCTCGTGCCGCTTTACCGCGAGGCGGATGTCGCCGCCGATCTCGTCGCCGCCATGGCCCGGCTCGACTATCCCCGCCCGCTTCTCGACATCAAGTTCCTGGTGGAGGAGGACGACGCGGAGACGCGTGCGGCGCTGGCGCGCGTCGTGCCCGGCCCGCCGTTCGAGATCCTCGTGGTGCCCGCCCAAGGCCCGCGTACCAAGCCCAAGGCGCTGTCCTACGCCATGCGCTTTGCCCGGGGTGATCTCGTCACCGTTTTCGACGCGGAGGACAGGCCGGAGCCGGACCAGCTCATGAAAGTCGCCCGGCTCTTTGCCTCCGCGCCGCTCTCCGTGGGTTGCGTTCAGGCGCGCCTTGCCGTCGACCATGCGCACGAGACCTTCTTCACCCGCCAGTTCGCGCTGGAATACGCCACGCTGTTCGACATCCTGCTGCCGTGGATGGCCGGGCGCGGCCTGCTGTTGCCGCTCGGCGGCACCTCGAACCATTTCCGCCGCCGTGCGCTGGAGGATTGCGGCGGCTGGGACCCGCACAACGTCACCGAGGACATCGATATCGGCATCCGTCTGGTGCGCGACGGCTGGCGCATCGTCACGGTGAACTCCACCACCTGGGAGGAGGCGCCGCTCACCTTCTCTGCCTGGCTCAACCAGCGGGTGCGCTGGCACAAGGGCTGGTTGCAGACCTGGCTTGTCCACATGAGACGCCCGCGCCAGCTCTGGCGTGATCTCGGCCCGCTCAACTTCACTGTCACCGTGCTGCTGTTTGCGGGAACCGCGCTGGCGCTTGTCGCCCACCCGGCCTTCCTCGGCTTCATCGCGCTCTATGCGTTCGACGAGACGCTTGTGCCGCGCCTTGAGGGGCTTGCCGACATGACGGTGATGGGGGCGGGAACGCTGTGCCTCGTTGCCGGCTACGGCGCCTCGGCCTTCGCCATGTTGCGCGCCGCGCGCCTGCGCCGCCTGCGCATCCGCCTGCGCGACTGGGCGGGGCTGCCGTTCTACTGGCTGATGATGAGCGTGGCCTTTGCCGTCGCCCTCGTGGAGCTGGTGCTGCGGCCGTCGCACTGGCGCAAGACCAGCCACGGCCTTGCCCGAGGGCGGACCGCGCAGCAAAGCGCTCCCGAGGGGCGGGAAGGGGGCGGACATGTCGGAGAGAGGGGAATGGAGCGGGTGAAGGGAATCGAACCCTCGTCGTAAGCTTGGGAAGCTTCTGCTCTACCATTGAGCTACACCCGCAACTCAACGTCTCTTTGCCGTGTCCCTGCCCGATCTGTCAAGCGGAATAGCAAACGCCTCACGGCCGACGGCACAGCTGTCAACAGCCGCCGCGCCCATGGTGGGCGCGCTCTTGGCAGACCCCGTTCTTCCACCTACATGGCTTCGGTCGGCAGCGGCCGCGGGGGCCGCCACTGCATGCGGGGACACAGATGCGCGACAGATTGCGGGACATCGTCCGGTCGAAGCCATGGGAATGGGCGATCATCTCGATCATCGTCCTCAATGCCGTGACGCTGGGCCTTGAAACGAGCCCGAGCGTCATGAGCGCGATCGGCGGCCTTCTGACCGCGGTCGACCACATCGTCATCGCCATCTTCGTGGTGGAGATCGCCGTCCGGATCTATGTCTTCCGGCTGTCGTTCTTCGCGCGTCCGTGGAGCCTGTTCGACTTCTTTGTCGTCGCCGTCGCGCTCATTCCGGCCACCGGCGCGCTGTCGGTGCTCCGCGCGCTGCGGGTCCTTCGGGTTTTGAGGCTCGTCTCCACCGTGCCCTCGCTCCAGCGCGTCATCGGCGGGCTGATAGCGGCGCTCCCGGGCCTCGGCTCCATCGTTTTGCTGATGAGCCTCGTCTTCTACATCTTCTCCGTCATGGCGACGAACCTCTACGGGGCGACGTTTCCCGAATGGTTCGGCTCGCTCGGAGCCTCCGCCTACACGCTGTTCCAGATCATGACGCTGGAAAGCTGGTCCATGGGCATCGTGCGCCCGGTCATGGAGGCGCATCCCTACGCCTGGATCTTCTTCCTGCCGTTCATTCTGGCCACCGCCTTCACGGTGCTCAACCTGTTCATCGGTATCATCGTCTCCGCCATGCAGGAGGAGCACGACCAGATAGCCGAGGCCGACCGCCAGGCGATCCATTCCGAAACCGGCATCGTGCTGGAGGAGGTCAAGGCGCTGCGCAAGGAACTCGCCGAGTTGCGCCGGAGCGTGGAGGAGCGGGCGTAAGGGGGGCTTCCCGTTTCGCCCGTGATGTCGCTCGCCACTCACCTCTCCCATGGGGAGAGGTCGGCGCGAATGCGCCGGGTGAGGGGGGACGGGGCCGCCGTATCCACGAGAGCCCGATACCCCTCACCCCAGCCCTCTCCCCGTGGGAGAGGGGGCGGAAACACCGCCCGCTATCCCTTGCGCGCCTTGCCGAGCGTGTCGGCGACCATTGCGCCGCGCTCGCCCATCGGCAGGGGCTTCCCGGTCGTGGAATCCCGTGCCGTCTGGTGCTCCAGCTCCGCGTTGAGTTCCGCACCGACGATCAGGATGACCACGGAAATCCAGATCCACACCATCAGGCCGATGACGGCCCCCAGCGTGCCGTAGGTGGCGTTGTAGTCGGCGAAATTCTCGATGTAGTAGGAAAACGCGAAGGAGGCGGCGAGCCACAGCGGGGTTGCCAGCAATCCGCCCCAGCTCAGCCAGCGCCATTTCGCCCGCTCCCGGCTCGGGCCGAAGCGGTAGATCAGCGTGATGCCGAAGCCGATCACCGCCAGCAGCACCGGCCAGCGCGTCAGCCCGATCAGCCGTCCCGCCATGTCGCCGAGATCGACGAAGGCAAGCACCGTCGGGATCACGCCGATGGCGAAGATCAGCAGGAACCCGGTGAAGATCGCCCCCAGCGTGAAGCCCAGAGACACCAGGTTAAGCCGCAGGAAACTGCGCTTTTCCGCTTCGTTGTAGGCAATGTTCATCGCCTCGAACAACGCCTTGATCGCCGCGTTCACGCTCCACAGCGACACGGCAAGACCGCCGTAGAAGGCGAAGTTCAGCGTGTTGCGCGTCTGCGAGGCCAGCGCCTCAAGCTGGGTGTGAATGAGCCCGATGGCGGCTGCCGGCGCGATGCCCTCCAGCGCCTGCACGTGATCGGCGATGGTCAGCGGATTGGCCACAAGCCCATAGAGCGCGACGAAGGCCGCAAGGCCGGGAAACAGGGCGAGCAGGAAGTAGTAGGTGGCACCGGCCGCCACCAGCATCACCCGGTCGACGATGATCTGGTGGCCGACGCGCCAGATGACGTCGAGAAGCCCGCGCAAGGGGATCTGCGAGGGCCGCGATGCCGAACGTCCGCGCCCCGGTTCGGCCTTGTGGCAGGCCGCGGCTTCGTCTTCAGCGGCGCTTCTGTCGCTCGTTTCCCTCACGCCGCAGCTCTCCCGCGCTCCATGGCTTTTCCCGTTATCCCTCCGCCGTCATCACCCGGCGAAGTCCGGGTGATCCAGCACTCGCAGTGCATGCCGCAGCCCGCGTTGGATTGCCCGGACGAAGCCGGGCAATGACGGTGGAGGTATCGGTTTCCCAATATCTGCATTTCCGGAAACCGAGATGATGACAACCGTGCGAGCGGCTCCGTGCAAAGCCCCTTCGGTCATTCCGGCCTTTTCCGCAAGCGGAACGCCCCGAGCGCACGAAATGCTCTTCAAGAAACCCCGGCGCCGGCAAAAGTTCCGCGCCGACGCGCCTTGCCGGTCTCCGTGGGCTACTCCACCGCCTTGAAATGTTTCGACAGCTTCAGCGCCTGGCCCTGGTAGTTGGAGCCGATGCCCTCGCCGTAGAGCGTCTTCGGCCGTTCCGCCATGCGCTCGTAGACGAGCCGGCCCACCGTCTGCCCGTGGTCGAGAATGAACGGAACGTCGTGCGAGCGCACCTCCAGCACGGCGCGCGAGCCGGCCCCGCCGATCTCCGAATGCCCGAAGCCGGGATCGAAGAAGCCGGCGTAATGGACGCGGAATTCGCCCACCAGCGGATCGAACGGCACCATTTCGGCCGCGAAATCTGGCGGCACGTGCACCGCCTCGCGCGAGACGAGGATGTAGAATTCGTTCGGATCGAGAATGAGTTCCGCCGCGCCCCGCCGGTGGATCGGCTCCCAGAAGTCGAGCGGATCGTGCGCGGCCTTCACGTCCATGTCGATGACGCCGGTGTGCCGCTTGGCGCGGAAGCCGACGAGCCGGTCCGTGCCCGTGCCCTCAAGGTCGATGGAGAGCTGAAGCCCGCCGCCGATGCGCGCATGGCCGCCGGAAATCAGCTCCGCCGTCTCGTCAAGGCCCGTCAGTTCCTCATCCGTGACGGTCGGATGCCCGCGCCGGAAACGGATCTGCGAAAGCCGCGTGCCGGTGCGCACCAGCACGGGAAACGTCTTCGGACTGATCTCGGCGTAAAGCGCGCCCTTGTAGCCCGCCGGCACCGTGTCGAATTCCTGGCCCTCGTCGGTGATCACCCGGGTGAACACGTCGAGCCGGCCGGTGGAGCTTTTCGGGTTGGTGGTCGCGGCCACGTCGGCGGGAAGGTCCAGTTCTTCCAGCAGCGGCACGATATAGACGCAGCCCGTCTCCAGGACGGCGCCGCCGGTCAGGTCGAATTCGTGCAGTTTCAGCCGGTCGAGCTTGCTGGTGACGGATCTTCCCGGCCCGGGCAGGAACGACGCGCGCACCCGCCAGGCGACCTTTCCGAGCCTCAGATCGAGGCTTGCCGGCTGCACCTGATCGTCGTCAAGCGCCCGGTCCGCGATGATGTTTCCGCTTGCGAACAGCGCCTCGATCATGTGCGCCGGCAGAATGCCGGCCGGTGCGTCTGTCATGTCGTTACCGCCTCTTCGCGTCTTCCCGGCTTTTCCCGGTCTTGTCCGGTATCCCCCTTAGCCGATCCCCGCATTGACGCCAACCCGCTCTTGCCTTATTCAGGCAGGCATCCCCGTGGTGATTTGGGCCGGTCGGCTTGCAGCCACGTTAAACAAGTCGCTAAAAAGACCGGGTGCTTCGGAGCCCGGCCGCCTGCGACCGGGTTTTTTTGTATCTGGAGCCTGACATGTCGAACGAAAAAGACTGGCATCCCGCAACGCGGCTGGTGCACGGCGGGACGCTTCGCAGCCCCTTCAACGAAACCTCCGAGGCGCTGTTCCTGACGCAGGGGTTCGTCTACCCCAGCGCGGAAAAGGCCGAGGCGCGATTCAACGGCGACGATCCGGGTTTCGTCTATTCGCGCTATGCCAACCCCACCGTCGACATGTTCGAAAACCGCATGTGCGAGCTGGAGGGCGCGCAAGCCGCGCGCGCGACCGCGTCCGGCATGGCGGCCGTCAGCTCCGCGCTTTTGGCCTCGGTGCGCGCCGGCGACCATATCGTCGCAGCCAAGGCGCTGTTCGGCTCGTGTCGCTACATCGCGGAAACCGTGCTGCCCCGCTTCGGCGTCGAGGCGACGCTGGTCGATGGCACCAAGATCGAGGAATGGAAGGCGGCGGTCAGGCCCAACACCCGCGTGATGTTCCTGGAATCGCCCACCAATCCGACGCTCAGCGTCGTCGATATCGCGGCGGTCGCCGATATCGCGCATGAGGCCGGCGCCCGTCTCGTGGTGGACAACGTCTTCGCCACCGCGCTCTGGCAGTCGCCGCTTCAGCTCGGCGCCGACGTCGTCGTCTATTCCGCTACCAAGCACATCGACGGTCAGGGCCGCTGTCTTGGCGGCATCGTGCTGTCGGACGAGGAATGGATCGAGGAGGAGTTCCACCCCCTCTTCAAGCATTCCGGCCCCTCGCTTTCGCCGTTCAACGCCTGGGTGATGCTGAAGGGGCTTGAAACGATGCCGCTGCGCATCGAGCGCCAGACCGAAAGTGCGGCCCGCATCGCCGATTTTCTGGCAGACCACAAGGCCGTCTCGCGGCTGATCTATCCCGGCCGGGACGACCACCCGCAGGCAGACGTTGTGAAAAAGCAGATGCGCGCCGGGTCCACGCTTGTGGCCTTCGAGCTCGCCGGCGGCAAGGAGGCGGCCTTCGCCTTTTCCAACGCGCTCGACATCGTCAAGATCTCCAACAATCTCGGCGACGCCAAGAGCATCATCTGCCATCCGGCGACCACGACGCACCAGAATGTCGCCGAAGAGGCGCGTCTGGAACTCGGCATCACCGGCGGCATGCTGCGTCTCTCCGTCGGGCTGGAGCACATCGACGATCTGCTGGCCGACTTCGACAAGGCGCTCGCGGCGATCTGATCCTGGAAACGGCGGCGAGGCGGGACCTCGCAAAGCCGATTGCGCGCGCTATCCGGCGCGGTAATAGTGGCGGGATCGTCCATGCCGCGCCGGAGAGACTCAATGATGCGGGCCTTGCGCATTGCCGCTTTTGTCGTGCTCGGGGGGCTTGTCCTTGCCGGCGCTCCCCTTGTCGCCGCAGCCTTGTCCGGCACGGCGCATGCCGCCTCCTGCGGCAACGATGCCGCCGGCTTCGACCGTTGGCTTGCCGAGTTCAAGCGCGAGGCGCGCGCCGCCGGGCTTTCGTCCGCGGTGATCGAGGGCGCGCTTTCCGGCGTGCGCTACGATCCCCGCGTGATCCGTCTCGACCGCTCGCAGAAATCCTTCAAGCTGAGCTTCGACCAGTTCTACGCCCGCCGCGTCTCAGACGCGATGATCAGCCGGGGCCGCGCCTATATCGGCAACAACCGGCGTCTGTTCCAGCGCATCGAACGCGACTTCGGCGTGCCGGCGGAAATCGTCGTCTCGATCTGGGGGCTGGAAACCGGCTTCGGCGCCAATTCCGGCTCCATGCCGGTGATGCGCTCGCTGGCAACGCTCGCCTACGACTGCCGCCGCTCCGCCTTCTTCACCAACGAGCTGATCAGCGCGCTGAGGATCGTCGCGCGCGGCGACATGCGGCCGGCGGAGATGAGGGGCGCCTGGGCGGGCGAGATCGGCCAGACCCAGTTCCTAGCCTCCAACTACATGAAATACGCCGTCGACTACGACCGCAACGGCCGCCGCGATCTCATCCGCTCGGTGCCCGACGTTCTGGCCTCGACCGCCAACTACCTCAAGGCCTACGGCTGGCGTCCCGGCCAGCCCTGGGGCCCGGGCACCGCCAACTACAAGGCATTGCGCGGCTGGAACAAGGCCGAGGTCTATGTGAAGACGATCTCCGTCATGGCGGAGAAGATGGCGGGACGGTAGGGGCGGGGGCGAGATGGCGCTTGTGGCCCGTCCTTCGAGACGGTGCTGGCGCACCTCCTCAGAGCCCGGCCCGGAAATGGTATCGCATTGTGTGCCTCCCACAATCCGCCTCATGCCCCTCCGCCGTCATTGCCCGGCGAAGTCCGGGCAATCCACCTCCAGCCGCAGCATTCGGGGCGCGCGCTGGATCACCCGGACTTCGCCGGGTGATGACGATGGAGGGGTATGAAGGCGCGTAGAATCCGAGGCGAAGAACCGGTTACCATTTCCGGGCCAGCCTCTCAGGATGACGTTATCGTGTTGTTGGCTTTGAAGAAAACATCAACAAGCACAACGTCATCCTGAGGAGCGCTCGTAAGAGCGCGTCTCGAAGGATGGGCCGCAACCTCGCTCTCTCGCCGGCCGCCGTTCCTCGTTTCCCCCGATTCACCCGCGCAATATCACCGCCCCGTTGATCGCCCGCACGATCGCGGAGAAATAGCACACGGCCGCAAACACCCACGCCAGCACCGCGAAATGGGCTGGCCACAGGCAGATCGCCACGAAAAAGGCGATGGTCTCCGTGCCTTCCGCGATGCCGCCGAGATAGTAGAGCGACTTCACCCCTTGCGCCGATGTGGAGAGCCCGCGCTTTTGCGCGATCGCGGCAAAGGCGAGGAACGTCGTGCCCGACGCGTAGAAGCTCGCCAGCAGTGCCGCCCCGGCGAAGGCGTTCGCGGCCGGGTCGGCGATGACGAAGGCGAGCGGCACCGCCCCGTAGAACAGGAAATCGCACACGATATCGAGATAGCCGCCGGCATCCGTCAGCCGCGTCGCGCGCGCCACCGCGCCGTCGAGCCCGTCGGCAAGCCGGCCGGCCAGGATCAGCACCAGCCCCGCGAGCGGAAAATGGAGCGCGATCGCCGCAGCGCCCGCAAGCCCCAGCGCCAGGCCCGCGAACGTCACCGCGTTGGCGCCGACGCCAAGCCGGGCGAGCCCGCGGCCGGCGGCGTTGAGCGGTGGATCGATCTTCGGGCGCAGATAGGCATCGAGCATGGAGCGGGCCCATGTTGGCGGCAATGCGGGATTGGGCAGCATCGGTGCGGCAGCCTGCGTCGGGCGCCGCGCCCGGTCAATGGTGGGAAAGGCCTTTACCTGTCCGATCAAGCAGATATGAACGGGCGGCAGCGCCGTTCGAAGGTCCGGGTAACGCAAAGACGATTCACCTTTGCCGGCGCTTCAACTAGAATACGGAAAAGGCGTCGTACCGGGCCGATACGCCATGATGGCGCGCCGCAAGGGCCCGCAACAACGGAACCGCAAGAAGATGTACAGCGAAGAGACGCGGGGGATCGAGGTCGTGGTCGAGCCGACCTATCTGGCGGACCAGTCGGCGCCGTCCGACGACCACTATTTCTGGGCCTATACCGTGCGCATCGTCAACCAGAGCGACGACACCGTGCAGCTTCTCTCCCGCCACTGGAAGATCACCGATGCCTCCGGCCGGGTGCAGGAAGTGCGCGGCGCGGGCGTGGTCGGCGAACAGCCGGTGCTGAAGCCCGGCGCCAGCTACCAGTATACGTCCGGCTGCCCGCTCGCCACCGCCTCCGGCATCATGGTCGGCTCCTACGAGATGCAGACGGAGGACGGCGACGTCTTCGCCGTCGCGATCCCCGCCTTTCCGCTGGACATTCCGAACATGCCCCGGGTCCTGAATTGACGTTTGCCGCAGGCGCGGCGCGTCGAAACCGCGTTGACGGGCTCGCCCCGGTGCCCGACAGTCCGCCGTCCCGTTTCGCAATCGCGCCCGCGGCGCCTTGCCAGACCCACCGAGGCTTTCGGCTTGCTTGATCTTCGGCCCATCCTGCTCGTCACGGGCGTGCTGCTCGCCACGCTGGGCGCGGCCATGATGGTGCCCGCGATGGTCGATCTCGCGGCGCAGAACGACGACTGGCAGATCTTTGCCGCCTCCTCGCTGCTCACCGTGATGATCGGCATCGCCCTGTGGCTGTCCGCGCGCGGCTCGCCGGGCACGATGGGACTGCGCCAGGCCTTCGTCATGACGTGCATGGTGTGGGTGGTGCTGTCGGCCTTCGGCGCGCTGCCGTTGCTGTGGTCCGGCACCGTTCCCACCTATACGGACGCCTATTTCGAGGCGATGTCGGGGCTCACCACCACGGGCGCCACCGTCGTCGTCGGGCTCGATCACGCGCCGCCTGGCGTTTTGTTCTGGCGCGCCATCCTGCAATGGCTTGGCGGGCTCGGCATCATCGTCATGGCGCTCGCCGTGCTGCCGATGCTGAAGGTCGGCGGCATGCAGCTCTTCAAGGCGGAGGCCTTCGACGCGCCGGAAAAGATCCTGCCGCGCGCCACCCAGATCTCCGGCATCATGACGCTGATCTTCATCGCGCTGACGGCGGCTTGCGCGATCCTCTACCACGTCGCGGGTATGGCGCTCGACGATGCGATCATGCATGCGATGACGACGGTGGCCACCGGCGGCTTCTCCACCAAGGACGCCTCGCTCGGCCATTTCGACAGTGCCGCCATCGACTGGATCGCCATCGTCTTCATGTGCGTCGGCTCGCTGCCCTTCATGCTCTACATCCGGGCGCTACAGGGCGAACCGCGTGCGCTGCTGCGCGACACGCAGGTGCGCACATTCTTCGTGCTGCTGGCGATCTTCATCCTCATCATCTGGCTGTTCCAGCACCACAGCGGCATCAACGAGGGGCTGGAGGGCCTGCGCTACGCCGCCTTCAACGTCGTCTCGGTGATGACGGGGACCGGCTACGCCAATGCCGACTACAATTCCTGGGGGCCGTTCTCGGCCGGGCTCTTCTTCATCATCATGTTCATCGGCGGCTGCGCTGGCTCGACCTCGTGCGGCATCAAGGTCTTCCGCTTCCAGGTTCTGTGGGCGAGCCTCGGCCAGCATTTCAACCGGGCGGTCTATCCCAACGGCATCTTCGTGCCGCGCTTCAACGGCCGCCCCATCGACGACGGCGTCGTCGCGGCGGTGCAGAGTTTCTTCTTTCTCTATATCTGCTGCTTCGCGGGGCTCGCCATCGCGCTGAACCTGACCGGGCTCGACGACCTGACGGCGCTGTCGGGTGCGGCCACGGCGATCTCCAATGTCGGCCCGGGCCTCGGCGAGATCATCGGCCCCGCCGGCACGTTCCAGACGCTCAACGATCCGGCGAAGTGGATCCTGTCCTTCGGCATGCTCTTGGGAAGGCTGGAGCTGCTGACCGTGCTGGTGCTGTTCATCCCACGCTTCTGGCGGGTGTGATCGGGGAGGGCGGGGCGTGCATGCTTGTGGGGTGCACGGTACTTGTGGTCCATCCTTCGAGACGGTGCTTCGCACCTCCTCAGGATGACGTCATCGTATTGTTGATTTTGAAGAAAACATCAACAAAGACAACGTCATCCTGAGGAGGCCTGACAAGGCCGTCTCGAAGGATGGGCCCCAGTCACCAAGTCCCCCAATCAGCCCGCTCCTGCGCACCGCGTCGCCCCCTCACGCCACCCGGTGACGCACCCTTGCGCTCAGTTCGATCGCGGCAACCGTCAGCTTGTCGAGGTTCAGCCGGTCGCGCAAAAGCGCCAGGAAGCGCAGTTCCTCCTGCTCGACCACGAGATCGGCCGCCGCCACTTCCACCGCCAGCGCATAGGCTGTCTGGTAGAGCCTTTCGGGAAGCGCGCCGGCGATCACCTCCAGCACGGTGTCGAGCCCGTCGTCGCCCTCCAGCAGCGCGCCGCATTCCTCCGCGACCTGCACCAGCTTTTCGCTATCGAAATCCCGGAAGACGGGGAGCGTCTGCACGATCTCGCCGATCCTCAGCAATTCGGAGTCGGTCATCGTGCTGTCGGCCGCCGAAATCGTCACCATCGTGTAGATCAGGGCTTTCTGGGGAGACACCGTATTGGTCATGGGATGAACAGGCTTCCTTGAAAAGGTTCGTTGCGCGGGCCGAAGGTAGGCGTTCGCCTCACCCTCCGCAAGGTTGAGGCCGTGACCGTGACTTTTGTTTCATAATTATCGTTTTCGGCAATTCCCTACGCACGCGTGTTGCTCTAGTGTCCCGGCGCGCCGCGCAAGGCGCTTCATCACTCCCTCAATGGAACAAACCGGAAAATGACCGACCAATCCCTGCCCCCGCTTGACCTGTCGCCCGAATTCATCGAGGCGGCCCGGGCTTCCAAAGCCTGGCCGTTCGAAGAGGCGCGCAAACTGGTCAAACGGGTGGAGAAGCGGGGAGCGGACAAACCGGTCCTGTTCGAGACCGGCTACGGCCCGTCCGGCCTGCCGCATATCGGCACCTTCGGCGAGGTCGCGCGCACGACCATGGTGCGCACCGCCTTCCGGTTGCTCACCGAGGACAAGATCCCGACGCGGCTGCTGTGCTTTTCCGACGACATGGACGGGATGCGCAAGATCCCCGACAGCGTGCCGGACAAGGCCGCGCTGGAGCCGTACCTGCACATGCCGCTGACCTCGGTGCCGAACCCCTTCGGCGGCGATTTCGACAGTTTCGGCGCGCACAACAACGCCATGCTGCGCCGTTTCCTCGATACTTTCGGCTTCCAGTACGAGTTCGCCAGCGCCACCGAATACTACAAGTCCGGCAAGCTGGACGAGACGCTGATCCGGGCGCTTGAGCGCTACGACGACATCATGAAGGTGATGCTGCCGACGCTGGGCGAGGAGCGTCAGGCGACCTATTCGCCCTTCCTGCCGATCTCGCCCAAGACCGGCCGCGTGCTCTACGTGCCGATGAAGGCGGTCGACGCGAAGGCCGGCACCATCACCTATACCGACGAGGATGGCGACGACGTCACCCTCGATGTGACGGGCGGCCGCGTCAAGCTGCAGTGGAAGCCGGATTTCGGCGCCCGCTGGGCGGCGCTCGGCGTCGATTTCGAAATGTTCGGCAAGGACCACGGCCCCAACATGGGCCTTTACGACAAGATCTGTCAGGTCATGGGCGGCACCCCGCCGGAGCATTTCGTCTACGAGTTGTTCCTGGACGAAAATGGCGAGAAGATCTCCAAGTCGAAGGGCAACGGCCTCACCATCGACGAGTGGCTGACCTACGCGCCGACGGAGAGCCTCGCGCTCTACATGTTCCAGAAGCCCAAGAGCGCCAAGAAGCTCTATTTCGACGTGATCCCGAAGGCGGTCGACGAATACTATACCTTCGTCGACAAATACGCCGACATGCCGGCGATGCAGAAGCTCGGCAATCCGGCCTGGCACATCCATTCCGGCAAGGTGCCGGAAATCGACATGCCGGTGCCGTTCGCCATGCTGCTGAACCTCGTCTCCGCGTCGAACGCGTCGAACAAGGACGTGCTGTGGGCCTTCATCTCGCGCTATGCGCCGGGCGAGACGGCTGAGACGAACCCGGAACTCGACCGCCTCGTCGGCTACGCGATCCGCTATTTCGACGATTTCGTGAAGCCGGCGAAATCCTTCAAGGCGCCGGACGAGGTCGAGCGTGCCGCGCTCGCCTCCCTCGACGCCAGGCTGGCGGCCCTGCCGGCGGATGCGGACGGTGCGGTGATCCAGGATGCGATCCTCGACGTCGGCCGCGCCATCGAGCGCTATCAGGATGCTTCCAAGAAGGGCCCCGACGGCGGCCCCGGCGTCTCGGTCGTCTGGTTCCAGACGATCTACCAGTGCCTGCTCGGCCAGGAGAAGGGCCCGCGCTTCGGCTCCTTCGTGGCGCTCTACGGCATTGACGAGACCCGCGCGCTCATTGCCAAATGTCTCGAGGGCAAACTGGGCTGAGCGTAACCGGGAGGATCTGAATGGGGCAGGGGAGTGCAGCCATCCGGCTTGCCGCGCTGGCGAGCTGGCTCGCCTTTCCCGTTTACGCCTGGCAGGGCATCGGCGTCCGGCTCACCGTCCGCCGCCTCCTGCCGGCCCCCGGCGAGGCTTCCGGCCACCTCGAAGGCGACGGCCCCGACCTTAAGCTATTGGTGGTGGGCGATTCGTCCGCCGCCGGCGTCGGCCTCGATGATATCGAGAAGGGGCTGGCGGCGCAGGTCGCCCGCACCCTCAACGAACGCACCGGCCGCGCGGTCTCCTACCGCACGGCCGGGTTCAATTCCGCGATCTCCACAGAGATCCGCGACCATGTCGTGGCGCATATCGAGCCGCGCGACTGGACGCACGTGATCGTCTCCGTCGGCACCAACGACATCAAGAATTTCCGCACCGGCAAAGGCTGGAAGAAGGGCTTCGGCGGCCTTCTCTATGCGTTGCGTGCCCGCTTTCCCGATGCCGCATTCTACTGGCCCAACGTCATGCCGATGGACCGCGTGCCCGCGCTTCCGCCGACCCTCGGCCGCATTCTGGAGCGCCGCGCCCGTCTCCTCAACATGATCGGCACCACCCTGTGCGCCGAGCGCGGCGCCACCGCCATTCCCCGCATGCTGGATTTCGGCCCCGACGCCTTCTGCGAGGACGGATTCCATCCCTCCGCCGCCGGCATGGCCGCCTGGGCGACCCATGTGGTCGATCACATGGATGCTTGCGAAAGCCGCTGACAAGGCGGTCACCCGGGCTTTTCGCATCTCTCTCCCGCAACTGACGCTGTCGGTATTGGAATGTGCCGAAGAGGTATATTCAGCATATCAATGAATAATTAGCTACCGTTATAAATTATACGTAAGAATAACACACAATATCGTAGTAAACTTATGTTTAACACAAGTTGTCATTGAATGGCGACGTTGGGCCGGGTTTCCTTTCGGCTGCGAGGCCGGCTTTTCCGGGGGCGGGAACCATCGCCCCGTTTCATTCACAAATTCCCCTGCTGGCAGACGAGGCGCGTATGTCGATCCGCAATATTTCCATTTCGAGGAAGATCCTCCTGATTGTCGCTCTCATCAGTTTCCTTTCGCTGGCAAACAGCGCGATCGGCTACGTTTTCCTCAACAAGGTGGGGGACGCGGCGCTTGCCCTCGATCAGACGGCGAGCCAGGTGCGGCTGGGCGCCCGCATGAACCAGAACGCGCTGGAGCTCAACCGGGCCGAATACCGGCTCGTCGCGAGCCCGGGTGCTGCGGAAGAGATCATGAAGGAGATAACCGCCAGTCGGGATCTGTTCCACCGGCGCTACGGGGACGCGATGAAGAGCGCCGGCCCCCGGCAGAAGGTGCTTCTGGACGAGGCGCTGGCGGCGTTCGAGGCCTATTCGGCCAAGCTTGACGAAACGCTGGCGCTGGCGCGCGATGCCACCGGTGCCGACAGCGGCGAGCTGCGAACCTCATTGGCCGAAATGGCCGCCCGCCACCGGACGCTCGCCCATGATCTGCGCACGCGGCTGGCAGCCTTCGTCTCCTACAACGACACCAAGAGCGATGCGGCCTCTAAGGACGCGGAAAGCACCTCCGCGATTGCCGGTATCATTGTCCTGGCGATTGCGCTTGCCGGCATCGCGATCGGCGTCGGCGTTGCGCAGGTCATTGCCCGCCGGTTCGTCGTCGTGCCGATTACCCGGCTGGTGGCGGGGCTGAAACGCCTGGCGGCCGGCGAGTTTGACTTCTCGATCGATTACACCGAACAGGCCGACGAGGTCGGCGACATCGCCAAGGCGATGCTGGTCTTCAAGGACAATGCCGCCGAACGCCAGCGCCTGCTGGCGGAGCAGGAGAAGGATGTCAGGCTGAAGGCAGAGCGGGCGGAGCGCATCGCGGCGCTGACCGCGCAGTTCCGCACCGAGGTGGACGAGTCGCTGAACGTCCTCAGTTCCGCCTCCACCGAACTGGAGGCCACCGCCCAGTCGCTCGCCGCCACGGCGGAGGAGACGGCCAACCAGAGCTCCAGCGTCGCCGCCGCCTCCACCCAGGCCTCCTCGAACGTGGAGACGGTGGCCTCGGCGACGGAGGAAATGACCTCGTCCATCAAGGAGGTCAGCGCCCAGGTGCTCAGGACCTCCGAACTCGCCGACAGCGCCCGCGACCGCGTCACCTCCGCCTCGGGCCGCGTCTCCGCGCTCAGGACGGGGGCGGAAGCGATCGGCGAGGTCATCAGCCTGATCTCCACCATCGCCGAGCAGACCAACCTGCTTGCGCTCAACGCCACGATCGAGGCCGCACGCGCGGGCGAGGCCGGCAAGGGCTTCGCGGTCGTTGCGGCGGAAGTGAAGGAACTTGCAAACCAGACCTCCAAGGCGACCGAAGAGATCACCGTCCAGATCTCCAAGATGCAGGACGATGTGCAGTCGACCGTCCCGATGATCGAGACCATCGCCAAGGTCATCGGCGATCTGAGCGAGATTTCCTCCGCCGTCGCTTCGGCCGCTGAGGAACAGGCGAGCACCACGGAAGAAATCGCCCGCAACGTGAACGAGGCCGCGCGGGGGACCAGCGAGGTCTCGCGCAACGTCGCCTCGCTCAACGAGGCTGCCGAGACCAGCAGTGCGGCGACGACGCAGGTGCTGGCCACGGCCCGTTCCGTCGCCGACAAGAGCGAGCGGCTGAATTCGCAGGTGACCGACTTCATCCGGGAAATTCAGGCCGCCTGACGCGTACACGGCATAGTCGAAGCGGGTCGCGGGCCTTTCCGCCGCGGCCCATCCTTCGAGACGCGCTCTTGCGAGCGCTCCTCAGGATGACGTTATCGTGTTGTTGTTTTTGAAGAACATATCAACACCCACCACGTCATCCTGAGGAGCCCGCGTCAGCGGGCGTCTCGAAGGATGGGCGTCCCGCTCCATCCCGTCAGCCCCCTACTGGCTTGCCCAGGTGATCCGCGAGATCCACTCGATCTCCTCGATCGCGAGCGTCTGCTTTGTGCGTTCGTGGCCGATGGGATCGAGTTCCACCGTGCGGGCGGTACGCCGGTGCAGCACCCAGGGAGCCACCTCGCCGGTGCGCGTGCGCACCACCACCCGGTCGCCGCGCCGGATCGGGCTGTTGGGCGAGACGATGATGGTGTCGCCGTCGCGGTAATGCGGCAGCATCGAGTTGCCCGAGACTTCCAGCGCGAAGACGTCTTCGCCGCGCAGGCCCGGAAAGGGCGTCTCGTCCCAGCCGCCGCCGGGCCGCTGGCTGTCTTCCGCAAACCCCTGATCCGCGCCCCGCACCTGCAGAAGGGGCCGCGCGTCGGCCGTGGGCGTCAGCGCGTCGGACCCGGCTTGCGGGGTCGTCATCAGCATGACGAAGTCGCCGATCGCCGTCCCCGTGGCTTCCAGCACCTTGGAAATCGATTCCGTCGAGGGCCAGCGCGGCCGCCCGTCGCCGGCAACCCGCTTGGAGCGGTTGAACGTCGTCGGATCCAGGCCCGCGCGCCGGGCGAGCCCGGAAGGAGACATGCCATTGATCTTCGCGAGCGTGTCAATGGCCGCCCAGACCCGGTCATGAGATAGCATCCACGGGCCCCCGATTGGTTTTGCGCCGGCAGCGTGGAGGAATTTATACCTTCGATCAAGTGCGCCCCGGCATATATTCCTTGCCATCCGTGTCTTCCCGCATTCCCCGAATGTGCGCTAAGGAAGGCGGGAAGATGCGATTCCCGCGCCCAAGACGGAGACCCGCGTGACCACGATCTACAAGATCAGCCCCCGCAGCGAATGGGAAGCGGCGGTGGCCGCCGGAACCTTCACCGGCGCCCCCGTCGATCTGAAGGACGGATTCATCCATTTCTCCACCGCCGATCAGGCCATGGAGACGGCGGCCAAGCATTTCGCCGGGATGGACGATCTGGTCCTCGTCGCGGTCCCCGCCGAACCGCTGGGCGATGCGTTGAAATGGGAGGTCTCGCGCGGCGGGGCGCTGTTCCCGCACCTCTACGTGCCCCTTGATCCCGCGCTTGCGTTGTGGGTGAAGCCTCTGCCACTCGGGCCTGACGGTGCTCACCTCTTTCCGGAGCTCCAGCCATGATCGGCACTCTCGTCAACCGGCTCGGCCGCCAGGCCATGCTGCAGCTTGCGCCCGAAACCGCGCACCACCTGACGATCCGCGCGCTGTCCACCGGCCTCGTACCGGCCTGTCCGCGCAAGGTCGATCCGCGGCTCCGGTGCGCCGTGCTGGGCCTCGATTTTCCCAATCCGCTGGGCCTTGCCGCCGGTTTCGACAAGAACGGCGAGGTGGCCGACGCGCTGCTGGCGCAAGGGTTCGGCTTCATTGAGGTCGGCACCGTCACGCCGAAGGCCCAGCCCGGCAACCCGAGCCCGCGCATCTTCCGCTCGCCCGCCGATCACGCGCTCATCAACCGCATGGGCTTCAACAATGACGGCCACGCCTCCATGCGCCGCCGACTGGAGCGGCGCCGGGGCAGGGGCGGCCTCGTCGCGGTCAATGTCGGCGCCAACAAGACGTCGGAGGACCGCGTCGCCGACTATGTCGCCGGCATCGAGGCGTTCGCCGACCTTGCCTCGTTCTTCACGATCAACATCTCCTCGCCGAACACGCCGGGCCTGCGCGATCTCCAGGCCCGCGACGCGCTGTCGGCGCTTTTGGAAAAGGTGCTCGCCGCTCGCGATGCCGCGACAGCGCGCGTCGGCCGGCGCGTGCCGGTCCTGGTCAAGATCGCGCCCGATGTGGATACGGCGGGGCTTGAGGACATCTGCGCGGAGATCGTGGAGCGCAAGGTCGACGGGCTCATCGTTTCCAACACCACGCTCTCGCGCGAGGGGGTGAGCGATCCGGCCGTGGCGCGCGAGGCGGGTGGTCTTTCGGGGCGTCCGCTGTTCGTCAAATCCACCGCGATGCTGGCGCGCACTCGCCGCCTCGTCGGCCCCGACCTGCCGCTCATCGGTGTCGGCGGCATCGACGACGGCGAGACAGCCTGGGCCAAGATCGCGGCCGGCGCCAACCTCATCCAGATCTATACCGGCTTCATCTATGAGGGCCCGGAGCTGATCGGCCGCATTTTCGACCATCTGGCCGAAAAGCTCGATGAAAAGGGTGTCGGCTCGCTTGCCGAGGCCGTCGGCTGCGAGGTCGACGCCTGGGCGGAGCGGGAAGGGGGCTGAGGGTTCATAGGTTGTGGCCCATCCTTCGAGACGGCCCTGCGGGCCTCCTCAGGATGACGTTGTGCTTGCTGTTATTTCTGTGAGGGCTACCACATACTCAACGTCATCCTGAGGAGGCCGCGCAAGCGTCCGTCTCGAAGGATGGGCCACAAACGAGCAAGGAGCCTCGACGCGCATCTGTCGCCCCCTCACGCGGGCCCGAACGCCTCCCGCGCCCGGATGCGGCCTATGAAGCCGAGCGAGAGGCCGCGCACTCCGAGGAAGAGCTCCAGCGACAGCCACAGCCCGTGATTGCCGAAGGCGGGAAACAGAACCGCATAGGTCGCGAGATAGAGCGCAAGTGACACCAGCATCATGTTGCGCATGTCGCGTGACCACGTTGCGCCGATGAAGATGCCGTCCATCTCGAAGGCGAGTACGCCGAAAAGCGGGGTCAGCGCCGCCCACACCAGATAGACCGCCGCCACCTCGCGCACCGGTTCGCTCGTCGTCATGAAGGCGATGAGCCACGGCCCGCCGTACCAGAAGACGACAGCCGCCAGACCCGCCAGCGCAAAGCCCCACACCAGCGTCAGCCGCACGGCCCGGTCGAAGGCCGGCCGGTAGCGCGCGCCCAGCGCCCGCCCCACGATCTGTTCGGCAGCACTAGCAAAGCCGTCGAGGAAGTATCCGCCGACCAGGAAGAACTTCTCCAGGATGGCATTGGCCGCCAGCACCACGTCGCCCTGCGCCGCCCCGCGCGCCGTGAAGAAGCCGAAGGCGAAGATCAGCGTCAGCGAGCGGATCATGATGTCGCGATTGACGCTCAGCATCCGCGCGAAGCGCCGGGCGTTGAAGATCCGCCGGAGCGAGGGCGGCCGTCGCCCGGCGAAGGCGCGCCAGATGATCAGGCAGCCCAGCAGCGTCGTGGAGGCTTCCGCGATGAGCGTCGACAGCGCCACGCCGGCCACCCCCCAGCCGAGCCCCATCACGAAGAGGATCGACAGCACGATGTTGACGCCGTTGAGGAAGGTCTGGAGAAAGAGCCCCGTGCCCGCCCGCCCCAGTCCCAGCAGCCAGCCGAGCAGCGCGTAGTTGGCGAGCGCGAAGGGCGCGGAATGGATACGCCAGGTGAAATAGGTTCGGGTCGCCGCCTGCACCTCGTCCGAGCCACCGAGCAAGGCGATGCCGATCTCGCGGATCGGCCATTGCAGCGCGATCATCGCAAGTCCCGCGGCGACGGCGACGATGAGCGCGCGCAACAGCACCGCGCGCACCTCTCGCTCCTCGCCCGATCCCGTCGCCTGGGCGGTCATGCCAGTCGTGCCGGAGCGCAGGAAGTTGAAGGTGGTGAAGCCGAGATCGAAGATGATGCCGCCGACCGCGATGCCGCCAACGAGCGCGGCCGAGCCGAGCTGCCCGATCACCGCCGTGTCCACCACGCCGAGGATCGGCGTCGACAGATAGGCGAGCGTCATCGGGATCGCGAGCGCCAGAACGCTTCGGTTGGTCACGTCGAAGGGACGCGGATCGCGGGATGGTCGGGTCACGGAACGATCGCGGCAAGGCTTGAAGAGGATATGGCCGCGCGCGCGGCCGTGGGCATGCGATCATACCGATTTGCGAGGGAGAAACGAGCGCGAACTTCAGCCGCCGCCAGACGCTCCCGCCCGCCTTGAAAAGGGGCGCGTCAGGGTTCGCCGCGGCCGATCTTCAAGAGCCGGCCGATCACCCACAGCGGCACGACGATGACGGCGCCCATCAGGAAATAGCCCCCAAGCCGCCGGACGGCATCGAAGCCCATGTTCCAGATGCCCCTGACCACGTCCTCGATCCAGTAGACGAGGCCCATCAGGTCGAGATCGATCGCCGACAGGATGATGCCGACCACGAAGGAGATGACGATGAGGCGCAGGATCACATGGGCCGGCGAGCCGCCGAAGAACCGGTGAAGCGTATCGGGGCGCATGGGCGTGTTTCCGTTCGCGGTTGGTCGGGTCGTCGCAATGCCGCGCCTCTGCGAAGCCGCGGGCCTGAGCGAGATAATTGGGTTTTCCAGGCGCCTTGCGCAAGGGCGATCTCGCCGGACCGCAATGGCGGGCGGCGGGCAAGAGCGGGCTGTGCATAAACAGCTTGTGCGGAAAGAGCGGCGGGCAAGAGCGGGACGGCCGGGGCGCGGCGATGTGCGAAACCGGCGGTCGCGGCGCGCTGGGGCCCCGTTTGCGCAGGTCTCTGGGGCCGCAGCGTCACTGGCCCCGCACTGGCCCTGCACTGGCCAAACCCGGGCCCGCGCACCGCACAAGGGCTCTCCTGGCGCTGCGTTTTGCGAAAAATAAAATTTTAATCAATCGGTTAACTCATCCCCAACTGGCCGCCGACGGGGGCAATTGAATTGAGTTTTGGGGGCGTCTATAGCGGCTGAAAGGTGCTTCGGCGCAGTTGATTCTCAGCAAAATAGGCCAGGGCGGAAAGTAAGAAGTGGGCTATCCGTTAGAGCGCCTGAGGGCTGGCGCACACTTTTTCACAGGGGCACGGTATCAAGCAGGTGAAAAACCTGTGGATGACTGGTGGGCGAAGTGTGAACATGACGGGTCGCGAGCGGGCACGGATGAGGGGGCGTATGACCGGCCTCTGTCCCCGCATGCCAGCCGCGCCGGTCTCGGCGGCTGGATCGGCGAGGCGGACGCGGATGCGAGCCGCCGGGCCCTCGCCGAGGTCGAACGGCGCCTCGAGCTTGTCGATCTTCTCCACCGCCGCAGCGCCGGCATGCTGGGTTTCGTCATCGCGACGATGGCGGCCTGCATCCTTGCCGTCCTCGTCTCCATCGGGCTCGGCTACGGCGCCGTCGTGGCGGTGCTCGCCTGCTGGCTGACCGCCAACCTGGTCTTCATCCTCGTCGCCGCGCGCTGCGTGCAGGACTTCCCGCTGCGACGGTAGGGCATGTGCTTCGAGAAGGCTCCTCGCTCGAGGCAGTCCATCCCTCGAGACCGCCCTCCCGGGCCTCCTCAGAGCCCGGCTCGGAAATGGTATCGGGCCATCCGCTTTCGGCTATGCGCCTTCATACCCCTCCGCCGTCATCACCCGGCTGCGTCCGGGCAATGACGGCGGAGGGGCATGAGGGGAAAGAACTCGCGGTGAAGAGCCTGGCGCCGTTTCGCGCAGAAAGACCCGCGACCCAACCGACTTCCTCCAGACCATGAAACGCTTCAGTCGGGCGCGGACCTCGCCCGCATATGCGAAACCGGCCGGAGCGTGAACCCCGGCCGGCCGCAGTCTCGGTCCTCGAAAAAGGCCTCAGGCGGCCTTCTTTTCTTCCTGGGCCTCGGGGGCGAAGCGGGCGTAGAACGTCTCGCCGTTCTTCGCCATTTCCCGCAAGAGCCTGTTCGGCTTGAAGCGCGGGCCCCATTTTTTCGTGAACTTCTTGCAAAGCTCCACGAAAGCCTCCGCCCCCATGCCGTCGATGTAGGAGAGCGTGCCGCCGGAATAGGGCGCGAAGCCGAAGCCGAGGATGGAGCCGACATCCGCCTCGCGCACGTCGGTGAGCACCTTTTCCTCAAAGCACCGCGCCGTCTCCAGCGCCTGGATGACCAGAAGCCGCTGCTTCAGCTCCGCCACGTCGAAGGCATCGGCCGATTTCGGCTTGCCGGCGACCTCGGGAATGCCGGGCCACAGATGCTTCTTGCCGCCTTCGGGGTAGTCGTAGAAGCCCTTGGCGTTCTTGCGGCCGAAGCGTTCCCGCTTGATCACCATCTCTTCCAGGATGTTGTCGAGCGGCCCGGCCACATACTTGTCGCCCATGTCCTTGCGGGTGGCGGCGACGATCTTCCAGGCGAGATCGAGCGCCACCTCGTCGGCGAGCGACAGCGGCCCGACCGGCATGCCGGCCATGCGGCCGACATTCTCGATCATCGCCGCCGGCACCCCGTCGCCCAGCATCATCAGGCCTTCGCGGATATAGGTCATCACCACGCGCGAGGTGTAGAAGCCTCTGGAGTCGTTCACCACGATCGGCGTCTTCTTGATGGCGCGGATGTAGTCGAGCGCCATGGCGAGGGCCTTGTCGCCCGTCTTCTTGCCCATGATCACTTCCACCAGCATCATCTTGTCGACGGGCGAGAAGAAGTGGATGCCGATGAAGTTCTTCGGCCGCTTGGAGGCCTCGGCAAGCGAGGTGATCGGCAGGGTGGAGGTGTTCGAGGCATAGATCGCACGCGACTTGATCACCGCCTCGGTCGCTTCCGTCACGCCCTTCTTGATGTCGCGATCCTCGAACACCGCCTCGATGATCAGGTCGCACGGCTCAAGATCGGCATAGTCGGCGGTCGGCGTGATGCGGGCGAGAAGCTTTTCCTTGTCTTCCGGCGTCGCCTTGCCGCGCTTCACCGCCTTCGACATCAGGTCGTCGGAATGGGCCTTGCCCTTTTCGGCCGCCGTCCTGTCGCGGTCGAGCAGGATCACGTCGATGCCCGCCTTGGCTGTGACGTAGGCGATGCCCGCGCCCATGAAGCCGGCGCCCAGAATGCCGACGGTCTTGATCTTGTTCGGGCGCTGGCCCTCGGGACGCCGCGCGCCCTTGTTCAGCTCCTGCATGGAGACGAACAGCGAGCGGATCATCGCCGCCGCCTCGGGCGTCTGCAGGACATGGGCGAAGTAGCGGCTTTCCACCGTCAGCGCCTGATCCATCGGCAGCTGCAGGCCCTCGTAGACAGATTGCAGGATGCCGCGCGCGCCGGGGTAGTTGTCGGCCGTCTCGCGCCGGTAGATGGCGTTGGCCGCCGGCCAGAACTGGAACCCTTGCGCCGAGTAGATCGGCCCCGACGGCAGCTTGAAGCCCTTCTTGTCCCACGGCTTCACCGGATCGACGCCCGCCTTCAGCCGCTTCTTCGCCGCCTCGATGAGCTTTTTCTTCGGCGCGACCTCGTCGACGAGCCCCATGGCGAGCGCCTTCTTGCCGTCGAGCGTGCGGCCCTGCAGCAGGAACTGCAATCCGGCTTGCGCATCCGCCATGCGCATCACGCGCTGCGTGCCGCCGGCTCCGGGAAAGAGCCCGACCTTCACCTCCGGCAGCGCGATCTTGACCGCATCGGCGTCCGACGCCACGCGGGCATGGCAGGTCAGCGCCAGCTCCGTCGCCCCGCCCATGCAGGTGCCGTTGATCGCCGCCACCCACGGCTTGCCGCAGGTCTCGATCGCCCGGTAGAGAAGCGACATGCGCCGCGACTTCTCGAAAAGCTCTCGTGCCGCCGCTTCCGGGTCCTTGCCGCGCGTGGCATGGAACTGGCGCAGCAGCCCCTCCAGCATGGTCAGGTCCGCCCCGCCGGAGAAGCTTCCCTCCTTGCCGGACGTGACGACGACGCCCTTGACCGCGTCGTCAGTGACGGTCGCCTTCAGGATCGCTTCGAGCTCGTCCATCACCTCCATGTCGAACACGTTCATCGACTTGCCCGGCATGTCCCAGGTGACCAGCGCGATGCCGTCGGCATCCGTTTCTAGCGTGAAGTTCTTGTAAGCCATTGGTTCTGCCTCCCTGGTCTCTAAACGCGCTCGATGATCGTGGCGGTGCCCATGCCGGCGCCGATGCACAGGGTGACGAGCGCCACATTGAGATCGCGCCGCTCCAGCTCGTCCAGCACCGTGCCGAGGATCATCGCGCCCGTGGCCCCCAGCGGGTGGCCCATGGCGATCGCGCCGCCGTTGACGTTGACGATATCCTCATCAAGATCCAGCGCCTGCCGGTAGCGCAGCACGACGGAGGCGAACGCCTCGTTGATCTCGAACAGGTCGATGTCCTTGACCGACATCTTCGCCCGCTTCAACAGCTTCTCCGTCACGTCCACCGGGCCCGTCAGCATCAGCGCCGGATCGGAGCCGATATTGGCAAACGCCCTGATGCGGGCACGCGGCTTCAGCCCCGCCGCCTTGCCGCCCTTGCGGTTGCCGATGAGCACGGCGGAGGCACCGTCCACGATGCCCGACGAATTGCCCGCGTGGTGGATATGGGTGACCGTCTCCACCTCCGGATGCGCCTGCACGGCGACCGCGTCGAACCCGCCCATCGAGCCCATCAGCTCAAACGATGCGTTGAGCGAGGCGAGCGACTGCATGTCGGTGTCGGGGCGCATGTGCTCGTCACGGTCCAGAAGGGTGATGCCGTTGATGTCCTTCACCGGCACGACGGAGTTCTTGAAGTAGCCCTTCTTCCAGGCGTGTGCTGCGCGCTTCTGACTTTCCACCGCATAGGCATCCACGTCGTCGCGCGAGAAGCCGTACTTGGAGGCGATGAGGTCGGCGGAAACGCCCTGCGGCATGAAGTAGGAGGGAAGCGCCACCTGCGGGTCCACCGCCCAGGCGCCGCCCGAGGCGCCGATGCCGATGCGGCTCATGCTCTCCACGCCGCCGGATACGACGAGATCGTGCTGGCCGGTCATCACCTGGCTCGCGCCCATGTTCACCGCATCGAGGCCGGAGGCGCAGAAGCGGTTGATCTGTATGCCGGGCACCGAATTGTCGTAGCCGGCCGCGAACACGGCGGCGCGGGCGATGTCGCCGCCGGCTTCGCCGATCGGATCGACGCAGCCGAGGATCACGTCATCGACGAGTTTCGTGTCGAGGCCGTTGCGGTCCTCGATCGCCTCAAGCGTCGATGCCGCCAGCCGCACGGCGGGCACCTCATGCAGCGCGCCGTCCTTCTTGCCGCGTCCGCGCGGGGTGCGGACATGATCGTAGATGTAAGCTTCGGGCATGGATCTCTCCCGTTTTTTGAGGTCGCGCACGGGCCCTAAAGGCTGCGGGCGATCAGCACCTTCATGATTTCGTTGGTGCCCGCGTAGATGCGCTGGATGCGCGCGTCCTGGTACATGCGGGCGATCGGGTATTCGGTCATGTAGCCGTAGCCGCCATGCAGCTGCAGGCACTCGTCGACGACCTTGCACTGCAGGTCGGTCGTCCAGTACTTGGCCATCGATGCCGTCGTCGGATCGAGTTCGCCCTTGATATGGCGGGCGATGCAGTGGTCGACGAAGACCCGGCCGATGGTCGCCTCGCTCTTCAGTTCGGCGAGCTTGAACTGGGTGTTCTGGAAATCGAGAATGCGCTTGCCGAAGGCCTTGCGCTCCTTGACGTAGTCGATGGTCACGCGCAGCGCGCGTTCCACCATCGCCATCGCCTGGATCGCGACGAGAAGGCGCTCCTGCGGCAGCTGTTCCATCAGCTGGTAGAAGCCGCGGCCTTCTTCCGGCCCGAGCAGCGCATCCGCCGGCACGCGCACCTCGTCGAAGAACAGTTCCGACGTGTCGTTGCCCTTCAGCCCGATCTTGTCGAGGTTGCGCCCGCGCCTGAAGCCGCTGACCTCGTCCGTCTCCACGACGAACAGCGAGGTGCCCTTGGCGCCCTGGGAGGGGTCGGTCTTGGCGACCACGATGATCAGGTTGGCGAGCTGGCCATTGGTGATGAAGGTCTTCTGGCCGTTCAGCACGTAGTGGTTGCCGTCCTTGACCGCCGTCGTGCGCACGCCCTGCAGGTCGGAACCGGCGGCGGGCTCCGTCATGGCGATTGCGCCGATGTAGTCGCCGGAGACGAGCTTCGGCAGCCAGCGCTTCTTCTGGTCCTCCGAGCCGTAATGGGCGATGTAGGGGGCGACGATGGTGGAGTGCAGCGGCACGCCGAAATGGTCGAGCCCGGTCTCGCCGAGCGCATGCGCGATCACCGCGTCATGGGCGAACGTTCCGCCGGCGCCGCCATAGGCCTCGTCGATTTCCGCGCACAGCAGGCCGGCATTACCGGTCTTCTTCCACGCTTCGCGCGTCACGCTGCCGGCTTCGACGAAGTCCTCGTAGTCCGGGGCGATCTCCTGTTCGAGAAACCGTCGCGTCGCCGCGTCGAGCAGGATCAGGTCTTCATCCATCCAGTCCGGACGCGGCACTTCAATGGCGCTCATTCGGCAATTTCCTCCCGATCAATATGTCTTGTCCGTTGCAAAAACCGGCCTCCCCGCCGGTTCCGTGATGCGTGTCGTGCGTTCGCACCTCACTTCTTTTCAGGCCGGGATGATACGCCCGGCAAGTGCCGCCCGCTCAGTTGTCATCCCCGCGCAGGCGGGGATCCAGCAACCACAGGATCACGCTGTGTGGCGCGCCATCCGCCTCACGGCGTGCTGGATTCCCGCCTTCGCGGGAATGACAACCGGGGGCGTGCCGTCTCCCGTGCCCCACCACTTGCACCCCCTCTCCCCCCTTGCGGGGGAGATGTCGGCGAAGCCGACAGAGGGGGGCAAGGCCGCTTGCTCCGAACCTGCCGCCACCCCCCTCTGTCACGCGAAGGGCGCGACATCTCCCCCACAAGGGGGGAGAGGGGAGCAAGCGGTCAAATCTCTCAGAACGCCTCCGCCGCCAGTTCCATCACCGTGTCGGCACCTGCCTGAATGCGGGCGAGCCGGGTGGTCGTTTCCGGCATCATCCGTTCCATGTAGAAGCGCGCCAGCACCAGCTTGGTCTTGTAGAACTCCTCCTTGCCCGCGGCGCCCTCCGCCAGCTTGCCCTCCGCCACCTGCGCGATCTTCGCCCACATGTATCCCATGGCGACGAGGCCGAAGAGGTGCATGTAGTCGGTCGAGCCGGCGCCCGCGTTGTCGGGCTTGGCCATGGCATTCTGCATGAACCACATGGTGGCCTTCTGCAGGTCCTCAAGTCCGGATTTCAAAGACGTGACCAGCGGCGCCAGCTTCTCGTCGCCGCCGGCCTCCTGAAGGAAGGTGCCGACCTCGTTGAAGAAGCCCATCACCGCGCGCCCGCCATTGGCCGGCAGCTTGCGGCCCACAAGGTCCAGCGCCTGGATGCCGTTCGCACCCTCGTAGATCATGGAAATGCGCGCATCGCGCACGAACTGCTCCATGCCCCATTCCGCGATATAGCCGTGCCCGCCGAACATCTGCTGGGCGACGACTGCGTTGTCGAAGCCCTTGTCGGTGAGCACGCCCTTCAGCACCGGCGTCATCAGCCCCATCATGTCGTCGCCGGCCTGGCGCGCCTTCTCGTCGTCGGAGCGGTGCGAGACGTCGCCGTTGAGCGAGGTCCACAGAACGAGCGCGCGCGCCGCCTCGTTGAAGGCGCGGATGGAGAGAAGCGCCCGGCGCACGTCCGGGTGCACGATGATCGGATCGGCCGCCTTGTCCGGCGCCTTGGGGCCCGACAGTGCGCGGCCCTGCAACCGGTCCTTCGCGTAGATCACGGCGTTCTGGTAGGCGACTTCCGACTGCGACAGGCCCTGCACGGCGACGCCGAGCCGCGCCTCGTTCATCATTGTGAACATGGCGCGCAGGCCCTTGTTCTCCTCGCCGACAAGCCATCCCGTCGCCCCGTCATAGTTCATGACGCAGGTCGAGTTGCCGTGGATGCCCATCTTCTCTTCCAGCGAGCCGCACATCACGCCGTTGCGGCTGCCGAGCGATCCGTCCTCGCCGATCATGAACTTCGGCACGACGAACAGCGAAATGCCCTTGGTACCGGCCGGCGCGCCCTCGATGCGGGCGAGAACGAGATGGATGATGTTCTCCGACAGGTCGTGCTCGCCGGCGGAAATGAAGATCTTGGTGCCGGAAATGGCGTAGGAGCCGTCGCCGTTCGGCACCGCCTTGGTGCGGATGAGGCCCAGATCCGTGCCGCAATGGGGCTCGGTCAGGTTCATCGTGCCGGTCCACGCGCCGGACATCATGTTCGGCAGGTAGTGCTGCTTCTGCGCGTCAGACCCATGCACCTGAAGCGCCGCGATCGCGCCCTGCGTCAGGCCCGGATACATGGAAAACGCCATGTTGGCCGAGCACAGAAACTCGTTCATGGAGACGGTGAGCGTGTGCGGCAGGTCCTGTCCGCCGTAGTCGGGATCGGCCGAAAGCCCGATCCAGCCGCCCTCGGCGAACTGGGTGAAGGCTTCCTTGAAACCCTTGGGCGTCGTCACCGAACCGTCGTCGGCGCGCGTGCAGCCCTCGCGGTCGCCCGACTGGTTGAGCGGCTGGACGACTTCTTCCGCCAGCTTGGCGCCCTCGTTGAGGATCGCCTCCACGAGATCGGGCGTGGCGTCGGCAAAGCCGGGCAGGTTGGAATAGCGGTCCATGCCGAACACGTCGTTCAGCAGGAAAAGGGTGTCTTCGACCGGAGCGCGATAGCTTGGCAAAACTCGTTCCTCCCGAGGCTGGCCCGCCGCGCGGCTTGTTGCCGGGGCGGCCCGTAACAGTTGCCTGCACGTAACATTACGTTTGCGTAAACGTCAACTCCCCATATGCCCGATCCGTTCCCCTCCCGGAAACGGTCACTTTTCCGAGGCTTCCTTCTGCTTCAGCATGCCGGACACGACCTCCACCGTGCGCGACAGCTCGTCGATCGCCTGCTCGATATGGCTCTTCTGCTGCTTCAAAACGTCGATCTGCTGGTTGAACTTGTCCAGCGCCACGCGCAGTTGCACCACCTGTCCGTCGCGCAGGTCGTAGAGATCGAGCATGTCGCAGATCTCGTTCAGCGAGAAGCCGACCTGCTTGCCCATCAGCACCAGCTTCAGCCGCGCCCTGTCGCGCCGGTTGTAGAGCCGGTTCTGGCCGTCGCGCCGGGGGTTGATCAGCCCCTTGTCCTCGTAGAAGCGCAGGGTGCGCAGCGTGACGCCGAACTCCTTGGCGAGTTCGCCGATGGTGAAGGTCGTCTTCTTGTTGCCGGTCTCGTCGGTGGAGGCCATCGCGGTGACGATGTCGCCTTCCATCGATAGTGCTTCGCTCATTGGCATTGTCTCTTCCTGCAAGGGCCGCGCGCGTGAAGGCTCCAAAGGAGGCGGACGCGCCGGCCGGCCGCTTGGCATCCGGTTTGACGCCCGTGATAGCTTACGTTCGCGTAAACGTCCAGCGCCGGACCGGCGACAAGCCGATCTGCCGCAGCGACAGCGGCGCCCGCCCCGTTCCCGGCGCCGCGCCGAAAGCCCCGTGCCGGGGTTGTGGCAGCGCCTATGGTTAACCGGATTTGACCGCAGTGTTCCGCCAAATGGGGATCATTAACCCGGCGTTTACCCTGAAAGGAGGAAATTGGCGATGAAAAGGCGCATCGGAATTTGCGCTCACACGTCGGTTTGCAGGCGCGCCAGGTCCTGACGCGTTCGAGATGCCTGACAGGATGACGGATAGCGGGGACTGCTCATGTCGTGGAGCATTCGTGAGCTGGACAACGATGCTCGGGAAAGAGCAGCCGAGGCGGCCGCACGTGCCGGCATGACGGTTGACGAGTGGCTCGCTTCTCTCATTCGCGCGGGCTCGGGGGAAACGGCGCGCGCGCCGAGCCTCGGCGAACGGGGCGAGCGTCTGCGCGCAAGCGCTGCTCCCACGCCCTCCATGTCCCGTGCACCTGCTCCGCGCGTAAGCGACAAGGACAACATCTCCGAAATCGCCAGTGCGCTCGATCGTCTTCTGGCCGAAAACGCGCCCAGGGATGGCCGCAAGGGCAGGGCAGGCACGCCCGGCGAGAGCGATCGCGCGTCGCGCCGCGAACCTCGCCCAGCCTCCTCTCGCGCCGAACAGCCCGCCCGCCCGGACCCCCGGACTGAGACCCGCACCCAGTCCCGCGCTCCGGCCCGCAACACCGGCACTTCGGGCGCCTCGCCGCAGGACCGTTCGCAACGCGTGGAGCGGGTTCTGGCCGCGCTCGGCAAGCTCGACGAGCGTGTTCGCTCGCTGTCCTCTGTCCGTGCCCCGGAACTTGGCGATGAGCCCGCACGAGCGGTCGACGCCTTCGAGACGGCACCGTCCGCCGCGCCCCGTGCGGATGATCTCCGCTCCGCAGACCGCCGCCAGGGCGGGCGGCGCCAATCCGACAGGTTCCAGTCTGACAGGTTTCAGTCTTACAGGTCTGAGCCCGACAGGCTCGACGCCGATCAGCGCGACCTGCCGCCGGACGGCATCGAGCGCCGCCGCACGGCACCGCGCTACGAGGAGCGCGCGCCCGTCCAGCGTTTCGAGCCGGCCCCTTACGAACCGGCCCCCTACCGCTCCGCATCCCGTCAGCCGGGCTCCCGCGAGGCCGGCTCGCAGGCCGCGGCGCCGTCCTGGCGCGAGCGCGAACAGCCGGCCGTGTTCGCCGACCGCCGCGCCGGGCAAAACGCCGATTTCGAACGTCATTTCCGCGATCTGGCGGAGCGCATCGATTCCCTGCGCGAGCCGCGCGACGGTGCCTTCGCCGACCTGCGCGCCGAGATCGCCGATCTGCGCGGCGCCATTGAGCGGCGCGAGCGCGATGGCCTTTCCGACCGCGACCTTGGCGACATTTCCCGCCTCGTCGCCTCGGTGGAGCGCATCGAGCGCGACGGCCTCGACCCGCAGCTGGCCGAGGACGTGCGCCACGAGATCGCCGACCTGCGCGATCTGGTGATCAGCCAGAACATCGACGGCGCGATGAAGACGCTGGAATCCGGCTACGCCCATATCGTCGAACGCCTCGACGACATGCGCCGCCAGATCCACGATCCCCATGCCCTTTCGGTGCTGGAACAGCGGCTCGATGATATCGAGCAGGGCCTTGCCGACATCCCGCGCGCCTCCAGCTTCGCCGCCTTCGACGACCGGCTCGACGACATGGCCGGCCGTCTGCACGATCTCGCCGCGCGCGGCGGACTTCAGGGGCTCGATCATCTGGAACGCGAGATGCGCGACCTGCGCGCGGCCATCGGCGAGATCGACATCGCCGATCTGGTGCGCACGGTCGACGGCCAGCTGCGCGATCTGGGCGAGCGCATCGAGGCGGTCGCGCAAGGCACGCAAGGGCTGTCCGGCGATCTCCATGAACGGCTTCTGGCGTTTGAGGACCGGCTGCCCGACCGCGACATTCTCGATGCCTTGAACCATCGCATGGAGCGCATCTCCTCCATGCTGGCGGAGGACCGCGCCTCTGCCGGCGGCACGTCTGAACGCATGGACGAACGCCTCGGCGAGATCCTCGGCCGGCTCGACCGCATCGAGCGCCAGGGCGGCGCTCCGGCCGATTTCGAGAGGCTTCTCTCGCAGCTCGAACGCCGCATCGAGGGGCTGACCAACAAGCTCGACACGCTCGATGGTCTGCCGCTCGACGCGGGCTCGCTGGAGGGCGCGATCGCCCGCCTTGATGCCGCGACCGACCGGCTCGGCGGCGAGCGGATCGCCGACATGCACACCCAGCTCGCCAATATCGTGCGTGCGCTGGGCGAGGGCGGCGGCAATGCCGGCAGCGAAATCGCCGCGCTGCGCCAGGATGTCAGCGCGCTGCGCAACGACCTGACCCACAACGAAACGCTGGTCTCGGCAATCGAGCCGCAGATCCAGCAGCTTGCCCGTTCGCTGGTCATCGATGCCGGCGGCGCGCCGGACGATGCCAAGCTGGAGCGCATCGAACAGCAGATCGCCGTCATCGCCGGTCAGCTCGACGCGACAGAGGACCGTCTGTCCGGCCTTGGCGATATCGAGGCCGTGCTCGAGCGCATCGACGCCTCCCTTGCCGGCCGCCCGCAGGAAAGCTCCAGCGGTGCCGGCGGAAGCAACGCGTCCGATGATGCCATCAACGCGCTGCGCGGCGATCTCGCCCGCCTGTTCGAGGCGGCGCAGGGCAACCGCCGCGAGACCGACGATTCCATCGAAAAGGTCCAGAAGGTCCTCAACGACATCGTCGCCCGCCTCGCCGCGCTTGAAAACGACAGCGAGGCCGAGGACGAGATCGGTTACGCCGAGGTCGCCGTTGGCGGTGGCGGCGGTCATCGCGTCGCCGTGCGCCGTCCGCCCCAGCCGCCGCGCGAGCGCTCGTTCTCCGGCGGCGCCGAAGACAGGTCGGATGAGACTGGCGCGCACGACGAGGCGCCGGTTGACGAGCCGGATTTCTCCACCGTCGAGGATCTTCCGCTCGAGCCGGGCAGCGGCAAGCCGGATCTGGCCGCGCTGCTGCGTGCCCAGGCGGCGGAGGTTCGCGGCCAGATGCCGGGCGGCGACCGCAAGGCCGATTTCATCGCCGCCGCCCGCCGCGCCGCCCAGGCCGCTGCGGCGGAAGTGGCGGCCGGGGAAGATGCCGCCGGCACCCAGACCAGGGATCGCGGCGCCTGGCTGCGCGACAAGCTCAAGCGCTCGCGCACCGAAGATCGGGTCGAGCCGGTTTCCGCCGAAGAGGCGGCCGAACGCGGCATGACGAAGAAGGAGCGGAAGGCGAAGCGGAAAGAGCAGCGCGCCGCCACGGCGGATGCCGCCTCCGGTTCCGCCTCCCGTCTGCGCCGCCCGCTGGTCTATGCGGCGGCTGCCGTGATCCTGACCATCGGCGCGCTCAAGGTCGCGACCGTTCTCGATGTCTTCCCGGGAGACAAGGCCCCCGTCACCGATGCCCGCGTGGCGGGCGGCAAGGCGACGTCCACTCCCGCCGAAGCGGGCAATGCGCCCGGTGGTGCCGTGTCTGGCAGCGATGCGCGCGCGGTGCCCGGCGGCGATGCGGCCGCCGTTCGCCCGGCGCCGTCGAGCACGCCCGACAAGGCCGTCACCTTCCAGCCGCCGGCCGCCGAACCCGGCACCTTCGCCGCGCCGGATGCCGTCCAGCCCTACGGCGAATTCGAGAATCCCCCCGCAACCGGGGCCGGCGGCGCCAATTCCGATGCGCCCGGCGCGAACTCAAGCCCGAACGCCGGTTCAACGGCCGCGCCCAAGGCGCCCTCCGCGTCCTTGCCGGAGGAGGCGGTCGGTCCGCTCGCCCTGCGCATGGCGGCGGCCAACGGCAATCCGCGCGCCGAATTCGAGATCGCGCTGCGCTATACCGAAGGCAAGGGCGTGCCGGCCGACCTCGCCAAGGCGGCCGAATGGTATCGCCGCGCCGCCGATGCCGGCCTTGCGCCCGCGCAGTACCGGATCGGCAGCTTCTACGAGAAGGGGCGCGGCGTTCGGAAGGATCTCGCAGAGGCGCGCAAGTGGTATCAGCGCGCCGCCGACCAGGGCAACGTCAAGGCCATGCACAATCTCGCCGTGCTGCTCGCCGACGGCGGGCTCGGCAAGCCCGACTTCGCAGGGGCTGCCCGCTGGTTTCAGAAGGCGGCCGAACACGGCGTGCGCGACAGCCAGTTCAACCTCGGCGTGCTCTATGCGCGCGGGCTCGGCGTGCCCAAGGACATGGCCGCCTCCTACAAGTGGTTCGCCATCGCCGCCAAGCTCGGCGACAGCGATGCTGCGGCAAAGCGCGACGAGATCGCCAATTCGCTGCCCGAAGGCCAGCTCGCCGAGGCGCGCAAGGCCGTCAACTCCTGGCAGCAGAAGACCATTGAGGACGGCGCCAATCGCGTGATCCCCGATGACGCGTGGAAGGCCAACCCCGACGACGCGGCCAGCAACGCTCAGGATACGGTCAAGCAGGCGCAGCTCCTGCTCGGCCGGCTCGGCTACGATCCGGGCCCCGCCGACGGCGTCGTCGGTCCCAAGACGGTGGACGCCATCCGCCTGTTCCAGGTTCAGGCAGGTCTGCCCGTCGACGGTGCCATCGATGCCAGGCTGATCCGGGCCCTCGCGGGACGCTCGATCTGAGCCCTCGCCGGGCGTTAAGGGCGGGGTCTGGCACCGCGCCGCAGGCGCCGATTGTCCGGGTGTGAACCGAAAGTGAACCAGCATCGTTCAAGGTTGATTGACAGCGCCCGATGGAGGGGGCTTTAAACGGCTTTACTTGCGGTGCGAAACAATGGTGCGCCGTATTTGGGCCACGCGCCGTCTTTCCAGCACCGGACCGGACCGTTGCAGATTTATCTCCCCATCGCCGAACTGCCGGTCAACATCTTCATGATCCTGTCGATGGGCGGGGCCGTGGGCTTCCTGTCGGGCATGTTCGGCATCGGCGGCGGGTTCCTGCTCACGCCTCTGCTGATCTTCACCGGCATCACGCCGGCCGTGGCGGTGGCCACGGTGACGACGCAGGTCGTCGCCTCCTCGTTTTCCGGCGTGCTCACCTACTGGCGGCGCAAGTCGATCGATTTTCCGCTTGCCTTCGTGCTTTTGTGCGGCGGTATCGCGGGCTCGGCTGTCGGCGTCTGGCTGTTCTCGCTGCTGCAGGCGGTCGGCCAGCTGGATCTGACGATCTCCATCGCCTACGTCTCGTTCCTCAGCCTGATCGGCGGGTTGATGCTGATCGAGTCCTTGCGCGCGATCCTGCGCTCGCGCTCGGGGAAGCCGGTCAGCCTGCGCCGGCCCGGCCAGCACAACTGGGTGCACGGCCTGCCCTTCAAGATGCGCTTCCGCCGCTCCAGGCTCTACGTCTCCGTCATACCGATCGCGGTTCTCGGCATCACCATCGGCTTTCTGGGCGCGGTGCTCGGCATCGGCGGCGGCTTCATCATGGTGCCGGCGCTCATCTACCTGCTGCGCGTGCCCACCAACGTGGTGATCGGCACCTCGCTCGTTCAGATCCTGGCGACCATGGCGGTCGCCACCGTGCTGCACGCGGTCACCAACCAGTCGGTCGATGCGGTTCTGGCGCTTATCCTCATGGTCGGCGGCGTCATCGGCGCTCAGTTCGGCGCGCGGGTCGGCCAGCATCTGCGCGGCGAACAGCTGCGCGCCCTGCTCGCCGTCGTGGTGCTGCTGGTCGGCATGCGCTTCGCCTTCGATCTGGTCATCGAGCCGGTCGACCTCTACTCCTTCTCCGTGCTGTCGGGAGGCGGACAATGATCGCGCGAACCGCAGGAAAGGAGAGGCTTCAGGGCACGCTCGCCGCGTTCGCGCTTTTCCTGTGCCTTGCCGGTGCGGCCCGTGCGGAAACGCTCGTCACCGCGCTGTCGGAGCCTGCGGTCAAGATCACCTCCAATTTCACCGGGGCGGAAATCGTCGTCTTCGGCACGGTGGAGCGCGACGCCACGACGGTGGCGCGGCCCGACGCCTACGACATCGTCGTCACGGTGACCGGCCCGAAGGAGACTGTCGTCACCCGGCGCAAGGACCGTGTCTTCGGCGTGTGGGTGAACAACGAGGCGGTGCGCTTCATGGACATTCCGTCCTTCTACGCGCTGCACAGCACCCGCCGGCTCAGCGAGATCACGCAGGACAAGGTGTTGAAGGAGCGCGGCATCGGCTCCGCCAACCTCGACATGCGCGCCGAAGCCGGCGTCAAGGACCACCCCGGACGCATTGCGACCTTCCGCGAAGCGCTCTTGCGGCTGAAGCTGCAGGAAGGGCTCTACGCCCAGCGCTCCTCGGCGGTGGGCTTCCTGTCGCCCTCGCTTTTCCGCACCAACGTGCCGCTTCCCGCCAACGTGCCGCACGGCAATTACCGGGTGAACGTCTATCTCTTCCGCGGCGGCGCGCTGCTCACCTCCGAACAGCAGAAGCTGCGCATCGCCAAGGCAGGCTTCGAGCAGTTCACCTATTCGATGGCCCACACCAACGCGCTGGTCTACGGCCTCGCCACCGTGCTGATGGCGCTCGGCACCGGCTGGCTCGCAGGCGTGATCTTCCGCAAGGAGTAGGGGGCGTCTCTCGCTGGCGACCCCGCGCCTGCCAAACCCGCGAGTGTCATCCCCGCGCCCGCCATACCCGCGCCCGCCAGACTCGAGGGTGTCATCCCCGCGCAGGCGGGGATCCAGTAACCACCGGATCGGATTGTTGCGCGTCAAACGAGCGTCTCTGGAATGCTGGATTCCCGCCTTCGCGGGAATGACAGAGGGGGGGAGAGAAAACGCGGCAAACGTGGAAAATGGCAAGCCGTCACGATGCCGCTTTCGCTTGCAATCCCTCCGCCGTCATCCCCCGGCTTCGTCCGGGGGATCCAGCGCGCTCCGACCATGTTGAGGCCGCTGATGGATTGCCCGGACAAAGCCGGGCAATGACGGAGGAGAGACCGAGGAAAGAGGCGGAAGCAGGGAAGCGCGAACCCGAACCGGGCAGTAGCGCCTTCGCGGGGATGCCATCGAATGCGTGGTCGAGCGGACGGGAAAACGGGCCCCTCCCGGTTCACAACAACCGCCCCCCCCCACCGGCGTCGTCAGGTGAGCGATGCGGCACGTCAGTGACGCTTCGCAGATCCGGGATCACCCCTCGGTGTCTGCCGCTTGAGGTCCCGGGTCTGCGCAGCAACGTTTCACGTCGCAGCGCGCCCGGGATGATGCTGGGGAGTGCCGTATATGCGCCGCTTGTTCCCCTCTCCCCCCCCTTGTGGGGGAGATGTCGATCGCAGGTCGACAGAGGGGGGCAAGGCGGCAGGTTCGGAGCGAGCGATGCACGCTCGACGCCGGATGCTTATCCCGCCCGGATGCCGCCCGTCTCAGTCCTCGCGCAGCTTGTGTGCCGGGATGGGGTAGATCCGGTCCTCGCCAATCAGGTAGGCGGTGAAGCCGGCGCTGCCGAAGAGCGGGTCCCACGGCTCTTCCAGCACGTTGAGCCCGCCCGTCAGCGCGCCGAAGGCGGGCATCACCAGGCGGGTGTGGTCGCCGGCAAAGCAGGGCCGGCGGATCGAGCGGCCGTGCCGGCGGATGCGGCCGACCGGGTGCAGGTGCCCGGCGACCTCGCCCAGCACCATGTCGGCCAGCGGCTCGTGGCGGAAGACCAGCGCGCCGAAATCGGCCTCGTCGGTGTGCTCGCCGAAAAGTCCCGCGCTCGCTTCCGGGTCGTGGTTGCCGGAAATCCAGATCCATTCGCGCCCGAGCTGCATCATCGCAAGCCGGGTCTTGTTCACCACCGACATGCGCGCCGCCGCTTCCCCGTCGTGGAAGCTGTCGCCGAGCGAAATCACGCGGGCGGGCTCGAAATGGTCGATGACGGCGGCGAGCCGGTCCAGCGTCACGGCGGTGTCGTAGGGCGGCAGCATCACGCCGCGGGTGGCGTAGGAGGATGCCTTTTCCAGGTGCAGGTCGGAAACGATCAGCGTGCGTTCCGCCTCCCACCACACTGCACCCGACAGGTGCAGCGTCAGAAGCTCGCCCGCGACATATATTTCATGCCAGTCGACATGGGGCGTATGCCGCCAAAGAGCACTCGCACCGAGATTCACGTCATGGCCTCCGCGATGAGATCGTCAGCGAATTCGGCGAGGAGGGTCTCGTTGGCCTCGCCGTAAATGGGCTCGCGGCCGATCTCCAGCATGACCGGCACGGCGAGCGGCGATACGCAACCAAGGCCAGTATGCGTGATTCGTTGGCGAATCCGGCGCAAAAGTGCGCCCAACCGCGAGATATCCAGAAGACCGGTTGCCGCATCCGCCCAGGTTGCCTGGAGCAGAATGTGGTCGGGTTCATGGGCGCGCAAAACGTCATAAATAAGGTCGGAGGAGACCGTGATCTGCCGTCCGGTTTTCTCCTGACCCGGGTGCCTGCGCTCGATCAGTCCGGCGATCACGGCGCAGTCGCGGAAGGTCCGTTTCAGCAGTGCCGAGCCCGCAAGCCACGCATCCAGATCGTCGCCCAGCATGTCCTCGTCGAAGAGCTGATCGAGCGACAGCGTGCCTTGCGTGATTGCCGCGCCCATGTCGGAAAGCCCCCACACCGCAAGCGCATAGTCGTTGGCCACAAATCCCATGGGGCGCATGCGCGCGCGCTCCAGCCGGCGCGTCAGCAGCATGCCCAGCGTCTGGTGCGCGAGCCGACCCTCGAAGGGATAGCACACCAGGTAGGACTTGTTGTTGCGCGGAAACGTCTCAACCAGAAGCCCGTCGCGCGCCGGCAGCAGCGACTTCTCGCGCTGGATCTCCAGCCATTCGCGCACCTGGTCGGGCAGCGCCCGCCAATGGTCGGGCTCCGAAAGCATCGCGCGCACGCCGGCTGCGAGATAGGTGGAAAGCGGAAACTTGCCGCCCATGTAGGAAGGCACCTTCGGCGTCTCCGCATGGGCGCGCGAGACCAGCGCCTCGTTTTCACGCAGCCCCTCGAAGCGCACGATCTCGCCGGCGAAGACGAACGTGTCGCCGGGCTCCAGCTGCTCGACGAACCATTCCTCAACCTGCCCGAGCACGCGCCCACCCCGTCCTGCTGGTCTGTGCCCGACAGGTCCGCGCCGACCCTTTGCGCTTGAGCGCGACAGCCGGACTTTCAGCATCGGCGCCTCCACGATGGTGCCGACATTCAGCCGGTACTGCTGGGCAAATGCCGGATTGGCGATCCGCCAAAGTCCGTCGTTGCGCCTCTTCAGCCGCGCGTAGCGGTCATAGGCGCGCAACGCGTAGCCGCCGGTCGCGACGAAATCGAGTGCGCGCCTGAATGTCTCGCGCTCAAGCGCGCTGTAGGGGGCGGCGCTCGTGACCTCCGCAAACATCTCCGCCTCGTCGAAAGGCCCGGCGGCGGCACGGCCCAGAATGTGCTGGGCGAGCACGTCGAGCCCGCCGGTTCTCGGCGGCGGGGTATCCTGCACGCCGGCTCTTGATGCCTCCAGCGCGGCCCGGCACTCCAGCACCTCGAAGCGGTTCGCCGGCACCAGCAGCGCCTTGGAGGGCTCGTCCATGCGATGGTTGGCGCGCCCGATGCGCTGGGAAAGCCGGCTCGCCCCCTTCGGCGCGCCGACATTGATGACGAGATCGATATCGCCCCAGTCGATGCCGAGATCGAGCGAGGATGTGCACACCACGGCGCGCAGGGCGCCGGCTGTCATCGCGGCTTCCACCTTCCGCCGCTGGCCTGCATCGAGCGAGCCGTGGTGCAGCGCGATCGCCAGATTGTCGTCGTTGATCCGCCACAGCTCCTGAAACAGCAGCTCCGCCTGGCTGCGGGTGTTGACGAAAACCAGCACCGTGCGGTGCGCCTTGATCGCCTCGTAGACCTCCGGCAGCGCATAGCGCGCCGAATGCCCCGCCCACGGAATGCGCGCCTCCGACGGCAGGATGGTGATATCCGGCGCCGCGCCCTCGCTGACCGTGACGAGATCGGCAAGCGCGCGCGGCTCGCCGGCCGTCTGCGGCACCAGCCAGGCGCGCAGGTCGTCGGGCTTGGCCACCGTGGCCGAAAGCCCGATCGTGCGCATGCCGGGCGCCAGCCGCCTGAGCCGGGCGAGCCCCAGCGACAGCAGGTCCCCGCGCTTGGAGGTCACCAGCGCATGCAGCTCGTCGAGGATCACCGTGGTCAGCCCGTCAAAGAAACTCTCCGCGTCAGGTGAGGCGATCAGCAGCGCGAGCTGTTCCGGCGTCGTCAGCAGAATGTCGGGCGGATTGTGCTTCTGGCGTTGGCGCTTGTGGGCGGGGGTGTCGCCGGTCCGCGTCTCGATCACGAGATCGAGCTTCATCTCCGCCACCGGCGCCTCCAGATTGCGCGCGATGTCGACGGCGAGCGCCTTCAGCGGGGAGATGTAGAGCGTATGGATGCCGCGCCGCCGTTCCCTGCCTTTGGCCCCGGCCAGCGCGATGAGGCTCGGCAGAAAGCCGGCAAGCGTCTTGCCCGCCCCCGTCGGCGCGATCAGCAGCACGGAGCGGTTGCCGGCGGCGTGCTCGAGAAGATCGAGCTGATGCGGGCGCACCGACCACCCGCGTGCGGAAAACCAGTCGCGGAAGAGGGGAGGGAGCAGGGCCGCCCGGCCCTCGTGCGCATCGTGCTGCAATCGCCTGAAACCCGGTGGGTGATGGGGAATGGCCTCCTCCGTCCTATCCCTGTGACGGCACGTCTGGCAAGGCGGGTGGAGATGTCCGGGCGTCGCCGCTTGTTCCCCTCTCCCCCCGTGTGGGGGAGATGTCGCGCGAATGCGTGACAGAGGGGGGTAATGCCGCTTGCTCCGAACCTGCCGCTCGCCCCCCCTCTGTTGACCTGCGGCCGACATCTCCCCCACAAGGGGGGAGAGGGGAACAAGGTACGGATGCTCGCACGATCTCTCATTCCTCGTTGCCTTGCCCCTGCCGGGTGATGGGGGAATGCCGGGCACTTTCCACGCGCTCCCCTCTCCCCCCGTGTGGGGGAGATGTCACGCGAATGCGTGACAGAGGGGGGTAATGCCGCTTGCTCCGAACCTGCCGCTCACCCCCCTCTGTCGACCTGCGGCCGACATCTCCCCCCGCAAGGGGGAGAGGGGAACAAGGGGCGGGCGTCCGTACGATCTCTCATCCCCCATCGCCTTGTGCCGTGCGTCGCTGTATATGCGTCATGATTGCGCCTGCGCGCATACCGGCACTGTCACCGATTGACGTGCCGGAAAAGATCGGCAGGCTGACAGGTGCGTGCCTTCGAGAAGAACGGAAGACCCGATGTCGATGAAGACGGACAAGGATACGACCGAGATCCGCGAGCTTTTCGCGGCCTATGCCAGCGCGTTCGACGACTTCGACGCCGATGCGATTGCCGATCTGTTCGCCTATCCGGTGGTGATCTGGCAGTTCGATCGCGGCAACATGTTCGAGGACGACGAGGACCTGATGGAGAACATTGACGCTCTCCTCAAGGTGCTCGAGAACGAGGGCGTGGTCCAGTCCGACTACGAGGTCGGCGCGCTCTCCGTTTCCGGGCCGACCGCGCTCGCCAGCGTCTCGTGGAGCCAGAAGCGGGCGGATGGCGACGTCGCGCTCGCCTTCACCTGCCATTACCACCTCGTCAACATCGAGGACGAGTGGCTGATCGCCTCCATCTTCAACGAGAACGTCTGACGCGACAGCAGCGCGTCGCGGCGCCGGCCCGCGTCTCTCCATCTCGCTCCATGGCTTGTCCCCCGATCCCGCCACAGTCATCGCCCGTCCCCGCTTGCCCTTGCTGCCCCGGCCCGGCATTGTCCTCGGGCCGGGTCGGAAATGACGTTGCAAGTCCTGCGGAACCCGGCGGGGAGGGTCCACCGTGTCCGTGACGATCGATTACTATTTCAGCCTGATTTCGCCGTTCGCCTATCTCGGCCATGACCGTCTGCACGAGATCGCCGAACGCCACGGCGCCGGCATCCGCTACTATCCGGTCAATCTCGGCGCACTGTTTTCGAAAACCGGCGGCCTGCCGCTGCCCCAGCGCCACCCCGCCCGCCAGTCCTATCGCTGGCTGGAGCTGCAGCGCTGGCGCGAGGCGCGCGCCTTGCCGCTCAACCTCAAGCCCGCGCATTTTCCCACCGATCCGACGCTCGCCGACTGCACGGCCATCGTGCTGGCGCGCTCCGGCGGTCGCGTCGCCGATTTCGCCCACCGCGCCTTCCGCGCCTGCTGGGAACTCGACCGCGATATCGCCGACGAGCATGTCATCGCCGGCATTCTGGATGATCTGGGTGAACGCAAGGGCGATCTTCTCGCCTCCGCCCGCTCAGAGGAGGTCGGATCCATCTACGCCGAAACCGCCCGTCAGGCGGCTGACGCCGGCGCCTTCGGCTCGCCGGTCTACGTTCTCAACGGCGAGCCCTTCTGGGGGCAGGACCGGCTGGAACTCCTCGACCGGGCGCTCGAAAGCGGCCGCGCGCCCTACCGGCCTCTTTGAGGCTGCCAGTCGCCGGCGGCAGGCAAGACCGGTGCCGATGGCTTCGGTCCCCGCAGCCCACCCTTCAAGACGCGCTTTGACGAGCGTTCCTGAGAGCCCTGCGTGAAAACGGTGTTATAATACGCAAGTTTTGCAATTCAGGGGTTTATCCCTGTAGCGAACCGCAGGCACGATTGTCATCCCCGCGAAGGCGGGGATCCAGTAACCACAAGATTTTCTTATTGAATTGAACGGCAGCCCTCATGGGGTGCTGGATCCCCGCCTGCGCGGGGATGACAGTCAGGAGCAAGCCGCAAGCATTTCCGGCCAGCCCCCGAGGAGCCGTCGAAGACGGCGTCTCGAAGGATGGCGGCAACCACCGCCGCTGCGGCCAGCCCCGCCTTTACCCCATGATCAGCGAGCGCATGGCTCTGGCCGTCTCCGCCGGCAGCGGCACGGGTTTGCGGGTTTCAAGATCCAGAACCATGCCGGTGACGTCGAGCGTCGCGATGAGGCGGCCGGCGGCGCTGTCGAACATGTGGTGGCGGAAGGTGAAGGTCTTGTCGCTCACCCCGGTCAGCCCTGACAGCGTGTGAAGCATCGTGCCAAGTCGCGCCGGCAGGCCGCGCGTCAGCTTCATCTCCAGCGCGATGCGGCCGTAATCCTTCTTTTCCAGCCAGTCCCGGGTCAGGCCGACATGTTCCCAAAGCTGCGCCGCCCCGTCGGAGAAGCAGGAAAGCAGGAAGCGGTCGTCGGCGGCGTTGTCGAGCCCGCAGTCGCGCGCCAGAACGGTCGCCCGGTTGACCGAAACCGCGCCGGCGGCGGCGAGGGCCTGCTCCTTCACGTCCAGCGCGGCGGGACCGGCTTCGAAGGTGCGCGGCGCGGCCTTTTCGGGCATCGCCTCGCCCGCCGCGTCCAGCCGCTTGCGCAGGTCCTTGAGCGCGCGATCCGAAGGTGCGTAGCCGTCGAGCGCGGTGGCGGCGATGCGGCCGGTGGAGGTATCGCGCATGACATGCACGACCGACAGCATGTACGGCCCGTCGAAGGCGGCGTGCGAGGTCACCGTCACCAGCGCGCCGGCGAAAAGCTCCCCGTGGTAGCGCACGTGACGCACGCGGCGCGGGCCGGTCTGGGCCTCGCTGAAGCCGCTCAGGAAGCGGAACTGCCGGTCGGCCTCCTCGAACTTGGCGAAATAGAACTGTACGTTGAGGTGGTCGTTCTCGTCGCATTCCCAAGTGTTGACGAAGGATCTGAGAGTTTCCAGTGCGGGCATCCGTTTTCCGTTTCTTGTCGTGATCGGCGGCGGCCGGCGCGAGGCACATCGCCTCGCCCGCGCGCCGGTGCGTCAGCTTGCGCGCGCGAACGCGGCGTTGATGAAGGCGTCGATCTCGGCGTTGCTGCGGCGCGAGATCTCCAGCGGAAAGGCCTGAAAGACATGGCAGCCGCCGGGATGGAGGGAAAGCTCCGTCCCGTTGCCGGCGGCCAGCCAGCGCGCGGCCATGAAAAGGCTGTCGTCGAGAAGCGCATCGCGCGTGCCCACCGAAAACAGCGCCGGCGGCAGACCGGCGAGATCGGCGCGCAGCGGCGAGATGTCGGCCGGCGTCGGGTCGCCGTTCTCGCCGAGGAAGGAGCGGGCGAAGAGTGTGATGTCGCGGGTGGTCAGGATCAGCTTTTCCGTTCCCCAGCTTCGTGCGCTGGGCGTGAGAGCGAGATCATAGCAGCCCGCCGTCAGAACCGCGCCGGAAAAAGGCGCCAGCCCGTGCCTGTCGCGCAGGCGGATCAGCGTGACGGCGGAAAGATGCGCGCCGGCCGATTCCCCGCCGATGACCAGCGGCAGGTCGCGGAATTCCGATTGGCGGGCAAGCCACAGCGCCGCCGCCTCGCAATCGTCGGGCCCTTGCGGATAGGGATGCTCCGGCGCCAGCCGGTACTCCACCGAAAGCACGGCGGCGCCTGTCGTACGCGTGATCTCCTCCAGCCGGTCGTCCTGGGAATCCGCGGTGCCGAAGGTCCAGCCGCCGCCGTGGATGTGCAGGTAGACCCCGCGCGGCGCATCCGTTTCGGGCAGGATCTGTCGGATCCCGATCGGCCCGTGCGGCCCGTCGATGGTCACCGTCGTCGCGCGCGGGCATTTGGGCGGCATCGGAAAGGCGCCGCCCCCCTGCGCCCTCAGCTTGCGGACCTGTGCCGGCGGCAGGCTCCAGCTGTCCGGCAGCGCCTCCAGTTCCGCCGTCTTCTGCCGGTTGAAGCGGCGCGTCTCCTCGCTGATGGCTTCGTCGGCGAAAAGGGCGGGATCGAGGTGCATGGTGTCGTTTTCCGGTTCGGCGTTCGGCGCTTGCCGTTCGCCGGCACGCTAAACGCCCGGCCCCACCCTGCCAAGCCTCTTGCGTCTAGACCGCGCGATCCTGGATCGCCATACGTGCGCCCGGACGGCGTATTTCCTCCACGAAGGCTCCTACGCTCTCCCCAGGCGGCGCGGTAAAGAGGCTTGCGGCGATGGCCACCACGAACCCGGTCGCGACGCCGGCAAGTCCGTCCGTCATCGCCACGCCGAGGCCGGCGAGCCAGCCGGTGCTGGCCATTTCGTTGCTGGCCATCCCGTTGCCGGCGAGGAGAAAGAGCGCGACCGCGATCCCCGCCGCCATGCCCGCCGCCGCGCCGGCCGTCGTGGTCCGCTTCCACCAGATGCCGAGCACGAGGGCGGGAAAAAGCCCGGCCGCCGCCAGCGCCAGTGCTGCTGGCACCAGCCTCGCCAGCATCGGTGCCCCGCCAAGCGCCGCATAGCCGGCAAACGCGGCCACCAGGAGCAGCATGAGCCGGGCAACGAACAGCCGCCGCGCGGCGGTGGCCGCCGGGCCGGCCGTGCGGTGGTAACCGTCGTGGGCGAGCGAATTGGCGATGGCAAGCAGCAACCCGTTGGCAGTCGCCGCCGCTGCTGCCAGCAGGCCTGTCGAAAGCAGCGCCGCCGTCGTCGCCATCTGGCCTGAAATCTCCGGCAGCGCCGGCACCACCGCCTGCGGGGCGAGGTCGAAATCGGCGAGCGCGAGCTGGCTGTAATAGCTGTCGAGCCCGGTGCAGGCCGTGCGGATCGCCTCTGCCGAGGCGGCCCCGGCGCCGCAGATGCGCACGAGCCCTTGCGAACCAAGCCGCGTCACCCAGTCCGGCAGCGCATCGAGGTCCACGCCCACGACCGCGCCGATGATGCCGAGCCGGGCGAAGACGGCATAGACCGGCACCGCCGAAAGCAGCAGCGCCGTGAATATGAGCCCCCACCCGGCGCCCCGGCGCGCCTCGCGGGAGGAGGGGGCGGTGAGGAAGCGGGCCAGAAGATGCGGCAGCGAGGCGGTTGCGATCATCAGCCCGGCGAGCGCGGTAGCTGTCTGCCAGGGCCCGCTCCCGCCGGTGGGCAGCAGGCTCGGCTCACCGGGGACGGGAAAATGCTCGCGCGGCATGGCGGCAAGCATCTCGCGCAGGTCCGTCAGCGCCTCGCCCAGCGCAAGTTGCGGCACCGGCACGCCGTAGGCCTCCATCGACAGAAGCGCCAGCGGGGTGAGGAACGCGACCGCCAGTACCAGAAAGAGCGCGCCCTGCGTCCACGTCAGCGCCCGCATGCCGCCGGCAAGCGAACACAGCGTCATCACCGCGAGAGCGGCGAGAATGGCGGCCTCGGCCGGGATAGCGAGAAAATGCGGGGCGATGAAGCCGATCGCCGCCAGCTGTGCGGCAAGGAGCGGGAGGGAGACGGCGACGAGCACGGCAAGCGCCATCAGCCGCACCAGCCGGCCGGGATAGCGCGCGGCGAGAAAGTCCGGCACGGTCAGCGCGCCGGAGCGGTTGAGATAGGGCGCGAGCAGCACAGCCAGCAGCACGAAACCGCCGGTCCACCCCGCGATCAGCAGGCCCGCACCGTCGCCGAAGGCGTAGACCGCGCCGGCAAGCGCGAGCAGCAGCGTGCCGGAGAGCCAGTCGGCGGCGATCGCCATGCCGTTTGGCAGCGCCGTCACCCGCCGGCCGGAGAGATAGAATTCCGAGATCCGCATCGTGCGCGAGCCGAAGCCCAGCGCCAGCCACATCGCGGCGACCGCTGCCGGCACCGCGAGCTGGACGATGGCGCGCGGTAGCCCGACCCGTTCCAGCAGCACCAGCGCCACGAGCGTGAAGGCGAGGCAGAAGGCGATGAGGGCGAAGGCCCAGCCGCGCCGCCGGCGGCGGAGCTCCGGCCCCATGTGGCCGTGCGGGCGGGCCGGCCGGTGCGGCACGGCGCCGGGAAGGGCGTGAGCGGGAGGACTGGGCGCTCTACGCATCTTCGGCAAGCCCGCACGCCCGGTCGATTCGGGCCTGAAAGGCATCGACGGCGAAGATGAGCACGATCATGGCCAGCGGAAAGCCGACCGCCTCTGGAACCGGCGCGAGAGAAGATGGGAAGAGCGAAAGTGCTTCAAGGGTCATTCCCCCGGGCAGGAGCGTGAAGCCCGCCGCGGCGCAAAGCAGAAGCGCGATGAGAGCGAGTATAGTCGTCCGTCTCCAACGGCCTGCGAGAGGTTCGGATCGCATCGCTTTGGCGCCTCCTTGAATTCGGGAGCGGCTTTGCCGTTGCCGCGCATCGCCTGCGGGATTACTCTTGTGTTTTTCCAGACTTGGCCCGTCGGCGCAATCGCAAGTGCAATCGCCTGCGGCAAGACGCCATGGCTGCACGGAAAACGCGTATTTGCCTGTTTGCTTTCGAAAGCTTATCAATAAACGCGAGCCGGTTTGCAAGATGACAACAACGGAAGCCGGCCAGGCCTGCGGTGCGTTCTTTCGGATCCGCTGGTCTGACACGTCAGGAAGGTTCCGTAAGGTTATGTTCCGGCGTGCCGGCCCGATGACCATTTCAATGACGGAATCGCCCGCGACGTGGCTCGGTTGGGGGTAAGGGAGGACGTTCGGTTTGGCCGACAAGCCATCGTACAATTTCATCATCGCGGACGATCACCCGTTGTTCCGCGGCGCATTGCGACAGACGATCGAGAGCATGTATCCCGGCGCCGGAATTGTCGAAGCCGGCACGCTGGAAAGCGTTTCGGCGAAACTCGAGGCCGTGGGCGACGCCGATCTCATCCTTCTGGATCTCACCATGCCGGGGATGCGCGGCTATTCCGGGCTCATGTTTCTGCGCGCGCAGTATCCGGGCATTCCGGTGGTCATCGTGTCGGCCAACGAAGAGCCGACCGCGATCCGCAACTGCATGGAATTCGGCGCCTCCGGCTTCATTCCGAAGTCGCTCGGCATCGAGGTGATGCGCCAGGCGGTGGCCGCCGTCATGGCGGGCGAGACCTGGTCGCCGCCCGACGTGGATCTCGCCTGTGTGGACGAGACGGTCGGCCTCGTGCAGCGGCTGTCGACGCTCACCCCGCAGCAGGTGCGCGTGCTGATGATGCTGAGCGAGGGGCTTCTGAACAAGCAGATCGCCTACGAGCTCAACGTCTCGGAGGCCACGGTGAAGGCGCATGTCTCGGCCATTCTGCAGAAGCTCGGCGTGGAAAGCCGCACGCAAGCCGTCATCGCCGCCTCCAAGATCGAGAACGGCCAGTGGCAGGCCGCGGTGGGCACCTGAGAGCCCGGCCCGAAAATGTTATCGGGTTGCGCACTTTCAACCTCTCACGCTCATACCTCTCCGTCGTCATTGCCCGGCGAAGTCCGGGCAATCCATCTTCAGCCGCAGCATTTGGCGCGTGCTGGATCACCCGGACTTCGCCGGGTGATGACGGTGGAGAGATATGAACGGCGAAGGGGTATGAAGGCGCGTGGAATTCGGTGCGCAGAACCGACTATCATTTCCGGGCTAGGCTCTCGGGTTGCGCGCTTTCGGCCAACAGCATTTCCGTGTGAGTGACCCTCGCTCCCCTCTCCCCCCTTGCGGGGGAGATGTCGGCAAAGCCGACAGAGGGGGGTGAGGCGACATATTCGGAGCGAGCGGCCCACCCCCCCTCTGTCACGCGAAGGCGTGACATCTCCCCTGCAAGGGGGGAGAGAGGAGCAAGGGGAAAGCTCCCGGACCCAATCGCACTGACACCCCGTTCCCGCGGCCCAACTACTCCGCCGCCGGTTCCCTCGCGCCCGCCGTCTTGCCCGCCTCCGAGCGCAGGCGGGTGAGGAACGCTCTCAATGCCGCCGGCTTCACCGGCTTGTTGAGCATGTGGATGCCGCGTTCCTCCGCGTCGCGGCGCACGGCCGGCGTGCGGTCGGCGGTGATCAGGATCGCCGGGATGTCGTGGCCGAACTTCCAGCGCAACTGCACCACCGCGTCGATGCCGTTGCCGTGGTCGAGGTGGTAGTCGACCAGCAACGCCTCCGGCGCCTCGCCGACTTCCGCGATCTTCGCCGCCGCCTCGTTCGGATCGAGCGCGGTCAGAACCCGGCACTGCCAGCCGGCCAGAAGCGCCTCCATGCCGGCGAGAATGCTCGCCTCGTTGTCGAGCGACAGCACCAGCATGCCGGCAAGACTGGAGGTGCGCGGGGCCGGCGGCCCGGCATGCGGCTGCTCGGCCGGAATGGCCGCGGCAAGCGGCACCACCACGGAAAAGCGCGAGCCGCCCTTCACGCCGGAGCCGATGGAGACCGGATGGTCGAGCACACGGGAGATGCGATCGACGATGGAAAGACCCAGCCCCAGCCCGCGCGCCACCTTGGCGCCGTCGTCGAGCCGGTGGAACTCTTCGAAGATCGCCTTGCGCTTGGAAGGCGGAATGCCGATGCCGGTGTCCAGCACCTCCACGCTCACCCGGTTGCGCTGGCGTCGGCATCCCACCAGAACCCGGCCCCGGCGGGTGTACTTGATGGCGTTGGAAACGAGGTTCTGCAAAAGCCGGCGCAAGAGCCTGCGATCGGAGCGTACCGAAAGCGAGGTCGGCAGGATGCGCAGGTCGAGCCCCTTTTCCCGCGCCACCGGCGCGAATTCCAGCCTGAGCTGGTTGAGGATCTCGTCGAGCCGGAAGCTGGTGATCTCCGGCTGCATGCGGCCGGTATCGAGGCGCGAAATGTCGAGCACCGCGCCGATGATCTCCTCCACGGAGTCGAGCGAGCGCTCCACGTTGCGCACCAGGTCGAAGTCGCGCCCGCGTGCCGCCTCGAAACGCTCGCTCAGGCTGGAGGCATAGAGCCGTGCGGCGTTGAGCGGCTGCAGGATGTCGTGGCCGGCGGCCGCCAGGAACCGCGTCTTGCCGAGATTGGCCTCGTCCGCCTCGCGCTTGGCGCGCACCAGCTCGTCGTTGACGTGGGTCAGCTCCTCGGTGCGTTCGCGCACGCGCCGCTCCAGCGTCTCGTTGGCGCGTGCCAGCGCGTGTTCGGCATGCACGCGCTCGGTGATGTCGGTGTAGGTGGTGACGATGCCGCCGCCTGGCATGGGGCTGGTCCTCACCTCCAGCACCGTCTGGGTTGAGGCGATGCGGTCCTGGAAGGTTTCCATGCGCACCGCCAGCGCCTCCAGCCGCTCGTTGACCAGCGTCTCCACGGGGGCGAGGCCGAATTCGCCGCGTTCCGCGTTGTAGCGCAGGATCGCGTCGAGCGGTGTGCCCACCTGGCCGTATTCCGGCGGCAGGCCGAGCAGTTCGCGGAACTGCCGGTTCCAGCAGATCAGCCGGAGGTCCTGGTCGAACACCGCGATGCCCTGGCGCACCTGGTCGAGCGCGGTCTGCAACAGGTCGCGGTTGTACTGGATGGCGGCGGACGCGTCGTCCAGCAGCTTCATTGCGCCCTTGGTGGCCGGGTCGCGCCGCTTGACCAGCAGCGACAGCACGAGCCGGGAGGACGCCGCGCCGATGGCGCTCGCCAGCAATTGTTCGGCAAAGCGCAAGAGCCGCGCATCGACCGGATCGTGCGGGGCGAGCGGGGTCTGGTGCTCGCGCGCGAAGCGGTCGAAGGAGCGGTCGGTGCGCTCGCTGCCCAGATAGCGCGCCACGGTGAGACGCAGGTCGTCCACCGTCACCGCCGTGCGCCACAGCTTGAGAGAGGGGGAGGGGGAGAAATCGTCGGGCAGGAAGATGTTGGCCTGCAGCCGTTCGATGGGTTCCGGCATGCGGCTGAGCGAGCCGACGATATAGGCGGCGATGTTGACCGCCATCGCCCAGGCGAAGCCGTGAACGAGCGGATCGGCCTGCATCCCGAAAAGCGCCTGCGGCCGCAGGAAGGCGAGCCCGAAGGGCCCTGCGTTCAGCCAGGTGGCGGGCAGCAGACCGGAATCGGCGAATGTCGGCAGCAGCAGCGTGTAGCACCACATCGCGAAGCCGCAGACCATGCCGGCGATCGCCCCGCGCGCGGTGGCGCGGCGCCAGAACAGGCCGCCGAAGAAGGCCGGCGCGAATTGCGCGATGGCGGCGAACGACAGAAGGCCGATGGAGGCGAGCGCCGCGCTGTCGCCGGCCGCTCGGTAATAGGCATAGGCCAGCAGCAGCGTGACGAAGATGGCGGTGCGCCGGACATGCAGCAGGAAGCGGCCCATGTCCTTCATTTCGCTGGCATCGTCGAGCCGGCGGCGCAGCACCAGCGGAATGACGAGATCGTTGGAGATCATGATCGCCAGCGCCACGCAGGCGACGATCACCATGGCGGTCGCCGCCGAAAGCCCGCCGATGAAGGCGAGCATGGTGAAGATCGGCTGGTCCGCCGTCATCGGCAGGGCGAGCACGAAGATGTAGGCATCCACCGCGCCGCCGAAGCGCAGGATGCCGGCGGCCGCGATCGGCACGACGAAGAGGTTGATCAGCACCAGGTAGAGCGGGAACATCCAGCGCGCCAGCCGGAGTTCGCCCGGGTCGTTGTTTTCCGTCACGGTGACGTGGAACTGTCGCGGCAGCAGCACCGCGGCAAACAGCGACAGCGTCGTCATCACCATCCAGGCGTTGCGGTCGAGCGGCCCGGTGAAGAGGTCGGCAACGCCGGGGGCCGCTTGCGTCGCCTTGAGGAGTTCGCCCGGCCCGTCGAACAGGCCGTAGGTGACGTAGAGCCCGACCGCGAGGAAGGCGACCAGCTTGACGATGGATTCGGTTGCCACCGCCAGCATCAGCCCTTCCTGATGCTCGGTCGCGTCGATGTGGCGGGTGCCGAACAGTACGGCGAAAACGGCCATGCCCAGCGCCACCAGCAGTGCGACGTCGCCGACCACCCAGTCCGCGGCAATCCCGCCGGAGGAGCCGGCGCGCATGAACAGCGTCGTCGTCGACAGCGACACCGCCTTCAGCTGCAGCGCGATGTATGGGATGGTGCCGCACACCGCGATGATGGTGACGACGGCGGCCACCGCCTGGTTCTTGCCGTAGCGCGCGGCGATGAAGTCGGCGATGGAGGTGATGCGCTCCGCCTTGGCGAGCCGCACGATGCGGCGCAGCAGCGGAAAGCCGAACGCGAAGACGATCGCCGGACCGATGTAGATCGTCAGGAATTGCAGGCCGCTCTGGCTGGCCAGCCCGACGGAGCCGAAGAACGTCCACGACGTGCAGTAGACGGCGAGCGACAGCGCATAGATCAGCGGCCGGCTGCGCGAACGCGGGCGCCTGCGCGCCACCCGGTCGCCGTAGCTTGCGACCGCGAACAGCATGCCGATGTAGACCAGCGCGGAGACGACGACGACCCAGCCCTGAAGCATCCACCCTCGTCGGCCGATGCGGCCGTTTTCCCTCTTCTTGCCTTTCCGCGATCGGATCACAGTTGAGCGGGGATGTCCATGATGCGCTCGGTCATCCGATAGCCGTGCGGGCCAAATCCCAGGCCAAGTCTCGGGCCGAACCTCGGGGCCGGATCTCGAAGCCGGCGGGGGCGGTGCGGGGCCGTCGCGCCTGAACGGTCGGGAAGAATCGGGATTTATCCCAATGTCGAGATTGTTCTTAAGGGCTTCTCACCCATCGTGTAGCCTGTTAGTCTGAATATGGATCGTGTGAATATGTAGTTGGTACGGGACTGGTGAATGAAGAACTGAGAACGGAAGGCCTGGATCTTTGTAAGTATATAAACGAATACGATTTGAGCCACAGAAATCGTAGGGCGTGCAAGGGGTGACGACTGCGGGATGCTGTCGTCGCGGCATTCACGTCAGGTTGGTTCGGGCGATCCGGGAAAACGTGAGCCGGCAGGGATGGAGATTTGCCGGGAAGTCGGGAGAAGCGCATGCGGCAGGATCTGACCGGAATGGCGTCCGTTGATCCGGGGCTATCGGAGGCGCGTCTTCTGAGCGTCCTCGATACGGCGGTGGACGGCATCTGCGTCATCGACGAGACGGGCCGCATCCTGACATTGAACCGCGCCTGCGAGCGTCTGTTCGGCTACACGGCGGCCGAGGCCGTGGGCGAGAACGTGCGCATGCTCATGCCGGAGAGCTATGCCGGCCGGCACGACAATTTCCTCTCCTCCTATCTCACCACCGGCGAGCGCAAGATCATCGGCTATGGCCGCGAGGTCGTCGCCCGGCACAAGAACGGGCGCGAGTTCCCGATGGAGCTGTCGGTGGGCGAAGTGAAAAGCCCGGAGGGGCGCCAGTTCGTCGGCATCATGCGCGATCTCAGGCCGCGCAAGATCCAGGAGGAGCGGCTGAACCGGATGCAGTCGCAGCTCGTCCATTTCGCCCGCGTCAACGCCATGGACGAGATGGGCGCGGCCATCGCCCATGAGCTCAACCAGCCGCTGACGGCGGTGATGCTCTACCTGCAGGCGATCTCGCGCAAGCTCGGCACGTCCGAGGCCGATCCCGACGGCCGGCTGTCCGACATTCTCGGCAAGGCGGTGCGCGAGGCCCAGCGCGCCGGCCAGATCATCCAGCGCATGCGCCAGTTCGTGGAAAACCGCGAGGCGGAGCGTCGTTCGACCAACGTGGAAGCGCTGATCGACGAGGCGCTGGAGCTGGTCCTGCTCGGCCAGTACACGCTGTCGGTCTCCGTCGTGCGCGACGACGAGGAAGACCTTCCGCCCGTCGATGTCGATCCCGTCCAGATCCAGCAGATCCTTGTCAACCTGATCCGCAACGCGCTGGAGGTGGTCAAGGACGCGGAGGAACGCTGGATCCGCATTTCCTCCCACCGCGACGGCGACGACGTGGTGATCGAGGTGGCCGACAGCGGCCCGGGCATTCCGCAGGCCAACCTGCGCAATCTCTTCCGCGCCTTCTCCAGCACCAAGAAGAAGGGGCTGGGGCTGGGGCTGGCGATCTCCAAGTCGATCGCCCAGAGCCACGGCGGCGATCTTTCCGTGGATGCGGGCGGCGACGGCAGAGGAGCGATTTTCACGTTGAAGCTTCCGCTGGATTCCGGTGACGGAATGCTGGCGGAGGCATGAGAGGCCCCCGGGACCGTTTGGTCCGGGCGCCGGCCGAGAGGCCGGAACGAGGGAGGGGGCTCGGTGTTTCATCTGCGTGGTTCAAGAGCGAGGAAACCTGGAATGGCCGAAGAGTCGAACCTGATCTACATCGTTGATGACGATCCGTCCGTGCGCGATGCCCTTTCCATCGTCTTCGACATGGAGGATTTCCGGGTAGAGTCCTTCGACAATGGCGACGCCTTCCTGATGGCGGCCGCCCGCAAGGAACCGGCCTGCGTGATCCTCGACGTTCACATGCCGGGCCGCTCCGGCATCGACATTCTCAAGAGCCTGAACGCGGAGGAATATCCCGCCCCCGTCTTCATCATTTCCGGCCAGGGCGACATCCCCATGGCGGTGAACGCGATCAAGCAGGGCGCCTTCGACTTCATCGAGAAGCCGTTCGATGCCGATACCGTCGTCCAGCGGGTGCGCGATGCCATAGGGGCGATGGCGCGCCGGCAGGATCCGGGCGAGCGGATGCGCAACTTCCCCGGCGCGGAGACGCTGACCCCGCGCGAGCGCGAGGTGCTGGAGCAGATCACCGGCGGCGCCTCCAACAAGGAGGCCGGCCGCACGCTCGGCATCAGCCCGCGCACCATCGAGGTGCACCGCGCCCGCATCATGGAAAAGCTCGGCGCGCGCAACGCGGCCGATCTCGTGCGCATCGTGCTCACCGGCGAAAAGTCGGAGTGACGGCCGCATCGCGGCAACAGGCCTCCCGCCCCTGAAAAAAGGGGGTGCGCGGCCAGGCATTTCTGTCCGCCGGCGGGTCTGTTCGGGCCGCCGGCGGGATCTTTTCGGGACATGACGGACGATACCGTGGCCAACATTCCGGCCGGACGGCCGGCCGGGTCGTGATTTGCTGGCCGGAACACGTGCGCCGGCCTGCTTTGCCATTGAGGACGCGAAATTGACCGTCTACGTGATTGTGAGCGATGCCGGCGTGCGCGACGCGCTGGTGCTCCTGCTGGAACAGCTCGGCCGCGATGCCGTCGCCTTTGACGACTGCGACGCCTTTCTGTCCACCGTCCGGCCCGGGCCGGACGATACGGTGCTTGTCGATCTGAACGAGGACGACGACGCGAACGGCGCGCGAATCGTGCGCTGGGCCGATGCGTTGGAAAATCCGCCGAGACTGATCGCCATCACCAGCCGGTCACGCGACGAGATCGCCAAGCTGCTCGCCGATCTCAGGTTGCCGATCCTCATCCGGATGCCGTTCAACGCCTCCCGGCTGATGACCTGGCTCTGAGAGGCTTCGCGGCCGCATGACCCTGCGGAGGTTTCCGGTGCCGTCCAAGGGGAAGGGAGGGCTGCTGCCGGGTCTTTCCCTCGCTTTGTCCGGCCATTGCTCTCGCGCTGCCCTTGTGTCGGGCGTCGCCGTGCATGTGCAAAAAGGCCCGTCGTGGCCAAAACAGCTCTGGCATGCTTGAATTCAAACAGGTATTCGTGCGCATTCCGCAGGTGCGAGAAGGTGGCTATCGTCACTTTGCTGAGAGGTTTTCGCCTTAGATTTCTCCAGCCTGCGGTGCCTGCGGCATTATGCGGAATACCGTTTTGGACGGGATGTATTCACGTTGCGGGCCGTGACTTAGTGATTGATCCGGGTTGGAGTGGGACGGACTCCGATGCCGGTCGCCGTGATGGAGGGGATACCATGACCTATCTCGAGCAGGCGCCGGACACGCTTGATCTGGCGATGGCCCGTGCCGGGCTTTCGGACGTGGAGGCCGTGTGGGCCGACTACGTGAACGGTCCGAAGGTTCGCAAGCTCTCGTTATCGTCGCACGAGGCGGTCTTCTACGAGGGCGATCCCGCCGACCACATGTACGAATTGGCCAGCGGCACCGTGATGCTCTACAAGCTCCTGCCCGACGGCCGCAGGCAGGTGGTGGAGATCCTGAAGGAAGGCGATCTCTTCGGCTTCCAGTGCGGACGCAACTACGATTGCACCGCCGAGACGCTCTCCGGCGCCGAGCTGCGCGCCCTCAGCCGTCGCGATATCGACGTTTCCCTCAGCCTCCAGCGCTATGTGGGCGAGCGCATGTTCGCCAAGATGGAGAATCTGCACGAGCATGCCATGCTGCTTGGCCGCAAGTCGGCGATGGAGCGGGTGGCGAGCTACCTGATGCGCTTCGTGCCCGGCCGCGGCATCGCCGATTGCATGGGCCCGGCCGAAGGCTCGGATGTCGACGAGGGCCTGATCGAGCTGTCGATGACCCGGCAGGAGATCGCGGACTTCCTCGGCCTGACCATCGAGACGGTGTCTCGCGCGATTTCGGAGATGAAACGCCGCGGCCTCATCCGCATCGAGAAGCAGGACCGCATCATGATCCCGCGGATCTGCAACCTCTGCCGCCTCACCGGCATGCACTGAGACACACTCTCGACCCCGAAAATCCGGCGCAAGGGCGGGGCGGTTTCCCGCACGCTCTTCCTGTGGCTGCCAGGCCGCACGATGACGGCCGCGCCCTGACCGTCCCCCATCCAGGGCGCTCCATGGCCGAACGCAAGCAAGTGGCCCATCCTTCGAGACGCCCGCTTGCGCAGCCTCCTCAGGATGACGTTGTGTTTGTTGTCGCTTTCACAAAGACAACAGCACTACAACGTCATCCTGAGAGGCTGGCCCTAAAAAATGGTAACCGGTTCTTCGCGTCGAAGTCTACGCGCCTTCATGCCCCTCCATCGTCATCACCCGGCGAAGTCCGGGTGATCCAGCGCGCGCCCCGAATGCTGCGGCTGGAGGTGGATTGCCCGGACTTCGCCGGGCAATGACGGCGGAGGGGCGAGCGCGCGCCGGGCGTCAGACCGCCACGGAGTGTCGGGCGTGGCCGGCGGCGAGATAGCTGTCGAAGGCGGCGGCCGCGACGCGTACGAAGGGCTGGCCGGTTTCCGTCACCGTCACCCGCCAGCCGTCGATCTCCACCAGACCGTCGCCGACGAGTTCCTCAAGCCGCTCGAAACCGTCGGAAAGCGTCGCCGGGTCGAGGCCGTGACGGGCGGCGACCGCCTCCACGTCCACCACGTAATTGGTCATCAGCGCCTCGATGATGTCGGCGCGCGCCCGGTCGTCGGCATCGAGCGCGATGCCGCGCACGATCGGGGCCCGGCCGGCGTCGATCGCCCGCTGCCAGCCCGCCACGTCCGGCGCATTCTGGACGTAGCCCTGCGGCAGCCGGCCGATGGAAGACGCGCCGAAGCCGATCAGCATGTCCGCGTCGTCCGTGGTGTAGCCCTGGAAATTGCGGTGCAGCGTGCCGTCGGCGAGCGCGATCGCCATCGTGTCGTCGGGGTGCGCGAAATGGTCGAGCCCGATCGCCACGTAGCCGGCGGCCACGATCTCGTCGCGCGCGGCCTCCGCCAGCATCCGCCGGGCCGGGGCATCCGGCAGGTCGGCTTCCCTGATCAGCGTCTGGTTCTTCTTGAACCACGGCACGTGGGCATAGCCGAACAGCGCGATGCGGCTCGGCTCCAGCGCCAGCGCATGTTCCGCCGTGCGGCGGATGGAGGCCTCGCTCTGGCCGGGCAGACCGTACATCAGGTCGAAATTCATTGCCGAAAGCCCGACGCCGCGCAGCGCCGCCACAGCGGCCTCCACCACCGCCTCCGGCTGGATCCGGCCGATCGCCTCCTGCACCCTGGGGTCGAAATCCTGAACGCCGAGGCTCGTGCGCGTCACGCCGGCCATGGCGAGCGTTTCGGCGAGTTCAGGCGTCACCGTGCGCGGATCGAGTTCGATGGCGTGCTCGCAGTCGGGCTCGATCTCGAAGCCCTCCCTCAGCGTCTCCACGATCTTCAGGAAGGAGGCGCGGGGCATCAGGCTCGGCGTGCCGCCGCCCCAGTGGATGTGGCTTGCCCGTCGCGGCGCGCCGATCAGCGCGCGCACCAGCCGGATCTCGTCGATCAGCGTCTCGCCATAGGCGGCGATCGGTCCGTCCCGGCGGCTCGCCTTGGTGTTGCAGCCGCAATAGTGGCAGATCTCGCGGCAATAGGGCACGTGCAGGTAGAGCGAGACGGCCCTGTCCGGCAGGTCGGCGAGCCAGCCCGCATAGGCGTCGGCATCCACCTGCGCGCTGAAATGCGGCGCGGTCGGATAGGACGTGTAGCGGGGCACGTTGCGGTTTGCGTAGCGGGCTTCGATCGGTGTCATGAGGCGGATTAGACCTGAACTGGAAAAGGTGTCGTTGACGTGGGTCAAGTGTCCGGGAACGCAGGGTCAGGGCCCGTATCTTTCCGAAGCGCGGCGGCCATGCCGCGTTGCCGCGCGGCCGGCCAGTATCGCGCCGGTGTCGCGTGCCAGTATCGCGAGGCGTGAGCCGGACGTCCCGTTCCCCGCCGGGGCGCTTCCGGCGGACTTTACGCCAGACATCCGCAGATTGCCACCGGCCGCCATTCCCTTGACGTCATATTCGGCGTGTGGGGCGCCTGCCCATCGCCGGGCTATCGTCGGGTTATCGCTGGTTCGGGCGTGCGAAACCGCGCCAAGTGTTCCCTCGGCGTGATCTCCGGCGCCGGCCGGGCGGGGGAGGGTGCGACAGTCTTCGCGGGGGCGCTGAGTCGTTTTCGCGGCCAAGATGTGGTATGTCTGACCTAGCGTAGGGTGCCTGTGGAGGATTCCGGTAACGTTGTATTTTTGCACGCTTGTGTTGTGGAAACCGGCCTTTCCCTCGGAGATCCGCCATTTCTCAGCTTCTTGCGGGCCAGTATAGCGCGGTACTGGAGACAAAAGGCCGCACGCCGCAGGCGACTTTCGGTGGAAGGCCCGATTGTAAAATTATTTCAGTTCTGGTTTTTCATTAGTCTAGCCCGAACATATTGACGCAGGTCAAGGCGATGGTCTTGTCCGGCCTCTACGCCTCGGGCTGTTGCTCGGAGGGTGCGCCTTGAACGCGCTACTCGAGTTTCCGGATTTCTTGTCCAAACTCTGGGGCTGACAACATGGCTCGACCGACACATGCCCGCTACCTGACGATGGAGCAGGGTGGTTACGTCGCCTTTCTGATCGTGGTGGCACTCGCCTGCCTGATCGTATCCGGCAAGACCTATGACAATGTCATGGCCTTTCACGCGGCGTTTGGGGCGCTCGTGACTGCCGGGGGCGCATTCTTCATTCTCAAACGCTATTTCGACAGCGACGGCGTCCTGCCGCCGCAGGAGATTGATGGCCGGCCGAACTACAATATGGGGCCGGTGAAATTCTGTTCCGTCGCGGCGATGTTCTGGGGGCTGGCCGGTTTCACGGTCGGGCTGATCATCGCGCTTCAGCTGGCCTTTCCGGTGCTGAACTTCGATCTGCCGTGGACCAACTTCGGCCGTCTGCGGCCGCTGCACACCTCCGCGGTGATCTTCGCCTTCGGCGGCAACGTGCTGCTGGCGACGTCGTTCTACGTCGTGCAGCGCACGTCCCAGGCCCGCATGCCCGGCATCGTCACGCCGTGGTTCGTGGCCATCGGCTACAACGCCTTCATCGTCATCGCCGGCACGGGCTACCTGCTGGGCGTGACCCAGTCGAAGGAATACGCCGAGCCGGAATGGTATGCGGACCTTTGGCTCACCGTCGTCTGGGTGGCCTATCTGCTGGTGTTCCTGGGCACGCTGTGGAAGCGCAAGGAGCCGCATATCTATGTGGCGAACTGGTTCTACCTGGCCTTCATCATCACCATCGCGATGCTGCATATCGTCAACAACCTGACGATCCCGGTGTCGATCTACGGCACCAAGTCCTACATCGTGTGGGCCGGCGTGCAGGATGCCATGGTGCAATGGTGGTACGGCCACAACGCGGTGGGCTTCTTCCTGACCGCGGGCTTCCTCGCCATCATGTACTACTTCGTGCCCAAGCGGGCCGACCGGCCGGTCTATTCCTACCGCCTGTCGATCGTGCACTTCTGGGCGCTGATCTTCCTGTACATCTGGGCGGGTCCGCACCACCTGCACTACACCGCGCTTCCGCAGTGGGCCTCGACCCTCGGCATGACTTTCTCGATCATGCTGTGGATGCCGTCCTGGGGCGGCATGATCAACGGCCTGATGACGCTGTCGGGCGCGTGGGACAAGCTCCGCACCGATCCGGTGCTGCGCATGATGGTCGTCTCTGTCGCCTTCTACGGCATGTCGACCTTCGAAGGTCCGCTCATGTCCGTGCGTGCGGTCAACGGCCTGTCGCACTACACCGACTGGACCATCGGCCACGTGCATTCCGGTGCGCTGGGCTGGGTCGGCTACATCTCCTTCGGGGCGCTCTACTGCCTCATTCCGTGGCTGTGGAACAAGCGCGAGCTCTATTCGCTCAAGCTCGTCAACTGGCACTTCTGGATCTCCACCATCGGCATCGTTTTCTACATCTCCTCGATGTGGGTGTCGGGCATCCTGCAGGGCCTGATGTGGCGCGCCTATGACGCTCTCGGCTTCCTCGAATACTCGTTCGTGGAAACGGTCGCGGCCATGCACTGGTTCTACGTGCTGCGCGCCTTCGGCGGCGGTCTGTTCCTGGTTGGCGCCATCATCATGGCCTTCAACCTGTGGATGACCGTGACCCGCGGCGAGGCCGAAGCGGCTGAGCCCGCTCTGGCGCCGGCGGAATAGGGGATAGCGATCAATGTCTGTTTGGCAAAAACACGAGATCTTCGAAAAGTATTCGATGGTCCTGGTGATCGGCATCCTCCTGGTTGTCGCCATCGGCGGTCTCGTCGAAATCGTCCCGCTCTTCTACCTGAAGAGCACCATCGAGAAGGTGTCGGGCATGCGGCCCTACACCCCGCTCGAACTGGCGGGGCGCAACATCTACATCCGCGAGGGGTGCTATCTGTGCCACTCGCAGATGATCCGGCCCATGCGCGACGAACTGGAGCGCTACGGCCACTACTCGCTGGCTGCGGAGTCGATGTACGACCATCCGTTCCAGTGGGGCTCCAAGCGCACCGGTCCGGATCTGGCCCGCGTCGGCGGCAAGTACTCCGACGAATGGCACCGCGACCACCTGCGCGATCCGCGTTCGGTCGTGCCGGAATCGGTCATGCCCGGCTACCCCTTCCTGCTCAAGGCCAAGCTTGATGAGCGGGGCATCGAGGATCACCTGAAGACCCAGGTCATGGTCGGTGTGCCCTATTCGGAGGACGACATCGCCCAGGCGAAGGCCGATCTGGAAGCTCAGGCAAACCCCGACAGCGACGGCGTCGACGGTCTTCTGGAACGCTACCCGAAGGCGGTCGTGCGCGACTTCGACGGCAATCCGAAGATGGTCAGCGAGATGGATGCACTCGTTGCCTATCTGCAGGTGCTCGGCACGCTCGTGGACTTCTCCGTCTACGACAACAAGGCCGACTTCAGGTAAGGGAGGGCGAACATGGAAGACTATGCTCAAGCCGCACATTTCGCCCAGACCTGGGGTCTGCTCTATTTCGTGCTGATTTTCCTCAGCGTTCTTGTCTACGCCATGTGGCCTCGCAATCGAAAGAAGTTCGACGAGGCCGCAAATGTCCCCCTGAGGGAGGATTGATCGATGGCTGACACGCACAACAAGCATGTCGACGAGGTCTCGGGCGTCGAGACGACCGGACACGAATGGGATGGCCTCAGGGAGCTCAACAATCCGCTCCCGCGCTGGTGGCTCTACATCTTCTACGCGTGCATCGTGTGGTCGATCGGCTACTGGGTGCTGATGCCCTCCTGGCCGCTCATCTCCAGCTACACCACGGGCATGCTCGGCGCCTCCCAGCGCGAGCAGGCGCTGGATGCGCTGGAAACCGGCGTCGCCGCGCGCAACGAGATGGGCGCCGGCCTGTCCACCGCCTCGCTGGAGGAGATCCAGTCGACGCCGGGCCTTCTGGAGTTCGCCATGGCGAACGGCCGGGCGGCGTTTGGCGACAACTGCGCGCCCTGCCACGGCTCCGGTGCCACCGGCTCGCCCGGTTATCCGAACCTGCAGGACGACAGCTGGCTGTGGGGCGGCTCGCTGGACGCGATCCACTACACGATCCAGAACGGCATCCGCTCCACCGGCGAGGACACCCGGATGGGCGACATGCCGGCCTTCGGTCGCGACGAGATCCTTTCCAAGGAAGAGATCACCCAGGTCGCGAGCTACGTCCACACGCTGTCCGGCGGTGCGCCGGAGGAAGGCGTCGACGTTGAGGCCGGCAAGACCGTGTTCATGGACAACTGCGCCGTGTGTCACGGCGAGGACGGCAAGGGCAACCAGGATCTGGGCGCCCCCAACCTCACCGACAAGACGTGGCTCTATGGCGGCACGATCGCCGACATCAAGGCCCAGGTCACCAACCCGCGCAACGGCGTGATGCCGACGTGGGGCGGACGGCTCGACGAGAACACCATCAAGTCGCTCGCCGTCTACGTGCATGCCCTGGGTGGCGGCGAATAGGCCGCGCCCGCATCTTGAACGAAGACCGGAGACGGCGGCAAGCCGCCGTCTCCGAACCAGCCGGGGCCGGCGTGATCAACCGACATCTGACGGCACGCGATCGCGTTCCCTCCCGGTTGATCGGTTTCAGGGACTGGAGTACCCGCGCATCGTGAGGTGCGAGGCGCTCCGGGCAGGAAGGAAGCGCGCATGCGCATCGATCGAGACGCAAATCCGGCACAAGGCGAGCCTGGCGACGAGTGGTTCGCGGCAGCCAAGAAAATCTACCCGATGGCGGTCCACGGCCGCTTTCGCAAGATCAAGTGGACCATCCTGGTCCTCACCCTCGGCCTGTACTATTTCCTGCCGTTCATTCGTTGGGACCGCGGTCCCGATGCGCCGGGGCAGGCGGTCATGGTCGATCTGGCCGGCCGGCGCGCCTATTTCTTCTTCATCGAGATCTGGCCGCAGGAGGTCTACTACCTCACCGGCCTCCTGATCCTCGCGGCGATGACGCTGTTCCTGATGAACGCCGTCGCCGGCCGCCTGTGGTGCGGCTATCTCTGCCCGCAGACCGTGTGGACCGACCTGTTCATGGCCGTGGAGCGCCTGACGGAAGGCGACCGGCGCGAGCGCATGAACCTCGACAGGGCGCCCTGGAGCGCGGCCAAGCTCGGGCGCAAGGCCTCCAAGCATTTCCTCTGGCTGATGATCGCCTGGTGGACGGGCGGCGCCTGGGTGCTCTATTTCGCCGACGCGCCGACATTGGTGAAGGATCTGGCGACGGGCCAGGCGCCGATGGCGGCTTATGCCTGGATCGGCATTCTCACCTTCACCACCTATGCGCTCGCCGGCCACATGCGCGAGCAGGTCTGCGTCTTCATGTGCCCCTGGCCGCGCATTCAGGCGGCGCTGACTGACGAATATGCCCTCAACGTCACCTACCGCTGGGACCGGGGCGAGCCGCGCGGCTCCCTCAAGCAAGGTCTCAAGCGTCAGGCGGAAGGCCTGAAGGCGGGCGACTGCGTCGATTGCTACCAGTGCCTGCACGCCTGCCCGACCGGTGTCGACATCCGCAACGGCATGCAGCTCGACTGCATCCAGTGCGGCCTGTGCATCGACGCCTGCGACAATGTCATGGAGAAGATCGGCAAGCCCAAGGGGCTGATCGGCTACGACAACGACATCAACGTGCAGGCGCGCTCGGAAGGCAAGCCTGCGCACTACCAGATCCTGCGTCCGCGCACGATCGTCTACGCCGCGCTGATCGCCGTCATCGGCATGGTCATGCTCTACACGCTGGTGACCCGCTCCTTTGAGGGCATCAACGTCCTGCACGACCGCAATCCGATCTTCGTCCAGCAGTCCGACGGCACGTACCGCAACGGCTACACGGTGCGCATCCTCAACAAGCGCCCGATCGCGCGCGATTTCGTCTTCGGTCTGGAACACATGCCTTTCGGCACCCGCATCGAGGTCGTGGGCGCGGAAGGCGAGGTCGGCGGCTATCCGATCGTCTCCGTCGGTCCGGACCGCACCCGCGAATTCCGCGTGCTGCTGTTCTCGCCCTATGGCGCGGACATGCCGAAGTCGACGCCGATCACCTTCCGCATCGTCGACACCCGCACGGGTGACACGGCGCGCGCGGACGATTACTTCAAGGCGGAGTGAAACCTGACGTGAGCACGATCGCACCTTCCATGACCCCGGATGCAAAGCCTGAAAGGCGGCTGACCGGCCGCGGCGTTCTCGCCTGGCTGGTCGGCTTCTTCCTCGTCATCTTCGCCGCCAACGGCGCTTTCATCTACTACGCGCTGTCGAGCTGGACAGGGCTTGAGGTGGAAAGCTCCTACAAGGCCGGTCAGGCCTACCAGGGCGTTCTCGACGAGGCGGCCCGGCAGGCGGCGCGCGGCTGGCAGGTGAACGCGCATATCGACCGCGATGGCGGCGGCCGCGCGGCGATGCGGATCGTGGCGCGCGACAAGACGGGGGCGCCGCTCTCCGGCCTTCTCTTCACCGCCCGGCTGGAACGTCCGACCCACCGCGCCGAGGACCGTACGCTGACGCTGGCGGAGCGCGAGACCGGCATCTATGTCGGCACGCTGGACGATCTGGAACCGGGCCAGTGGGATCTGCATCTGGAAGGAACGGGCAGCACGGGCGTCGTCTTCCGCTCCCGCAACCGGCTGTTTCTGAAGGACGAATAGACGGGGCGAAGTTGGCTGGTTCTTGGTGAGCCAGGTGCGTGCCGGAATGTCCGAAGCGCGATGGATACCGAGCGCAGGCGACTCGCACCCCTCTCCCCCCTTGTGGGGGAGATGTCACGCGAATGCGTGACAGAGGGGGGTAACGCCGCGAGCGCCGAATCTGCCGCCTCACCCCCCTCTGTCGGCTTTCGCCGACATCTCCCCCGCAAGGGGGGAGAGGGGTGCAAGCGGCGGACGTCGGGCAATGACGGCGGAAAGAGCGGAGCCTGGCTCAGGGCCGGCCACATTCACTGACTGTCATCCCCGCCTTCGCGGGGATGATAACAAGAGAGAGCCGCCGCCGAGGCTCGATCTCTCCTCCGTCATCCCCCGGCTTCGTCCGGGGGATCCATTGAGGTTTCCGGGCGTGCTGCGGGCACCGCTGGATTGCCCGGACTGCGCCGGGCAATGACGGCGGTGGGGGCGGAGCCTGGCTCAGGGCCGGCCACATTCACTGACTGTCATTCCCGCCTTCGCGGGGATGACAGCGGGGACGAACCGCGAAGCGGGCGGACCAACGTATGCCCGCCGTCCCTTCGCCCCGTTGCGCATCCGCGAAAATACCATCACGATCCGCTTAGGATCGTTTCCGGGACCATGACGCCATGAACGTGCATTCGCGAGACTGGAGCGCCTTCGTCACCAAGGCGCCGAGCGGGGCATCCCACATCGAGCTGGCCGTGGAGGGCATCCACTGCGCCGCCTGCATGGCCCGCATCGAGAAGGGCCTCGGCCGGCTTCCGGGCGTGGAAAACGCGCGTCTCAACCTCACCACCCACCGTCTCGCCGTCGACTGGCAGCCCGAGGCCACCAACGCGGGTGCCGTGGTGGACAAGCTGGAATCGCTGGGCTTCAAGGCACATCCGTTCGATCCCGGTGAAATGCGCGGACGCGACGATGCGGCGAGCCGGCATCTGCTGCGCGCGCTCGCTGTCGCCGGCTTCGGCGGCATGAACATCATGCTGCTGTCGGTCTCCGTCTGGTCCGGCAACGTCACCGACATCACGCCGGAGACGCGCGACTTCTTCCACTGGCTGTCGGCGCTGATCGCGTTCCCGGTCGTTGCCTATGCCGGCCGGCCGTTCTTCGTCAGCGCCTGGTCCGCGCTCCGCGCGCGCGCCCTCAACATGGACGTGCCGATCTCCATCGGCGTCATCCTCGCCGTCGCCATGTCGTTCCTGCAAACGATCCAGCACGCCGAGGACGTCTATTTCGACAGCGCGGTCATGCTGCTGTTCTTCCTGCTGATCGGCCGCTATCTCGACCAGAACATGCGACGGCGCACGCGCTCGTTTGCCGAAAACCTCGCCGCACTCAGGGCCGATACCGCGCGCCTCATCCGCCCCGACGGTTCCACCGCCGACGTGCCGCTGTCGCAGGTCGAGCCCGGCATGCTGGTGATCGTGGCCGCCGGCGAGCGCGTCTCCGTCGACGGCATCATCGAGGAGGGCACTTCCGAGATCGACCAGAGTTTGGTGACCGGCGAAACCCGGCTTGCCGAGGTCGGGCTTGGCGACCGGGTTCACGCCGGCACGCTGAACGCGGCCGGCGTCCTCAAGGTGCGCGTCACGGCGGCTGCCAAGGGCACGCTGCTTGACGAGGTCACCCGGCTTCTGGAAACCGCCTCGCAGGCGAAATCCCGCTACATCCGCCTCGCCGACCGCGCCGCCGCGCTCTACGCGCCACTCGTCCACACCGCGGCAGCCCTCACGTTCATCGGCTGGCTCCTTGCCGGCATCGGTTGGCAGCCCTCGCTGGTCATCGCGATTTCGGTGTTGATCATCACCTGCCCCTGTGCGCTGGGCCTTGCCATTCCCGCCGTGCAGGTCGTCGCCAGCGGCATCCTCTTCAACAAGGGCGTTCTGCTGAATTCCGGCGATGCGCTGGAACGCTTCGCGACCGTCGACACGGTCGTCTTTGACAAGACCGGCACGCTGACGCTGCCCGATGCCGATCTTGCCAACGCCGATGAGGTGCGTGTGGAGGATCTGGACCTCGCCGGCCGGCTGGCGCTGGCGAGCCGTCATCCGCTGGCAGCCGCCCTTGCGCGGGCCTGCGGCGCACGCGATCCCGTGACCGGTGCGCGCGAGGCGGCGGGCTCCGGCGTCCGCGCCACCGTCGACGGCGTCGACTGCCGTCTCGGCAGCCCGAAATTCTGCGAGGTGCCGGCCGACGTCGCCGCCGCTGCGCTCGAGCGCCATCCCGATGCCTCGCTGATCGTGCTCGCGCGCGGCGATGCGGCGCCGGTGCTCTTCGCCGTCCGTCAGGCGCTGCGTCCGGATGCGGCCGACGTGATCGGCGAGCTGAAGGCGCGCGGGCTGAAGATCGAAATCCTGTCCGGCGACCACGAGGCGGCCGTCGCGCTGGTGGCGCAGGAGCTGAGCGTTGCCGACTACGCCGCCGGTCTCGATCCGCGCGGCAAGATCGCCAGGCTGGAGGCGCTGAAGGGGGAGGGACGCACGGTGCTGATGGTCGGCGACGGCCTCAACGACGCCCCCGCTCTTGCCGCTGCCCATGTCTCCATGTCCCCGGTCTCCGCCGTTCATCTGAGCCAGGCGGCGGCGGATGCGGTGTTTCTCGGCGAGAGCCTTGCCGCGGTGCCAGCGGCGCTCAAGACGGCCCACCGCGCCCATGTCGCCATGCGGCAGAACCTGATGCTGGCTGCCGCCTACAACTGCATCGCGGTGCCCTTCGCCGTCGCCGGCTTCGTGACGCCGCTGCTGGCCGCGCTCGCCATGTCGGCCTCCTCGATCATCGTGACCAGCAACTCGCTGCGTCTCCGGCTCGGCAAGACGGATTGACCCCAAGTCGGATTGACCTCGTGAGCGGGTACGATAGGTAACACGGTCATGGACGTTCTGATCTATCTCATCCCGATCGCGCTGTTTCTGGGCGGCCTTGGCCTCGTCGGCTTCCTGTGGTCGCTGAAAAGCGGCCAGTACGACGACCTGGAAGGCGCCAAGTGGCGCGTTCTGTCGGATGACGACCTGCCGCCGGATCAAAGGCCGCACAAGAGCGCTGGGGCGGAGTAGGGGCAGCTTTCGCGCTCGATCTCTCCAACGTCATTCCGGGCGCATCGCAGCACGTCGGTGCTGCTGCGCAGACCCGGGATCTCGAGCGGCGGGCTCCTGGGGGAGATTCCGGATCTGCGAAGCGACACTTCGCGCCGCACCGCTCACCTGATGAAGTTCGTACCTGGCCATGGTCCGGGTCTTTCTCGTCATTCCCCCTCATGCCTCACCGCCGTCATTGCCCGGCGAAGTCCGGGCAATCCACCTCCAGGCGCAGCATTCGGGGGGCGCGCTGGATCACCCGGACTTCGCCGGGTGATGACGATGGAGGGGCCGGGTGATGACGATGGAGAGGCATGAAGGCGCGTAGAATTCGACGCGAAGAACCGATTACCGTTTCCGGGCCAGACTCTCCGGATGACGTTGTCGTGTTGTTATTTCTGCGAAATCAACAACAGACACAACGTCATCCTGAAGAGCGCTCGCCAGAGCGCATCTCGAAGGATCGGCCGCGCACACCATACAAGCCAGGCCCACCACGCACTCCCCGCGCTTCCGACCCACGCTGCAAAAAACAAAAAAAGGCCCGCGCCGAAGCACGGACCTTTTTCTCCCACTTCAAGCCGTGAAGCGTGTCAGCCGCCTGAGGCGGTGAAGATGTTCTGCTCCAGGTTCTCCGCCCGCGCCGTCACGTCGTCCGATGCGGTGCCGCCAAGCGGCAGTTCCAGCCGTTCCCACACGTCGGCGAGCGCGTCGCGCAGGTGCGCAATCAGCGCGTCGTTGTGGAACGGCGTCGGCGTGATGCGGAGCCGCTCGGTGCCGCGCGGCACGGTCGGGTAGTTGATCGGCTGGATGTAGATGCCGTGGTCGGCGAGCAGGATGTCGCTGGCCTTCTTGCACTTTTCCGGATCGCCCACCAAGATCGGCACGATGTGCGTCTCGGACGGCATGACCGGCAGGCCGGCGGCGCGCAGCACGTCCTTGGTGCGCTGGGCTTGACGCTGCTGCATCTCGCGTTCGGTGCCCGATTTGCGCAGATGGCTGATCGAGGTGCGCGCGGCCGCGGCAAGGGCCGGCGGGATCGCTGTGGTGAAGATGAAGCCCGGCGCATAGGAGCGCACCGCATCGACCAGCGCCGTGGAGCCGGCGATGTAGCCGCCCATCACGCCGAAGGCCTTGGCGAGCGTGCCCTCGATCACGTCGAGACGCTCCATCACGCCGTCGCGCTCGCAGATGCCGGCGCCGTGCTCGCCGTACATGCCCACCGCGTGCACCTCGTCGATGTAGGTCATCGCACCGTACTTGTCGGCGAGATCGCAGATCGCCTCGATCGGGGCGACGTCGCCGTCCATCGAGTAGACCGATTCGAACACGATCAGCTTGGGGCGCTCGTTGCCCGCGGCCTTCAGCAGCTCTTCCAGATGCTCAAGGTCGTTGTGGCGCCACACCTGCTTGTGCATGCCGGAATTCTTCACGCCGGCGATCATCGAGGCGTGGTTCAACTGGTCGGACAGGATCAGGCAGTCCGGCAGAAGCTTGGCGATGGTCGAGATCGCCGCCTCGTTGGAGACGAAGCCGGAGGTGAAGACCAGCGCGGCTTCCTTGCCGTGCAGCTCCGCCAGCTCCTTTTCCAGCTGAACCAGCGGATGGGTGTTGCCGGAGATGTTGCGCGTGCCGCCCGCCCCGGCGCCCATCCGGTCGGTGGTGGTCTTCAGCGCCTCGATCACGTCCGGGTGCTGGCCCATGCCCAGATAGTCGTTGGAGCACCAGACGGTGATCTCGCGCTCTAGCCCGTTCTCCGCCCGCCAGATGGCATGCGGGAATTTTCCGGCAATTCGTTCCAGATCGGCGAAAACACGATAGCGTTTCTCATCCCGCAACGCGTCGACGGCGGTCTCGAAAATGGCCTGATAGTCCATTCGTCCGTCCTTTTACTCATTCTAAGGTGAAACTTAGCGTGGATCCTTCGACATGTCGAACGTCACTTTGTCGCGTTGGGGCAGTTTCGGGTTTGTACGGACCTGTTGGCCCGGCCTAACGCTCCGTTCACCTTTTTATGTGACAACGACGCCGGATACGGAGGACCAATGCGGTGAGTCTCGATCTGGCCTCGCTCACCTTCCTGCTGGTTGAAGACAGCGCCTACATGCGTACGATCTTGCGCACCATGCTGCAAGGGTTCGGCGCGCGCAGGATCGTCGAAGCGGAAGACGGCGCCTCCGGTCTGGAGGCGATGGAGCGCGCCAACCCCGATATTCTGATCCTGGACTGGGTGATGCCGATCCTCGACGGGGCCGACATGGTGCGCATGATCCGCACCCCGCAGAACCCGTTCGCCTATATCCCGATCATCATGGTGACCGGCCACACCGAGCGCAGCCGCATCATCGAGGCGCGCCGGCTCGGCATACACGAGCTCCTCTCCAAGCCGATTTCCGCAAAGGCACTTTACCAGCGCATTTCCGGCGTGATCCTGCATCCGCGCGATTTCGTCAAGACGCCGTCCTATTTCGGCCCCGCCCCGCGCGAGATCCGCAACCGCCAGAAGATCTGGCAGGACACGGCTGCCGCTGGCGGCGGCTGATCCCGCAGGCGCCGAAAACCGCCAGCTCAGCGCCCCTCGGATCGCGGCGCGAATGCGCGCGAAAGTCCCCGCCGATATAAGCCCCATTGCCGCTGCGGCGGAAGGTCGCAACGCGGCGCCGGCTTCAAATCGGATCGAATAGGCGTTAAACCGGCTGCGCAGACCTTCGAAAGGGAAAAGCGCATGCCTCTCCACCTCGACGATTTCGCCCGCGCCCGCATCGTGCCCGTCGTTCGCACGGCCACCCGCAAGAGCGCGGAATTCGCGGTCGAATGCCTGGCCGAGGCCGGTTTCCCGATCATCGAGATGACGCTGACCGTGCCGGAGGCCGAAGCCGTCATCGCGCGCTTTGCCGATCATCCGGGCATCACCATCGGCGCGGGAACCGTGCTTTCCGGCGATGACGCCAAACGCATGGCCGGCGCCGGCGCGGCCTTCCTCGTCTCGCCTGCGCTGAGGCCCCGCATGGCCGAGGTGGCGCGCGATCTCGCCCTGCCGTTCTTCCTCGGCGCCGCCACGCCGAGCGAGGTGCTGGAGGCCCACGAGATGGGCGCCTCCGGCGTCAAGCTCTTCCCGGCAGCCCAGCTCGGCGGCCCGGCCTTCCTGAAGGCGATCCGCTCCGTCTATCCCGACATCGCCCTGATGCCCACCGGCGGCATCTCCGCCGACAACGCCAAGAGCTATCTCGATGCCGGCGCGATCTGCGTCGGCATGGGCGGCAAGCTCGTCGACGAGACGGCTCTTGCAGCAGGCGATGCGGAGGCCGTGCGCGCGGCCGCCCGCCAGGCGCTCGACGCGGTCTCGTGAGCGCGCCCGCTCCATCCCCCGAGATCGTCTGTCCCCCCGAGATCGTCTGCCTTGGCGAGCCGATGGTGGAATTCGTCGCGGTCGACGGGGCAGGGCAGGGGCCCGATGAGGTCTACGTCCCCGGCATCGGCGGCGACGTCTCCAACACGGCGATCGCCGCCGCGCGCCAGGGCGCGGCCACGGGTATTCTGACCGCGCTCGGCGACGACGCCTTCGCCGGCAAGATCCGGCAGGCGTGGGCACGCGAAGGCATCGACGCGCGCCATGTCGCGGCCGATCCTGAGGCGCCCACGGGCATCTATTTCGTCCATCCGCACGAAAGCGAGCGCCACTTCATCTATTACCGCGCGGGCTCCGCCGCCGCCCGCTATGCAGCCGACGCGCTGCCGGCCGCCTACATCGCCGGTGCGCGTGTTCTGCACGTCTCCGCCATCTCGCAGGCGATCTCCGATACTGCACGCGACACGGTGCTTGCGGCCATCGCCATCGCCCGCAAGGCCGGTGTGGCGGTCAGCTACGACACCAACCTTCGGCTCAAGCTCTGGCCGCTCGATCAGGCGCGGGCCACCATCCACCGGGCGATGGCCGAGGCCGACATCGCGTTTCCGAGCCTTGATGATGCCCGTGCGCTCACCGGCCTTGGCGCGCCGGACGACATCCTCGATTTCTATCTGGACTTCGGCGCCCGCATCGTGGCGCTGAAATGCGGAAGCGACGGCGCCGTGATCGCGACTCCGGACGAGCGCCGGGCGATCCCGCCGGTTCCGGTCGCGGCGGTCGATTCCACGGGCGCGGGCGACGCGTTTGCCGGCGGCTTCCTGGCGCACTGGCTTGCGACGGGCGATCCTTTCGCGGCCGGCTCCTATGCCTCAGCGGTCGCGGCCGCCACGGTCGCCGGCTACGGCGCCATCGTCCCCATTCCCCGCCGTGCCGAGGTGCTGGCGATGCTGGAGCAAGGGCGTTAGCCACGGTTTCGATCGAGAGATTTCGGGTTCGTAGCCTTTGAGCCTGTGGCCAATCCTTCGAGACGGCCCTGCGGGCCTCCTCAGGATGACGTTGTGTATGTTGATGTTTTACAGAAACGAGCACCACGATAACGTCATCCTGAGGAGGTCGCGAAGCGACCGTCTCGAAGGATCGGCCACTTGCCCGGAACCTCTTGCACAACCCTGCCCGTGCACTCCCCTCGCGATCTCCGCCCGGCGATTGCATACCCTTGCATGCCATAACGTCAGCCTTTACTCCTGATCCACGGCGTGACGCGCCCCGGCATCGGCCGGCCACTCATTCCGCTTGCCAGCAGGGCGCCTCATGCTTGTGACCGAGCTTATCGTCATCTTCCTCTGCCTTGCCGCCGGCGGGCTGCTGAAGGGGGCGACCGGGGTCGGCACGCCGGTCATCGCCGTGCCCGCGCTCGCCATGTTCTTCGACGTGAAGACCGCCGTCATCATCCTGCTGATCCCCAACCTCTTCACCAATGCCTGGCAGATCTGGCACTACCGCAGCTTCCTGCCGAGGCGGCCGTTCCTGAAGCTGTTCCTCGCAGGCGGCGTGATCGGCGTGGCGGCGGGAACGTGGGCGCTGGCGGCGCTGTCGGCGCAAACCCTGCAGGTCGGCGTCGGCGTCGTGGGGCTCGTCTACATCGCCTTCCGCCTGCTGCATCCGCACTGGCACCTGGGCGAAAGCGCCGGCACAGCCATCGCCGGTCCGGCCGGTGTGGTCGCCGGCATCCTGCAGGGCGCCTCCGGCATTTCCGCGCCTGTCTCCATCACCTACCTCAATGCCATGCGGCTGGAGCGTGCCGTCTTCATCCCGTCGATCTCCACGCTGTTCCTGCTGTTCGTCGCTGTCCAGATCCCGGCGCTGACCTTCGCCGGACTGCTGACGTGGAAACTGTTCCTCACCAGCGCGCTCGCCGTCGTCCCCGTGCTCTCCGCCATGCCGCTGGGAACGCGTCTGGCGCGCACGCTGTCGCCGGCGATGTTCGACCGCATCATCCTGATCCTGCTCGCCGTTCTGGCGGTGAAGCTGGTGGTCGACGGCGTGTTGTGAAGGCGCAGCACCGCGTTCGGGCTCCCGCACGGAAAAGTGCCCCCGCGCCTTTCCCGCCCCCTCCCGTCTGCCGTCGCTCTGCCTGCGACGCATGGTTGCTGCGCGCTTTGGCGCGAGCCCTGCTTGTGGAGCATTGCTCGTATGTAGACACCCCACTTCGTCATGCCGCATGTGCGAAATATGGTGCGGATGTCACTGGACCGGACGGCCACCCGTGCGTCACCTGAGCGGGCTGGCACGGACGGGCGGGCGAAAACGCCCACATAACAATAACTTGAAGAAGAAGACAGGCTTTGCGATGCTGACCGCGCAGGATCAGGACCCGGCGGGGTCGAAACGGCTGGAACTGGAACCCATCGCTCTCGCCGCCCTTGAGGCGGGCCAGATGCTGCTCTCCACCGGCGCCAAGGCGGGCGTCGTTCGCCAGGGCATGACCATGATCGCCCGGGGCCTCGGCGCCGATCTCACCGATATCCGCGTCGGTTTCGCCTCCATCGCCGTCACCGTCGGCTCCGGCTCGCACACCATCACCCGCATGCTCGGCGTGGGGGCGCACGGCGTCAACATGCGGCTCAACCATGCGCTGCGAAAGGTTTGCGTGCGGGTCAGCCGTGGCGGCATGACGCCGAAGGAGGCGGTTGCCGCGCTCAAGGCGCAAGGCCGGGCCACGCCGCGCTACCATCCGCTGCTGGTCTGCCTTGCCGCCGGCATCGCCTGCGCCGCGTTCGGCGAACTGCTGGGCACCGACAGCCAGGCCTTCCTTCCCGTTCTCGCGGCCGGCACGCTCGGTCAGTGGATCCGGCTGCGGCTCAGGTCTCACGACGTCAACAGCTTCGTCATGACCGCGCTGGTGGCCTTCGTCTCCTCCGCCTTCGCAGGACTGCTCGCCCCCACGCTCGGCAGCACCACCGTCGCCATCGCCATGAGCGCGGCGGTTCTGATGCTGGTGCCCGGCGTTCCCGCCATCAATGCCCAGAGCGACATCATGGAAGGCTTCCCGACGCTCGGCAGCGCGCGGGCGGTCAGCGTCGCCATGGTGCTGGTGTTCCTCACCGTCGGCGTCGGCACCACCCGGCTGCTGCTCGGCAACACCGATCTGGTGGTGCGCGCCCTTCATTACGGCATCCTGCACCAGACGATCTATGGCGCCATCGCGGCCGCCGGCTTCGGCGTGTTGTTCAATTTCGGCTACGCCAATCTCGTCTGCGCCGGGGTGGCCGGCGCCATCGCGCTCGGCGTGCGCTCCGTCGGGCTGGAGGCCGGCTGGACGCTGGAGGCCGCCTCCTTCTGCGCGGCGATCGCGGTCGCGCTGGTGGTGGAACTGGTCGGGCTCATGCCCGTCCGCATCTGCCAGGCCGGCAAGGCGCTCGCGGTCGCCGGCTGCATTCCGATGATCCCCGGCAGCGCCGCCGCGCAATGGATCTTCGGCCTCTTCACGCTCACCTCCCATCTCGATGCGGCCGGCTCCGGCGAACTGCTGATGATCGTCATTCAGAGCGGCCTGCGCGTGATCTTCACCATCGGCGCCATCGGTGCCGCGCTGACCATCGTCACCTCGCTCTTCCGCCGCCCCGAATTTCCGGTGGATGAGGTCAAGGCCGCGCCGCAGCCGGCCGGGCGGGGATAAGCGGGCGACACGAGGCCGGGCAGGGGCGGGGATAACTTCCGCCCCGAAGGCGTGCCGGCCGACGCCGCCCGGCACGCCAGCGCGCGCCGGACGGCTTTCGTCGATTGTTCGAATTTCCCGATTCCGTTTTGGCAGATTCAAACGAAGAACGGCAGAAATCCGCCATTTCCGTTCGCACGTTTTTTGAATATTCAAAAGCATGCGAAAAGGTACGGAAAGACTATATAAATCATATAGTTAATTCGTTTTGTCGTCGTTTCGGCGCGCGGGGCGCCGCCGTTCATGTCTCCGCCCGGGAAATCCGGATCGGGATCGCGGCGGCGCCCCTCGCTTTGGTGCCTATGGTTGTTCGGCGCAGAGCCGGCTGGTCCGGAGCGCGTTCCGCCCGATCATCACGGCGAGCAGCAGGATGACCGCATCCGCCAACGGGAAGGCGAGCCAGATGCCCTTCACCCCGAAAGCGGCGGAAAGCGTCAGGACGGCCAGCGGCGTCAGCAGCCAGGGTTTCACCAATGTCAGCGCCGCCGTTCGTCCTGGTTGGCCAAGTGCTTGAAAATAAAGCGCCAAAACCAGTATCGGGCCGGACGATGCATAGAGCAGCATCATCGGCCGCAGGATCTTTGCGACAGCGTCGATCACGGCGGGATCCGCGCTGAACCAGCCGCCGAGCGTGGTTCCGGCAAAGACACCCGCAAGCACCACCGACAGGCACCACGCGAACGCGGCCGCGATCGCCAGCCGCAACCCGGCCTGCGCCCTGTCGTTGCGCCCCGCACCGGCATTGTTGCCGGCAATGCTCTGGGTTGCCAGCGCGATCGCCATTTGCGGCAGGAAGGCAAAACCCAGAAGCCGGGTCACCACCCCATAAGCCGCGATCAAGGCGGCGTAGTCGGCTCCGGCCCGAAGCCGCAGCGACAGCATGACGGCGCTGGCGACCATGGCGATCCCTATGAAGCTGAGACACAGCGGAAGGCCGAGGCGAACGATCCGCGACCACGCCTGAAGCCAGCTCTGCTCGCGCAGAACGGAGAGCGGCAGGAGTGTCTCGCTGCGCCCCCTCACGCCGAGAACCAGTGCCAGTCCAAGGGCTTGCGCGGCGATCGCACCAAGGGCCGAGCCGGAAATGCCAAAGCCGAGCACCACGATGGCGAGCCAATTCGCGCCGATGTTGAACAGGTTGACGAGCACCGAGAGAGCGGCGACCAGGCCGGCCCGCCCCTCGTTGCGCAGGGCGTCGGCATGCAGGCCAAGCATCAGTTGCGCCGGTGCGCCGTACATCGTGATCCGCAGGTAATCCTGCGCCTGCTCGGCGACGTCCGCGTTGCCGGCGGCCATCGACTGCACGAGCGCCGTGCCCGCCACCGCCCACAGCGCGGCGAGAGCGAGCGAAATCGCCAGCGCAAGCCCATGCGCCCCGGCAAAGACACGCCCGGCGGCCGCGCGCTCTCCGGCCCCCAGATGCCGCGCCATCAGGCTCGACATGCCGCCGCCCGCAAGCGTCGTCAGCGCCGAAAGCACCATGACCACGGGAAAGGCCAGACTGACGGCCGCCAGCGCATCGGCTCCGATGAAGTGGCCGACGAAAATGCCATCGACGACAGCAAGAAGGCCGCCCATCGACATGACCACGGCCATGGGAACGGCGTTGGAAACAAACAGCCGCCCGACAGGGGCTGTCAGAAAAGGATTAGCGTGTTGTGCAGCATGCCCCATAGACATCGCTCACTCCTCTCGCGAGGCATTTCGAGATGGATGGGGCCTGCGTTACCACCGCGCGAAATGCTTCGAGGGTGAGGTCGTCCTGGCAGATCCGGGCTTCACCGTGACTTGCGTCCGCAGGCGGCAGGTGCCGGAACCTAGGCCGCAGCTCATAGGCGAAAGGGGCCCATCAGGTCAACCGTTGTCTGGCGGGGCACCGCGACCGGTATGCAGAACCGGCCAAAGCCGGCGACATAAGGTGCGTTGAGGCTTTCTACAGTCCCCTCTATCCGTCCGAATTCTGGCGAGGCGTCATGCGCCAGAATTGGCAGTGCCCGCCCCGTTTTCGAAAATATGCAATGAAATCAGGTCTCTTCCGAGAAGAATGTTCCCCGCACGCGCAGGGATGAACTGTTCTGGCGGAAGGAACCGCACCCTCACTCTCGCACAGTTCAAACAGACAGGGGGGGCTGTTGGAAAGTTGCGGCCCGGCCGCTTCCAATCGTCGCAATCTTACAAAAAAGCCTCTTAAAATTGCAGATTGGCAATTTTTTTCGCTTTCGGTCATTGACTTTCGGTCCCGGACCGGGTTTCTAGTCCGCCAGCGCGAGCCGGTTACGTGATGATCTTTTCCCTGTGCCGGCACCAAGTCACACCAGTACATGCGTTTCGGCTCCATGAGCGCCGTTCGGTACGCCAAAAGCCCACAGGATCGATTCATGAACGCTCCGCGAGAAAAGTGGCATTCCCGCATCGGATTTATCGTCGCCGCTGCCGGTTCCGCCTTCGGCCTCGGCAATATCTGGAAGTTTCCCTACATCACCGGCGAGAACGGCGGAGCCGCTTTCCTCCTGCTCTATCTTGCAATCGTCTTCACCCTCGGCCTGTCCCTGTTGCTGGCTGAGGTCGCCGTCGGCCGTGCCAGCCAGAGCGATGCTCTGTCGGCCTTCCAGGTGCTCGGCCACCGGGGCTGGACCGTGGTCGGCGCAATCGGTCTTTCGGTCGCCTTCCTGATCCTGTCCTTCTATTCCGTCATTGCCGGCTGGACGATCGCATATGTGATCAAGTCCGCCGACGGAGCCTTCACCGGGCTTGACATCGGCGGGATCGGAAACTCCTTCGTCGGCTTCATCTCCGACCCCTGGCAGCCGTTGATCTATCAGGCGGTGTTTGTCGCGCTGACCGTGTTTGTGGTGCTGAAGGGCGTCGCCTCCGGCATCGAGCGGGTCAGCAAGATCCTGATGCCGCTCCTGTTCGTGATCCTGCTCGCCCTTGTCGCGCGTTCGCTCACCCTGCCGGGCGCGCAAGCCGGCGTGGAGTTCTTCCTGTCGCCGGATTTTTCAAAGATCAACGGCAGCGTCTTCATGGCAGCCCTTGGTCAGGCCTTCTTCTCGCTCTCCATCGGCATGTCGGCGATGCTGACTTACGGCTCGTATATCGACCGGGATACCCGCATCGGCCGCTCGGCCTGGTACATCGTCTCCCTCGATACGCTGGTTGCGGTGCTGGCCGGTCTCGCCATCCTGCCGGCGGTCTTTGCCTTCGGTCTCGACCCGAAGGCCGGCCCCGCACTGACCTTCATCACCCTGCCGACGGTGTTCCAGGCAATGCCTGGCGGCGCGATCTTCGGACCTGCCTTTTTCGTTCTGCTGCTGATCGCGGCGCTGACCTCGTCGGTCTCGCTGCTGGAGCCGCTCGTTGCCTTGTTCCGCGACCGCGGTTTCGCGCGCGTCCCGACGACGATCGCCATTGGTTCCGTCACCTTCCTGCTTGGCATCCCCTCCTCGCTGTCGCAGGGTGTGTGGGCCGACTTCAAGCTGTTCGGCATGAGCTTCCTCGACCTGCTCGACTTCCTGACCTCCAACATCATGCTGCCGATTTCCGGCCTGATGCTGGCGATCTTCGTCGGCTGGGTGATGGGGCCGCGGGCCGCCGACGAGGTGACGATGGATGGCGAGCATCCCGGCATCCTCTTGACGCTGTGGATCTTCATCCTGCGCTTCGTTGCCCCGCTGGCGATCCTGGCGATCCTCATCAATGGCCTGATGTAAGAAGGTCCGGCCGCACCGGGAGGGCGGCCGCGACCCGGCTCCCCAACCGAGGTGAGCGGCGCCAACCGCGTTGTCTTCGAGGCGGTCTCAAGACCGCCTCGAACCACCAAGTGGCGGAAATGATCCGAGCCTTGGCACCGAGCGTCATCGTCTTCTGTTTGTCGGCAAAGCGATAGGAGAGCCGCCAGAGGCGGGAGCCGGTTGGCTGGACGAGGAGGAAAAGGCCGCCGCTGTCGCTCAGTTTTTGCGGCTTCGGGTGGGGCTTGATTTGGCGGATTTGCGTGTTTTCGAAGGCATTTGTCGGCAACGGCGTTGTTGCCTGAAGCTCGATACCAACAAAATTATCGGATGACAGAGGACGGAACCGCACGCCTTCGGGCGCTAAATTCGGGAAAATCGAGCAAAATCAGAGACTTTTCGGCCTCTGCCGGACTTCGCTGGACTGTTTGGGAAAGGGAAAATGGTGCCCAGGGGCGGAATCGAACCACCGACACGCGGATTTTCAATCCGCTGCTCTACCAACTGAGCTACCTGGGCCTCTCGCGGGCCGGATCGCCAATCGGCGGAGCCCTGAAAGTGCGCGTTTTATAGAGAACCCGTTCGCGCCTGTCCAGCCGGCTCTTGCGATTTTCCATACCTTCCCGCCGGCCTTGCGGAAAACCCCGCGCCGGATGGCGGCAAATGAGCCGCATACCGACGATTGCCAAGCGACTTGAAGGGCTTGCCGCAACGCATCGCAGCAGCCATCAGGCTGTGGATACCGCAAGACCCGCACACTGAACGCGCCGCGATTCGCGCGGCCGCCAAACCGCCGGGCAGGCACAGGACGCGCTTCCGGCGATCGGGCCTTCAGCGCTGGCCCATGAACGTTCCGGCCGCCTGGTAGTTGCCGCTCGTCTCCGCGTAGGAGAACGACCCGAGGACGCCGGCGGCGACATCGGTCGGGCTGGCGGCGAACGAGCCGTTCGCCCGGAATGCTGCACCGTCGGAAATCGCGGAGCCGGCGAAGCTGTTGATGTCGCCGTCGCTCAAAGCCGTGTCAGTGATGGTGGCGGAGGCGGAAAAACGGCCGCTATCGAAGTCGTTGATCGCCAGCGTGCCGGCCCGTGACGCGAAATTCCAGTTCACCTGCAGCGAGCCCGAGGCCAGATATTGCGAGGTGACGCCGCCGGTGGTGGCGACGACGTTGCCGATGGCGTGGCCGATGTAAGTCGCCGAAGCATCGGCCAGATCGCGGATCGTGCCTGCGCTCGGAAGGTCGCCCGCAACCCAGGTCGCCAGGTTGAAATAGTCGCGGCGCCGGCCGTCGCTGTCGAAGACGACCGGGTCGCTCTCCCCGGGCCCTGCCTCCGTTTCCAGCCGTGCACCCCAGTAGCCCCAGTGCATGAAGGCGCAGGTGCATTTTTGAGGGGCCGTCGGATTGTCGTCGGAGCGGAAAAGCGCGGCGTCGGCCTGCGGCACCGCGTTGCCGGAGAAGAAATAGTTCCGGCTCGCCGTGTCCTGCGTCTGCGTGTAGACGGTCGCGGTGGATGAGCCGTCGTCGAAGGACAGGTAGTTGCGGCCCTTGTTCGGGTTTTCCACGGCGGCGTAGCGGTCGTTGTCGATATAGGCGCTGCCGCCGTTCTCCGTGTTGGTGGTGGTGGCGAGATCCAGCCCCGCGCCGAAGGCGAAATTGTAGCTGGTCTCGCCAAGCCCGGATGTCGCCTCGCTCACGTGTATCTCGCTGCCGACGGTGTTGCTGGTCGCATCGAACTGGACGGTAACGTCGCCGGGTGCAGCGCTCGCATAGGCGGCGTAGAGAGGCGGCAGGCCGTCGGTGGTGCTGCTCTCCAGCACGCCTGCGCCGTAGCCCAGCAGCGTGCCCGTGCCGCGATAGGCGGCGTAATCGGATTTCAGTTCCTTGGTCTCAAGGCTTGCCACGTGGAGCGTTCCGAATGCCTCGGTGATCTGGGCGCCGGGATCGGGCGAGGTGTCGCCGAAGGCGCCGTTGCCGGCCACGCCGTAGCCGAGAACGAAGTTGTCGGCGTCCGCGCCGAAGATGTGATCGCCCGCGCCATTGGCGAGCGAGGAGAAGCTGCCGCCGGAAACGATCGCCGCCGTCTCCGCCGCCCGCACGCTGCCGCGCCGGGTGCCGGTGACCATCCACGCGCCTTCGCCGCCTTCGCGCGCGATGTCGCCGGCGATCACGGATACGGCGGATTGCTGCGCACTGCCCTTGCCGTCGATCAGGAACGAGACATCCATGAATTTCGGCGTGTCAGTGGCGATGTCGTCCGGTTCCACCACGATCAGGCCGCTGGTTTCAACCTTCGAGACGAAAGCATCGCCAAGGGCCGCGACTGTCGTGTCCGCCGCCATGAAGAGGTTGCTTTCGTAGGGGGTGGCGCCGTTGAGCGCCTGGTCCAGCATCTGGCGCGGATCGCCCGACAGCGAATAGGTGCGGATATGGGCGTTGTCCGCGCTCTGGCTGCGGTATTGCGAGAAGTCCGTGCCCTTGCCGGTCAGGAAATAAATCGGATCGGTGCCGTCGAGCGCGCTCAGCGGTGCGACCTGGGCGGGAAAGAGCGCGGCGAAGGCGAATTGCTCCGGCCCGCTCCACAGGAAGCCGGCATGGGTGATGGCCTCGCCGGGCGCGAATTCGACCGAGGGCAGGGTCCCGGCGAATGTATCGGTGTTGGCGGCCCAGGGCGCGGGGTCGAGGTCGGCCGACCGGCCGGTCACGAACCAGAAGGCGCTGCCGGTCGAGGGAGTTGCGCCCGTATCGGCAAGGCCGACGGGGATGGTGTAGGACGTGCCGTCCACCGTGATCGCCGCCGTCGCCACGCGTCCCGTACCGAGGCCGGAATAGAGCGCGCCGTTGAAGAGGTTGACAGTCGCTGTGCGATCCGTGTCCGCGCTTCCGCCGAGCAGGCCGTAGGCGCCGGGATCGGAAACGGTGAGCGTGCCGGAACCCGTCGCGCCGCCTGCGACCATATAGCCGGTGCCGGCGGTGAGGACACGGAAGGCGGTGGGGCCGAGCGGTATCGGTGCGGTGGTGATGATCGTGTGTCTTGTGGCCGCGTTTGTCTCTTTGCCGGTGTTGTCGACCTCCTCGACGCGCGAAGTCAGAACCACGTCGGGCTTCCACGGCGGCAGGGTGGCGGAATAGCCGAGGCCGGAATTGGTCTGCGACACGCCCCTGTCGACGTCGTCGTCGGCCGGCTGCCGGCGGGCGCCGCCGGACTGGCCCGGACGGCTGAGGAGCTGGGCCTGGACGCGCCCGAGATCCTGCGGCCGCGTGCGGCGCACGACCGCGCCGTTGCCGCCGATCTCCATCGTGTAGCCGCGTTCGTAGATCCGCCGGTGCGTTCCCCCCGGCCCGTCATAGGTGAGTTCGTCGCCGAAGATCAGCGAGAAGGCGGGGGCCGCGCCAGACAGGTTGAGATTGGCGATGCCGCCGCGAATGCCGACGGTGCCGACCGGCGTCTTCACCGAAACGCCGCCGGGCTTCTTGGAAAGCCGCCCGCCGACGAAGCGGGCGACGCCCTTGGAGAAGCTCGCGACCAGCTTGCCGTCGCCGGCCGCCGGATCGTAGACGAATTCGTCGATGACGAGGTCGGAGCCGGGCCCGACCGTGAAGGTGGAACCGTCCACCAGCAGCACCTGCACGAGCCCCGCTCCCCGCGTCTGGATGCGCTCGCGGTGGATGATCCTGTCGCCGAGAACGAGCGTGCGAACGCCTGCGCCCGGCGGCGTTCCCTGCGCCTGCGGGTTGACGGCTGCCGTCACGCCGACCTCGGTCGCGGGGGCGGCCGAAGCTGGCAGGGGGGCGGCGACTGCAAGCGCTAGTGCCGCCCACAGCGAAACGCCCGCGCAAGGCCGGTTCGGCGGCATGGTCGCGAATGTCATCACATCTCCCTCCCGTGCGTTCGGCCTCCCGCCGGTTCCCGCCCGGCCCGCCGAGGCGTCAGAACTTCTTCATCACCGAAACGGTCACCGCGGCGTTGGCGTAATCGTCTGTCGGATAGGTGGAAACCGCCCGGCGGTATTCGCCCGCCAGCATCAGCGCCCAGTCCTCGGCCACCGGAACGGTCAGCGTGCTGCGCATCCAGTATTCGTCGTCCTTCTGGGACCGGCGCGCATCGATCCCGGCATCTGGTTCGTCGTACCAGCGCGCGAGATAGCCGGCGTCGAGATCGACGAACCAGGGGCGCTCCAGAACGGCGACCGGGGAGGCGAACGTCTTGCGCAGGCCAGCGCTCGCGCCGGCTTCCCAATAAGTCTGGTCGGCCGCGTCGGTTTCCTCGCGCGCGCCGGAAAGCGCGCCGCGAAACGCCAGGCCGGGGGTCATGAACCAGGTGTAGGCGAGCCGGCTGGAGACGCGGTCGCCGTTGCGCTGCGACACGTTCGGATAGGTGGCGCTGTCGTTGAACCAGCGGCGGCGCAATTCGGTCTTGCTCTCCAGCCGGGAGCGCACGTCAGGCAGCCACGCCAGCCGGATGCCCGCACCCAGCGTGCCGGAATAGTTGGCCCCGTCGAGCCGCACGCCGCCGAGAATGGCGTAGACGCCGAGTCGCGCGTCGTCCCATCCCACACGGGCCATGTTGAACGAGGGGCCGACGGTGATCTCGGCGATCTCGGTCTGGAGGCGGCTGAGCTGCGCGTAGCGCGCGCCGTAGAAGAGAAGATCCGCCTCCAGCAGGTCGCCCTGGCTGGCGAGGTCGTAGGAAACGTGGGCGGTCGCGGCCAGATAGGCGTTGGCGTCGGACTGGCTGACCGCGCTGTCGCCGAGCAGGAACTCCAGCCCGTTCAGCGTCACGGACCTGTCGCCGGGGGCGGCGTTGGCATTGGACTGCCAGCGCGCGCCGACGATGACGGCGGCGGAGGTCTTGAGCGGCTCCTCGGCCCGGTCGATGCCGGCGAGATAGACATCGACACGCTCGCGCACTTCTGGCGGCACGTCCGGACCCGAGATCGCGGCCTGGAAATATTGCCGGGCGACGTCGAAGGCGCTGAGGCGATAGTAGAGGACGCCGAGTTCCAGCTGCACCCGCGGAAGGCCCGGCGCGTAGATCAGCATGCGTTCCAGCGTGGAGATGGCGGCTTCGAAGTCGCCGATGCGGGCGGAAAGGGCGGCGTAGGAGAAGGCGATGTCGAGATTGTCGGGCTCTGCCAGCATCGCCTGCAGCAATTGCAGGCGGCGGGTCTCTATGTCGGCGGCCTCACCCGTACCGGTCGCACCTGCCGGCTCCGCCTGCTGCTGGGCGAGCGCAAACGGCGCGGAGAGGCATGCGCTGCCCGCGACGGCCAAACCCAGAAACGCCACAGCCGCGGCTGTGCGGAGCCGTTGCGACATCGCAGGCCTCATTGCGCTTGAACGTGTCAATGAGGGCAATGAGCGACATGAAGAGTCAATCTACTTACAATGCGTAAGAGTGCTCGACGAAAAGTTGTGGTCTTTTTGTGTCCTCGCGGACACAGAATCGGCCGTAAAAAGGGCGCGCGACTGTATTAAATCATTGTTTTAATAGGTTTCGGGGTCATCCGGATCAACGTCGTCGAGTTCGACGGCGGGGATCGCGTAGCTCCCCGAAAGCCACCTGTTGAGGTCTACGTCCGCGCACCGGGCGGAGCAGAACGGGTAGTATTTGTCGACCGAGAGCTTGCTGCAGTTGGGGCAGGGGCGCGGGGGGCGCGCCGGTTCCTGCCCCTTGTTGTCGTTGTCGTGCGTCGTCATGGGTGCATTTCGCCCTATTCGCTGAGCGCCAGCGTGTCCGACCAGTTCTGCCGCACCGGATATCCCGCGCCGGCGAGCATCGAGACGGCCTCGAAGACCGGCAGCCCGACGACGTTCGTGTAGGATCCGACGAGCTTCACCACGAAGGCTCCGGCGATGCCCTGGATGGCATAGCCACCCGCCTTGCCGCGCCATTCGCCGCTGTCGAGATAGTCCTCGATCTCGGCCTCCGACAGGCGCTTGAAGCGCACCCGGGTCTCGATGAGCTTGGCGCGGGTCGCATTGCCGGCAGCGGCCACGCACACGCCGGTATAGACCCGGTGGGCGCGCCCCGACAAAAGCCTGAGGCAGCTTTCCGCCTCGTCGCGAAGCTCGGTCTTGGGCAGGATGCGCCGGCCGACCGAGACCACCGTATCGGCGGCGAGCACGAGAGCGTCACGGTAGTCGGCGTCCTTGTCGATCGAGCGCCGGACCACTTCCGCCTTGGTGCGCGCCAGCCGGTTGGCAAGCGCGCGCGGCGTCTCTCCGCGGTTCGGCTCCTCGTCGATATCGGAGGGGAGCAGATAATCCGGCTTTATGCCGACCTGTTCGAGCAGCGCCAGTCGCCGCGGCGACCCGGATGCGAGAACGAGCTTTTTGCGATCCGTCATCGGCAGCAACCGTCATGCCCGCGAAAGGCCGCGAAAGGCGGCCTGTCGGAGGGATCTACTTGAATCGATAGGTGATGCGACCCTTGGTCAGGTCGTAGGGCGTCATCTCGACGAGCACGCGGTCGCCGGCGAGAACGCGGATACGGTTCTTGCGCATGCGGCCGGCGGTGTGGGCGATGATCTCGTGTTCGTTCTCAAGCTTCACGCGAAACGTCGCGTTGGGCAGAAGTTCCGTGACCGTGCCCGGAAATTCCAAGACTTCTTCTTTCGCCATGCGGTTTCCTGGCTCTCCTGTTCGATCGTGCAGATCCGGCAAAAAGGTGGAAACCGGCTTTCTCGTCGAGATCTGCAAGCTGCTGTCTTGTTGGCGGCGACGCGGACCCCGACGGGGGCCGTTCCCGCGTTTGTGCGCGCGAACCTAACGGATTGGATGGGGAAAGTGAACAGGCCATAAACATTGCCGTGGCAATGCGGCATTGCAACGCGCGCAGGGCAGTCCTGCCCGCAAGGTCCGCACGTTCCGTTCCCCATCCGATCCGGTCGGTCTGGCCAGTATCGGGCCCAATCTACCTGGTCCAATCTACCCGGCAGGCGTCGGGCGCCAGCCGAGACGCTTCTTGATCCGTGTGGTGAGCTCGTCGCGCACGGCCCGGTAGGCGTCGAGTATCTGGTCGCGGCTGCCCGTGGCAAGTGTCGGATCCGCAGTTGGCCAGTATTCCACATCCAGTGATTCCGTCCGCGTCAGTTCCAGCGCCCAGTGATGGGCTTCGGGCGCGAGCGAAACCACCAGATCGAAATTCGTGTCCTCCAGTTCCTTCACCGTGTGCGGCTCGTGCTTGTCGATATCGAGACCGATCTCGGCGAGCACGGCATCGACGAAGGGATCGCGCTGGCCCTTTCGCACACCGGCGGAGGCTATGTAGATGCGTTGAGGAAACAGCTGCTTGGCAATGGCCGCGGCCATGGGGGAGCGCACGGCGTTCATGCCGCAGACGAACAGGATGGCGCTGGGCAACCGCTCAGGCGTCACCACGCTTGTCAGCCTTTCCGGTAGAGCGCGCAGATCAGGGTGAACAGCCGGCGCGCGGTCTGGTGGTCGAGCTCGATCTTTCCCTTCAGTCTCTCGCTGAGAAGTTCCGACCCCTCGTTGTGCACGCCGCGCCGGCCCATGTCGATCGCCTCGATCTGGCTCGGCGTGGCGGTGCGGATGGCGGCGTAGTAGCTCTCGCAGATCAGGAAATAGTCCTTCAGGATCCGCCTGAGCGGTCCCAGCGACAGCACATGCGTGACGACCAGATCGCCGCTCTCCCGGGTGACCACGAGATGCAGCCGCTTTTCTACCACCGCGAGGCTCAGATGGTACGGCCCGCCGGCCTCGTCACCGATCGGCTCGAAGGAGTTCTCGGCGATCAGGTCGAAGATCGCGACCGCGCGCTCGTGCTCGATATCCGGCGAGGAGCGCTCGATGGAGGTCTCATCGAGCGTCACCGCCGTGAGGCGCGCTCGCGTCTGTCGTTCGTCCTGTGCGCAATCTTCGCTCATGTTCGCCCTGTCGCGATCCGGCCCGTTGCCCGCAGTATCTTGTCCGCCGGCGCCGAAAGCCAAGCCTTGCGTGAGCCTATTGCGAACGCACGGCCGCAATCCAGTCCGTTGAACGCACACCGGCAGATATTTCGCGATCAGCCGTCGCCCCGCCCGCCTTGCGCTGGAACAAACCCCGAGGCGATGAGGCGTCTAGAGGTTCAACCGAACCGCGACCGAGCGGCCATGCGCGGTCAGCCCTTCCTCGTCGGCAAGCCGGATGGCGGCCGGGCCGATCTGGCGCAGCGTCTCGGCCGAGCATTTCAGGATCGAGGTGCGCTTGACGAAATCGAGCACCGAAAGCCCGGAGGAAAAGCGCGCGGAGCGCGCCGTCGGCAGCACGTGATTGGAGCCGCCCACATAGTCGCCCACCGCCTCCGGCGTGTAGCGGCCGAGGAACACGGCACCGGCATTGCGGACCTTCGCCAGCAGGCTTTCCGGATCTTCCACCGCCAGTTCCAGATGTTCCGGCGCGATGCGGTCGATCAGCGGCACGGCATCCGCGAGATCGCCGACGACGATGGTCGCACCGAAATCGCGCCAGCTCGCGCCCGCGATGTCGCGCCGCGGCAGGGTGGCGAGCTGCCGGTCGACGGCCTCGCTCACGCGGTCGGCGAGATCGGCGTCGTCGGTGATCAGGATCGACTGAGCGGAGGCATCGTGTTCGGCCTGGGCGAGCAGGTCGATCGCCAGCCAGTCGGGATCGTTCTTGCCGTCGGCGACCACCAGCACTTCCGAAGGCCCGGCGATCATGTCGATGCCGACCGTGCCGAAGACCTGACGCTTGGCCGCGGCCACGTAGGCATTGCCGGGGCCGACGATCTTCGCCACCGCGGCGATCGTCTCGGTGCCGTAGGCAAGGGCCGCCACCGCCTGCGCGCCGCCGATGCGGTAGATCTCGGACACACCGGCAAGCCGGGCGGCCGCCAGGACCAGCGGGTTGAGCGCGCCGTCCGGGCTCGGCACCACCATGACGATGCGTTCCACACCCGCGACCTTGGCGGGCACGGCGTTCATCAGCACGGAACTCGGATAGGAGGCCGTGCCGCCCGGCACATAGAGCCCGACCGAGGCGACCGCCGTCCACTTGGAGCCGAGCTCCACGCCGATCGGATCGGCGTAGCGGTCGTCCTTCGGCATCTGGCGGGCGTGATGGGCCTCGATGCGGTCGCGCGCGAGCTCAAGTGCGGCCATCGTCTCGCCGTCGACCTGCGCCACGGCCGCATCGACCTCCGCGGCGCTGACCGCCATGCCCGCCGCCTCCAGATCGAGCCGGTCGAAGCGCTTCGTGTAGTCCTTTACGGCCGCATCGCCGCATTCGCGCACATCATTGATGATGGCGCGCACGGTATCGTCCACGTCCTGGGAAACCTCGCGCTTGGCGGCGAGCAGGTCAAAAAAGCGGCGTTCGAAATCCTCGTCGGCCGAGGTCAGGCGGATGGCCACAGCGGGTGCACTCCTGAATGCAGGTTGGGGCGCGCCGGTTGGCCTGCGTCGGTCCGACGGAAGCCGTGCGCGCATATCGGTTTGCGGCTAGGTCAGGCCTCGTCGAGATCGTGCTGGGGGAGGCTCCGGGTCGCCCAGGCGGCGCCCAGGTCCGCAAGCTGCGCCTCGATGCATTCCACGTCGAGCCGGATCTTTCCGCCACCGGCGAAATCCAGAAGGATGCGGCCGGCCGGTGCCTCCGTCTCCTCGAAGCGAATGGCGAGCAGCACCAGCACCGCCTCCTTCGCCTCCTGGCGCAGGCCCGTGACCGACACTTTCTCCACCCGGTCGAAATGCAGTGCGGCGCGGCGGCGCTCGAATTCCTTTGCGCCCTTGCGGGCGCGCTCGCGCGCCAGACGGTTCATCGCGAGGACGAAGCGCTTTTCGGAACCGAGCCAGCGCAGGTCGGCCATCTTCAGGACGGCATCCTGCACGTGGGCGGAAAGGATGGCGAGATCGTCGCCGTCCAGAGCGACAAGCTTCAAGTCGGACATCGGATCAGGGCTGCCTGAACTGTTTGACACAACGCGCGGGAACCCGGTCGGCCCCGCCGCGCTACAGGTAGTCGCTCCGGCGCTGAAGCGCAACGGGCGGGAGCGCGGTGCGGGGCAGGGTACCCCCACCCCCAACCCCTCCCCTCAAGGGGGAGGGGAGCAGAGGCTCTGTGCGCATGGCAACTTCTCCCGGCACGAGGAAAGCCGGTTCCCCTCCCCCTTGAGGGGAGGGGTTAGGGGTGGGGGTATCCTTGCGCGTCAGGCTAAAACCGACAGCCCGCCCCCTCACGAGGCGGCGATGCGCTCTATCTCCGCGCCGCAGCGGCGCAGCTTCTCTTCCAGCCGTTCGAAACCGCGATCCAGATGATAGACGCGGTTGACCGTCGTCTCGCCCTTGGCCGCAAGCCCCGCGATGACGAGCGAGACCGAGGCGCGCAGATCCGTCGCCATCACGGGCGCGCCGTTCAGGGTCTCCACCCCGTTGATCGTCGCGACCTGGCCGTCGAGATGGATATCGGCGCCAAGCCGGGCCAGCTCCTGCACGTGCATGAACCGGTTCTCGAAGATCGTCTCGGTGATGCGCGACGTGCCCTTCGCGCGCGTCATCAGCGCCATGAACTGGGCCTGCAGGTCGGTCGGGAAGCCGGGGAAAGGCTCGGTGACCACATCCACCGGCGCGATGCCGGAGCCGTTGCGCTTCACGCGGATGCCTGTATTGGTTTCGGTGATCTCTGCGCCCGTGCCGCGCAGCGTCTCCAGCGCGTTTTCCAGAAGATCCGCGCGCGCGCCTTCCAGCGTCACATCGCCGCCGGTCATGGCGACCGCCATGGCGTAGGTGCCGGTTTCGATGCGGTCCGGCACCACGGGATGGGTGAAGCCGCTAAGCCTGTCGACGCCCTGGATGTGGATCGTCTCGGTGCCCGCGCCCTCGATCTTCGCGCCCATGCCGATGAGGCACTGGGCCAGATCGACGATTTCCGGCTCGCGCGCGGCGTTCTCGATCACCGTCTCGCCGCGGGCAAGGGCCGCCGCCATCATCACCACGTGGGTGGCGCCGACGGAGACCTTCGGGAAATGCACGCGGTTGCCGACGAGGCCTTTCGTTGCGCGGGCATTGACGTAGCCGCCCTCGATGTCGATTTCCGCACCCAGCGCGCGCAGGCCGTCGATGAAGAAGTCGACCGGCCGCGTCCCGATGGCGCAGCCGCCGGGCAGCGAGACCCGCGCCTGGCCCATGCGGGCAACGAGCGGGCCGATCACCCAGAAGCTCGCCCGCATGGTGGAGACGAGTTCATAAGGCGCGGTGGTGTCGACGATGTTGGCGGCGTTCAGATGCACGGTCTGGCCGGTCATCGCGTCCTCGCCGGCGCGCTTGCCGTTGACCGAATAGTCGACGCCGTGATTCGACAGGATGTGGGTGAGCTGGGCGACATCGCGCAGCCGCGGCACGTTTTCGAGCGTCAGCGTCTCGTCGCTGAGCAGGCTGGCGATCATCAGCGGCAGCGCCGCGTTCTTCGCGCCGGAGATGGGCAGGCTGCCATTCAGTTGATGGCCGCCGACGATCCTGATCTTGTCCATTCAAGGCCCCGATATGCGACGCGCCGCCCGGCAGGACCCGGCCGCCGTATGGCAGGCGTGCGGGGGCCGGCGGACGGCGGATCTGGTGATGGGCGCGCGAACGGCGCGCTCCGAGGGCCTTCGTCAATGTCAGGCCCGTCCCTTTGAGGGCTGCTCTAGCCCAAGCTTGTGGCCGAGACAAGGCATCGCGGGCCCGGCGCCCGGCCCGGAGCCTGTCCCGAACCGGCGCTCCCCCCGAACCGGCGCTCCCCCCGAACCGGCGCTCCATTGGCGCGAATCGCGCGGCACGCATGGCCGGCGGGCATCAGCCTGTCAGTCGGCACCGTCCTGTGCGTCTGTCTTGCGCCCGCGCTGCTGCTGCTTGCGCCGCTTGAGATTGGCGCGCAGTGCCTCGGCGAGCCGTTCCTCGCGCGCGGCACGCTTTGACTGTCCCGCGGGGTTCGAACCTGGTTTTCCACTGCCGCGATCGGCTGGCGAATGTGTGGTGTCGTCAGGGTCGCTCATACCGGATTTCTTACCCCGGCCGGTGTGCCGCTGGAAACGAAAAACGTCGCAATCGGGCCGGAAAGAGCAGGAAAGGGCCGGAACGGGCCGGAAAGGGAAAGGCGGTCGGACGGAACCGATCGGCCGGTCGGCTTGCCGGCGAAGCGGGTTCTGCGTTGCCAAAACCCGGGTGCGGAGGATGCGTGCGGCGGCGAAGTCATGCACAGGCTTATGTAAAAGCACATTGAAGCGCCATGCCCTCTTGCGCCCACCGCCCGCCTATGGCAAAAGCGCCGCGTCCGACGGACTTGTGGGCCCCGCCCGCAACGCGCGCCCCGCGCACCGATCCTTAAAAAGACCGGCCCCCGTCCCGACACCGGCGCTGCCGTAGCTCAGGGGTAGAGCACTCCCTTGGTAAGGGAGAGGTCGAGAGTTCAAATCTCTCCGGCAGCACCATATTTTTCACCGAAAAGTACGGTTATCTCCCAAAAAAGTCCCACCGCTGGCATATCGTGCGCTCGTCGCGGCCAGGGGGAGGGTGGCATTTTCCCTTCCGGCGCCCAAATCGCCTCATGCGGCTTATTTGCCGGTGGGTTGCATTCCGCAACGAGAAGGAAGAGGATTCCTCCGGTACGCTTTATTTATTTCCAGGGAGGTTCGATGATGGCGAGCGGGTTCCTGCGTATTTTGTTTGCCGGCATGATGCTGATTTCGGGAGTGTTTTCGGCCCGGGCGGAGGTCGTCTACCATCGCGGCAATGATGCCAATCCGGAAACGCTCGACCAGCACAAGACCTCCACCATCCCCGAGGCCAATATCTTGGCCGATCTCTACGAGGGGCTGCTCGTCTACGACCCGGCGGCGAAGGTGTCGCCCGGCATGGCGGAAAGCTGGGAGATGTCCTCCGACGGCACCGTCTACACCTTCCATCTGCGCGATGCCAAATGGTCGAACGGTGATCCCGTCACCGCCGGCGATTTCGTCTTCTCGCTTCGCCGCATCGTCGATCCCGCGACCGGGGCGAAATACGCCAACATCCTCTATCCGATCAAAAATGCCGAGGCGGTCAACAAGGGCGAGATGAAGCCGGCGGAATTGGGTGTCAGGGCGCTTGACGACAGGACGCTGGAGATCGCGCTGGAGCAGCCGACGCCCTATTTCCTCCAACTCCTGACCCACCAGACGGGCCTGCCCGTCCATCCGGCAAGCGTTGAAAAATACGGCAGCGATTTCGTCCGGCCGGAGAACATGGTGACGAACGGCGCCTATACGCTCACCGAGTTCACGCCCGACGACAAGGTGGTGCTCGACAAGAGCCCGACTTACTACGATGCCGCCAACGTCAGGATCGACCGGGTCATCTACTATCCGATGGAGGATCGTGCGGCCTGCGTGCGCCGCTTCGAGGCGGGCGAGATCGACAGCTGTTCCGAACTGCCCACCGACCAGATGGCCACCCTGCGCGAGAAGTTCGGCGATCAGGTGCGCACGCCGCCCTATCTTGGCACCTACTACTACGCCATCCGCACCGACAAGCCGCCGTTTGACGACGTGCGCGTGCGCCAGGCGCTGTCGCTCGCGATCGACCGGGTCTATCTGGCCGAGGAGATCTGGACCGACACCATGCTGCCGGCCTATTCCCTGGTGCCGCCGGGCATCGCCAATTACGGCGAGCCGTCCTACGCCGCCTTCAAGGACGAGCCGATGCTCGACCGCGAGGACGAGGCCGCAGCCCTCCTGAAGGAGGCGGGCTTCGGACCCGACAAGCCGCTCAAGGTGGAGATCTCCTACAACACCTCGGAGAACCACAAGAACACGGCGGTCGCCATTGCCGACATGTGGAAGGCGATCGGGGTGGAGACGTCACTGCTGAACCGCGACGGCGCCTCGCATTATGCCTATCTTCGCGACAAGGGCGATTTCGACGTCGCCCGCGCCGGCTGGATCGCGGACTATGCGGACGCGCAGAACTTCCTGTTCCTCGTCCAGTCCGACAATCCCGGCTTCAATTACGCCAACTACGACAATCCCGACTATGACGCGCTGATGCACAAGGCGGCGGCCGAGCAGGATCCGGAAAAGCGCTCCGCCATCCTGCACGAGGCCGAGGCCATGTTCATGCGCGACGTGCCCTATATTCCGCTGATGTATTATTCCTCCCATTCCCTGGTCTCGCCGAAGCTCACGGGGTGGGTGGATAACATCCAGAACAAGCATCTGACCCGTTACATGACGAAGGAGGAGTAGCCTCCGCTCTTGCGCAAGAGTGTGCGTGCACGGTGAAACGGGAGCGCGAGGATGCTGAAATACGCCCTGACCCGGCTTCTGGCGGCGATCCCGACGCTGTTCGTCATCGTCACGGCGGCGTTCTTCCTCATCCGCATCGCGCCCGGCGGTCCGTTCAATCTGGACCGGCCGCTGGAAGCGAAGGTGATGGAGAACCTCAATCGCATCTATCATCTCGATGCGCCGCTCTGGCAGCAGTATCTTAGCTATCTGGGAAATCTTCTGCGCGGCGACTTCGGGCCGAGCTTCGTCTACCGGGATTTCTCCGTTGCCGAGCTTTTCGCCGCCGGCCTGCCGATTTCCGTCCAGCTCGGCGGATCGGCGCTGGTGCTGGCGCTGCTCGCGGGGACCGCGCTCGGCACGCTGGCAGCCCTTCACCATAACAAGGCCGCCGATCTCGGCGCGGTGACGGTGGCGACGCTCGGCATCACCATTCCGCCCTTCGTCGTCGCGCCGCTTCTCTCGCTGGTCTTTGGCGTCTGGCTCGGCTGGCTGCCGGCCGGCGGCTGGGGCAACGGGGCGCTGGTCAACAAGATCCTGCCGATCGTCACCCTGGCGCTGCCGCAGGTGGCCGTCGTCACGCGGCTCACCCGCGCGGCGATGATCGAGGCGCTCGCCTCCCATCCGGTGCGTACCGCGCGGGCCTACGGGCTCAGGTGGTGGACGGTCGTGGTCGTCCATGCGCTGCGCTCGGCGATCCTGCCGGTCGTCTCCTATGCCGGGCCGGCGGCGGCGGCGCTGATGACGGGCTCCATCGTCGTGGAGACGATCTTCGGCGTGCCCGGCGTCGGGCGCTATTTCGTGCAGGCGGCGCTCAACCGCGACTACACGCTCGTCATGGGAACGGTCGTGGTCATCGCCTGTTTCGTCATTCTGTTCAATCTCGTGGTGGATCTGATCTATGCCCTGATCGATCCGCGCGTGCGCTACGGGTGAGCCGATGAGCCTTTCGCGTCTCTCCGGCACCGCCGCCCGCCGGCCCGTCGCGGGCCGCTCGCTCACCGCCGATGCCATGCGGCGGCTCAAAGCCAACCGGGCGGCGATGGCGAGCCTGGTGTTCCTGATCGCAATGGCGCTCGTGTGCGCGGTCGGTCCGCACCTGACGGGCCACGCCTATGACGAGGTCTACCAGTCCTACGTGCGCGTGCCCGCAAGCCTGACGCCCTATCCGCGCGAGGCGCAAGTCGGGCCGGAAATGGAAAAGGCGCTCGCCCGCGCCAGGGTCGATCTGGGTACCGTCGCGGTCGTGAACGGGACCGCGAGCGTCGAGGTCGTGTCCCCTCGCCGCCCGCTCGATCCGCGCATCACTCGCTATGTCGACCGCAGCGATCTCTTTGCAAACGCTCGGCTCACCGACATGTCGCCGGACGGGCACGTCGGCCGCATCGTCGCCGATGTCCGGCAGGTCCGTTTCCTGTTCGGCACCGATCTCGCCGGCCGCGATCTTCTGACCCGCACGCTGATGGCGGGCCGCATCTCGCTCACCATCGGCCTTCTGGCGACCCTCGTCGCCGTGCTGATCGGGGTGACGTGGGGCGCCACCGCCGGCTATCTCGGCGGTGCGGCGGATGCGGTGATGATGCGCGTCGTCGATGTGCTCTACGCCTTGCCCTTCGTCTTTTTCGTGATCCTGCTGGTCGTCTTTTTCGGGCGCAATTTCGTGCTGGTGTTCCTGGCGGTCGGGGCGGTCGAATGGCTGGACATGGCCCGCATCGTGCGCGGCCAGACGTTGAGCCTGAAGCGGCGCGAATTCGTCGAGGCCGCCGAGGCCATGGGGGTCGCCGGCGGCGGCATCCTCAGGCGGCACATCGTGCCGAACCTCGCCGGTCCGGTCGTCGTCTACATGACGCTGCTCGTGCCCAAGGTGATCCTGCTGGAAAGCTTCCTTTCCTTCCTTGGCCTCGGCGTGCAGGAGCCGATGACGAGCTGGGGCGTGCTGATCGCGGAGGGCGCGCGCTCCATCGAGGCGATGCCGGGGTTGCTGCTCTTTCCCGCCGCTTTCCTTACCTCCACGCTGTTCGCCCTCAATTTCCTGGGCGACGGCCTGCGCGATGCGCTCGATCCGAAGGAGCGCTGACAGATGGACGCGCCCGTTCTCGCCGCCGCCGAAACCGTGTTTTCCCTGAGCGACCTGAGGGTGACCTTCGATACGCCCGACGGTCCGGTGGAGGCGGTGCGCGGCATTGACCTTGCGGTGGCGCGCGGCGAGACGCTCGCGATTGTCGGCGAAAGCGGTTCGGGCAAGAGCCAGACGGTCATGGCCGCGATGGGGCTCTTGCCGCCCAATGCCAGGGTCTCGGGATCGGTCGCCTATCGCGGCCGCGAAATTCTCGGCCTGCCTGTGCGCGATCTCAACCGTCTGCGTGGATCGCGGATCACGATGATTTTCCAGGAGCCGATGACCTCGCTCGATCCGCTCTACACCATCGGCCGCCAGATGGCCGAACCGCTGGTGGAGCATGGCGGGCTTTCGTGGGCGCAGGCGCGCGAGAGGGTGGTCGAGCTCCTGCGGCTGGTGCGCATCGACGATCCGCAACGGCGCGTTTCCGCCTATCCGCACGAGCTTTCCGGCGGCCAGCGCCAGCGCATCATGATCGCCATGGCGCTTGCCAACGAGCCGGATGTGCTGATCGCCGACGAGCCGACCACGGCGCTCGACGTCACCACCCAGGCGGGCATTCTCGATCTGCTGAAGGATCTGCAGGCCCGCATGGGCCTTGCCATCGTCTTCATCACCCACGATCTCAACATCGTGCGCCGTCTCGCCGACCATGTCGCGGTGATGAAGGAGGGCCGAGTGGTGGAGCAGGGCCCATGCGCGCGGATCTTCGCCACGCCCGGCGATGCCCATACCCGCATGCTGCTCGACGCCGAGCCCACCGGGCGCAAGCAGCCGGTTTCCGCATCGGCTCCGGTCCTGTTGGAAGCGGAAGGGGTGACGGTTGCCTTCGACTATGGCGGCGGCCTGTTCGCCCCGCCCTCCCGCTTCGTCGCGGTCGAGGGCGTCAATCTCCTGCTGAAGGAAGGGCAGACGCTGGGGCTTGTCGGGGAATCGGGCTCGGGCAAGTCCACGCTCGGCCGCGCACTCCTGCATCTGGTGCCGGCCTCCGGCCGGATCACCTTCGAGGGCGCGGATCTTTCCCGCCTCCACCGCGAACCCTTGCGCCGTCTTCGCCGGGAGATGCAGCTTGTCTTCCAGGATCCGTTCGGCTCGCTGAGCCCGCGCCTCACGGTGGCGCAGATCGTGACGGAGGGGCTGCTGGTCCACGAGCCGGCGCTGTCTGCGCGCGAACGCGAAGCCCGCGCCTGCCAGGCGCTGGAGGAGGTTGCGCTCGACCCGATGACGCGCAACCGGTTTCCGCACGAGTTCTCCGGCGGGCAGCGCCAGCGCATCGCCATCGCCCGGGCGATGGTGCTGAAGCCGAAGCTGGTGGTGCTGGACGAGCCGACCTCGGCGCTCGACCGCACCGTTCAGCGGCAGATCGTTGATCTCTTGCGCCGGCTGCAGGCCGCCAACGGGCTCACCTACCTGTTCATCAGCCACGATCTCGCCGTGGTGCGCGCCATGTCCGACGAGGTGATGGTGATGCAGCACGGCCGCGTGGTGGAACGCGGAACGGCGGACGAGGTGTTCGACGCGCCGAAGAAGCCCTACACGCGCACGCTGGTGGAGGCGGCGACGCTGAAGGGTTGAAAGATGGGCCCGCCTACCGGCCTCGCATCAGCCGCGCATCCTCCTCGCACTGTCATCGCTTCGGCGCCCGCATCCCATTTTCCCCGTGCATTCATTGTCGCACTGACCTAAACACGGGGCCCGTTTCACCAGCACGCCGATGCCCCGCCATGACCGAAAACGCCCCCCGCTTTGTCCTCAAGCTGCAATGCCCCGACCGGCCCGGCATCGTCGCCGGCGTCGCCAGTGCGCTGACGCGGGGCGGCGGCAACATTCTGGAAAGTGCGCAGTTCGGCGATCTGCAGACGGGGCTGTTCTTCATGCGGGTGTGCTTCACCGCGCCGGAAACGAAGACGCTGTCCTCGTTCGAGGACCTGATCACGCCCGTCGCCAACGCCTTCGGCATGGACTGGGGGCTGCACGATCAGGCTGTGAAGCCGCGCCTCCTGATCATGGTGTCCAAGTTCGACCATTGCCTGCAGGATCTGGCCTATCGCTGGCACATCGGCTCGCTGCCGGCCGAGATCGCCGGCATCGTGTCCAACCACGAGACCGCCCGCTCCTGCGCCGAACATTATGGCCTGCCGTTCCATCACTGGCCGGTGACCAAGGACAACAAGGCGGAGCGCGAGGCCCAGCTCATCGATCTGATCGAGGCGGAAAACATCGATCTGGTCGTGCTCGCCCGCTATATGCAGGTTCTGTCGGAGGATCTGTGCGGCCGCTATCCGGGCCGCATCATCAACATCCACCACTCGTTCCTGCCGGCCTTCAAGGGGGCGGCCCCCTACAGCCGGGCGCATGAGCGCGGCGTGAAGCTCATCGGCGCCACCGGCCACTACGTGACGACCGACCTCGACGAGGGGCCGATCATCGAGCAGCACGCGGAACGCGTGACCCACGCCAATTCCGCGGCCGAATTCGTCTCCATCGGCCGCGGCATCGAATCCCGCGTCTTGTCGCGCGCCGTCATCGCCCATTGCGAGCACCGCGTCTTCATCAACGGCATCAAGACGGTGGTGTTCTCGTAAATCCGGCAGCCGTCGGCGATGGGCGAGGCGGCGGGGCCAGCAGGTGGCCCGCCCCGCCCGGCGCCCGTCAGGCGGCCTTGGAGATCGAGATCAGTGCGATGTCGAAGGTCAGATCTTGACCGGCCAGCGGATGGTTGGCGTCGAGCACGACCTTATCTTCCGAGACCTCTTCCACCTTGACCGGCATGACCTGTCCGGTGGAGGTCTGGACCTGAAGCTGCGTGCCGATTTCCAGCGGAATGTCGGCCGGGATCTTGTCGCGCGGCACTTCGTGCTTGGCCGCCGGATCCACCGGACCATAGGCCTCGGCCGCCGGAACGGTCACCGACTTTTCCTCGCCCTCGCTCATGCCCGGCAGGGCCTTGTCGAGACCGGCGATGATCTGCCCGGCGCCGACCGTGAATTCAAGCGGCTCGCGTCCTTCCGAGGAATCGAAAACGGCACCGTCACTCAAGGTTCCCTTGTAGTGAATCCGCACGGTGTCGCCAGTCTTCACTTCGCTCATAACTGTCTCTTTCGTCTTGGAAGGTTGTTCTGCGGAGCGCGGATATCGCGCGATCCAATGAAACTCCCGTCTACCCTAAGGACCAATCGGGCGATGTAAAGGCGGGTGCGCGGAAAAATCGCGCATTGAACGCTCGATCCGGGGAAGGTCGGACCGGATTTTCACCGGGATTTGGCTCAGCGGCGCTAACATGCTAAGGGATTTACATACGAACTTCTGCCAGTGCTTTCAGCGCGCCCGAGTCCTCCTCGACGGCATGCGGAAGTTCGCCTGCTGCGATCCCGACCTGGGGCTGCCCTTGTCCCGAGCGAGGCTCCATCGTTCGACCTGAACGTTTCCGCGCGGCTCCTTCGCGGGCGCCCTTGCGCCTGCCGCCTGCGCCGCTGCCTTTTTCCGGGATCGTCCGGCCGCCCCGGCCGCCACGATGCGTGTCTCTTCACGCGCCGCATCGTTCCCGCACGTTCGCGACCACGAGGACCCGATGAAACAGAACGCAGACCATCGCCCGTATTGGGATCCCGAGCTCGAAACCCAGAGCCGGGCCGAATGGGAGGCGATGAAGCTTGACCTCCTGAAAACGCATCTGGCCCACGCCTACGCCAATTCCCCCTGGTACCGCAAAAGCTTCGACGCCGCGGGCGTTCATCCCGACGACGTCAACAGCCTCGACGATCTCCGCCGCTTCCCCACCATCGACAAGGCCACCTTGCGTGAGCGCCAGCAGGCAAAGCCGCTGCTTGGCGATGTGGTGGCGGTGCCGGAGGAAGAGGTCGTCTACGTCTCCTCCTCCTCCGGCTCCACGGGCGTGCCCACCGTCTCTCCGTTCACGCAGGAAGATTTCGATGCCTGGATGGACTACGAGGCCCGCCAGTTCTGGTCCTCTGGCCTGCGCCCCACCGACCGCTACTGCCACTCGCTCAACTTCTCGCTGTTCATCGGCGGGCCGTGCGTGCTGGGGGCTCAGAAGATCGGGGCGCTTTCCATCCACGCCGGCACCGTGCCGTCCGCACGCCTGCTGACCATGCTGCGGAATTTCCAGGCGACCGCCATGTGGACCACGCCGTCCTATGCCTGGTATCTGGGCGAGACGGCGATCAAGGAGGGCATCGACCCGAAGACGGATCTGGCGGTCAAGCGCATCTTCGTTGCCGGCGAGCCGGGCGGCTCCATCCCCGAGACGCGTGCCCGCATCGAGGAACTGTGGGGCGCCGACGTCTACGACTACTATGGCCTTTCCGACATTTTTGGCTCCTGCGCCGGCATGTGCGAGGAGAAGAACGGCCTTCACTGGGCGGAGGATCACATCCACGTGGAGGTGATCGATCCGGAAACGGGCGAGCCCGTGCAGCCCGGCGAGCGCGGCGAGATGGTTCTCACCACCTTGCAGAAGAAAGCCTGCCCGCTGATCCGCTTCCGCACCGGCGACATCGTCTCCTTCACCGAGGAACCCTGCACGTGCGGGCGCACCAGCCAGCGGCTTATGGGCGTCCACGGCCGGCTCGACGACATGCTGCTCATCCGCGGCGTGAACATCTTTCCCTCCGACGTGGAGGCGATCATCCGCAAGGACCGCGACTTCACCGGCGAATACCGGCTGATCGTCGACCGCCCGGATCACCTCGACCGCCTGACGGTGGAAGCCGAACGCATCCACGGCTTCAACGGCACGGACGAGGAACTGAAGAAGCGCCTCAAGGACCACATCAAGGCGGTGACGGGGGTGGGCGCGCAGATCTCGATCCTTGATGCGGATACGCTTCCGCGCGCCACCCACAAGGCCAAGCGCGTGGAGGACAAGCGGGGTCAGGTCTGGACGGCGTAAGGGGGAAGGGGCACGAACCGCGGCGCCCCGGCGCGGGGCGTTGCGGGCGGGGCAGGGCGCGGGCTGGGCAGCTTTACGCCGCCATTTCGGACGTTCACGGGTTCTCGGTTCTGTCCGCAAAGCTGCCGTTTGTTGCAGGTCGATCGAATGTCCGTAGAGGGCGGGGGGGGCGGAAGTGCAGTACGACGTGAACGAATGTCGGTTATGCAGAGGAAGCCGACATTGATGTTCAAAAGTTCACATTCAGATGCCGTCAATCATCCGTTGGACCGGATCAAAATCGCGTGGACCATCTAGGCAATTTGCACCGCCGAATATATCCCAGATAAATTGAGATAGTCTCTTCTCTTCTTCGTATCCCGGCCCTTTCGCAGCCAACCTATGCAAAATCATCTCAAGCCTCTTGAAAAACTCGAACGAAGTTGCATCTGATATTGGATAATTGTGTAAAATATATTCTATTTGTTTTGATAATATCTGTAGACTAAGGATTATTTCTTTGTATTCAGGAACGTCGTCACTCATGTAGTTTCTGAAAGCATAAAAACCTTCATCCGATTGCTTTCCAGCCACAAATAGCTCTCTAAATCCCGCAGTCGTCAGAATTTTTTCGATGGTCTCATGTTTAGCAGTAAGGTCTTTTCTACCCCCTTTTTGGCTAGCGAAAACAATTTGATATGCAATATCGCGCTTTATGTCCGAGTAGAGTTTTTGAAGATTTGTCTTCACAATTAGGCTCTTTCGCCGATCTGGAAATGCAACCACTAAAAAATAGAAGAAGAAAGAAACTAGACCTCCGGTCAGGAAAGCTGACGAAATATTGTAAAACTCATCCCAGAAAGGCGTTTCCGAAAAATAAATACCGGAAAAATTCTCTATAAGCAGCGCCAAATAGATGAATAGAGTCAGCAGAAACCAAAAAAGGACACTTGAGAGAAATTTCCAGATTATGCGCGATAAACTCGCAAGTTTTTTCATTTTTAACCGCCCCAGCTACAGCCAATGTATGGGTTAAGAAATGCCACAGGCAGCTTGTCAACGGAACAAAGAACGTTGTGGCTGTACTGGACGTTGATCAGAGCCCATACTACCAACGCCGAGACACATTCCGAAAACAGACCATGCCGACGCCTTAGCGAGCCACAGGCATCCATTGGCTGCTTTCGGCGCAGGTGACTTGGGCTCCGAAGACCTCCCGGAGGCGCAGAGCTGCCGTTCCTGGGGGCACAATAGCAAGGCAGAAATGGGCCGAAAACTGCATTGAGGCGGCTTTGAGTTGGGGTCTGCTTTAGCGACATCGCATCCGAGACCTCCCTATCCCTATCCACCCATAAAAAAACGGCCCCCACCTCCCGGCAGGGGCCGCTGTCAATCCGTGGCTAGTTCCGGAGCAAGTCGCTTACTTATCCACCCCGCCCCAGATCGCCTCAGCCGTCTTCACCACCAGTTCCAGCTTGCGGCGCTGGTCGTCCATGGTGATCTTGTTGCCTTCCTCCGTGGAGGAGAAGCCGCACTGCGGGGCAATGCCGAGCTGGTTGATGTCGCAGTACTTGCCCGCTTCCTCGAACTTGCGCTTCAGATCGTCGAGATCCTCAAGCTCCGGCGTCTTCGTGGTGATGAAGCCCGGCAGCACGCGCTTGTTGCCCTTGGGCAGAAGCTTCAGCGGCTCCAGGGAGCCGGCGCGCTCGCTGTCGTATTCCATGAAGTAGATGTCGATGCCGGTCTTGTTGAAGATGGCGTCGGCGGCGAGATCGTAGGCGCCCTCGGCGGCGTAGGTGGAGACGAAGTTGCCGCGGCACAGGTGCATGCCGATCTTCATGTCCGCCGGCCGGTCCTTGATCGCCTCGTTCATCATCCAGGCGTAGCGCTCGATCAGCCAGTCGGGATCCTGGCCGAGCTTCTTCTTGTCCTCGCGGTGCTTGGGGTCGCACAGGTAGGCGAAGAAGATGTCGTCCATCTGCAGGTAGCGGCAGCCGGCGGCGTAGAACGCCTTCACAGCCTTGGCGTAGGTCTTGGCCAGATCGGCGAAGAGGACGTCGAGGTCCTTGTATTCGGCCGGCGCGATGTCCTCCGGTGCCGTGCGGAAGTGGCAGCACGACGGGCCGGGGATCGAGATCTTCGGCTGAACCCTGGTGTTGGCGGCGACGAACTTGTAGTGCTCGATCATCGGGTGATCGTCGGGGAAATCGAGCTTGCCGGTGATGGTGGGATAGATCGGGCGCAGCTTCACGCCGTGGAACTGCACGCCCTCGGCGCGCTCGTCGAGGTCGAAGCCGGTCAGCCCGCCCATGAAGTCGTAGTGCCAGAAGGAGCGGCGGAACTCGCCGTCGGTCACCGCCTTCAGCCCGATCTCCTCCTGCATCCTGATGACGTCGATGATCGCGGCGTCCTCGGCCTTTTTCAGGTCGGCGGCGGTGATCGACTTGGTCTCGTAGAAGGCCTTGCGCGCGGCCTTGACGCTGTCGGGCCTGAGAAGGCTTCCGACATGGTCGGCGCGGTAAGGCGCCCCGGTAACGGGTTCGGTCATCTGGTTCCTCCGGTTCGAGTTTTTCGGGGCTCGTTGGAAATGCCCCGATGCGCGGGTGCTGCGACCATAGGCCAGCCTAAGCAGGACTGACAAGGTCGGCACGCATCGACACGTTCACATCGCAAGCATCGCGCGCGGCGGCGTATGCCGTCGGCCGGAAAAGGCATGTCGGTCGGCGGGTGAGAGGGAACGGTGCAGCGCCGGAGGCGCACCGGGCGTCAGAGCAGCGCGCGCAGGTCGTCGAGCCGGTCGTTGACCAGCCAGCCGTAATAGTTTTCCTCCGGCCAGCGCGCCTTGCCCTGCTGGCGGGCCCGGTTGTAGCGCATCGCGCGTTCCCAGGGCGCTCCCACGTTGTAGAGCGTCGCGGTGATGCCGGGATTGGCGGAGATATCGACCTTCGCCACGTCCTTGTAGGCCTCTATCGCATCCTGGATGACGGCGGCCATGTAGTGGAGCGACTTGTCCGGGTCCATCGCCGCCTGATAGATCGCCAGCGCATCGGCGGGCTTGAGCTTCGGGAAGCCGCTGACCTCGTGCACGCGATCCGACATCTTGAGGATCGTCAGCGGCGTCAGCTGGCCCAGGCCAAAGCTCTGGCCGGCGAACAGCGGCTGGAAGAACGTCTGGTTGAAGGTCTGGTTGGGGTAGCTGATCCCGTCCACCATGCGGCCGCGGAAGCTGTTGTTCCACACCCGCTCGTAGCACGACCATTTCACGTTGCTGTTGCGCTGCATCCGTGCGGAATGGCACCGCTCGAACTGCTTGCGCTCCACGAAGTCCTCTACCGGCTCCTTGCCATACTGGAAGGAGATGTCGAGGCCGGCATAGGCGGCGGCCTTGATGTAGTAGCCCTGCGCGCTGTCCAGCGTGTCGTAGTTGTAGGTGTGCTCGCCGACGATGGCGCCGATCATGTGAACGGGATCTATCCGATAGAGTTTGGCGACCTTCTTGATCGAGGACAGCAGCCGCTGATCGCGCCGGAGCACGCCAAGCACCTTCTCGAACTTGCGGTCGTAGCTCGACTTGAACGCGCTCGTGCGGCGGGCCGAGGCGAAGGGGATGTCGGGCTGGGAGGCGTTGCGGTTGCCTTCGGGCACGCTCTGCAGGCCGGCGGCATGTGCGGTGGCTGGCAGCAGCGCGGACCCGGCCGCAAGCGCGACAGCAAGCGCACCAACAAGCGTTTTGGCCGCCACGGCCCGCACGAAACGCTCGCGCACCGTATGGTTCATCCCCGAATGCCGCATCAGCAATTCCCGACCTCTGTCGAAAGAAATCCGATCCTCGTCGATCGGACAGACATGATCCGATCAAAACGCGCTCTGGTGAAAACGGAGCCGGCCACGCACGGCAAGGGTCCGCGCACCGCCGGCCGACGACACGCAGCATCCCGGCAAGCCTAGGCCGCCGGCCCTCACGAAAACATCCGATTCGACACGGATTAATATCGCAAAACGCACGTCATTCGCAGGGGGCGTGCACGGAAACGGGCCACTTTCGCGCCAGACTGCGGCCAGAAGGGCACAGTGCGGTAGCCGATGCCTGTTGTCGGTTTTCGGTATCGCAGCGAAAACCTGCCGCGCGGGTTCGAGGCTGCGGGCGGTTCTGCGCCTTGACCGGCATGTGACGCAGCGTCGGCGCTTGCGTTGCCCGTCCGCGAGGTCCTATCCTGTCAAAAAAAGACGGCTGTACAGCATGCCAATTCAGAGGACGCCTTGGGAGGGGCGACCCCATGATCATTTTGATAGTGGATGACCATCCGCTCGTCTGTTCGGCGCTCGAAGCCACATTGACGGGCGCGATTGCCGATTGCCGGGTGATACAGGCCCATTCGGGCGCCGAGGCGGTCGCGATCGTCCGGGAGAGGGACGATATCGACCTTGTGCTGCTCGACCTGAAGCTGCCGGATGTCGACGGTTTCCAGGGGCTCAGCCAGCTTCGCGGTGCGGCTCCGCGGGTGCCGGTGCTTGTCCTGTCCGGACTGGAGGATGCGCGGCTTGCGCAGCTCGTTTCAAGCCACGGAGCCCTCGGTTTCCTCAACAAGAAGGCGAGCGCGGCCGAGATCGTCGATGCCGTCACCTCGGTGCTGGCCGGCGAGACGGTGTTCGCCGCCGTCCCCGGCGCGCGTCCCGCGCAGGCAAAGGACGCGGTCGGCGCCATCGGCACGCTGACGCCGCAGCAGTCCGTTGTGCTTCGCATGCTCGGCGAGGGGCTTCTCAACAAGCAGATCGCCTACGAGCTTTCGATCAGCGAGAGCACCGTGAAGGCGCATGTCTCGGCGATCCTGAAGAAGCTCGACGTCTCCTCCCGCATGCAGGCGGTGCTGATGGCGCAGGGCGGCGTGTTCGATCAGGCGATCGGCCCGGTGGCGGGTTCCGTGGCGGGGGCGGCGACACGGCCGTTCTCCGGCGCCTCGGCCAAGCCGGCGCCGTCGGCGGTCGGCGCCGTGGACAGATGAGCGAGATAGGCGCGAAGCTGCCCGGGCTTCACCGGCTTTGAGAAATATTCGATGGATTTTTCCGCCGCCCGCCTTCGGATTTCCTGGGAGCGGTCGGCGGTGATGAGAATGCCGGGCACCTGCCAGCCCAGATGCGCGCGCAGCAGAATGATCGCGTCGATCCCGTCGATGTCGCCGTCCAGATGCAGGTCGGCGATGATCGCGCGCGGCACCAGCCCTTCCTTGCGCGCCCGCTTGAGAAGGGCGGGGTAGGAGGGGGCGGTGACGCAGCTCATCTGCCAGGCCTTCAGCAGGCGCGCCATCGCATCGGCAACATTGGTGTCGTTTTCCAGAACGAAAAGAGGGCCTTCCTCGCCCTCATCCCCCGTGGCGACACCGGCGGCGACCGGCAGATCCGCTCCGGTGGCGGTCCCGGTCTCCGCCCGGCTCGCCGCCAGCGGCACGATCACGGCGAAACGGGAGCCGCGGCCGGGCTCCGAATCCAGTTCGATTTCGTGCCCGACAAGCCCCGCTGCCCGCTTGACAATGGCAAGCCCGAGCCCAAGCCCGCCCGGCCGGGTCTCTCCCGTCACCGAGGCGCGGCGGAATTCCTCGAAGATCGTCTGGTGATGCTCGCGCGCGATGCCGGGCCCTGTGTCGTGGATTTCCAGCGCCACTGCCTCGCCCCGCCGTCGCACGCCGAGCAGAACCCGGCCGGAGGCGGTGTATTTCAGCGCGTTGGACAGGAAATTCTGCACGATCCGGCGCAAGAGATGCGGATCGGAACGCACGACGGCGGAGGAGGGGACGACGGTGAGCTTCAGCCGCGCCTGCCGCGCCAGCGCGCCGAATTCGGTTTCCAGCGTACGAAAGAGGTCCCCCACCACGACGTCTGCAAGCTGCGGCTCGTAGCCGCCGGCGTCCATTTTCGAGATGTCGAGGAGGGCGCTCAGAAGATCCTCGGTCGAATGGAACGCCTGGGTGACGTTGCCCAGCAACTCGCGCGCCTCGGCGCTGACGAAGCTGGCGCTGTCGAGGGCGGAGAGATAGAGCCGGGCGGCGTTCAGCGGCTGCAGCAGGTCGTGGCTGGCGGCCGCGAGAAATCGGGTCTTCGACAGGTTCGCCATTTCCGCCGCCTGCCGTGCGCGTTCCAGATCCTTCGCCGTCGCCTCGTGCCGACGGATCTCGTCGTGCAGCGCGGTGTTGAGCTGGGTCAGCGCGCGGGTGCGCTCCTCCACCCGCTGCTCCAGTTCCTCCTTGGAGCGCTCCAGCAGCTTCGCGGCCTCGTTCTGTGCGGTCACGTCCGTCAGCGTGATGACGAAGCCGTCGTCCGGCATCGAGCGGAAATTGGCGGCCACCACCCGTCCGCCGCGATAGGAAATCTCCAGCCGCAGCGGATAGCGCTGCTCGACGCTGGTCACCCAGGCGCGCGCCTCGTCTTTGCGCGCCCTGGGCACGTGTGCGCCGTGGGTCCACACGAGCCGCAGCAGCTCGCGCACCTCCATGCCGGGATGCATGTCCACGTAAGGCAGGTTCAGCAGCATCGCGGCCTGCGAGTTCCAGGTGACGAGCCTGAGATCGGCATCGAACACCACCACCCCTTGCGCGATGGAGGCGACGGTGGCGACCAGCAGGTCCGGCTGCTTGGACATGTCGGTCAGCCGCCGGGCTTCCTGCAGGCGCTTGAAGTGGGTGATCTCGGAGACGACGACGACACGCCCGCCTTCCTCCGTGTCGCGTTCGCTGATCTGGATCCAGCGTCCGTCGGACAGCAGCTGCTGGAACTGGCAGTGCTTGCGCCGGTGGCGCTCGACGCGCGCGGCCAGCCAGGCCCGCGGATCGGTGACGGCCTCCACGATCGCGCCCGTTTCGGCCGCGCGGCGAACGATCTCGTTGAAATGGGTGCCCGGGATCAGAATGTCGGAAAGGGCGGGGAAGAAGTCGCGATAGCGGCGGTTGCACAGCACGATGCGGTCGTCGGTGTCATACAGGATGAAGCCTTCGCCGATGGAATCGATGGCTTGCTGCAACTGCCGGCGCGCGATCTTGGCCTCGTTCATGGCGCGCGCCACGCGCTGGATGCGTTTCTCGACGTTGGTCTCCAGCTCCGCCACCGACTGGAACAGCTTGAAGGCGTTGCCGGTGAAATCGTGGCTGCGGTCCACCTGGCGGATCAGCGCATCGCGGATCGTCCTGAGCTTGGCGTTCTCCGCCTCCAGCGCGCGCATGCGGTCCTGAAGCTGGCGACGGGACAGGGCAGGGGCATCGCTTTCGCTCATGGGTGCGCCCCGCCGATGGCGAGCCCTGTCAGTGTCTGGCTCAGATGCAGGAAGCGGTATTGCTCGCCATAGGTGTTGAAGCCGATCATGCGGAACCGGTCGAAGATCTCGACGAGATCGCCGGTAATGCCGAGCCGCTCCGCCTCCAGCCGGCGCAGGATGCAGTCGAAGCACAGCGCCACCTCCATGCCGCCGATGCGTCGGGAAACCCGGCTCATGTGCTCCGACAGGTTGTCGCGCATGTCCTCCGGGTGGGCGAGGGTGAGCACGATGCCCTCGTCGATGGCGCAGAAGAAATGCAGCGCGCCGTCGGCGGTGGCCTTCTGGATCGCGCGCACGTGATACTCGCCGCCGACGCGCACCAGCAGCGGATTTGCGGCGAAGATCTCCGGCGTCAGCGCGCCGACATCGGCACCGATGAGGCGGGCGTACTCGTCGGCCGCCGGCTCCGCATTGATCGAGAAGACGATCCGGCGTTCGGGATCGGCACTGGTGACCACGACGCGGTCCTCGGTCGGGCGGAAGTGCTCCAGCTTGAACACCTCCACCGGCCGCGACGAGGCGCCCAGCACCACCAGTGCGGAATCCTCCAGCACCCGTCCGTTCAGAAAGATCTGCGTGGTGTCGAAGTTCAGGTTGTCGCCGGCCGAGGCGCCGAAGATGGGCACCTCGTCGAGCGCGGCATAGGTGGAGGCGGCGATTTCCTCCTCGCGGCGCGACAGGCCGTCGACGAGCAGCATGGCGAAGAAGTTCTGACGGTCCGGGTCGAGATTGCGCAGGAGCTGGAAATAGGATGCCTCGATCGCCTCGCCGGCGGCGGCCATCGAGAAGTTGGAGAGCTTCTGCAAGAGGCAGATCTCGAAGGAAAAGGCCGAGCGGTCGAAAGCGACGGCGACCGCGCCGTCCCCCTCGTAATAGGACGAGGTCAGACTTCCCGCCGTGGTGCAGCCGACGAGTTGGGCTTGTGGGTAGGCGGCGGCAAGCGGGGCGACGACGTCCTCGTAAGGCAGATTGGAGGAGACGAAGAGCGCGATCAGCGCCGGATCGCACGCGCCCAACCCCTGCTTCAGGTCCTCCAGCATGCGGGCCGGGTTGCGCGATTTCGACCAGGCCCGGCAGACGACGGGCGCTCGTGTCTCGCGCGTGATGTCGGCCTCGGCAATGGACATGGCCACGTTCGCTCCCCGGGGCGCCGCTCAAGGGGGGCGCCCTTTGCGGCTCGTTGTCGGCATCGATCGGCGATGGCGATCGTGACGCAAAGTCTAGCGCGCGAAAAAGGGCTTGGCTGCAATACTGTAGTGCTACGGGGGAGGCTGAGACGGGGCGCGTATGGCGGGACGGGGCCGGTTCCCCGGCGCGTCCTACTCCTCCGCGCGGTCCGTGCCTTCGCGGTCGCGCTCGTAGCGTTTTGCAAGCGGAAAGGGCGGCAACCAGCTCTCGCGCCGGATGGTCCACAGTTCATAGGTCGGCTGGAAAAGATCCGGGCTGTCGAGGGCACCCAGATGGACCTCGATCTCGTCGCCCGATCGCGAAAAGACGGACGAGCCGCAACGCGGGCAGAAGAACCTGCCGGCAAAGTCGCGGGTCTCGCCCTCGACCGTGACCGCGGTCTCGGGAAACACGGCGGAGGCGTGAAAGAGGGCGCCGTGGTGCTTTCGGCAGTCGAGGCAATGGCACAGGCCGACCCTGAACGGGCGCCCCGTCGCCGTGATCCGGACATCCCCGCAAAAGCATCCGCCGGTGACGCGGTCCATGGCTCGTCTCCTATCGATGGGCGATGTTCGCCGGCGAACATCCGTGGCCAAGTCGGACGTTTCGGCCATGCCGGGATAGGATATCGCGAAAGGCGTCATGTCAAATCGGGGCGTTTCTTCAGGCCTGGCCCGGAAATGGCAGTTGGTTCTTCGCCGCGAATTCTACGCCCTTTCATACCCCTCCATCGTCATCACCCGGAGAAGTCCGGGTGATCCAGCGCGTGCCCCAAATGCTGCGGCTGGCAGTGGATTGCCCGGACTTCGCCGGGCAATGACGGCGGAGGGGCATGAGCGAGAAAGGTTGAAAGCGCACAACCCGTCGCCATTTCCGGCCAGACACGTCAGAAAAAACACCTGACCTCCGCCTCCACCTGCGCGCGGCGCAGGCGGTCGACCATCAGCTTCGTTGCCGGCGTTTCGCGGAAGAGCGCCATCTTCTCGCCGCCGCCGCTCACCTGCCGCATGCGCAGCACCGTTTCGGCCTGCGTGTAGTCGTCATAGGAGAGAAGCGAGGCGACGACGTCGATGGAGCAGGCGCACTGGCGCAGCGCGTCCGGCGTCTCGCCGTTGGCGGCCATGCAGCCCATCACGTAATCGGCGACCGCCACGGTCGGATAGTCGTTCGCAGCCGCCGGCCCCGCCGCGCCCGTGACAAGGATAAATGCCGCAAGGGCGGACGCCGCAAGGGCGCCGGTCCCGGATCCGTTCTCTTGCGCCTGCCTCATGGCCTGACCTCCCTGAAACGATAGCTTTCGTGCAGCATCGGGCCTTCGCCGGGGGCGCCGGGTGCGCCGGGTGCTGCCGCCGTCTCGGTTTCCAGGGCCACCAGCCCGCCCGGCACGGCGTCGCTCACCGTGATCGTGTAGGTCTTGGCGGCAAGTCCCCGCATCTGGTCCTTGTGGCTGTCGTCGGCAAACGGTGTGAAGCTGACCCGCCGCGCCGCCACCGGCTTTCCACCGATCTCCAGCGACACCGCCTCCTCGGCGTAGTTCCCCGGCACCGACATGGCGTGGCGGATGACATTGCGGAAATAGTGGCCCGATCCGCCGGTTCCGCGGCTCATCTGGTTGACGTCGCGCTGGAAAAAGATCAGCAGCAGCGGATTGAACGTGCTGGCGACGATCGGCCCGACCTGCTTGGCCGCACCCTTGGCAAAGAGCGTCGCCTCCACGTCGTAGGCGTGCTTGGCGTCCGCCTGCGCATGTGTGAAATCGAGCACGATCTCGTCGGTGAAGGGTTCCTCCATCATCCGGCCTTCCAGCCGGTAGTCGTAGACGAGCGTCGCGTCGGTCCCGAGCGTCTCAAGGTGATTGAAGCCGTAGATCTCGGCCGAGGCCGTGTTCGGCGTCAGTCCGTCGAGCCCTGCCGCAATCGCCGCCGGCGGGGGGAGGGAGACCGCGGCTAGTGCGGTCAGGATGAGGGCCAGGAAAAGAGGGCGCAGCCGCATGGTCAATCGTCCAGATGCGCGCCGATGATCCGGCCGAGTGCGAAGGCGCGCTGCTCCAGTAACACCGGCTGCTCGCACAGGTATTTCTGCGATTTCTCGCGATCTTCGTAGATGCGCAGATCCCAGGCGAGCGTTTCGTCTAAGTCTGCGCGCTTTTCGTCGGAAAGCGTATCCGACTTGAGTGCCACGCGGGCCTCGCGCACGCGGGCGGCAAGGGCGGCCTGCTTGCGGGCGAAGCGCTTGATGCCGGCAATCAGCGAGGCGCGGTCGGAATTGATGACCTGCAATGCCCGGCCGAAAAGGGCCGTCAGCCGCGCCTTGTGCCCGGCATCGAGGCTGCGTGCGAAGGCATCCACGCGCTCTCCCGCCGTCTCCATCGAGGTGCGCCGGGCCGCGATCTCGGCACCGAGCCGCGCGACTTCGCCGTCGTCCGCCCACATCGAACGCTCAGGAAGGGGCCCCGTCCACACCTGTGCGGGCGAGATCTGCGGCACGAGCCGCTGCACGCAGGGCCAGTCGGCATCGTCTCCGGCCAGCGCAGGGCCGGCCGGAGCGATGCACACGATCAACAGGAAACCTACCAGGGGATGGCGCATCGGTTTACTTGACGTTGATCGTGACCACGGTGCCCTTCTCAAGAAGGCCGCGGGCATACATCTGATAGGTGCCGGGGCGGATCGGCACGAAGAAGATCTCCGCCTCGCTCTCCTCCTCGAATTCCAGCTCGTAGATGGAATTCGCCTTGATCTCCATGTCCCCGGCCTCGACCTTGCGAAGCCAGATGAAATCGAAGAACTCAGGCGCCACCAGCGCATATTCCTGATAGCCCGACGCCTTGATCTTGAGCGAATAGGCCTGGCCGGTGCGCAGGTTGTATTCCTTCGGCGAGACGTTGAAGCCGATCATGTCGGTGCCGAGAATGAGGTCTTCCAGTTCCTCCGGCTGGGTGGCGAGGTAGCCGTCGGCGGCGGCAGGTGCCACACCGAGAAGCCCGGAGGCGGCAAGGCCGAAGAGCGCGGATCTCAGACGGTTCGTCGTGGTTCGTGTCATGCTGTGTTACCTCCCTCGAATGCAGTTCTGCTTGTTGCGCAAGGCTTTCGTTGTCCGCCGTCTGTCTCCCGGTCTCTCCGCCGTCATCCCCCGGCGCAGTCCGGGGGATCCACCCCTCTCCGCATTTGTCGCGGTTTGCTGGATTGCCCGGACTGCGCCGGGCAATGACGATGGAGGCGGCGGGGCAAAAAAGGGACGCTCCTATCCCATCCGGCACCGCAGTCGCTCTCACGGCTTGATCGCGACCCCCCACGGGAAGCTTCCCACCGGTATGGAGACGACCGTCTTCAGCTTTGCGACGTCGATGACGGAGACGTCGTTGGAAACGCCATTGGTGGCGTAGAGCTCGCTCTCGTCCGGGGTAAAGGCGAGCTGCCAGACGCGCTGGCCGACGAGCAGGTATTTCTCCACCTCGAACGTCTGCGCGTTGACGACTGCGACCCGGTTGGCAGGTCCCAGCGCCACGAAGGCCTTCGAGCGGTCCTTGGTGATGCGGATGCCGACGGGCTGGATCGCTTCCGGCTGCAGCCCCGGGACGGAGAAGGAGATCTTGGTCTTTATCTCTTTCGTCGCCGTATCGATGACGGATACCGTGCCGCCGATTTCCGCGCTTACCCAGACTTCCGCCCCGTCGTCGGTGAACTGGGCAAAGCGCGGGCGCTGGTCGACCAGCACGTTGGCGACGATCTCGAAGCTGTCGGCGTCGATGAAATGCGCCATGTTGGTGGTCTCTGAGGTGTTGACGATGGTCTTGCCGTCCGGGCTCACCGCCATGCCTTCCGGCTCCACCCCCACCTGCACCTCCGCCACCGCATCGCCGGTGGCAAGATCGATGACGGTGACGAGATTGTCGTCCTCGTTGGCGGCATAGAGCCGGCTGCCATCGGGCGCGATGGTCATGAGCTCCGGATCGGGACCGGAAGGAAGCGTGCCGGTCACTTCCAGGCTTTCGGTGTCGAGAACCTCGATGTGGTCTTCGTCGGAGGCGCAGATGTAGAGCGTCTTGCCATCGGGCGAGAGCGCGATGCCGCGCGGCCGCTCGCCGACGGGAATGGTCGCGGTTACTTCCCGCGTCCTGGCGTCGATCACGGTGATCGAGTTGCCTTTCTCGTTGGAGACGAACACCGTCTGCGCGGCCGCCGGCGAAGCGATGGCGAGCAGCGCGGCCATGGAGGCGGCGGCCGGAAGGGCGCGCGTCAGCCGTGATGCGTGGGACATGGAAAGGTCGGACATGCGTTCCCCCTTTTATTGCAGGTCGCACGACGTCTCCGGCTTGTCGTAGCCGAGGCTGTCGAGCCTGTTTCTCTGGTGCAGGAAGCCCGGCTGCGGCGAAACGGAAACCAGGATCCGCTTGTTGGTGAGCAGCACCGGCTGGCGCATCTGCTGGTTCCAGGGGCGGAACGACAGCCCGACGCCCTTGAACCCGCCGAGCGCGAAATCATCGCTGCGCAAATAGGCCCGGACCTTCCCCGGATCGGCCGAATTCGTGCGCGTGACCGCCTCGCCGATGGCGCGCACGCCGAGCCAGGCGCCATAGTCGCGCTCCTCCATCCAGCGCCCGGCTTGTTTCTCGAAGCGGTGCTGGATCTGGGTGGAGCCCCATTGCTCCTGCACCCGGTGCCACGCCATCGGCACCAGCCCCTGCGTGCCGGCCACCGGGCGCGGCGCATAGGTGTTGAAGGGCAGGTATTCGCCGAAGGTGTCGTTCTCGTCCGCCACCACCAGCACGTCGTAATCGTCGCCCGCGCCCTGGGTGGCCACAGGCATCTGCGTTTGCACCTGGATGTGCCCGGAATCTGTGCGCCGCGCGATCGGCGAATAGGAATAGGTCTCGTCGGCGACGATCTCCGCGCCGAACTTGCGTGCCGCCTTGCGCATCGCCTCCGCATAGGCCGGATCGCCCGGCCCGGAGCCCGACAGCAGGAAGATGTCCGGCCAGCGTTTCCACACGAGGAACTGCATCAGCCCATCCGCGCGCATGGCGAGCGAAAGTGCCGTGTGGAAGACCTGCGGAAAGCAGGTTTCGGTCCTCAGATCCGTCTCGCCGGCACGCCCGTTGAAGATCAGCGTGCCGTCCGCCCCTTCGGCCCGCGCGATGGCGAGCAGATCGTCATGCGCAAGATCGGCGACGAAATAGCGGTGTCCGGCCGAGATTTCCTTCTCGAATGCGGCGATCAGGTCGCCGTCTGGCGGCACGATCACCTCGATCAGCGAATAGGCGTGGCCGAGAAACGCGCCGGTGGTCTGGTTGTCTTTCAGCGCCAGCCGCGCCCCCCAGACGCCTGGTTCCTTCACCTCCGGATCGACGAAGGAAAGCGAAAGCCGTTCGTCCTCGGCCCGGGTGATGTAGACGATCGGAATGTCGAGCTTCGGGGTCGCCTGCGCCGACGCCACGCCCGGCGAGAGGGCGGCAATGGCGAGCGTCGCAACGGCGCACGCGGCCTTTGCCATGGCCCGGATGGTGAATGACACGCCAAGTCCTCCCGTGCCCGCCGCCGGTCTCGGTTGCCCCGCCGTGTCTCCTCGATCTTGCGCCCGCCTAGCGGGGTGATCCGAAGATGTGGCGAGGGTGCGGACCGGTCTTCCGCTGGGTCATTTAACGGTAATATTACAGATGCGATTTACCCCGGACATTGGCCTTAAGTGCCATGAACGCTGCCGCCCGGCCCGTCATGGCGATGCCTTGGCCTCATGCGCGGCGCGCGCGCATAGGCAGGCAGCGAGTTGGGGATCGTTGTGAACAAAGGGCGACCCGGCCGCTGAAAATGCGTACTTTCGGACCATAGAAGCGGACAGGCGCAATCCCTTACAAACGGGGGAACAGACTGGCATCCGTGCCGGCGCGCTTCGACTTGAAAACGAGTGACTTGAAAACGAGTTCTGGGAAGGACGACTGCGATGGAAGTACGTGCAGCCGTGGCTGTGGCGGCGGGCAAGCCGCTTGAGGTGACAACGGTCAAGCTGGAGGGGCCGAAAGTCGGAGAGGTGCTGGTCGAGATCAAGGCGACGGGCATCTGCCACACCGACGAGTTCACCCTGTCGGGCGCGGACCCGGAAGGCCTGTTCCCTGCCATTCTCGGCCATGAGGGCGCGGGCGTCGTCGTCGAGGTCGGCCCCGGCGTCACCTCGCTGAAGCCGGGCGATCACGTCATCCCGCTTTATACGCCCGAGTGCCGCGAGTGCTATTCCTGCACCAGCCACAAGACCAACCTGTGCACCTCGATCCGCGCCACGCAGGGCCAGGGTCTGATGCCGGACGGCACCTCGCGTTTCTCCACGCTCGATGGCGATCCGATCCTGCACTACATGGGCACCTCGACCTTTGCCAACTACACGGTTCTGCCCGAGATCGCGCTCGCCAAGATCCGCGAGGACGCGCCGTTCGACAAGGTCTGCTATATCGGCTGCGGCGTCACCACCGGCATTGGTGCGGTGATCAACACGGCGAAGGTGGAAGTGGGCGCCACGGCCGTGGTGTTCGGCCTCGGCGGCATCGGCCTCAACGTGCTTCAGGGCCTCAGGATGGCCGGCGCCAGCATGATCGTCGGCGTCGATCTCAACCCGGCCAAGAAGGAAATGGCCGAGCGCTTCGGCATGACCCACTTCGTCAATCCGTCCGAGGTCGAGGGTGACCTGGTCCCCTATCTGGTCAACCTCACCAAGCGGCGCGGCGACACGATCGGCGGCGCGGACTACACCTTCGACTGCACGGGCAACGTCAAGGTGATGCGCGACGCGCTGGAATGCGCGCACCGCGGCTGGGGACAGTCGATCGTCATCGGCGTGGCGCCGGCGGGGGCGGAGATCTCCACCCGTCCGTTCCAGCTCGTCACCGGCCGCGTATGGAAGGGCACGGCTTTCGGCGGCGCGCGTGGGCGCACGGATGTGCCCAAGATCGTCGACTGGTACATGGACGGGCAGATCGAGATCGATCCGATGATCACCCACACCATGCCGCTGGAAGACATCAACAAGGGTTTCGACCTGATGCACGCCGGCGAGTCCATCCGTTCGGTGGTGCTCTACTAGGGCGCACGGAAGGTTGCGGTGGCGGCGGGAGGCCCGGCGGGCCTTCCGGCGCCACCGCTTGACCGGGTGTCATCTTCGCCCGCGCTCCCTTTCCGAAATCGGGCGACCGTCGCCGGGCCCCCGGCACCGGGTCGCCAGTCAGAACGTCAATCCGGAGTACCTGAATGCCTGTCTTCGAAGAACTGTCGAAATCGACCTCTTTCGGCGGTCGCCAGCTGACGCTCTCCCACGACAGCACGTCCACCGGCACGCGGATGAAGCTTTCGGTCTATGTGCCGCCGGCCGCCGAGCGTACGCCGGTGCCTTGCGTGTTCTGGCTGTCGGGCCTGACCTGCACGGAGGAGAATTTCACCGTGAAGGCTGGCGCCCAGCGCATGGCCTCGGAACTGGGGCTCATCATCGTGGCCCCCGACACCAGTCCGCGCGGCGAGACGGTGGCCGACGACGACGGTTACGATCTCGGCCAGGGCGCCGGCTTCTACGTGGATGCCACAGCCGCTCCGTGGACGCCGCATTTCAAGATGTACTCCTATGTTACGGAGGAATTGCCCGGCCTGATCCGAGAGGCGTTCCCCGTGCGTCCCGGCGCGCTCGGCGTCATGGGGCATTCCATGGGCGGGCACGGCGCGCTGACGGTCGCGATGCGCAACCCGGAGCTTTTCAGGTCCGTCTCCGCCTTCTCGCCCATCGTCGCGCCCTCGCAGGTGCCCTGGGGCCAGAAGGCGTTCACCGCCTATCTCGGTGAGGATCAGGCCGCGTGGAAGGCGCATGACGCCTGCGAGCTTGTGCGCGAACGGGGCTTCCCGACACAGATTCTGGTCGATCAGGGCGATGCGGACGGTTTTCTGGACGAACAGCTGCAGACCTGGCGCCTGATCGATGCCTGCAAGGAGGCCGGCCAGTCGGCGAAGATCCGCATGCAGCCGGGCTACGATCATTCGTATTTCTTCATCGCGACGTTTATCGACGACCACCTGAGGCATCATGCGCGGGTGCTGGGCGAGGGGTAGGAGAAGGGATCCCGATCAGCCGAAATAATGGGCTTCCATGTCTGCGAGGAGACCGATTTCGTCGGGCTTCCAGCCCAGCAACGCCTTCGTTTGCTCGTTCGTGGCGCGTATGTCCAATTCTGCGAAATGCGCGAACCATCCGAAATGCGCTGCTGCGTCTTCATGCGATAGCGATTGGACCGGAAGACCTAGCCCCTTGCCGATGGTCTCGGTGATGGCGCGGAACGCGATCCCGGGATCTTCAGCAAGATGATAGCGCCTCGGCTCGCCGCGTTCGACGGCGAGCCTGAAGGCGCGCGCGGCATCGCGACGGTGTACCGCAGCCCAAAGGTTCGTGCCCTCGCCGGCATAGGCTGCTACGCCCTTGTCGCGGGCAATGCGGATCAGCAGGGGGACAAAACCGCCGTCTCCAGCATCATGCACCGACGCCGGCAACCGCATGACGGAGATATTGGCGCCCTTTTCCATCAGCGCCTCGCAGGCCAGTTCGGAGGCCGCGCGGGGGCCGGCATCATTGCCGCGCGGGGCTGGCGTTTCCTCGTTGATCTCCACGCCGCTGGGCAAGACGCCGAGGCCGGATGTCACCACCATCGGCCGTCCCTCGAGTGCCTCTCCCATTGCGAGGATAGCCTGCCGGTCATTTTCGCAATTCTGCAAGAATTTCGAAAAATCGTGGTTGAAGGCCGTGTGGATCACTGCGTCGGCCTTGGCCAATCCCGCGCGCAGGCTGTGGTGGTCCTCCACATCGCCCATATGGACGAAGGCCCCGGCCTTCGAAAGTCCGTCTGCCTTGGCGGTGTCGCGGGCCATACCGGTGACCTGATGACCTGCCGCAATCAACTCGCAAACTGTTGCCAATCCGACGAAACCCGTCGCGCCGGTCACAAATACATGCATGACGTTCTGCCCTCTTGCTTAAATTGCAGATCGTCCCGTTGGGGACTGTCATGTGTTGTGATAGGGATGCCTTGGAGAATGATCTATAAGTCAACGTCCCATTTTTCTTTTTGATCGTCCAGAATGCGGTTGGAATTGCCATGGATCCTCTGTCAGATGTCCTCTCGCTCCTGCGCCCGCGCAGCGTTCTGTCGGCAGCCATGAACGCAGGCGCGGACTGGGCTATTCGGTTCCCGCCTCAGGGATGTGCGATCAAGACAGGTGCCATCGTTTCCGGCACCTGCTGGCTGGTCGTGGACGGGGAGGAGCCAATCCTGCTCAAGCGGAATGATTTCTTCCTCTTGCCGCATGGCCACGCCTTTCTCATGGCATCCGACCTGGAGTTGCCGCCGCTCGCGGCTGCGGATGTTTTTGCGGCTGTTCGCTTCGGCGGCGTTGTGCGTATCGGCGAAGGTGGGAGCTTTCTCTGTCATTCCAACCGTTTCGTGATGGAGGGGCCCGATGCGGCGCTGTTGACCATGTTGTTGCCGTCCGTTGTCCTGATCCGTGCGGACGACGGCGGGGCTTCGCTCGGCTGGCTGGTCGCCCGCATGATGACGGAGCTGAGCCAGCAGCGCGCGGGTTCCGCGCTCGTCATCAAGCACCTAGCGCAGATGATGCTGGTGGAGGCCTTGCGCCTGCAGGCGGCGACGGGGCCTGCAGGCGGTACAGGCTGGCTTTACGCGCTCGCGGATCGATCTCTCGGGGCGGCACTTGCCGCGCTGCACGCCGATCCGGCGCGCCGTTGGACTGTTGCGGATCTGGCCGCTGAAGCCGGCATGTCCCGTGCCGCCTTTTCCGAACACTTCCGAAAGGGCACTGGTCTTGCGCCGATGGCCTATCTGACCCGTTGGCGCATGTCGCTGGCCTGCGAGCGTCTTTTGCATCCGGACTCGCCGATCGCCGCTATCGCAATAGACATCGGGTATGAATCCGAAAGCGCTTTTTCGACTGCCTTCAAGCGAGAAGTTGGGTGCCCTCCGCGCCAATGGGCGCGCAGGGCAATGGCAAAAGACGGTGCCGGCGGACGCGCCGCTGCGGAGTAGGTCCATCAGTCATTGCCGGTTTTGCTTCTGCTGCATTCACCCCGCCCGCCCCGCGGCCGGTCCTCCGCGCGCTGGCGTATACCCCATCACCGCCGCCGCGCCGAAGACCGCGAGCGTTGCGGCCACCACCGCCAGTGCGTCTGGGTTCACCTGTCCGTACAGCGCGAACCGGATCGCCTCCACGATGTAGGTGAACGGGTTCCACTGGCAGGCATGGAAGAGCCACAGGCTTGACTCCTTCACCCGCCAAAGCGGGTAGAGCGCGCTGGAGATGAAGAACATCGGGAAGATCACGAAATTCATGATGCCGGCGAAGTTCTCAAGCTGGCGGATCCATGACGACAGGAACATGCCGATGGCCGACAGCGTCAGGCCCGTCAGCACGAGAACCGGCAGCATCGCCAGGAGGCCGTCGAGCGGCACGTCGGTGCCGAGCGCCAGCGCGATTGCGACAAAGGCATAGATCTGGATGATCGAGACGAACGTCGCCGCCATCATGCGCGAGAACAGCACGAACCAGCGCGGCAGCGGCGTCGACAAGAGCACCCGCATGGAGCCCATCTCCCGGTCGTAGACCATCGAGAGCGAGGACTGCATGCCGTTGAAGAGCTGGATCATGCCAATCAGCCCCGGCACCACGTAGACGTCGTAGCTGATGTAGGTCTGGTAGGGCGGGATGATCGACAGGCCGAGCGTGGCGCGAAAGCCGGCGGCGAAGACCACCAGCCAGATGAGCGGGCGCACGAGGGCGGCGAAGAAACGCTCCTTCTGCTGCACGAAGCGCAGGAACTCGCGGGTGAGGATGGCTGCGAAGGCACGTGCGGCGTGGGCGGGGCTCACAGGTGTTCCTCCAGCCGCGCGGAGGTGAGGCGGGTGAAGGCCTCGTCGAGGTCCGCCGCCTCGGCCTCGCGGATCACCCGGTCCACCTCGCCGCGCGCCACCACTTTCCCTTTTTCGAGGACGATCAGGTCGTCATGGGTCCGCACCTCGTCGACCAGATGCGTCGCCCACAGCACGGCGATGCCATCCTCGCGGGCAAGGCGATGCACCTCGTCGACCAGCCAGCGCCGGGTGGCGATGTCGAGGCCGGTCGAGGGTTCGTCCAGCAGCAGCAGGCCGGGCCGGTCGAGCAACGCGCGCGCCACCTCCACCCGTCGCCGCTGGCCGCCTGAAATATGGCGCACCTTCTGCCGGCGCTTGTCCGCAAGGCCCACCTGATCGAGCAGCACATCGATCCGTCCGCGCGCCTCGTGTCGCGAGAGGCCTCTCAGCGCCGCGAAATATCTCAAGTTCCGCTCCACCGTTAGGTCGAGGTCGAGCGTCTGTGCCTGAAAGACGATGCCGAGATCGGAAAGCGCGCGCGACCGCTCGCGCCGCAAATCGTGGCCGGCGATGCGGATGCGGCCTTCCCGGCTGTCGAACAGTCCGGTGACGAGCGAGAACAGCGTCGTCTTGCCGGCCCCGTTCGGGCCGAGCAGCGCGGTCACGCGGGCAGGCGCCAGCGAGAAGCCCACTTGATCGAGCGCCCGCTTGGGCCCGTAGGCGTAGCTCAGCCCCTCCACGGCGAGCGGCGCGCGCATCGCGAGATCGTCCATCCGCGTCCTCCCCGGCCGGGTTTCGCCAGTGCATTTCGGCCAGCGCGTTTTGAGCCAGTGTGACGCATCGCGCCGCACGTGGCTATGGGGCCTTCGGGGGAGGCGAGAGGTTGCCGGGGGTGGAGCTGTCGTCCTCCTTTACGGGTAAAGCGCCGTCTCCACATCCTTGCCCAGCAGGCCCCGGTCGAGGATGTAATCGACCCCACGCTTCCACGCCTCATCGGTGTTGCCGCGGATCGAGACTGAGGCGTTGCCGAGCATTTCGCCCGTGCGCGCATCGTAGGCGATGATCGAGATCGACTGGATGAGCGTGGAGACCTTGTGCACGAAGCCGGTGATGCTGACTTCGGCGCCCGCGGTGCCGGCGAGGCGGGCGGCGCAGTCCAGACAATCCCACGGATCGGGAAGGCCGGCCACGTCCTCCTCAAGTGCGGAAAGATCGAACAGCGCCACCCCGCGTTGGCGCAGCCGCTCTCTCGTTTCCTGCGTGATCATGCGAAGGCGGGCGGCCTCGGCCGGGTCAGAGCCGCGAACCTCCCCCTCGATGGACGTGTCCTGAAAGCCGAAGGGAAAGACGGCCACCCCGGAACCTGCGGCAAGGGCGGGCCCGGCGAAAAGCCCAGTGAAGGCCATCGCCAGGGCAAGCGTCCGCGCGCGGCTCATGAGCCCGGCTCCAGCTTCACCGGCCATGCGCCGTCGAAGCTGCGCTCCTCGGTGTCGGTGACATGGGCGCTCAGCGTGGCGCCGGGTTTCGGCTTCACGTAGAAGCGCACGCTCGGGTTCTCGCTCATCGATATGTCGCCGTCGAAGGTGAGAACCGGTTCGCCGTCCATGGAAAGGGCGATGGTGCGCACGTAGTCGGCCGGGATCCACAGCTGGGTCACCTGATCGGTCTGCATGCCGGAATAGTTCGGGTGGCTCACCATGAACTGGGCCTCGGCCGGCTCGCCGGCACGCCAGTCTCCGATCTGGCGGAAGCGCATCTGGCCGAGCCGCGCCATGGCGGCCTCATGGTCCTTGCCGGCGGGCGCCGAACAGCCGCCGGCCGCCTTCACGTAGTTGGTCGCCATGTAGAGTGAGCCGTCGTTCATCTCCGCCACCGCGCGCACATTGGTGTAGGCGTTGACGCGCACCCGCGTGGAAAGGCTCGCCAGGCCGTTTTGCGGAAAGAAGCCGAAGGTTCCGACGACCGGGGCCGGGTTCTCGTCGATGACCAGCGTCAGCTTGGAGATGTAGCGCTCCGCCGTCTGCGGCACGAGCGCGGTGACGGAGACGGGAACCACCGCCGCATCGTTGGCCCTGTAGGGCGTCTCCAGCGCGATCACGCCGTCCGCATCCGCGATGTCACGGTTGCCGAAGACCGCGGCGCGGATATCGGGCCAGGCGTCTTCGGCGGCACTTGCGGGGCGCGGCGCGGCCGTCGCTGCCAGCATCGCGGCGAGGGCGAGGATCATTGCGAGCCCGAGGCGGGCTTTCGAGGCTTGGCGCATCATTCCCACTCCAGTTCGGTATAGGCGGCGACGACATTGCGGCCCTGGACGGCATCGAAAAGCAGCCAGTCCCCGCGGCCGAGGTCGGCGAGCCGCCGCACGGTTTCATCGATCCCCAGCCCCGCGTCGATCGCCGCCCTGACGCCTTCGCGCAGGGCGGCGAGATAGGCCCGTTCGCGCGCGAACGCGGTGTCCGTCGTATCGACCGGCCCGTGACCGGGCACCACACGAGCGGCGTTTCGCTCCCCCAGATCCTCCAGCACCGAAAGCCAGCCGTTGATGCTGCCGTCGATGACCGGGATGCGGCCGGAAAAGAGCAGATCGGCCGCCCAGAGCGTGCCCGTGCGCGCATCTTCGATCGTCAGATCGTTGTCCGTATGCGCCGTCGGCCAAGCCCTCAGCGTCAGGCGTCGGTTGCCGAGATCGATCGTTGCGGTCTCCTGCACGAGCGTCGTCGGCGGAATGAAGCGCGTGTCGGCGAAATCGGGCGACAGCGCGCGGATTCGCTCCAGATAGAAGCCGCCGCGTTCGGCAAGCGCCTGCGGCAGCTTGTGGTGCCCGACATTGGCGATGCGGCCCGCCGCGATCTCTTCGGCGAACGCCCCGTGCCCGAAACAGTGATCGAGATGCACGTGGGTCGCGATCACGTGGCTGACGGGCCGGTCGGTCACACGGGCGATTTCCGCCTTCAGCGCCGCTCCTTGCTGCGTCGTCGTGCCGGTGTCGATCACCGCGACGCTTCTCTCGCCGACGATGAAGCCGATATTGGCGATCGCCGCACCGTTTTGCGCCGACATTTCCTCCTGCACACCATAGCGCACGAAGATGCCGTCTGCGATCTCGGCGAAGGGCAGGGCGGCAGCGGCGAGCGCGCCAGTGCACGACGGCGAACAGATCACGCCGAAGCTGGCAGCCGCAAGACCGGCAAGCACATGCCGGCGCGTGCGGCCGGCCGGTTGGGGGCGCAACTCGCTCAGATCGTGTCTGTCCGTGCCGTCAGCGTCCATCCGTTTGTCCGCCGTTGCGGTATGCGAAAGGCGCGGCGGCGTCCTTCCGGCGATGATCCGCCGTCTATTCCGAAGGCCGCCATGGGCGCGTCTCTTCCAGAAGCTGGTCGGCCTCGCTCCACCGGGCGACGCCGCCAGGATACCAGACCACCTTGTCGAACCCGTAGGAAAGCGCGCGCTTGGCCGCGTTCCACGACATCCAGCACTCGGGCTCGCAAAAGAACACCAGCGGATGCTTGCCGCCGTCGCTGAGGCGCTCCAGTTCCGCCCGGAACGCCGTTTCCTCCCGTTCCGGCAGCGCGCCGAGCCCCATGTTTGCAAGCCAGTGCGCGCCCTTGATGGTCGCCCGCTTCGGTTCGCGCCAGATCTGGTCAGGCGTCCGGCCCTCCGGCTTGCGCGCGGCGGGAAAGACGTCGATCAGCACTGGCTCCTCGCTCTCGCGCAGCGCCAGCAGGCCGTCGACATCGACCGTGCGTGCACCCGCAAGGCCTGCCGGCACCGGTGCGCGGTAATCGTCCATCCGGTAGCCCGCGGGCTCTGCAATGGCGTTCGCCGTCTTCGCGGTTGGGACCGGTGTGCCCTTGCCTGTATCCTGGCCCGCCTCTTTCGCAGGCTTTGCCTTCGGCCCGGTCGCCGGCTTGATCAGTTGCCCCTTCCGGTCGAGCAACGGCACGTTGTAGGCGGCGAGGATCGCGTCGATATCGTCCTTGCGCTTGCGCAGGATGCGGTTCAGTCGGTGCTTCCAGTCGGGCTCATTGTAGCGGATGCCCATCGACATCAGGAAGGCGACCCGAACGCCGGCTTCCGCCTCGATCGGCTCCATGACGAGGTCCGGCGCGATCTCCCGGATCCAGTAGCCGGCGAGCGGCCCCCAGGCGAGCGCGACGTCGAGCGTGCCGTTCTCGACATCGGCGATCATCGCGCGTGCCGGCTTTTCGAGCCGGGTATCGACGATCAGCGGATAGGATTTCATGTGCGAGAGAAGCCCGTGCCGGGCGAGCAACGAGGCGACCGGCGTGCGCGGCTGTACGCCGATCGCCATGTCCTTCAGCGCTGGATCACTGAGCGAGCCGGAAAGCGCGACGTCCTTCCGGTGCACCATGACATAGGTCGAGTTGTAGTAAGGGTTGGTGTTCTGCATCAGCTCGTTGGTCGCCGCCACCCCGATGATGAGGTCGCAGCGTTTCTCACCGAGCGTGCGGCGCACGAAGCCGATCGTCTGCGGAAACCAGGTGTAGCGGACGGGAAGGCCGAGTTCCTCAGCTACGATCTCGGCGATCCTGTTTTCGAAGCCTTCGCCCTTGTCGTTGGAGTAGGGCAGGTTGCCGGGATCGGCGCAGACGCGCAGCTCCGTCCGGTCGACGACGTCCGGGGTCGCGGTGATCTCCTGCGCGCGCAGGGCACCGCCGGCCGCCATCGACAACGCGCCGGCGCACAGCGCGGCGACGATTGTCAGACGGCGGCGGGCGGCTCCCCCCCTTGGCCCCCGTGTCGGTTCTCTCACTGGCTCGCCTTCCATTCCTGGAACACCGGATCCTCCTTGGCCGGAAGACGCTCGGGCCGGCCGCGGCCGAGATCGCCGTTCGCCCGTGCCTTCAGGTAGGCGTAGATGTGATCGATGTAGAACATCACGTCCGGCACCTCCGCGAAGGACGGCATGACAGAATCCTGCGCCGCGTTGACCACCTGCCGGCCGTTGACGACCACTTCCAGGAAGTCCTCGTAGGACATCGTTTTCAGCGAATCCTTCAGAGCCGGTGCATAGGACGAGCCGAGCCCGTCCGGGCCGTGGCAGACGTGACAGGTCGAGTGATAGCGCCGAAACCCGTTGTAGACGCCGTAGTCGACCTTACCGTCCTTGATGATGTAGGGATGTTCCTCCCAGCTCTTCTCGTCTTTCGCTGCCGTGGCGCCGCCGGTGACAGCAAGGGCGGCAAGGGCGATCACCGCGCTCCCCGCCACCATGGTCACGCGCCGCCGGAACGGCGCTTTTTCTGTTCCCGTTTGCCGATGCGGACGCGCTGAAAAGCCAAAACGCATAAAACCCTTCTCCCCGGATGGGCCGGAGCGGACGCGCTCGCGGCGCCGGCCTGGCCACATTCGCTTGCCGGTTAGACCCTGGCGCGAGGCCCGGCCTGCCGTTTCCTCCTCGACGGAAGCGGACTTGCGTATCGCGCGTCCGGCCCCTCCGCCATGTCGTCTTCTTCTGACCGCGATCTCTCCGGCAGGGCCGGAACGCCGCGGCATTTTCGTTTTCGTCGAATTGGTAGTCACTGGGTTCGAAAGACGGGGCCGGCTCGTCGGACCGGCCCCGCATCGGGTGTTCTTGCCCGGCCACTCGCCTTTTTTCGCAAGGCGGTGGTCCGGCTGGCGACCAGGCGCCTTGCGCGCCCTAGTCTGGGAGGGCGAACACCGTCAGTTGGCCGCCGAGGTTGGTGTAGCTCGACAGCGAGCGGTAGGCGCCCACGGCCCCGAGGCCTTCGGTGCCTTCCGTCAGGCCCGCCGCCAGACCGATGCCGGCCCATCCGCCGATACCGGAATAGACGCCGATATACTGCTTGCCGTTATGCTCGTAGGTGGTGACGTTGCCGATGATGCCCGACGGCGTCTTGAAGCGGTAAAGCTCCTTGCCCGTCTCCGCATCGACCGCCTTCAGGTAGCCTTCCAGCGTGCCGTAGAAGACGATGTCGCCTGCCGTGGCGAGCGCGCCGGACCACACCGAGAAGGGCTCGGGGATCGACCACTTGATCTCACCCTTGGCCGCGTCCCAGGCGATGAAGTTGCCGAGCCCGCCATGGCTGTTGGGGGCAGGGAACATCGACAGCGTCGCGCCCACATAGGGCTGGCCGGCGGTGTAGGAGACCTGGAAGGGCTCGTAGTCCATGCAGACGTGGTTGGTCGGCACGTAGAACAGGCCCGTCTTTGGCGAATAGGACGAGGGCTGCTGGTCCTTGGTGCCGAGCGCGGCCGGGCAGACGCCCTGGGTGTTCACGTCGGCGCCGTTCTGGTCGGTGGAGTAGTCGGACACCACCTGCGGCCGGCCGTACTGGTCGCTGGAGGGATCCATCACGACCTCGGTCGCCCAGTTGACGGCGGGGTCGTACTTCTTGGCCACCAGCAGTTCGCCGGTCTCCCGGTCGAGCGTGTAGGCAAAGCCGTTGCGGTCGGGATGGACGAGGGCCTTGTGCATCTTGCCGTCGACTTCCAGGTCCACCAGCATCATCTCGTTGACGCCGTCATAGTCCCATTCGTCGTGCGGGGTCATCTGGTAGACCCACTTGGCCATGCCGGTGTCGAGATCGCGGGCGAAGATCGTCATCGACCAGCGGTTGTCGCCGGGGCGCTGGGTCGGGTTCCAGGTGCCGGGGTTGCCCGAGCCGTAATAGACGAGGTTCAGCTCCGGGTCGTAGGAGAGCCAGCCCCAGGTGGCGCCGCCGCCCAGCTTCCACTGGTCGCCTTCCCAGGTCTTGAGGCTGGAATCCTTGCCCACCGGCTTGCCCAGATAGGTGGTCTTTTCCGGATCCAGCATGATCTTGTCGTCGGGACCGCTGGTATAGGCGCGCCAGGCCATCGAACCGTCGGCAATGTTGTAGGCGGTCATGTGGCCCTGAATGCCGAACTCGCCGCCGGAAATGCCGACCAGAACCTTGTCGCCGGCGACCATGGGCGCCGAGGTGCCGGTCTCGCCCTTGGAGGCGTCGCCGTTCTGGACCTTCCACTTCACCTCGCCCGTCTTGGCGTCGAGCGCCACCAGCGTCGTGTCGGCCTGGTGCAGGAAGATCATGCCGTTGCCATAGGCCACGCCGCGGTTGACCGTGTCGCAGCACATCACCGGAATGACATCCGGATCCTGCTTGGGCTCGTATTTCCAGATGATCCGGCCGTTGTCGTTGAGGTCGAGCGCGAAGACCTTGTTGGGGAACGGCGTGTGGACGTACATGATGTCGTCGATCACCAGCGGGCCGCCCTCGTGGCCGCGCAGCACGCCGGTCGAGAACGTCCAGGCGACCTGCAGGTTGCCGACGTTGCTCTTGTTGATCTGGTCGAGCTTTGAATAGCGCGTGCTGGAATAGTCGCCCAGCTGCATGACCCAGTTCTTCGGGTTTTTCTGCATCTCGACAAGCTCATCGTTCGCATATGCGAACGATGAGGCTGTCACGGCGACCATGCTGACGGCCGCCAGAACCTTAAACCTTTGCATTTCCATCCCCTACGCATGTGGTTGGCGTGCTTCGGCGGGCCTTGTTTTTATGCGGATGCCGGTCCCGCCGGTTCCGCTCCGCCGATCAGGCGCAAACGAGCATGCGGAGTCTGGAAAGACCCTAGGGTAATGTCGATAGCACCATAGTACTAACCGCTTGGCATGATTGATTAAGCTTGGAAATTACGGTCGATTTAACAGGTAAAATGCGAAGCGATTCAACTGGAATCGCCTCGTTTCGAAAGTTGCAGGCGATGGGGCGATCTTTCTCGCCCCCCGCCCGCTCTGTTTCTTGCCCTGTGGCACCGCTTTATACGGGCGACTGCGCCCGTGGGCCGCGTGCCTAACCGGGGACGGAAGGCACGTCGCGGCGCAGGTCGGGTTCCGCGTGGATGAACGTGAGATTCAGGGATGCCGAGATTTCGTCCGGCTGGGAGGTCGGTTCTTTCGAAATCGCGTCGAGTTTGGCGATGCTCTCCTCATCCAGCCTGACGCCCGCCTCGATCATGCGCTCGCGCAGCGTGGACAAGCGATCCGGCGGCAGGGCGAAGTGGAATGTCGTCGCGATGTTGGAGAACAGGGTATGGCTCTTGATCCACCCTCCGACGCCCATGACGGCATCGTTGATGTCCGCGCTGACCTGATGACGGTTTGTCCGTGTCACGCCGGCGAGCATGAGGATTTTCGATCGTCTGCTCACCTTACGTCCCCTTTCGCGCTGTTCGCGGAGTGCCTTTCTCCGCCAAGCGACAAAATAGGCGAGGAGAGAAAAACGGTCAAAGGAGCTTTGGGGCCGCACACTAGATCTGGAGCATGTCGGGATGGGCCGTGCCAAGCTCATCGAGCAGCACCGCCATGTACTCCGGCGTGCGCGCGTCCTGCGGCAGGGGCAGCGGCACATCGCCGGTCAGATGCGCGGGTTGCCCGTCGATCAACAGCAGTCGGTCGGCGAGTGCCACCGCTTCGCGCACATTGTGCGTGACCATCAGCACGGTCACCCCGCGCCCGCGCCACAGCTGCAGCAGAAGCGCGCGCATCCGCTTCGCCGTTGCCTCGTCGAGCGATACGAAGGGCTCGTCAAGCAGCAGGATATCCGGTGCGATGGCGAAGGCCCGCGCCAGCGCCACGCGCCGGGCAAGGCCCAGCGACAACTCGTCCGGGTAGCTCGATCGCATCGAGCCAAGGCCCAGCGTTTCGAAAAGCGTATTCAGATCGGGGGTCGCGTCCCTCGGCAGGGCCAGCCTCACGTTCTGTTCCACCGTGCACCAGGGCAGCAGGCGCGGCTCCTGAAAGACGGCGGCGATCCGGGCGTCGTGCGAGGGCGGGCGCACCTCGCCTTGAAAATCGCGGTCGAGCCCGAGCATGATCCGGAGCGTCGTGGTCTTGCCGCATCCCGACGGCCCGATCAGGCAGGTGAAGCTGCCCGGTTCCAGCGAGAAGGCGAGATCGCGCAGCACCGCGATCCGGCCGCCGTCGACCCGGTCGAAGTCCTTTGCGTCGATGCGCACGTCAAGCCGGCTTCGCGCGCCAGCGGGTAAGTCGTGTTTCAAGGGGCTGGACCAGCGTGTATTCGATGACGAGCATGACTGCGACGAAGGCGAAGGCGTAGCCGAGAATGGCGGTCACGTCGAAGAGTTGGAAATAGAGGTGGATCTGGAAGCCGACGCCGTTGGACCGGCCAAGCAGCTCCACCACCAGCACGATCTTCCAGATCAGGGCGAGGCCGGAGCGCGAGGCGGCGGCGAGATAGGGCTGGAGTTGCGGCAAGACCACGTGGCGCGCGGTCGTCAGCCGTGAGAAGCGGTAGACGCGGGCCATCTCGGCAAGCTTCGGATCGAGCGCCCGGGCGCCTTCTCTCAAAGTGATGACGACGTTCGGGATCTTGTTGAGCGCCACCGCCGTGATGGCGGCCGCCTCGCTCAGTCCGATCCAGATGTAGCACAGCACGATCAGCACCAGCGCCGGCATGTTGATGAGCAGGATGAGCCACGGGTCTAGCACCCGGTCGACCGTCCGTTTCTGGCCCATCAGGAGCCCCAGCGCCGTGCCGACCACCATGGAAATGGCGAAGGCCGCGATCACGCGGGCGAGCGTGACCGCGAGGTGGAAGAAGAGCTCGCCCGTCGACGCCTCGCGCGCCATGAAGGCGGCGACCGCAAGCGGCGAGGGCACGTCGGGATCGTTCGCCCACCAGGCAGCCAGCGACCAGACGAGGAAGAAGCCCGCCAGCGACAGCGCGCCGGGAGCCATGCGCCACCGGCGCCGATGCGCGCGGCCCGTGCCCGACAAACCCGGGCGCGCCGTTCGCGCGCTTTCCCCGACCGTCTCCGCACTCACCTCACGACCCGTCGACAAGGGCGGGCCAGAAGGTGCCGGGAGACATCTCGGTGGCGGGGCCGACGAGCTTGTCGCCGCCAAGCCGGGCCAGAAGCTCGTAGATATGGGCGGTGTCCGTTATTTCCGCCTTCAGCGGACGTTCGGGAATGCCGGCGCGAAAACGCTCGCGCAGCGTCTCGAACGTTGCCTGATCTTCCGCTCCCATGGCCGGCCTCAGCTCCTCCCAGGCGGCGTCGGAGGTCTTCAGCAGGTCCTTGGTCTGCCGCGACGCGTGCACGAACCCGAGCATCGCCTTGCGGTGCTCATCGGCCCAGCTCTCGTCGAAGACATAGCCGATTGCGGAAATGGCCCCTTCCGCACCGAGCCGGATCGCCGCGTCGTTGGCGTCGAGCACCCGGCGGAAGCCCTTCGCCTCCAGCCGCGCGGCGTAGTGCCAGTAGTTGAGCACGGCGTCGAGTTCGCCCTGTTCGAGCTTCCGGGCCAGAAGCGGCGGCGCGCCGTAGATGATCTCGTTCTCGCTCGCCGGATCGAAGCCCGCATCGCGCTGGCCAAGCCCGCGCAGGGTAAGCCAGCCCTTGTCGAGCGGCCCGCCGGCGACCCCGACCTTGCGGCCCTTGAGGTCCTTAAGTTCCCTGATATCGGAATTGGCGGGCACCATCAGCGCACCGACCGACGAGGAAAAGGGCACGAAGGTGAAGTCCTTTCCCGCCGCCCGCTGGCGCGAGACCCAGAGCCAGTCGGAAACGATGATATCGACTTCGCCCGCCTGCAGCGCCACCAGCGTCGCCTGGTTGGAGGCGAACGGCACCATCTCCACCGCGATGCCGTTCTGCGCATCGAAGCCGTGGCTGACGAGGCTCGTCAGTTCCCAGTTGACCGTGCCGTATTTCAGGACGCCGACGCGGATGGTCTCGGCGGCGTGGGCTCTCCCTGCGCCGGCGAGCCCCGCGCCGGCCACCCCGGCTCCGGCCGTCATCGAAACGGCCAGGGCGGCGGTCATGGCCGCCGCCGCCATGATTATGAAGATGCGCATATGTCCTCCCGGGCGCCGCGGAACCGGCTCTGGTGCCGCCGGTGTCCTCGCGGGGCTTCGATTTTCGCCGTTTTCGCGTCTTGGTGCGCGATACGGCCTTGGTTCCGTAGCGATAGTAACGAATGAGGGGAGGGCTTGAATATAGTGCCTAAGGGCAAGGTCGCCGCGCCGACGTTCTCGCGGCGGTGACAGGCCTGCTATACGGCGCGCCGATGGTCCCGGCGCTCCCGGGAGCGCATTTCCTCCCGCCCACCCAAGATCCGGAACAGTCATGACGGCCTCCCCTCTTTCGATCCGCCCATATGCCCCCTCGGACATGAAGATCCTGTCCGCGATCTGGCTGGAAGCCTCGCTCGAGGCCCACGGGTTTCTGGGAGAAGAGCTTCTGCGCAGCCAGCGGGCGCTCATCGAGGAGAGCTATCTGGCTGAGGCCGATGTCTGGGTGGCGTGCCTTGAGGGTGCCCCCGTCGGGTTCATCGGCCTGCTCGATGCCTTCATCGGCGGTCTGTTCGTCGACCCAGCTCGACAGGGGCAGGGCATCGGCCGTGCGCTCGTGGCCCATGCCTGTGCGCGCAAGGGCGAGCTGTCGCTCGAAGTCTATGCCGAGAACGGGGCCGCCTGCGCCTTCTATCGCGCTCTGGGCTTTTGCGAGACCGAGCGGCGCGCCATCGATGACAACGGCCTGCCGCACGAGAATATCCGCATGCGCCTTGCCCCCAAAGGCGGGCCGAGCGCCTGACGGCAAAAGCCGTTCTCGCCGTCCCGATGCCCTTCTCCATTCCCCTTCCGCAGCGGTTGCGCCATCTACGTAGGCGCACTGCTTGCGCCTTTGCGCGAATAAGCGCAATAATTGCGCTTGTCCGTTGGCTGAGGGGCAATGACGGAGGGCGGAGATGCGGTCGGCGAGGAGCTTGGCGATAGGCGCGGCTATGGTCGCAGCGGTATGCGTGGGGTGGGGTACGGATCGGGCGCAGGCGGAGGAGCCGGCGGTTCCGGATGCCTTCGTTCCGCTTGCTCTGGTGCTGTTGACGGATGTCTCCTACAGCGTCGATGCAAACGAGTACGTTCTGATCAAGGAGGGCTACCGCACGGCCTTCGCCGATGCCGACGTCATCGCGACCATCGAGGCCGCCGGCGGTGTCGCGGTGAGCTACGTTGAGTTCTCCGACCGCAACGCGGTTGAAACGGTACTCGACTGGCGGGTCCTGCGCGGAAAGGCCGATGCCGTCGCCTTCGGCCTTGCGATCGCCGCCGCCCCGCGCACCAGCGCGGGCAACACCGCGCTTGAGGCAGGCCTGCGCGCGGCGACAAGCAAGCTCGTCGAAAGTCCGTTCCCGGAAGCGCGCATGGTGATCGATGTGGCGAGCGATCTCGCCTGGGACGGCGGGCGCGCGGCGGTTTCGCGAGACGAGGCGGTGGCGGCCGGCATCACCATCAACGGCCTGCCGATCATCGAACAGACCCGCATCGCCAGCATCGACGGTCGGCTGGTGTTTCCGGGCTACCAGCCGCCCGACGGCATCGCCGGCTTCTTTCGGCGCGACGTCATCGGCGGCAACGGCGCCTTTCTCGTCGAGGCCCGGGATTTCCGCGATTTCGGCGCGGCGTTGCGCAGGAAGCTGCTACGTGAACTCATGATCGCGAAAAACTGAAATTTACGGGCGGTACGTTTCTGGTCTATGAGATCTCCTTGACGCTGCAGTGCAGCATATACTGTGGTAAGTCAGAAACGGATGCCGGAACCAGTTATGGATCAGAGAGTTGATGCGCATGCCTATGCGCAACGTATCGGTGAGGAAGTCGGCGTATCGGGCTGGATCACCATCACGCAAGCCATGATCGACACCTTCGCCGATCTGACGTTCGATCATCAGTTCATCCATGTGGACGCCGAGCGCGCCGCCAAGGACGGCCCTTTCGGCGGCACCATCGTCCACGGGTTCCTGACCCTGTCGCTGCTCACCCGCATGGCGCGCGAGGCCGAACCGGCCATTCAGGGCGCGGGCATGCTGATCAACTACGGATTCGAGAAGGTGCGCTTCCTGCATGTGGTGCCGACCGGCGGCCGGGTGCGCGGGCGGGTGCAACTCGTCTCTTCGGAAGAGCGAAAGCCCGGCGAATTCACCTTCTGTCACCGCATCACTGTGGAGATCGAGGGCATCGACCGGCCCGCACTGGTCGCGGACTGGCTGACCCGGCAATACGTCAACGGCTGAGCGTTTGCCGCTTATTCCCCACAGTCGTCCCAGACGGCGCCATAGGCGCAAGGAACGACTGTTCATTCTCCCTGCTATTTGATTAATATGGCAAGTAATTGCCGCTTGGTCCGCTACCGTTCCTGGCAGCGGATCTCCGTGGCATTACCTAGGAGGAGGTCGTGCACCGATCGTCGGCGCACGGGATGGGGAGGAAAACATGCCAAACGACGACACCTTCGCGCGCGGGCTTGAGGTCCGCCGCGCAATGTTCGGGCCGGAGGGAGCCGAACAGCAGACCGAGGCCGCGACGGATTTTACCTGGCCATTGCAGGACATGGTCACGCGCTACTGCTTCGGCGAGATCTGGAACCGGCCGGGTCTCGACCGCAAGCAGCGCTCGATGATCACGCTTGCCATGCTGGTCGCCCTCGGCCGTCCGCACGAGATCAAGACCCACGTTCGCGGCGGGCTGAAGAACGGGCTCAGCAAGGAGGAGATCCGCGAGATCCTCGTCCATTCCATGCTCTATTGCGGCATTCCCGCCTCGGTCGACGGCCACCGCGCGGCCGGCGAAGTGTTTGCAGAACTGGGAATGGAGTAGATCATGGCGGAGGTCTCACGACTTGACAACGCGTCGGCGGAGCGGATTGGCTTCGTCGGCATCGGCAACATGGGCTGGCCGATGGCCGCCAATCTCGCCCGCGCCGGCTTCAAGCTTGGCGTCTACGACACCGATCCCGACCGCGCCGCGCGTTTTGCCGCCGAATTCGGGGCGCAGGCGGCGCGCACGCCGGCCGATCTCGGTGCCATGTGCGATATCGTCGTCACCATGCTGCCGACGGGCGCGATCGTCCGGCGCGTGCTGCTGGGCGCGGAAAATGGCGGGGCGGACGGCGCGGCGGACCAGGCTTTGGCGTCCGCTCTCGCGCCTGGCGCCCTTCTCATCGACATGTCGTCCTCCGATCCGCTCGGCACGCGCGAACTGGGCGCGGCCTTGCGCGAGCGCGGTGTCGCGTTGGTCGATGCCCCCGTTTCCGGCGGCGTTCCGCGCGCCCGCGACGGCACGCTCGCCATCATGCTGGGCGCCGACGATCCGGCCGAGGCGCGCCGGGCCCGGCCGGTGCTTGGCGCGATGGGGCGCGACATCTTCGAGACCGGCCCGCTCGGCTCCGGCCACGCGATGAAGGCGCTCAACAACTACGTCGCCGCCGCAGGCTTTGCCGCTGCCTCCGAGGCGCTCATCGCGGGCAAGGGCTTCGGGCTCGACCCGGCCGTGATGATCGACATCATGAACGTCTCCACCGGGCGCAATTTCTCCACCGAGAGCACGATCAAGTCGCAGGTGCTGACGCAGGATTATGCCTCCGGCTTCGCCCTTGCCCTGCTCGCCAAGGACGTCGGCATCGCGGCCGATCTCGCGCAAGGTCTCGGTCTCGACCTGCCACTCGTTGAAACCACCAGCCGGATCTGGTTCTCAGCCCGCGACGCGATCGGTGGCGAGAAGGATCATACCGAGGCAATCCGCGCATGGCAGGAAACAGCGCGTGAGGACGGCTGACGGAAAGCGGCCGGGCCCGCAGGGCGCCCCATCACCCCCTTAACCCTCCCGCATCCGCTCCAGCGCATCGATTCTGGGCCTTGCGCTTTCCCACAGCGCTTCGGTCGTTGCCGCGACCAGCGCTTCCGCCAGGCCCAGGATCGCCACGGTGGAATCCCAGTTGGAGGGCGCCGCCACGCGCGCGGCGAGCACGTGCCGGGCATGGGCGGCGATCGGCGAAAGCCATTGGTCGGTCAAAAGCACGATCGGTGCATTGCGCTTTGCCGCGGCTGCCGTGAAGCGGGCGAGATCGTCGGAATAGCGGCGGATGTCGAAGACGATCAGCAGATCCTTGCGCGACATGTCGAGCAGCTGGTCGCGCCAGTTGTCGGCCTGCCCGGCGAGGTGGATGACGCCCGGGCGCACGATCCTCAGGTGGGCGGAGAGATAGCGCGCCAGTCCATCGGTGAACCGGCCGCCGATCACGTAGATCTGTCCGCGCGTCTGCGCCACCAGCTTGACCGTCGCCTCGAACTCGCCGCCCGGCAGATGCGCGAAGGTCTGCGCCAGATTGTCGGCCAGCGCGGAGCGGAAACGTTCCAGGAAGGCGTCGCTTCCCGTGGCTGCGGGCTGTTGCGGGATGTCGCGCTTGGCAAGCGGGGTGGCGAGCTGGGCGTTCAACTCCGCCCGCAGTGCGCGCTGGAAGTCGGGATAGCTGTCGAAACCGAGCTTGGCGACGAAGCGCAGGATCGTCGGTGCGCTGACCGAGGCGCGCCGGGCGAATTCCGCCACGGTTTCAAGGCCGGTGACCGGGTAACCCGCCAGCAGCGTGCGTGCGGCCTTCTGCTCCGTCGCGGTCAGTTCGTGCAGCCCGGCGCGGATGGCCTCCGCCACCGTTTCCTGTCCCCCCGTTTGCCCCGTCTTCTGGCCACGCGTCGCCATCGTCATGACGCCCGCTCCTGCTGGACAAAGTGCCCCAACGTATTTTCCCCTCTGGTCGAAATTGACAGTGCCGTCCGACACTGTAATATCTCAAAAAGAGAACGATGAAAAATACCATTCTGTAACATTCGTTACGGAGGTCGCGGGCTGTCGCAAGCGCGCGGTGGAGCCGCTGGCGGCGGATTGGGGATGCTCTGGCCAAGGCATTGGGACAGGGCATTGGGCGAGAGCGTGGGACGAGTGCTTGGGGGAGCGCATGGCGGGTGATCCGGTTTCGGCGGAATACAGGCCGGTCGTGGTGTCGAACGCGGCTGGCGCTTCCGACTTCGTCATCCTGTGCGATCACGCCTGCAACGACATTCCCCTGCCGCTCACCGATATGGGCCTGTCCGCCGAGGCGTTGCGCAGCCATATCGCCTGGGATCCCGGCGCGCTGGCCGTATCGCAGGCGCTGAGCGAGCGGCTCGACGCCGTGCTCATCCATCCCACGGTGTCGCGCCTCGTCATCGACTGCAACCGCGCGGCCGATGCGCCCGATCTCATTCCCGAAATCAGCGAAACGACCGGAATCCCGGGCAATGCGGGTCTAGATCCGCGCGAGCGCGAGCGCCGGATCGAGCGCGTGCACCGTCCCTATCACGAGGCCATCGACGCGCTGCTCGACGACCGCGAAGGCGAGGGGCGGCAAAGCCTGCTCGTCGCCGTGCACAGCTATACGCCCGTCTACAAGGGCACGAAGCGGCCCTGGCATGTCGGCATCCTGTCGGACAGGGACCGCCGGCTGGCCGATATCTTGCTTGAACAACTGGGCCGGGACGCGACGTTGGTTGTTGCCGACAACGCGCCCTATTCGCCCGACGACGGGGTCTACTACACGCTCGCCGTGCATGGCGAGGCGCGCGGGCATGCCTGCGTGATGATCGAGATCCGCAACGACGAGATCGCTTCGAAGGAGACCCAGCGCGCCTGGGCGGAGCGTCTTGCCGTTGCACTGGCATCCGCTCGGGAGGCGGTCATCAAGGAACAGGTCTGACCACTGCGAAAAAGACAGGGCAGACATCCCCGGCGACGGGGCACCACGACAGGGAACGTTGGCTGTGCCGAAAGCAATCAGGACCTACGTGCGATGGGTCGATGCGGTGAACCGCGTCGTCGGCCTTTTCGCCATGTACCTCGTCTTCGCGATGATGGGCATCCTGCTCTATTCGTCGTTCATGAACTCGTTCTTCATCCCGCCGCTGTGGGGGCTGGAGATGGCGCAGTTCCTGATGGTCGCCTACTACATGCTCGGCGGCGCCTGGTCGCTTCAGGCCGATGACCACGTGCGCATGGATCTGGTCTACGGCCGCTGGTCGCCGCGCTCGCGCGCCATCATCGATGCGATCACGGTGATCTTCCTGCTCGTCTATCTCGTGGTGCTGCTCTACGGCGGCATTTCCTCCACCATCTATGCCTTCGAGTACGGCGAGCGCAGCTACTCCTCGTGGCGGCCCTACATGGCGCCGATCAAGGTGATCATGTGCATCGGCATCACGTTGATGCTGCTGCAGGCGCTGGCAATCTTCTTCAAGGATCTGGCGGTTGCCCGCGGGGAGAGCCTCTCGTGAGCTACGAACTCATTGCCATCCTGATGTTCTCCACGATGATGGTGCTGCTGATCACCGGTCAGCGCGTCTATGGCGCCATTGGCTTCGTCGCGGTCATCTTCTCGCTGCTGCTGTGGGGCACCGGCGGCTCGGAAATGGCGTTCTCCGCCTCCATCAAGCTGATGAAGTGGTATCCGCTGCTGACCCTGCCGATGTTCATCTTCATGGGCTACATGCTGTCGGAATCCGGCATCGCCGACGATCTCTACAAGATGTTCCATGTGATGATGGGACCGGTGAACGGCGGGCTCGCCATCGGCACCATCCTCTTGATGGTGATCATCTCCGCGATGAACGGCCTTTCGGTCGCCGGCATGGCGATCGGCGCCTCGATCGCGCTGCCGGAACTTCTGCGCCGCGGCTACAACAAGGTGATGGTCACCGGCGTCATCCAGGCCGGTTCCTCGCTCGGCATCCTGGTGCCGCCGTCGGTCGTCCTCGTGCTCTACGGCATGATCGCACGCCAGCCGGTCGGCCAGCTCTGGCTCGCCGGCGCGTTGCCGGGGCTGCTGATGGCCGCGCTCTTCATCCTCTACATCGCTGTGCGCTGCTGGATCACCCCGGAATACGGTCCCGCGCTGGAGAGGGAGGCCCGCGAGAAGCTCACCGCAAAGGACAGGCTCCGCTTCGCGGTCGCCGGCATCATCCCGCTCCTGATCTTCGCCGCGATGATGGGGCTTTTCGTGACGGGCAAGACGAGCCTCGTTGAAAGCTCCGCCGTCGGCGCGCTCGGTGCGATGCTGGCCGCGCTCGTGCGCGGACGGCTCACCTTCAAGGTGCTGCACGAGACCACGCAGAAGACGCTCGGCATCTCCTGCATGTTCATGTGGATCATCCTTGCCGCGCTTGCCTTCGGCGCGGTCTTCGACGGGCTCGGCGCGGTCAAGGCGATCGAGGCCTTCTTCGTCGACCGGCTGGAACTCAGCCCCTGGGAGATCCTGATCCTGATGCAGCTCTCCTACCTGATCATGGGCATGTTCCTGGACGACACGGCGATGCTCGTCATCGTCGCGCCGCTCTACATCCCGCTCGTCAGGGCGCTGGGCTTCGATCTCGTGTGGTACGGCGTGCTCTACACGATCACCTGCCAGATCGCCTACATGACCCCGCCGTTCGGCTACAATCTCTTCCTGATGCGGGCGATGGCCCCGCCCCAGGTCTCATTGATGGACATCTATCGCTCGGTCATCCCCTTCGTGGGGGTGATGATCCTGGCTCTGATCATTGTGACCGCATTTCCGCAGATCGCCCTTTGGCTGCCGCATCTCGTCTACAGCCGCTAGCGACAAAACAAGACACCGGGGCAGGGCGACCCCGGGCACCTGGAGAGGACGTTCGATACGAAAGACAGGCGCTGCCGGCAAAGGCGTCAGACCAAAACCGACCGGCAGGCCCGTGAACTACCAGCAGGGGAATGAAAGACATGACCAACAGACGCGACTTCCTGAAGAACGCCGGTCTGGCCACGGCTGCCGCCGCGGGTGCCTCGACGCTTGCCGCACCCGCCGTTCATGGCCAGACGCCGATCAAGTGGCGCCTGCAGACCTATGCCGGCCCGGCTCTGGCCGAGCACGTCATCAAGCCGGCGATCGACGACTTCAACAAGGTCGCCAACGGCGAGATGGTGATCGAACTCTACACCGCTGACCAGCTGGTGCCGACGGGCGAACTCTTCCGCGCCATGCAGAACGGTACCATCGACGCCGTGCAGTCGGACGACGATTCCATGGCGGCGCCGGTCGATGTGGCCGTCTTCGGCGGCTATTTTCCTTTCGCCACGCGCTATTCGCTCGACGTGCCGGTGCTGTTCAACCAGTGGGGCCTCAACGAGATCTGGGAAGAGGCCTACGGCGAGGTCGAGGGCGTCAAGTGGCTGTCGGCCGGCTCCTGGGATCCGTGCCACTTCAACACCAAGGACCCGATCCGCTCGCTTGAGGATCTGAAGGGCAAGCGCGTCTACACCTTCCCGACCGCCGGCCGCTTCCTGTCGCGCTTCGGCGTCGTGCCGGTCAACATTCCTTACGAGGACGCGGAAGTCGCCGTGCAGACCGGCGAACTCGACGGCATCGCCTGGTCGGGCATCACCGAGGATTACACGGTCGGCTGGGCGAACGTGACGCCGTACTTCCTCACCAACAACATCTGCGGCGCCTGGATCGGCTCGTTCTTCGCCAATTCCGAGAAGTACGAGGCGCTGCCCGATCACCTCAAGACGCTTTTGAAGCTGGCGATGGACAGCTCGCACTACTACCGCCAGCACTGGTACTGGGGCGGCGAGGCGAAGCTGCGCGTTGAAGGCACCAAGATGCAGCTCACCACCATTCCCGATGCAGAATGGCAGACGGTGGAAGACGCCGCCCAGGAGTTCTGGGACGAGATCGCGGCGGAAAGCGAGCGCAAGGCCAGGGTGGTGAAGATCCTGCGCGATTACTCCGCCGCCATGAAGAAGGCCGGCCGGCCCTATCGCTACAGCTAGGCGGCCTTCTTGCTCCCAACCCTCCATCATCCCCGGCTTTGTCCGGGGGATCCATGGCAGGTCGCAGCGCAGATGGCGACCGGATTGGATTGCCCGGACAAAGCCGGGCAATGACGGCGGAGAGAACGGGAGTGGCGCTGCGACACCGGTCCCGGGCTTCGCATCTCAGATGCCCGGACCTTTCTCGCCCCCCCAACAAGGGGGAGCCGACTGCCACTATTCCCGGCCTTCGTGCCGCAACAAGAGACGGTCTCCATGTCTGGCAATCTTTCGTTCGATGATCTCAAAAGGGCCGTGGACGCCGGCGAGATCGATACGGTCCTCGTCTGCTTCACCGACATGCAGGGCCGCCTGATCGGCAAGCGTTTCCATGCCCGCTTCTTCGTCGATGGCGGCCATGAGGAAACCCACGGCTGCGACTACCTGCTCGCCAACGACATCGACATGGAGCCGGTGCCGGGCTACGCGGCGACGAACTGGGCGACCGGCTACGGCGACTTCGTCATGAAGCCGGACATGGCGACGCTGAGGCGCATTCCGTGGCTTGAGGGCACAGCTCTGGTGCTGTGCGACGTGCTGGATCACCACCACCACGAGCCGCTGCCCCATTCCCCGCGCGCGATCCTCAAGAGCCAGATCGACCGGCTGGAGGAAAAGGGTTTTCGCGCGTTCTTCGCCTCGGAACTGGAATTCTACCTGTTCGACGAGACCTACGAGAGCGCGCGACAGAAGCGCTATGGCGATCTCGATACCGCCGGGCGCTACATCGAGGACTACCACATCTTCCAGACGTCCAAGGAAGAAGGCGTCATGCGCGCCATTCGCAACGGTCTGCAGGAGGCCGGCATTCCGGTGGAGAACTCCAAGGGCGAGTGGGGACCGGGTCAGGAGGAGATCAACGTCCGCTACACCGATGCGCTGGAGATGGCCGACCGCCATGTCGTCTTGAAGAACGGCATCAAGGAGATCGCGCATCTGGCCGGCAAGGCCGTCACCTTCATGGCGAAATGGGATTACGAGCTCGCCGGCAACTCCGCCCATGTCCACGCCTCGCTTTGGGATAAGGCCGGCAAGACGCCGCTCTTTTACGATAAGGGTGCAGACTACGGCATGTCGGCGCTGATGAAGAGTTTCATGGCCGGCCAGCTCAAATATGCGGCCGACATGACGGTGTTCCTCGCGCCCTACATCAACTCCTACAAGCGGTTTCAATCCGGCACCTTCGCACCGACGAAGCTCGTGTGGTCGCGCGACAACCGCACCGCTGGCTTCCGCCTGTGCGGTGAGGGGACGAAGGCGATCCGCACCGAGTGCCGCATCGGCGGCGCCGATCTCAACCCCTATCTCGCCTTCGCAGCGCTCATCGCCACGGGGCTCGCCGGCATCGAGGAGGGGCTGGAGCTTGGCAGTCCCCATGTGGGCGATGCCTATGTGGGCGAGGATCTTCGCGAAATCCCGAAAACCCTGCGCGAGGCGACGGCGGCGCTCGACGGCTCTGAACTGATGCGGAAAACGTTCGGCGACGCGATGGTCGACCACTATGTCCACACCGCGAAATGGGAACAGCTGGAATACGACCGCCGCGTCACCGATTGGGAGTTGAAGCGCGGCTTCGAGAGATATTGAGTGGGAAGGTGACCAGTGGTGAGGTGGCGCGGCACTTCGGCCGAAACGCTCCTTCCAAACCGCATAATACGACCAAGGCCAAAAAGCCGATCAAACCTGGAACATCGAAATGTCCGAAACCGTGAAACTCGTCTCTCCCGTCGACGGCTCCGTCTATGTCGAGCGGCCTGTCGCCTCCGTCGGTGACATCGCCAATGCGGTGGCGGCCGGAAAGGCCGCGCAGGCCGAATGGGCCGGGGTCTCCATCGCCGAGCGCGGGAAATACGTCCTCGCCGCGCTCGAGGCGCTTCTCGCCATGAACGGGGAGATCGTGCCGGAGCTTGCCTGGCAGATGGGCCGGCCGGTGCGCTACGGCGGCGAGATGGGCGGCGTGGAGGAACGCACCCGCTACATGGTGGAATTGGCGGAAAGCGCGCTGAAGGACGTGGTGCCCGCGCCAAAGGCCGGCTTCACCCGTTACGTGAAGCGCGTGCCCGTCGGCCTCGTCATGGTCATCGCGCCGTGGAACTATCCCTTCCTGACCGCCGTCAACACCATCATGCCGGCGCTGATGGCCGGCAATGCCGTGCTCTTGAAGCACGCGGCGCAGACGCTCGTCGTCGGCGAACGCTTCCAGAAGGCCTTCGATGCGGCCGGCCTGCCCAAGGGCCTCTTCCAGAACATCGTGCTCTCGCATGCCCAGACCGAAGCCCTGCTTGGCTCCGGCGATATCGACCACATCAACTTCACGGGCTCCGTGGCGGGCGGCCGGGCGATCGAGCGGGCGGCCGCCGGCACCTTCGCGACCCTCGGTCTGGAGCTCGGCGGCAAGGATCCGGCGCTCGTTCGCGCGGATGCGGACCTCGACCAGACCATCGCCAGTCTGGTGGACGGCGCCTTCTTCAATTCCGGCCAGTGCTGCTGCGGCATCGAGCGCGTCTACGTGCACGAGGCCGTCTACGACCGCTTCGTCGAGGGCTTCGTCGACATGACGAAGCAGTACGTGCTCGGCAATCCGCTGGAAGAGGCGACGACGCTCGGGCCGATGGCGCAGACGCGCTTTGCCGAGTGGGTGCGCGAGCAGACGGCGGAAGCCGTGCGCAAGGGGGCCACGCCGCTCATCGACACCTCGAAATTCGCCATGGACAAGCCCGGCTCGCCCTATCTGGCGCCGCAGGTGCTCGTCAATGTCGATCACCAGATGTCGGTGATGCGCGAGGAGAGTTTCGGCCCCGTCGTCGGCATCATGAAGGTGCATGGCGACGAGGACGCCATCCCGCTGATGAACGACAGCCCCTACGGCCTCACCGCCTCGATCTGGACGAGGGACGAAGGCGTCGCGGCGGCCATAGGCGACCAGATCGAAACCGGCACGGTCTTCATGAACCGCTGCGATTACGTTGATCCCGGGCTCGTGTGGACCGGCGTGAAGGATACCGGTCGCGGCGGCGCACTCTCCTCCATCGGCTACGAGAACCTGACGCGGCCTAAGTCCTATCACCTGCGCACCGAGATCTGATCGGGCGCGCTCCTGCCGGAAATGCCCGGGCGCGGTCTCGTCAGCACGGGCCGCGTCTCCTTTCTCATCTTCCTTTCAACGGGTCCATCATGACGACATCGCCTTCAGCCAACTGGTCCTATCCAACCTCCATCCGCTTCGGCGCCGGACGCATCAAGGAACTCGCCAAGGCGGCGACCGCCGCCGGCATCTCCCGGCCGCTCTTCGTCACCGATCCTGGCCTTGCCGGCCTGCCGATCACGGCCGCCGCGCTCGACGTGCTGAAGGAGGCGGGCATGGAGGCGCAGCTCTTTTCCGACGTGCAGCCCAATCCCGTCTCCGCCAATGTCGCTGCGGGCGTTGCCGCCTACCAGGCCGGCGGGCATGACGGCGTCATCGCCTTCGGCGGCGGTTCCGCGCTCGATGCCGGCAAGTGCATCGCCTTCATGACCGGCCAGACGCGTCCGATCTGGGATTTCGAGGATGTGGGCGACTGGTGGAAGCGCGCGGACGCCGACGGCATCGCCCCCATCGTCGCCGTGCCGACGACGGCCGGCACCGGTTCCGAGGTCGGGCGCGCCGGCGTGGTGACCAACGAGGAGACCCACACCAAGAAGGTGATCTTCCATCCGCTGATGCTGCCGAAGATCGTCATCTGCGATCCGGAGCTGACAGTCGGCATGCCGCCGGCGATTACAGCCGGCACCGGCATGGATGCGCTCGCCCATTGCCTGGAGGCCTATTGCGCGCCCTCCTACCATCCGATGTCGGAAGGCATCGCGGTGGAGGGCATGCGCCTCGTCAGGCAAGCCCTGCCGCGCGCCTACAAGGATGGCTCCGATATCGAGGCCCGCGCGCACATGATGTCGGCCGCCGCCATGGGGGCGACCGCCTTCCAGAAGGGGCTCGGCGGCATCCATGCGCTCTCCCACCCAGTCGGCGCGCTCTACAACACCCATCACGGCCTGACCAACGCGGTCTTCATGCCCTACGTGCTGGTCCACAACCGCAGCGCCATCGAGGGCAAGATGGGTCGGCTTGCCGCGTTCCTGGAACTGAGGGAGGCGAGCTTCGACGGCTTCCTCGCCTGGGTGATGGAAATGCGCGAAAGCCTCGGCATCCCGAACACCATCGCCGAACTCGGGCTGGACGATGCGAAAGCGGATCTGATTGCCGAAATGGCGGTCGTCGATCCGACCGCGGGCGGAAACCCGGTGGAACTCACCAAGGAGGGCGCGCGGGCGATCTTCGACGCGGCCCTGACCGGAAAGCTCTGATCCGAAGCCTCCGGAAATCGCCCCTTTGAGAGCTGCGGGAGTCCATGCAATCCGCATGTGGCTCCCTTGCGGCATTGCCGGATCCGGGTTCGCATCGGCGCGATTACACGTAAAAAATGTAGAATAGAATTTTTACAACCAAATGTAGAAACGCGTATGACGTTGTGGTAGGGTGAATCATCGTCGGCTGGATCGTCATTTCAAAAGCCGGCCGACAGGTGACTTGCTCACGCTGTCATATCAGTGACACCGATGTGAGTCACAAATGGAAGGAATTTATTTATTTATAATATGAAGTACCCGTGCCGGGGTCATGTTTAAATTAATATGTTTCAATATATATATTAACGTGGTGTCAAAGGAAGACTTTAGATCCCGGCATGAAAATTGATGGCCGGTGTTTTAGCCGGCTTGTTCCACGCGTAAGAACGCCCCGTCCGTGGCGCTTCTGGCTCCGGGCGGGGCGTTTTTTTATCGCCCTTCCGATCCGCGGCGTTTCATACGGCTCCGCCGCAGGAAACGGCGAATTGACGCTCGCAGGCCGGGCTGGTAACGCCAGCGCCATGCCGGAGCAACGCCCCTTCTTTTATGACCCGCCGAAAGACCCGCCCGTCGTTCTCTACGAGGATGCGGACATTCTCGTCGTGGCCAAGCCTTCCGGCCTTTTGTCGGTGCCGGGCAAGGCCGCCGAACACGCCGACTGCCTGATCGTGCGCCTGAACGCGCTCTATCCGGAGGCAACGCTCGTCCATCGCCTCGATTGCGCCACCTCCGGCGTCATGGTCTTTGCCCGCAACCGCGCGGCCCATCGCCATCTGGGGTTGCAATTCGAGCGCCGCAAGCTCTCCAAGAGCTACGTCGCACGCGTCCGGGGAAGGATCTCAGCCGACGAAGGCGCCATCGACAAGCCGTTGCGCTGCGACTGGCCGAACCGCCCCAAGCAGATCGTCGATTTCATCGAGGGCCGGCCGGCGCTGACGCGCTGGCGGGTGGAGGCGCGCGAGGCGGGCGCGACGCGCGTGCGCCTGCTGCCAGAAACCGGCCGCTCTCACCAGCTGCGCGTTCACATGGCGGATCTCGGTCATCCCATTCTGGGCGATGCGCTCTATGCCGACGACGACGCCTTCGCCGGTGCGCCGCGGCTTCAGCTTCATGCCGAAACGCTAACTATCCGCCATCCCTCCGGCGGCGAGCCGATGACGTTCGTCGATCCCTGCCCGTTCTAGAGCGCCTTGCGGCGGGCGTTTTCGCCCATTGGAATCACCTTGATCGCGGCTGGAGATGTGACGGAATGACGAGCGAAAAGAACAAGATGCTTGCCGGAGAGCCCTATCGGGCCGATTGCCCGGAGCTGGTCGCCGACCGGGAACGCGCAAGCGCCTGGATGGATCGTTTCAATGCCCGTCAGGCCGTTCCGGCCGCTGAGCAGCGTGACCGTCTCGCGGAGCTTCTTGCCGCCGTCGGCGAGGGCGTGGTCATCCGGCCGCCGTTTCACTGCGACTACGGCTACAACATCAGCGTCGGCCGGAATGTCTTCGTTAATTTCGGCTGCATCGTGCTCGATGTGGTCGCGGTGGAGATCGGCGAGGGCACCCAGATCGGGCCGAGGGTCCAGATCCTCACCGCCGATCATCCGCGCGATCCCGAACTTCGCAGCCGGGGTGTTGAGTCCGGCAGGCCGGTCCGCATCGGGCGAAACGTCTGGATCGGCGGCGGTGCGATCATCCTGCCGGGCGTGACGGTCGGCGACGATGCCATCATTGGGGCGGGCGCTGTTGTGACCCGTGACGTGCCGGCCGGCGTGACCGTGGTCGGCAATCCGGCGCGGCCGGTGGCGGGTAGCGCGCCCGCGTCCGATGGCTGAACGGAGGCCTTTGCGCGGCCTCGACAACCTGTGAACGCTTGACGCAGCGGCCTTGCAATGCTCAACGATGAGAACGCCCTGGGGAGAGGGCATTCGTTGGGGGGAGGGCGCCATGGGGCGGGAGACGTACGACTATATCGTGGTGGGCGCCGGCTCGGCCGGCTCCGTGCTGGCCAACCGTCTGTCCGCCGATCCCTCCGTTCGCGTGCTGGTGCTGGAAGCCGGCGGGCGCGACGACTGGATCTGGTTCCACATCCCCGTCGGCTATCTCTTCGCCATCAACAATCCGCGTTCCGATTGGTGTTTCCGCACGCGTCCCGAGCCGGGCCTCAACGGCCGTTCGCTGATCTATCCGCGCGGCAAGGTCATCGGCGGGTCCTCGGCCATCAACGCCATGATCTACATGCGCGGACAGGCGGGCGACTACGACCACTGGCGCCAGCTCGGCCTCAATGGCTGGGGATGGGACGACGTGCTGCCGATCTTCAAGGCGCACGAGGATCACTTTCTCGGCGCCTCCGACCTGCATGGCGCGGGCGGCGAATGGCGGGTGGAGCCGCCGCGCGTGCGCTGGGACGTGCTGGATCGCTACCGCGACGCCGCCGAGGAGTGCGGCATTGCGAAGATCGACGATTTCAATCGCGGCGACAACGAGGGCTCGTCCTATTTTCAGGTCAACCAGCGTCGCGGTGTGCGCTGGTCGGCCGCGCGTGGCTTCCTCAAGCCCGCCCTGAAGCGGGCGAACCTGACGCTGGAAATCGGTTGCGCCGTCGACCGGCTGACCTTCGACGGCACGCGGGCCACGGGGGTGGAATGGATCCAGGACGGCGAGCGCCGCTCCGCCGTCGCCCGGCGCGAGATCGTGCTCGCCTCCGGTTCCATCGGCTCCGTCCAGATTCTGCAGCGCTCCGGCATCGGCGATGGCGCGCATCTTCAGTCGCTCGGCATTCCGGTGATAGCGGATCGCAAGGGCGTCGGCGCCAATCTGCAGGACCACCTGCAACTCAGGATGATCTACAAGGTCTCCGGCGTGCGAACGCTGAACGAGACCTACGCCAATCTCTTCCGCCGCGCCTGGATGGGCATCGAATATGCGTTGAACCGCTCCGGCCCGCTCACCATGGCGCCTTCGCAGCTCGGCATCTTCACCCGCTCCGGCGAAGATGTTGAGCGCGCCGATCTGGAATTCCACGTCCAGCCGCTCTCTCTCGACAAGTTCGGCGATCCGCTGCACGCCTTCCCCGCCATCACCACGAGCGTGTGCAACCTGCGTCCCGAAAGCCGGGGGCATATCCGCATCACCGACAGGGACGTGGGCGCCCAGCCGGAAATCGCGCCGAACTATCTTGCGAGCGAGCGCGACCGCGAGATCGCAGCGCGTTCGCTCCGCATCGCCCGCCGCATCACCAACGCGCCCGCGTTCTCCGAATACAGGCCCGAAGAATACCTGCCGGGCCCCTCTGTCGGTGATGATGATGCCTCGCTCGCCAAGGCCGCAGGCGATATCGGCACCACCATCTTCCATCCCGTCGGCACGGCCAAAATGGGACTTTCTTCCGATCCCATGGCCGTTGTCGACGAGCGGCTTCGCGTTTTCGGCGTCGAGGGCCTCAGGGTTGCCGACGCCTCGGTCATGCCGACGATCACCTCCGGCAACACCAACTCGCCCACCATCATGATCGCCGACAAGGCGGCCGCCATGATCCGGGAGGACAGTCGCGGCTGAACCTTGCCGCGCACCGCGTCTCCCTCTCCCCGCCTCACTGCCAAACACCAAGAAGAAACGGGACCCCGCATGCCCAACCATGAACCGCACGACACCGTCCACGTCGAACGCCGCAACACGCAGATCGGCGACGTCGCCGTGATGACGATCGATTTTCCTCCGGTCAATGCCGGCTCCATGGCCATGCGCGCAGCGCTTCTGTCGGCCTTCGCCGGGCTCGATATGCAGGGTCTTGCGGGCGTCGTGCTGACGGGGGCCGGTGGCAATTTCGTCGGCGGTGCCGATCTGCGGGAGTTCGATGCGCCGGCACAAGAGCCGCATCTGCCAGACGTGATCGCGAAGATGGAAGCGTGTCCCGTGCCCGTCATTGCCGCCATCGACGGAGCGGCGCTCGGCGGGGGCTACGAGGTGGCGCTTGGTTGCGATGCGCGCGTTGCCACGGTTCGCTGTGCCGTCGGCTTGCCGGAAGTCACCCTCGGGCTCATTCCCGGCGCGGGCGGCACGCTTCGGCTCTCGCGCCTCGTCGGGCAGGCCCGGGCGATCGATCTCGTGTCCTCCGGACGCCGGGTGAAGGCTCAGGAGGCACTGAAGCTCGGCATGATCGATGCGATCGCCGACGGGAATCTTCTGGAGGCGGCGATAGCGCATCTTGCCGGCCTCGGCGGAGACAAGCGCGTTCTGCGGGACTTGCCCGCCCGTCCGGGTTCCGCGCCGGAGGTCGCTGCGGCGGAAGAAGAGGCGCGCCGGAAAGCGCGCGGAGCGCTTGCCGTTGGCGAAGCCATCGATGCGGTCAAGCGCGCCCACACGATGCCGGTCGCGGAAGCACTCGCGGCCGAACGTGAGGCGAGCCTGCGCCTGCGTCGCGGACCGCAGTCGCGCGCGCTGCGCCATCTCTTCTTCGCGGAACGCGCGGCCACCAAGGTGCCCGAGGGCGTCGAGCCGGTTGCGATCGAAACCGTCGGCATTGTCGGCGGCGGCCGCATGGGGCAGGGCATCGCGCTCGCCTTCGCGCAAGCCGGCCTGACCGTGCGCCTCAGCGAGCGTGATGCGGACCTTCTCAAGGCGGCGATGAGCGCGCTTGCCGATGCGGCTGACGAATTGGCCGAACGGAGGCGTATCGCCTCAGCCTCCGATCTTGTCGAGCGCATCCATCCCGGTGAACTCGATGACGTGGCCGACTGCGATCTCGTCGTGGAGGCAATCATAGAGGACATGGATGCCAAGAAGGCGTTGTTCGCGCAGCTCGACGGCATCGTTCGCGACGACGCCATCCTCGCCACCAACACCTCCTACCTCGATATTGACGAGATCGCCCGCGCCACGAAGCATCCCTCTCGCGTCGCTGGCCTACATTTCTTCAATCCGGCCAACGTCATGCGGCTAGTGGAGGTGATTGACGCCGAAGCGACCTCGCCGCAGGTGCTGGCAAGCCTGCTGGCGCTGTCGAAGCGCATCCGCAAGCTGCCGGTCGTCGCCCGCGTCGGCGAAGGCTTCATCGGCAACCGCGTTTTTGCGGCCTATCGCCAGCAGGCGGAGTTCCTGATCGAGGAAGGGGCGCTGCCGTGGGAGGTCGATGCGGCCATGGAAGGCTTCGGCTTCGCGATGGGTCTGTTCAAGGTCTACGATCTCGCGGGCCTCGATATCGCCTGGTCCCGGCGCAAGCGCCTGGCACCGACGCGCGACCCGCGGGCGCGGTATGTCGAGATCCCGGACGTGCTGTGCGAGATGGGCCGTTTCGGGCGCAAGACGAAGGCCGGCTGGTACGACTATGCCAGCGGCAAGCCCGTCCCGGATCGGCAAGTCGAGATCATCATCGCCGACACCGCCGCCTCCAAGGGCATTACGCGCCGCTCCTTCGCCGCTGACGAGATCGTCTCGCGCATCATGGCCGCGATCGTCAACGAGGCAGCGCTGCTGCTTGGCGAGGGCATCGCCGCGCGGGCGTCCGATGTCGATGTGGTGCTTGTCAACGGCTACGGCTTCCCCAAGCTCAAGGGCGGGCCGCTGCACTGGGCGGCGAACCAGCCGCGTGCCGAGATCGTTGCCGCCGTCGATGAGATGGCGCGGGCCTCGGGCTTCGGCATCGAGCCGGCCGCCAATCTGGCGGCGGTTCTTGCCGAGTCAGAGGCGGTATAGCGCTGCCTTTTCGCGGCAAGGTCCTGCCGGATCCGGCGCGCGGGCTTGTCGTTCAGGCGGCTAAGCCCGAACGCAACGCGCAAGCGCCGCGACAAGGCGATGCTTAGTGAATTGATCGTGAACGGTTTTCGACGCCCTTAGGGGCATTCAAGATGCGTTCCGACGGCTTCATTCGAACGCTGGCCGTGGGGAGAGGGGGCGGAAAGGCGTCGATGACCGGGGGCGGGAAGGTGTCGATGCTTCCGAGCCGCGCCGGGTGTCCGGATCACCTGTGGTGTCGGAGATCCTGGGTGTCGCTTGCATCAACCGACGACGTTGCGGTCCACTTGCGGCATCTTTGAGCGGATATCGCCCCAGGAACCAAGAGGCGCCTGGCAGGCCGAACAGTCGATCTGCATCCGCTCCGGAATCTCGACCGTCGTGATCGTGTTGGTCGCACCGCAATGCGGGCAGGGTATGGCGTGTTGATCGAATGCGGGCGGATTCATGGTACTCCCTTCCCTGTTCAGAAGGCAGGAGTCTCAATCTCTGGTGTCGTTCAGATCTTGTCTCTCAGCCCTCGTCGTGTCTTTCTCGCGAAAGCCGACGGTAGAGTGACTATACGCGTTCTCACCCAGAGAGTCGAACCGATTGAAGTATATAAGCCGGAAATATTGGCTTTTGTACGGTGTCGGACAGGGTTGTCGAAATTCGGGTGTGGTGAAATGGGAAGACGCTTAGTTTTTGAATAAAAAATTGCCACACGGGTATTCGTCTTTCTTCTTTAGGGTCTTGCGGCGAGCGGAGTGTTGATTGCGTCGTCTCGTCGGGACTTCGAAGGCGCTGTCATCAAGATGAAGTCCAAATGGACTTTTGATAGCCCGCGCGGCTTATGTTCGAAACGAGCGCGGTAATCTGGGATGTCTGCAGGAGGAGAAGAATTCATGCCCGAGTTGTGCACGCACCGCCCAAGCGGGAACAACGGCAAATGACGCAAAGACCCGCTCCCGCCGAGCGCGGCGCCTACCGGGCCTTCCGCGCGATCCCCACGCGCTGGATGGACAACGACATCTATGGCCACATGAACAATGTCGTTCACTATTCGCTGTTCGATACGGCGGTCAACGGCTGGCTCGTGGAGGCGGAGGTGCTGGATATCCGCACCGGCGGCCGGATCGGACTTGTGGTCGAGACGGGGTGCCGTTACCACGCTGAAATGGCCTTTCCGGATGTCGTCACCGCCGGCATTCGGGTCGCACGGATCGGAACCTCGTCGGTGCGCTACGAGGTTGGCCTCTTCCGTAACGACGAGAACGCGGCGAGTGCGGAAGGGTTCTTCATCCACGTCTATGTCGACAGGGAAACGCGCCGCCCGGTGCCGCTCGATCCGGCCATGCGCGCGGCGCTCGGGAAGATCCTCATGCCGCCGGGTGCCTGAGAGCCCGTGCTTTCCCCAGCTTTACGAACAACTGAAACGGGGTATTGAAGGAAACCCGCCGACGCGCCAATCTTGTGCCGCAATTCGGGATCCGGGTGAGGGTCCCGTTCACAAGCTCGAGATGTCAGACAGTTGAGCGATTGCGCCTGATCGACGGTGATGAGTCGTTTCATTCGCCGACACCTTGTCGCCCGCCGCTTCTCAAGCCCGTCTCATTCAAAGGGACCCCCGTTGAACATTCGCAGAACCTCAGGCCCGTCAGCATCCGGAGCGCCGATTTGAACCGGGTCGAACAGCATCGCTTCCATGACCGGAGCTTTCGGATGCGCCTGCGCGCGGCGGCGGCCGGCGCATTCGCCGTCCTTGCCATCGGACACGTGGCCATGGCTGCGGAGGATCCGCCGCACGGCAAGCGCGTCGATACTGTCACCGTCACGCTGCAGCCCTATGTCGACGAGACGACGCTGACCGGCGAGATCGCGGCGCGCAACGAGGCCGCATTGTCGTTCAAGGTGGGCGGCCGCGTATCCGACGTCTATGTCGATGTTGGCGACCATCTCGCCAAGGGCGACGTTCTCGCCCGCATCGATCCGACCGAGCAGGAGGCCGACGTCGCCTCCGCGAAGGCCGCCGTCACCTCCGCGCAGGCTCAGCTCAAGAATTCCAGCTCGACATTCGAGCGACAGAAGAAGCTGCTCGCGAGCGGCTTCACCACCCGCTCCGACTACGATGCCGCGGAGAAGGCGCTGAAGACGGCGAAGAGCATGCTCGACAGCGCCAGGGCGCAGCTGACGACTGCGAACAGCAACCTCGCGGACACCGTGCTGAAGGCGGAGGCCGACGGCATCGTGACCGAGCGCAATGTCGACCCGGGGCAGGTCGTGGGTGCCGCGCAGAGCGTCTTCAACTTCGCCAATGACGGCGATCGGGACGCTATCTTCGAGATCCAGGAACAGCTGCTCACCGGTCCGGCGCCATCAAGCGTTTCCGTGTCGCTCCTGTCGAACCCGGCCGTGACCACCACGGGTCGCATCCGGGAGGTCTCGCCGCTGATCAATCCGCAGACGGGCACCGTCAAGGTCAAGATCGGCCTCGATCGGGTGCCGCCGGAGATGCAGCTCGGGTCCGCCGTCGCCGGCAGCGTCAGCCGGACGCTTCCGGAAGATGTCATCGTGCTGCCGTGGCTGGCGCTTGCCGCGGACAACGGCCGGCCTGCCGTGTGGGTGGTCGATCCCGCCGACAATACGGTCGCGCTGCGTCCGATACGGATTGAACGCTACGATTCCAGCCGCATCCTGGTGGCGGAGGGATTGAAGCCGGGTGACCGGGTGGTCACGACCGGATCGCAGATGCTGCGTCCGGGGGAAACGGTTCAGCCCGTCGGGGAAGGGGAGGCGGACAAATGAAGCCGGCCCGTTTTTTGCCTCTCCTGATGATGCTTGCGCTTGCCGCCTGCGGAGACGATGAGCCGACCTCCGCCGAGGCTGCCGCGCCGCGCCCCGTGCTTACAGAGGAAGCCAGTCAGGTCGCCGCCCATATCGAGGGTTTCTCCGGCACGGTCGAACCCCGCTACGAGACCAAGCTCGCATTCCGCACGCTCGGCCGGATCGTTTCGCTCGATGCTGATGTGGGCGATCAGGTCCAGGCCGGCGCTGAGCTTGCGCATATCGATGCGGAAACGCTTGAGGCAAGCGTCCGTCAGGCCAAGGCGCAACTGGCATCTGCCCGCGCCCAGGCACAGAATGCGCGCGCGAGCCTCGGCCGGGCGAAGGCCCTGTTTGAGAAAAACACCGTCTCTTCCGCGGATCTGGAAACCGCCGAACAGTCGCAGACCTCCGCGGAAGCATCCGTGACCGAAGCCCAGGCGGATCTCGCCAAGGCGGAGAACGCGCTGTCCTATGCCATTCTCACAGCACCCTTTGCCGGTGTCATCACCGCGCGCTCGGCCGATGTCGGTCAGGTCGTCTCCGCCGGCGAGACGGTGATGACGCTTGCTCGCGTCGATGTGCGCGAGGCCGTCGTGGATATTCCGAGCGACCTCATCGACACGGTCGACACCGGCGCTCCCTTCAGCGTCCGGCTGCAGACCGATCCCGCGATCCGGGCTCAGGGAAAGGTGCGGGAGGTCGCGCCTGAAGCGGACGCGCTGACCCGCACCAACCGCGTTCGCATCCTGCTTGAGAATCCGCCGGCGGCCTTTCGCCTCGGCTCGCTTATAAGCGTCCGCCCCCAGGGGCAGAACGCGGCGGCGCTGACCGTGCCGAAAAGCGCGATCCTGGAAGATGGCGGGAAGACATTCGTCTGGGTGGTCGAAGACGGTGCCGTGCATCGGCGGGAGGTGAAGACCGGCGCCATTTTGGCCGGCGCGGTGGCCATAAGCTCCGGGCTTGAAGCGGGAGAGCGCGTGGTGGTTGCCGGCATCCATAGCCTCAAGGAAGGCCAGCAGGTATCCGTGTTCGGAGAAGAGCGCCCATGACATCCTTCAATCTGTCCGACTGGGCGCTGCGTCACCGCTCCTTCGTCTGGTTCCTGATGATCGTCTCGCTGGTCGCGGGCGTGATGTCCTATTTCAATCTCGGCCGCGAGGAGGATCCGAGCTTCACCATCAAGACGATGGTGGTCTCCGCCTCCATGCCGGGCGCCAACGTGCGCGAGATGACGAAGCAGGTGACCGACCGCATCGAGAAGAAGCTGCAGGAACTCGACACGCTCGACTACACGCGCTCGATCACCACCCCCGGCCAGTCCGTCGTTTTCGTGAACCTGCTGCCCACCACGCCCGGTCGCGACGTGAAGGGCATCTGGCAACATGTGCGCAACATGATGTCGGATATCCGCTCGCAATTCCCGAGCGAGTTTCAGGGCTTCTCGTTCAACGACGAGTTCGGTGACGTCTTCGGCAACGTCTATGCGTTCACCTCCGACGGCCTGACCCAGCGCCAGCTGCGCGACTACGTGGAAAACGTGCGCGACAGGATCATAGCCCTGCCCGATGCCGGCAAGGTAGATCTGATCGGCGCGCAGGACGAGGTGATTTATCTGGAATTCTCGCTGCGCAAGGTCGCCGCCCTCGGTCTCGACCGGCAGCAGATCCTCGACACGCTGCAATCGCAGAACGCCATCGCGCCCTCCGGCGTCGTGCAGGCCGGGCCGGAGCGCATCCTCGTGCGCGTCAACGGCCAGTACACCTCCGAAGACAGCCTCAAGGCCGTCAATCTCAGGGTGAACGACCGCTTCTTCCGTCTGTCCGACGTGGCCACCATCACCCGCGGCTACGAGGACCCGCCCTCGACGCTCTTCCGCTATAAGGGCCAGCCGGCGATCGGGCTTGCCATCGGCATGAAGAGCGGCAGCAACATTCTCGATTTCGGCGAGGAGCTGAAGGCGGAGATGGCGCGCATCGAGGCCGGGCTCCCGATCGGCGTCTCGGTCCACAAGGTGGCGGACCAGTCGCAGATCGTCGAGGAAGCCGTCGGCGGCTTTACCCGCGCCCTGTTCGAGGCCGTCGCGATCGTCCTCGTTGTCAGTTTCGTGTCCCTGGGCTTGCGTGCGGGCCTTGTCGTTGCACTTTCCATTCCGCTGGTGCTGGCGATCACCTTCGTCGGCATGGACCTGATGCACATCACGCTGCAGCGGGTGTCGCTCGGTGCCCTGATCATCGCGCTCGGCCTTCTCGTGGATGACGCGATGATCGCCATCGAGACCATGGTCTCCAGGCTTGAGGCCGGCGACGACCGGAAGACCGCGGCGAGTTTCGCCTGGACCTCGATCGCCTTTCCCATGCTCACGGGCACGCTGGTGACGGTCGCCGGTTTCCTGCCCATCGGCTTCAACACCTCGAACGCCGGCGAATACACGTTTTCGCTGTTTCAGGTGCTGGCCTTGTCGCTGCTGCTGTCATGGATCGTGGCGGTGCTGTTCGCGCCGTTGCTGGGCGTGGTCTTTCTGCCGCGCAGCATGAAGAAGCACGACGAGACGCCGTCCCGCTTGCGCCGCACGTTCTCGAAGCTCCTGAAGACGGCCATGCGCTGGCGCTACGTGACGATCGCCATAACGGTGGCGCTGTTCGCGGCCTCCGTCTTCGCCATGCAGTTCGTGCAGCAGCAGTTCTTCCCGTCCTCCGACAGGCCGGAACTGGTGGTCGATTTCACCCTTCGCCACAATTCAACGATCAAGGCCACAAAGGCCCAGATGGACGAACTGGAAGCGACCCTTGAGGGCGATCCGGACATCGACCACTGGAGCTCCTATGTGGGTCGTTCCGCCGTACGCTTCATCCTCGCCTACGACGTGCAGCCCTCCAATCCGTTCTTCGGACAGGTGGTGATCGTCACAAAGGGGTTTGAGGCGCGCAAGCGGGTGCAGGCGCGTCTGGAAGCCTACGCGGCAAAGCACTTCTACGGCTCGGATGTCTACGTCAAGACGCTGGAGCTCGGTCCTCCGGTCGGGCGCCCCGTGCAGTACCGCCTCGGCGGTCCCGACGTGGAGACGGTGCGGACCAAGGCGCGCGAGCTTGCTGCGCTGATGGCGAAGGACAAACGGCTGGAAAAGATCGTGATGAACTGGAACGAGCCGGCGCGCGTGCTTCAGGTGAAGATCCTGCAGGACAAGGCGCGCCAGCTCGGCGTCAGCTCTCAGGCCATCGCCTCGACGCTGAATCAGGTGCTGGACGGCGTCACCGTCACCCAGGTGCGCGACGACATCTACCTCATAAACGTGGTCGCGCGCGGCAGGAAATCCGACCGCGACTCCATCGAGGCCATCGAGAACCTCCAACTCACCAACGCCAAGGGCGCGGCGATCCCGCTGGCCAGCCTCGTGAGCTATGGCTACGGCTACGAGGATCCGATCCTTTACACCCGCTCGCGCACGCCGACGATCACCGTCAGCGCGGCGATCGTCGACGATACCCAGCCGGCAACCATCGTCAACGAGCTGACGCCGTCGATCCAGGCATTCGCATCCCGCTTACCCGACGGCTACGGGGTGGAAATCGGCGGCACGGTTGAATCGAGCGGCGAAAGCCAGGGCCCGATCCTCAAGGTGGTGCCGTTCATGGTGCTGGCGATGCTGCTTTTGATCATGATCCAGATGCAGAGCTTCGGCGCGATGTTCATCGTGTTGAGCGCCGCTCCGCTGGGGCTGATCGGCGTGGTGGCGGCGCTGCTGCCGAGCGGTGCGCCACTGGGCTTCGTCGCCATCCTCGGCGTGCTGGCCCTCGTCGGCATCCTGATCCGCAACTCCGTCATCCTGGTCCACCAGATCGGCATCCTGCAGGACGAGGGACTGGATTCCTGGACCGCGGTCTTCCGGGCGAGCGAGATGCGCGCGCGTCCGATCCTGCTGACGGCGGCCGCGGCGTCGCTGGCGCTGATCCCGATCTCGCGCGAGGTCTTCTGGGGGCCGATGGCCTACGCCATGATGGGCGGCATCATCGCCGGTACGCTCATCACGCTTTTGTTCGTGCCGGCGCTCTATGTCGCCTGCTACAGGCTGGAGGAGCCGCAGGAAGACGCGGCCTGACGGTCGCCGCGCAGAGCGTGGGCCGAGCCGGCTGCGCGGCGGCGGGACTTCCCGGTTGCTTGGGCCTGTGTTTCCGGGAGGGCTGGAATTTTGTAAACGAACGTTGCTGGCGCGCCTCAGAAACATTTCGTTGCAAGATTTTTGACCGCATCGGCATCCGGCAGGTTACATGCGTCGGGTAACCGGAAGAAATCTGATGTCTCAAGGGCCCCGTATTCTCGTCGTCGATGACGACCGCGAAATCCGCTCGCTGCTCGGCCGCTATCTGGTGGATCAGGGCTTTCGAGTGACCATGGCTTCCAGCCGTCGCGAATGCGAGAGCAGCATTGGCGACAGCGTTCCCGATCTCGTGGTGTTGGACGTGATGCTCCCCGACGGGTCGGGCCTCGACATCTGCCGCGCGCTGCGTTCGCGAAGGCCGAGCGTTCCCGTCATCCTGCTGACGGCGCTCAAGGAGGATGTGGATCGGATCATCGGTCTGGAGATCGGCGCCGACGACTATCTTGGCAAGCCGTTCAATCCGCGCGAACTGACGGCGCGTATCAAGGCAGTACTGCGCCGCATCAACCAAGACAGCGAACCCGCCGAGCCGGTGCGGAGCTATCGCCTGTTGGATCTCGTCGTCGAGCCCGAAATGCGCCAGGTGAGGCGTGATACCGGGGATCGGATCGATCTGACGGGTGCGGAATTCGATCTTCTGAAGGTCTTTCTCGACCGGCCGGGCCGGCTGCTTTCGCGCGATCAACTGCTCGACATCACCCAGGGGAGGAGCCTTGAGCCCGGCGACCGGTCGATTGACGTGCTGATGAGCCGGCTGCGACGCAAGCTCGGTGAGGGGCAGCGCGACGCGCTGTTTCGCACGGTGCGAAACGGGGGCTATCAGCTTGTCGTTCCCGTCGCCAGCGAGAAGATGCCGGGATGAAGTCGCTCGGTTTCCGCATCGCCGCGCTGCTCATTCTGGCCATCGTTCTGGTGGTCGGCCTGGCGACGGTCGCCGCGTTGGTCGCATTCCGTCATCCTCTGCCGGAGACGGCCGCGAAGTCGGTCGCCCAACAGATTCATGTTCTTGCAAACCTCGTGCAACAAGACGGAGAGGCCGCGCGATCGGCTGGCGTCGATATCCGTCGCAAGCCCGCCGAAGGGCCGGTGGACAGGGCGGCCACCATGTTCCTGACCCGCGCGCTTGAGAACACCGGGCCTGCCGACAGGGTTGTCGTGACGCGCGAGCCAGACGGCTTCGTGCTCACGGCTTCGCTCGATCTCGGCGGCGGGAACTGGCTTGTCACCCGCATGCCCGATTTTTCTCCGCCCAACGGGTGGCCGAGTTTCGCGATGTGGATTCTCCTGATCGTTGCCGGCAGCACGGTGATTTCGATCATCGCGGCGGCAAAGATCACGCGACCGCTCCGGCTGATCGAATCCGCTGTGGCCGCCGTCGGGCCCGACGGAATGCTGCCGGCTGTTCCCGAGATCGGAGCGAGCGAGGTTCGCGCGACGGCGCGGGCGCTCAACCGGCTTTCCCGACGCCTGAAGTCGGCGATGGAGAGTCGCATGCGTCTCGTTGCCGCCGCTGGCCATGATTTGCGCACGCCGATGACCCGGATGCGGCTGCGCGTGGAGTTTCTTCCCGACGAGGATCGGGAAAAATGGCTCGCCGATCTGGCAGAACTCGACCAGATTGCGGATAGCGCCATCTGTCTGGTGCGCGAGGAAACCCGGTCGGACGGTCATGAGCCGGTTCCGTTGGGGGACTTGTTGCGCTCGATCGTCGACGACACCGCCCTGGCAGGCCTGCCCGTGGAGGCGGGCGGGATTCCGCCGTTGACCGTGACCGGCGGGGCGGTTGCTTTGCGCCGCGCATTGACTAATCTGGTCGTGAATGCAGCCACGCACGGTGGCGGCGCCCTCGTTTCGCTCGAAAGGCACGGAACGCAGGCCGTCATCACCATCGTCGACAACGGCCCTGGAATTCCGGAGGACCTGATTGGTCAGATCTTCGAACCCTTCTTCCGCGTCGATATCGCGAGACGCAAGACCATACCCGGCGCGGGGCTCGGAATGGTCATCGCGCGCGAGATCATCGAGCGTTTTGGGGGCACCATAACCGTCGCGAATCGCGTACCTCATGGTCTGCTTCAAACGATCATTTTTCCGCATGCCGAGGTGACGGAACGTCAGTGCCCGGCCAACCCTGCAGAGTGCTCCTCATGACACCACTGACCTCTCGTGCCGCGGAGGCGATCTCGTCCCCGGGCCGCGGCCGTCCGCGCACTTCCGTTAGGGCAGCGCTGCGTTATGTCAGCGTGACGCTGTCCCTGTCGCTGCTGGCCGGTTGCGCTGTGGGACCCGACTACAAGGTGCCCGACATCGTCATGCCGGCGAAATGGGCTCATGCGGGCAAGGAGCATTCGCAAAGCATCCCCGCGCTCGAGCACTGGTGGACGCGGCTGAACGATCCGATCCTGAACGAGCTGATCGATGAGGCGGTCGACGGCAATCTCGATGTTGCCACGGCCAAGGCGCGCATTCGTCAGGCGCGCGCGAGCTACCGCCAGACGACCGGCGAACTGTTCCCGACGCTCGATGCCTCGGGTTCCGGCACCCGTTCCAAGACCTCGACCAATGTCGATAGCGGCAAGGGTACGGTTTCCAATCTGTTCGACGCCGGCTTCGACGCAAGTTGGGAACTCGACATATTCGGCGCCAATCGCCGGGCCAAGGAGGCGGCCGGATACGGCGTGGACGCGGCCGAGGAAAACCTGCGCGACGTGCTGCTGACGCTGGTCGGCGACGTGGCCACCTACTATGTCGAGGCACGCGGCTATCAGGCGCGGATCGCCTTGGCCCAGCGCACGGCCGCATCGCAGAACGAGACCGCCGATCTTACCGAAAAGCAGTTCCGGGCCGGCGGGACGTCGGGTCTCGATGTCGCCAATGCCAACGGTCAGGCCGCCAGCACGGAAGCGGAAATCCCGACGCTGCGCACCTCCTACGCGGAAGCCGTCCATCAGATCGGCGTGCTGCTCGGTCGTCCGCCCGCCTCGGTGGCTGATCGTCTGAAGCAGCCGCGGCGCATTCCCCGGCCGAAGCTTCCGCTTCCCGCCGGCATTCCCGCCGACGTTCTCGTGAACCGGCCCGACGTCCGCCTTGCGGAGCGTCAGTTGGCGCAGTACACGGCCAAGGTCGGCGAAGCCGAGGCCGCCCGCTATCCCAGCGTCAGCCTGACCGGCGCGCTCAGCACCTCCGCGCTGGAGATCGGCGATCTGGCAAAGAACTCCACCATCGCCTGGTCCTTCGGCCCGAGCGTGAGCGTGCCGATCTTCAGGGGCGGGCAGCTCAAGGCAGCTGTCGATGTGGCCAAGGCCGAGCGCGATGAGTATTTCATCGCCTACAAGTCGTCGATCCTGACGGCGATGCAGGACGTGGAAGACGCTCTCGTGTCGTTGCGCCAGCAGCGCATCCGGATCGTCAAGCTGTCGCGCTCGGTGGATGGCTATCGCCGCGCCGCCAAGCTGTCCCGGGCTCTCTACCAGACCGGCTCTACCAGCTTCCTCGACGTTCTGGATGCGGAGCGCTCGCTCTATTCGGCCGAGGATTCGATGATCCAGAGCCAGGTTGCGATCGCCACCGCCTACGTCTCGCTCAACAAGGCGCTCGGCGGCGGCTGGAACGGTGCCATCGATGCCTCCAAGCCGGAGGTGGTCGATACCAATACCGGGCCCCACTTCGCAAAGATCGAGGCGGTTCCCCCGCAGCGGCCCGAATGATCGTGCGCCCGGGCTTGTCCGGGCGAACGTACAAGAAGTGCCGGTTCATCCTGTGTTCAAGTACGCAGAGGCAGTGTGCGCCGCAGATTGCCGCGCGGGCCGTTTCCCGGCCCCGCGCGGGCAGCGCGGAGCGGATGAGGCCGCTTGCGAGAGTTTCAGGCAGAGTGGATGACGACAGATAAGAAAAGCAGGCTCCGGCGACGTCTTCTCATTTTGGGTGGTCTGCTGGTGATCGTGGCTGCCGTGGCCTATGCCTATCGCGACCGCTTCCTCGCCGACGACAAGCCCAACATCATGACCGCCGTCGTCACGAAGGGCGACGTGGAGGAGAGCGTGCTGGCGACGGGGCTCCTGAAGCCGGTCAAGCTCGTTGCCGTGGGTGCGCAGGTTTCCGGCCGGATCACCTCTTTGAAGGTGAAGCTCGGCGAGCAGGTGAAGAAGGGCGACCTTATCGCCGAGATCGATTCCATCACCCAGCAATACGATCTGCGTACGGCGGAGGCGACGCTTGCCAACGTGAAGGCCCAGAAGGTGGAAAAGGAAGCCACCCTGGTGCTTGCCAAACAGACGTTGAACCGCCAGCGCCGCATGGTGGCGCAGAACGCGGTTTCCCAGGCCGATTTCGACACGGCGGAAGCCGACGTGAAGACGGCGGAGGCGCAGATCACGGCGCTTGAAGCGCAGATCGTGGAAGCCGAAGTCGCCGTCGAGAACGCACAGGCCGATCTCGACTACACCAAGATCACCGCCCCGATCGAGGGAACGGTGCTTTGGATCTCCAGCCAGGAAGGCCAGACCGTCAACGCCTCCCAGTCGGCGCCGACGATCGTCATCCTCGGTCAGCTCGACATCATGACGGTCCGTGCCGAGATCTCGGAAGCCGACATTGTCAATGTCGAACCGGGTCAGCCCGTCTACTTCACGATCCTTGGCGAACCGGGCCGGCGCTACGATTCCACCCTGGAATCGATAGAGCCGGCGCCGGAATCGATCACCAGCGACAGTCTGGTTTCATCGTCTTCTTCCTCTTCCTCCTCCTCGTCTTCATCGAGTTCATCCGAGGCGATCTACTACAACGGCATCTTCAACGTCCCGAATCCGGATGGAAAGCTGCGCACCTACATGACCGCCGAGGTTCATATCATTCTCGGTCAGGCGAAGGACGTGCTGACGATCCCGGCCTCGGCCCTCGGCAAGCAGGCCAGCGACGGCAGCTATACGGTTCAGGTGCTTGCCGCGGACGGTACGATTTCAAGCCGGAAAGTCGAGATCGGTCTGAATGACAAGGTGACGGCGGAGGTGAAGTCGGGTCTGAAGGAAGGCGATCGGGTGGTCTCCGGGCGGTTGACGACAGCGTCCGTGACCCAATCCTCATCCCGTCGCGGACCTCCGCCGATGGGGCTCTAGCGATGGCGGAGCCTCTCATCCAGCTGAGCAAGCTGCGCCGGCAATTTCCGGCGGGCGAGGGCATGCTGACGGTGCTCGACGACATCGACCTGACCATTGAGGCAGGCGAGTTCGTCGCCATCATCGGTGCGTCGGGATCGGGCAAGTCGACGCTCATGAACATTCTCGGCTGCCTCGATCGGCCGTCGGGCGGCAGCTACAGGATTTCCGGGCGCGAAACCTCCGCGCTGGAGCCGGACGAACTGGCTGCGCTGCGGCGCGAGCACTTCGGCTTCATCTTCCAGCGCTACCATCTCCTGTCGGAACTGACGGCGCTCGCCAATACCGAAATCCCGGCGATCTATGCCGGCCAGGCGCCGCGGGAGCGGCAGGCACGCGCCGCGGCGCTGCTCGGCCGGCTCGGCATGTCGGATCGTCTCGACCACCGGCCGGGCCAATTGTCGGGCGGACAGCAGCAGCGCGTCTCCATCGCGCGGGCGATGATGAACGGCGCCGACGTTATCCTGGCCGACGAACCGACGGGCGCGCTCGACACGCATTCCTCCGACGAGGTGCTGCGCATCCTGCGCGAGCTGCACGACAGCGGCAAGACGGTCATCATCGTCACCCACGATCCGGGCGTCGCCGCGCTCGCCGAGCGCACCATCGAGATTTCCGATGGTCGCATCGTTTCCGACAAGCGCACGGCCACGGCGGCGGCAGAAGGCGCGACACCGGCCGGCGGCGCGGCGGAGGATCGTGGCCTTGCGCGGATTTCCTCCTGGCGCGCCCAGGCGGACCGCTTCCGCGAAGCCTTCAAGATGGCGCTGCGCTCCATGAGGGCGCACAAGGTCCGCACGTTCCTGACGATGCTCGGCATCATCATCGGCATCGCTTCCGTCGTCTCCGTGGTCGCGCTCGGCACCGGTTCGCAACAGAAGGTGCTGGCCAACATCTCCAGCCTCGGTACCAACACGCTGGAGATCTTTCCGGGCAAGGACTTCGGCGATACCAGGTCGGGCAAGATCACGACGCTGGTGATCTCCGATGCCAACCAACTGGCAAAGCAGCCCTATGTTGCCGCCGTCACACCGACGGTGACTACCACCGACACGATCCGTTACGGGTCGCAGGAGGCAAACGCCCAGATCAACGGCGTCGGGGCGCAATATTTCGAGGCGAAGGGAACCAAGCTCGCGCAAGGGCGCCTGTTTGACGCCGACAGCGTGCGCGACATGACCCAGGATGTCGTCATCGACGAAAACACCCGCAAGACGCTGTTCGATGGCATCGAGGGCAGCCCGGTCGGGCGGATCATTCTGGTCGGCGACGTGTTCTGCCGTATCATCGGGGTGACCGAACAGCAGCAGGGCGGTTTCGGCGCCAGCAACCGGCTCTCGGTCTATCTGCCCTACACCACCGTCCAGGCTCGTTTCCTCGGCGATCAGACGCTGCGTTCCATCACCGTGCGGGTGGCCGAGGATACGGACACGGATCTGGCCGAACAACTCGTCACCGCCTTCCTGACCCAGCGCCACGGCACCAAGGATTTCTTCATCCTCAACACCGACGACATCCGCAAGACCATCACCTCGACGACGCAGACCCTGTCCCTGCTGATCGCGGCAATCGCGATCATATCGCTGGTGGTCGGCGGCATCGGCGTGATGAACATCATGCTGGTCTCGGTGTCGGAGCGCGTCAGCGAGATCGGCGTGCGCATGGCGGTGGGGGCGCGGCGGTCGGACATCCTGCAGCAATTCCTGATCGAGGCGGTTCTCGTCTGCCTGATCGGCGGCGTCCTCGGCATCCTGGCGGCGCTCGGCTTCGGTGTGCTCTTCAGTCTGCTCGGCTCCAGCTTCCAGCTGATCTATTCGACCTCCTCGATCGTGCTCGCCTTCGTCTCCTCGAGCCTGATCGGCATCGCCTTCGGCTATCTGCCGGCGCGCAACGCCTCGAGGCTCGATCCGGTCGTGGCGCTGTCGCGCGACTGACGCCCTTCGCGCGCTGTCGGGGCCCCGTGGCTTTTCAAGCGGCGAGAAAGGCCCATATCACCGTTACGGAAGGTCATCGTTGGTTGGTGCAATTCGCCCGGATATCCGGACAGATCGAACTGGAGACGCGATGCGGGCACTTTTTCTGATCTTGGGATTGCTCTTCGTGGGCCTCGGGTTCGTCGGCGTGTTCCTGCCCGTGTTGCCTACTACGCCGTTTCTCATTCTGGCCGCAGCCTGCTTCACGCGCTCCTCGACGCGCCTTGAAACCTGGCTGATGGAGCACCGGCATTTCGGGCCCACCCTGCGCGACTGGCGCGAACGCGGCGCAATCCCGGCAAGGGCGAAGCTGCTGGCGCTGGCGGGCACGAGCGCGGGCTTCGTTCTGTTCTATTTCGGCTCCCATCCCGGACCGTGGCCGACCTTCGCCGTCGCGCTGCTGATGCTCTGCGGTCTCGCCTACGTCTTCACGCGTCCCACGGCCTGAGCCTCCAGCCGCTCGAAGGCGGCCGTCCCGCCGGTTTCGCGCGCCACCCGCCTTGCCGTTTCGAACAGGTGGCGGCCTTCCTCCGCGCCCTGTTTCCGGCCGAGATTGGTAACTGTCGTCATGACACAGGCAATCTGCTGCTGGGCGTCGAAGACCGGCACGGCCTGCCCGGTGATATCCGGCAGCAAATGGTTGGTGAGGTCGGCCCAGCAGCTGTTTCGGATCGCCTCCAGCACGTCTGCGGCCGGTTTGTGGCCGCGAAAGTGCGCGGGCTGAAGGCGACGGGCGCGCGCAGTATGCGCGGCCGGCAGAAACGCCTGGAACATCAGCCCACAGGCGGTGTTGTCGAGCGGCAGGATATCGCCGAGAGCGAGCGACGAGATCGTGAAATAGGCGCTTCGATACCAGCGCACCAGCGTCGGGCCGCGATCGGTCCAGATCGCGACGCCACCGCTCGCCGGGCTGTGGTCCACGAGATCCTTCATGTGCCTGGCAGCGACATCGACCGGTTCGATCCGCTTCAGCGCGGCGATGCCGATGCCGAGCGCGGTGGGGCCGAGATCGTAGCGCCCGCTTGCCGGGTCCTGCGCCGCCAGCCCCTCCTGCACGAGGCTCTGCAGGTAGCGATGCGCGGTCGAACCGCCGGTTCCGGCTCGTTTTGCAAGGACACCCAGCGTCAGCGGCTCTTCCGCATTGGCCAGAAGCTCCAGAAAGCGCGTGGCAATGGCGACGGACTGGATCGTTCCCGATCGCTTGCCCTCCGGCGCGTGCTCCTTGTCGGTTTCAACCATCGAAAGAAAATACCCGTTTCGGCTGCAATGGATTTCGGCCGTTCGGACCGGGAGCCTTCCGGACCGGTCCGCGAAGTCGTTTCGAAGCCCGCCGCACATCCGGTGATGGTGGCAAGCTTAAGGATGCGCACGGCATCGGACAATCCGTCTTGAAAGTGCCGCAAGGGCAGGTTTTCCGCCGGGTCGCGCGCGCGTTGCGGCGCTGCAACAGTGTTGCCGATCTCTGCATTGCCGTATTGTATAGCGGAATGCATTCTGTATTGTGGAATAATGTTCGAGAGCCGCAACGCCGTCCGACCGGGGGCAATCGCCGGGCGCGGAATGCGGCTTTCGACGCAAAATCCATGAAAACGTCGAGATAACTGACAGCCAGCATTTCATGCCAGCCAGCAGTAACCGGTGAGGCAAAAATGAAATCGCGTGCGTGTGCCCGTCTGCTTGGCAGTGTCAGCTTCCTGTCCCTTTCCGTTGTGATGGCGTCCTCTGCCGTGGCGCAGGACGCCAGCAGCGCGGGCAATGTGATCGAGCTCGACACCATTGTCGTCAGCGGCGAAAAGGTCGAGCGCAGTCTCGACAAGACCGCCAGCTCGGTGACGGTGGTCGGTAGCGCAGACCTGGAGACCCGGCCGGGCGATGATTCGGTCGAGAGGGCGCTGCAGAACATTCCGAACGTGAACTACTATTCGGCCGTCGGCGCCGCGCCGTCGATCCGCGGTCAGGACACGCAGGGTCCCAACACCGGCGCCGTCGCCTTCTTCGGTGGCACCGTTCCGCGCGCGACCATCAACATGGATGGCCACAACCTCAACTACTTCGAATATGTCTACGGCACGTCCTCGATCTGGGACGTGGATACGATCGAGGTCTTCCGCGGCCCGCAGACCACCTCGCAGGGCGCGAATTCGGTCGCCGGCGCGATCATCGTGAACACCAAGGATCCGACCTTCACCACCGAGGGGGCTGCCCAGGTCGAGGTGGGCAACTACAACATGAAGCGCGGCTCGGCGATGTTCAATTCGCCGATCGGCAACGATCTCGCCTTCCGCCTGGCGCTCGACCACTACGGCCGCGACACCTTCATCGACTACGTCAGCCCCTCCTACACGGCGGGCGCCACCGACACCGACCTGATGCGGTTTACCGGCCGCGCCAAGCTGCTGTGGACGCCGGAGGCCATTCCGGAGCTGGAGGCGAAGCTCACTTACCAGCATTCCCAGTCGAACAACCCGACCCAGGAATCCGCTTTCGAGCCTTATGACGACCTCGACAGCACGGTGACCAACATGCCGACCTGGTACCAGCGCACCAACACCGGCATCGCGGACGTGACCTACGCGTTCAAGAACACGCTGAAGCTGACCAACCAGTTGCAATATTCCGATACCTACACCAAGCGGAACATCGAGCCGGTGACGGCCGGCAAGGCGATCATCGAGGAGACCAACGTCTCCAACGAGACGCGGCTCAATTTCGGCGATGCCTTCACGCGGGTCAGCGGGGTTGCCGGCGTCTACTACTCCCACACGGATTCCGACGAGACGCTGAACTATCTCGGCAACTCCGCCTTCGACGACACCAAGGACAATCTCGGCCTCTTCGCCGAGGTCGATGTCAAGCTGACCGACCGCTGGACGCTGACCGGCGGCCTTCGCTACGAGCGCGACCGCGTGCAGCGGGTCGGCACCTCGTCCTTCACCACGACCGATCTCGACTATGACCAGACTTTCGACGCCTGGCTGCCGAAGGTCTCGCTCGCCTATGAGCTCACCCCGGAGGTCACCGTCGGCGCGCTCGTCAGCCGTGGCGCCAATCCCGGCGGCGTGGCGCTCGATCTCTACCAGCGCCGCTGGATGGACTTCGAGCAGGAGACCGTGTGGAACTACGAGCTCTTCACCCGCGCGCACTTCCTGAACGACAGGCTGTTCGTCTCCGGCAACGTGTTCTTCATGGACTACACCGATGCCCAGCGCTACGTGACGACGAACCTCGTCTCCGGCGTCACGCAGATCCTGACGGTGAACGCCGAGAGCGCCTATTCGTATGGCGCGGAAGTGGCGATGACCTACCGGCTTCTGGACAATGTCAGGGGCAGCGCCAATGCCGGCATCCTGAAGACCGAGATCGAGGAGTTCAGCCTGCTGCCGGCCTACGAGGGCAACGATTTCTCAAAGGCGCCGGGCTACATGCTGGGCGCGGGCGTGGAATGGAACATCACGCCGGAGCTGTTGCTGGCGGTCGACGTCAAGCACGTGGACGGCTACTACTCCGACGACGCCAACACCCCCGCCTATCAGGTCGATCCCTACACGGTCGCCAATTCGCGCCTGAGCTACCAGATGAACGATCATCTGAAGCTCTACGGCTACGTCAACAACATCTTCGACGAGCGCGAGCCCACCTATCTGCAGGCGAACCGTTCCGTCGGCGGCACGGAAGGCTACATGCTCTCGCCGCGCATGTTCGGTGTCGGCATGAAGGCGACGTTCTGATCCCATGAAGCTTGTGAAAAACGTCATCCCGGCCTTGGTTGCCTGCCTCGCGGTCGCACTCGCCGCTGAGGCGGGCCTCGCCGGCGAAAAGACCGTCACCGACGACACCGGCCGCACCGTCACCGTGCCGGAGAGGCCCGAGCGTATCGTCGTCCTGCATGAGCCTCTGCTGGGCGTGCCGATCATCGATATCGGAGGACCCGTCGTGGGCAGCTATGGACGCACGGACGAGGGCAAGGTGTTGACAGCTGTCAACTTCGTCACGGCCGTGCTCGGTCCCGACGCGCCTCAGCCCAGATCGGGCATCGGTGCCATCGGCGCCATCGATCTGGAGCGCCTGAGGGCGCTCCACCCCGACCTGATCGTCTCCACCGAGCATGATCGCGACAAGGCCGACCAGCTCTCCGCCGTCGCCCCCGTCTATCTTCAGGCGAGCAGCACCGGCGAGGTCCACGGCTTTTCCGCGCAGGCGGATCTGGCGAAGCTGATCGGCCGCGAGGATGCCTTTGCAAGACGCGAGGCCGACTATCGCGCGCGGCTCGAAAAGCTGCGCGCGTCCTTGGCCGAAGACCCGGAGGGCAAGACCTATCTCGCCGTCATGATCTCCGATCAGGCGAGCCTCGTCGGCAACATGTCGGGGCTCATCCAGGCGGTGGAGGATCTCGGCTACGTCCGCGTGCCGCTCGATAATGCGGGTGCCGCAAGCGGGCTCGGCTCCACCTTCGCCGTTCCTCTGTCGCCTGAAATCCTGGGACGTCTCGACCCGGATCTCCTGATCGTCATGAAGAGCTATGCGGAGGCGGACCGCGACGAGGCGGCGATCCGCGCGCGGCTCGATCGCATCATGCCCGGTTGGGAGCGCTTCCTGAAACCGGCGCGCGAGGGGCGGATCATGTTTGTGGACGCCGCCCCCCTCGCAACGCCGAGCGTGGCCAGTGCGGAGAATTTCCTCGATCTCTACGAGAGTTGGGTGAAGCGCTGAGGCGGAGACTTGGGGCGGCGGTTTGGCCGCCGCTCCTCGCCCCACAACATCTTACCTCACCCGCAAGGCCCTGAGCCGCAGCGTGATGATGAAGAGCGGCACGCCCAGGATCGTCAGGCTGAGGCCGAGCGGTAACGCGATGTCGCCGGCATAGGCCCGCGTCAGGCAGTCGGCGCCGACCACGAGGACGCCGCCGGCAAGCCCCGACAGGATCAGCCGCGCCCGCCCGCGCGCGGGCGACAGGAAGCCCGCCAGATGCGGCGCCATGACCCCCAGAAAGATCAGCGGACCGACCGCCGTCACCGCGGCTGAGCTCAGCAGCACGGCGGCCAGCAGGATCAGCGGGCGCGACCACGCGACCGGCTCGCCGAGCGCCTGTGCCAGTTCGTCGCCGAGATCGTAGCTCTTGAGCGCGCGCCCGGTGAAGAAGGCGACGACGAGGCTCAGGCCGAACCACGGCGCGATCGCGAGGATCGCCTCGGGGCTCGCCTGGAACAACGATCCCGCCAGCCAGTCCGACAGCGAATAGGAGGTTTCCTTCGGCGTGTAGAGGATCAGGATCGAGGTGACGGAGGAAAGCACCGTATCGACGGCGATGCCCATCAGCAGGATCGCGAGCCCGCTGGAGCGTGCGCCGCCGGAAAGCCAGATGAGCGCCAGCGCCACGGCGAGGCCGCCGGCAAGCGCCGCGACCGGGATCAGGCCTTTCGGCGCTTCGGGCATGAACACCAGAAGCAGCATGATCACCACCATCGAGCCCTGCGACAGGCCGAAGAGCCCCGGGTCGGCCAGCGGGTTTCGCGCAAGCGACTGCAACATCGCGCCCGCCATCGCCACCAGCCAGCCGGCCATGAAGCCGACCACAATGCGCGGCAGCCGTACGTCGATGAGCGCAAATGCCTGATCGGGGGCGACCGTCGTACCCGCAAGGCCTGTCAGGACATCGGGAAAGCCCGTCTCCGTCGCGCCCACCAGCAGCGCCATGACGGAGAGCACCAGGGCGAGAACGGCCAGGAAAACGGCCGCCGCCAGATTGCCGAGCCGGATCTGGAGGCCGGAGGCGAAGGCGAGCACCGGCTTGCCGTCGGTCGCGCGCGTCAGGGTCATGTCGCGCCTCGTGCGCCGGGGGTGAGATAGAAGCGGCGCACGATCGCCACGAAGACGATGCCGCCGACGAGGTCCGTCAGGATGCCCGTGTGGAGCACGTAGGGCGAAAACGCGTGGCGCGCGATGAGATCGCCGGCAAGACAGGCGATCGCGCCCACCATCGCCGAGGCCGGCAGGGTCACGCCGAAACCGGCGCCGGTGAAGGGGCGCACGATATGCGGAACCACGAGGCCGACGAAGCCGATGGGCCCGCAGATCGCCACCGCCGAGCCCGCGCCAAGCGTGACCGCGGCGAGCGCGATCCGGCTTGTCCACTTGACGTTGACGCCCGCCGAGGCCGCCTTTTCGGGGCCCAGCATGACGAGGGTCAGCGGGCGGGAGATGACGGCGAGCACGACGAGGGAGAGGGCGCCGATCCACCAGAAATCGGCCAACCGGTCGGCATAGACGTGATTGATGTTGCCGGTGATCCAGCCGAGGAAATCGCTCCGGCGCGCCGGATCGGCCAGCAGGAAGGCGTTGGCGATGCCGACAAAGAGCATGGAGACGAGGGCGCCCGAAAGGATCAGCGCCAGCCCGCGCGGGTCGCGCGAAAGGCCGGCGAGCCGCGCCACGCTCAGGCAGGCCACGAAGCCGAAGGCCGCTCCGGCCAGGGCCGCCACCCCTTGAGCGGCGACGCCGAGGTTGAACGTGTAGGCGCCGACGATCACGAACAGCATGGCGCCGGCGTTGATGCCCAGCGTGGAAGGTGAGGCGAGCGGATTGCGGGTGAGTCCCTGCAGCACGGTGCCGCCGGCGGCCATCAGCGCGCCGGTATAGATCGCGATCAGCGCGCGTGGCAGCCGCTGGTAGACCACGACGAAATGGTCGTAATCGTCGAGATCGAACCGGGTGAGGGCGGCGATCACGTCCCGCCAGCCGATCGTCACCGCGCCGATGGCGAGGTTGGCGAGGAGGCTTGCGAGAAGGATCAGGGCGACCGCCGCGAGAAAGAGCCAGCGCCGCCTCATGCCTGTGCCCGCTTGCGGTCCAATTCCGGGCCAGGCGAGAGGGCGGGCTCCCCGCGTCCCCTGCGGTTGGGCAGGCAGACGAGACGCCCGTCGCGCACGAAGATGTCGCTCTCCAGTCCGAAAACGCGCGAAACGGCCTCCGCCGTCACGGTTTCCGCCACCGCGCCCGCGGCCTCGATCCGGCCCTCGCGCATCATCACCACATCATCGGCGAAGGTCGTCGTGAGGTTGAGGTCGTGCAGCACGGTCACGACCGTCTTTCCGTGGATCTCCGTCAGCTCGCGCACCAGATCGAGAACGGCATACTGGTACTTCATGTCGAGGTGATTGACCGGCTCGTCCATCAGCACGGTCTCCGCGTCCTGCGCCAGCACCATGGCGATGAAGGCGCGCTGGCGCTGGCCGCCGGACAGCGCGTTGACCTGCCGGTTCGCCATGTCGGCAAGGCCGACCGTTTCAAGCGCATGGGCGAAGAGCTTGCGGTCGCGCGCGCTCGGGCCGCCGATGAGCGAATAGCGGGCGTATCCGGCAAGCTCGACCAACTCGCCCAGCGTCATGTAGTCCGGGCAATGGCTTTCCTGCGGCAGGTAGGCGATGCGGCGGGCAAGTCCCCGCCGACCGATCCGGCCAAGCGGCACCCCAGCCAGCGTCACCTCTCCCGACTGGACCGGCACGAAGCCCATGATGGCCTTCAGGAGAGTCGATTTGCCGCAGCCGTTCGGGCCGACCAGAGCGGTCAGCCGGCCGGTTGCGAAGCCGACAGACAAGCGGTTGAGAACTCTTGTTTTTCCATAGGAGGCGACGACGTTTCTGGCTTCCAGCAAAGCCTTGGATTCCCGACTTGGCAAATAGGCGTAGGGATAAAACCATACTATTATACTCAAGAATTAGAAAGGCCCTGCACCGCTGTCTGTCGGGGCATCGTGACGCGCGGATTTTCGAGGAAGGCTGGACTGTATGAGAAACAACAAGATGCTGCACATCGGCATGTCGCTCGCTCCCACCTGGCTGAGCGGCGAGGCGTGGCGGCGCCCTGACAGCAACGTCGAAGGCCTGCTCACGAGCGACTACTATCTCGATATCGCAAGGCGTTCGGAGGCGGCGAAGCTCGATTTCGTCTTCCGGCCGGACACGCTTTTTCTCCATCCGAAGATGCTCGAATCAGGGCCTGGCTTCGGTGCTCTCGACCCCACCGTCCTGCTCGCCTCTATCGCGCACGGAACCTCTCGCATCGGACTGCTGTCCACCGTCTCCACGACGTTCTATCCGCCCTATGTCGTCGCCCGGCAGATCCAGTCGCTGAACTGGCTGAGCAACGGCCGGGCCGGCTGGAACATCGTCACCGCGCTCGATGGCAACGAGAATTTCGGCCTTGCCGACATGCCGACGCCGGAAGAGCGCTATGCCCGCGCCGCGGAGTTCACCGAAGTCGTGCGCCGGCTGTGGGACAGCTTCCCCGAAGCCGCGATCCGGCACGACCGGGAGGCGGGGATCGGCACGGATGCCTCCCTCATTCGCCCGATCGACCACGAGGGCGGCTGCTTCTCGGTCAAGGGGCCGCTCAACCTGCCGTCCTTCGGCCGCTCGCCGGTGCCGCTCATCCAGGCCGGCGCATCGCCGATTGGGCGCGACTTCGCATCCTCCATCGCCGATGCGATCTTTGCGGCGACGCCAGACAGGGACGCAGCCATCGATCTGCGCCGGGACCTGCGCTCGCGCGCGGAAGGCCACGGCCGGCCGGCCGATGCGATCAAGGTACTGCCCGGTCTCAGTCTCTATCTCGGCCGTACACGGCAGGAGGCGCGGGACCTTTTCGCCGAAACCCATGCCCGCGCCGACCGGGGGCGGAAGATCGCCACGATCCTCGAAATGACCGGGCTCGACCTTTCCGACTGGCCGGACGAGCGCCGCGTGACGTCGGCCGATCTGCCCACGGCGCCGGAAAAGGTGCGCAGCCGCACCCATTCCGACCTGTTGCGGCGGCTGATCCTGCGCGATGAGCCGACGGTAGCCGATCTGCTCACACGTCCGGAGGTGATGGGATCTTCGCACTGGCAGGTGATCGGCACCGTGGACGATGCCATCGCCGAGATCATGGACTGGGCGGACGCTGGCGCCATGGACGGGTTCATCGCCGTGCCCGGCGGGTCGGTGGCGTGTATGCACCGCACGCTGGACGAGATGATCCCAAGGCTTTCGGAAGCTGGCCTTTTCCGCAACGATTATTCCGGCACAACCTTCGCCGAGCATCTGGCCGAATAGCGCGCCGTCGTCAGCCTCGCGCGGCCGCCGCCATGGACTGGCGCTGGCGCAGCAGCAGCTGCATGATCTTGTCCTGGATCTCGCCCGCGCCGGTTTTCGACTTGATGATGACGAGGTCGATGCGCGGATCGCTGTAATCGCCTTCCAGCGCGGTGACGATGGCCACGGCTGCATGCGAATTGTCGGGCAGCTCGTCGAGCAGATCGAGGCCGTTGCCGTCCTTCAGGGAGACATCGATGATGATGATGTCGAACCGCTCGGCCTGAAGGCAGGTCTTCGCGCTCGCCAGGTCGCCGGCGTGGCGCAGCAGGATCATGTCCTTGAACGTTTCCGCCAGCACGGAGGCGAAATCCGCGTCGTCTTCCACATGCAGCCCCAAAAGGCGGATGTCATCGGCCCGGCGGATCGTCGGCACGTCGACAATTTCGGCGACTGTGAGCGGGAAGGTCATCCAGAAGGTCGTGCCCTCGTTGGCCTTTGTCTCGAAGCCGACATCGCCGGACATGTCCTCGATCAGCTTCCTGGTGATGGACAGACCGAGCCCCGTGCCGCCGATCTTGCGGGCCGGCGTGCTGTCGGCCTGCGAGAACGGGGTGAAGACCTGTGCCTGAAACTCCTCCGGTATCCCGGGACCGTGATCCATGACGGAAATGCGGACGTTGCCCCCGTCGGCCACCGCTTTGATCGTGACGCTCGAAAACGCCGGGGAGAACTTGACCGCGTTCGACAGCAGGTTGGCGAGGATCTGCTGGAAGCGGCTGATATCGATGACGATCTGGAGAGGTTGCGGCGGCAGGTCGAGCTCGATCTTGACCGAGAACTGATCGGCGTAGCCGCGAATGAGCTCCGCGGCCTGACGCAGCTCGTTCTGGACGATCGTCGTTTCCATTTCGTACTTGACTTCGTTGCTCGTCAGTTTCTCGAAATCCAGGATGTCGTTGACGAGCGTGATCAGTCGGTTCGTGTTCTTCTGGGCAAGCGCGATCATCTGGTAGACGCTGCCGGGCAGCCCGGCCGGGATCATCTTCCCCACCAGGCCCAGCGATCCGCGTATCGACGTCAGCGGCGTGCGCAACTCGTGGCTGACGGTGGAAACGAACTCGGTCTTGACCCGTTCCATCTCTCGCCGCTCGCTGATGTCGCGCATGATCGCGGAGAACTTCGTCCGTCCGTTGAGGTTCAGCTGATTGATGGAGACCTCGATCGGCACTTCCTGGCCGTCCTTGCGCAGACCTTCAACCTCGATGGTGGTGCCGATCAGGTCGCAAACGCCGTCCTGCTCGTATCGAAGTAGGGTATCCTTGTGGCGCTCCAGCTTCTCCGGCGTCATCAGCATCGACACGGGCTTTCCGATCACCTCTGTCGAGGCGTATCCGAAGATGCGCTCGCAGCCGGGGTTGAAGCGCTCGATCGTGCCGTTTCGGTCGACGAGGATAAGGCCGTCGGTGACGTTCTCCACGATGGCAATGGCCGTCCGGCTGAGCGGGATCATCACGGCGCGCGCGAAGAAGATCGATCCGATGACGAAAAACAGGATCACGATGCCCCCGGCCATCATGACCTCCATCCCGGCCCGGTTGGCCTTTGCATAGAGTTCGGACTTCGGAACCTGGATGACGATGCTGACCCTGTCGTCGAACCCGCCGTAACCCTCGTCGTTGTTGATGACGAAGCTCACCGTCTGTTCGTCCTCGAAGATCTCCTCGTCCTGCGTGGAATCGAGAACCTTCCCGATGATGGCGGGAGGGGTGCGCGTGTAGGCGCCGTGCAGTTCAAGCGGCAGCGGTTCCCGGCCAATCCCGCCCGGGTGCTCCATGTAGTCGCCCTGGCCGTTGATGATGAACGTGTGTCCGTAAGGCCGCATGGCGGCAAAGGCGTCGTGCAGCATTGCGGCGTAATTTGCATTTATCACGAGCATTCCGAAGCGTTGGCCGCTCTCGTCGTCGATAGACAGGACGCCGCGCATCGTCGGGATGTTGCGGGGGTCCCTCTGGCCGAACTCCCGGTTGAAGGTCACTTCCGAGAAGACGACACGGCCGGAGCGCGCCACGGCGCCGAGCTTGAAGTAGAATTCGTTGCCTTTTTGCTGGAGCTGCTGCGGCGGCACCACCACCGATCCGGCTCCGTCCTGGGTGCGGTCGACGCGCACGATTTCCCTGCCCTGGTCGGCGAGGCCGATGTAGCGCAGCTGGAAGTTGTTGGGGCGCTGGCGCAGTGCCGAGGTGAAGATGGTGGCAAGCCGCTGGCGCCACAGCTCTTCCGTCGACCCGTCGAGCGGATCGATGCCGCCGTTGCGCGAACTGCGGATGATGCCCTGGATGGGGGGCATGTCCGCCAGCATCTTCAGGTCGCGGGCCATGTAGCTGTAAATGCTGCGAAATCTCTGCGACATCAGCCGTGCTTCCACGACCAGGGTCTTTTTCGCCTCCTCAACGGCACCCGTCCGCACGCGATTGTAGGCGACAAACCCGACGACCATCGTGCTGACGATGACGCACAGCAAAACCACCAGCATGATGGTGTGCTGGATCGAACGGCCAATCCGTCCGGCGATACGCAGAACGGGCTTTTCTGCTTCCGGCCTACCTAGCGGCATTACCGGCATCCTCTCCTCGGAATATGTAAAACCATGTATATCTCAGTGAGTATTGTTATAATTAGTTATTAGTTCCATCTAATCGATTTATATTATTATTATGATAGAGATCATATCATGAAAAATATTGTAAACTACAGAATTTTGAGTAAATGAATACGAATTATTTTCATGCGACTGTGGGCGGCCAGTCGGGATGGGGCCGGTCGCAATGGGATCCGCGCAAAGAGCGGGCATGCGGGCAGCCGGCCGTGCTGAAGGCAGCGCGGATGTGACGGGACGGCGCCGCAAAACAGCGAAAACAGGAGAGAGGCGCAGCCGGGAGTGCGTTTGGACCCTTACGCAGCGTCCGAATTCGAAATTGCCTTTCGGCAAGCAACAATGAGATCATCGGCCGGATGGACGGCTTCCTCCAGCGAATTGGAGAAGTCGAGCAGCGCATCTTCAAGGATGCGGGCATGGGCGCTGATCGTGTCGAACCCGTAGGTCTTGCCCGAGCCGACCATCTTGTGCGCCAACAGCGTGAGTTCCTCACGCAGCGCGGATGGATCCGCACCCGCCTCGATGTTGCCGAGCACCGTCTCCAGCGCCTCCAGCCTCTGGGGCAGGTTTTCGACGTAGCGCGCGCGAAGCCGTTCGAAGAGCACATCCCAGGTCTGCGAATCCGCCGGTTTCATGCCAGAAATCCCGTATCCGGGTCAGGGGTGACGTGACCGTTTCAGAATTGATCCAATTGCGCTTATGTTCTGGAGTAATTTAAACAAACAAAAAAATATTAGTATTTATAAAATTACCTAAGTACAACAACCTATAAGGAAATACGGAAGAACAATTTAGAATTGTATATTGGAGTTTACTGGGTCATTATCGATTTCCGTATATTGGTTGTGCGGTCCGGCTTGCTTCGATCGCTGTCGCGGAAATGCTTCAGTTCCACAACTTGAATTCGTGCGACGTGACGCCGATTGGTTGACCGTTGTGATGGCATGGCTCCAAACCCTCGGGCGCTTCAGCCCGGATCCGGCAACGTGTGGGGCGGCGGTTAAGGCTCCGGGCCGTGCCGGATCGCGGACAAGCGCCTCTGGCCTGACGGGAATGCGATGCCTGTCGACCTGACGCAGGTTGTTTCATGGAAAGTCGATTTCACATGCGCCTTCTGCCCGGCGTGCTCATCAAGATGCTGCCCATTGCGGTCGCGTTGATGGCCGGGATCGCCATGACCGCGTACTGGCACGTCAACACGACCTTCCGGACGGAGCTTCACCGGGGGCTGGAGCGCGAGGGCATTCTGGCGATCAAGGAGATCGACGCCCGGCTCGGCGCGCTCTCGAGCGTTCTCGACACGATCGCCCGCAACGGGTTCATCGTCGGTTCCGCGTCCGAAGCGGGGGCGTCCGGAGACCCCGTTCGGGAGGAGCGCATCAAGTTGTTCTTCGAGAGCCTGACCATGGTCGCGGTGCCCGGCGCGCTGGTCGGGCAGACGGACAAGATGGGGCGGGTCATCGCCGCGAACCGCGAGATCGACGTGCCTGCGGCCCTGCCCGACTTCCGCGAAATGCTGAAAGCGGGGCGATATCTCGAAATCGAGCGCGAACAGGTGACGCTGGCGGTTCCGATCATGCGCGCAGGCAAGGCGCATGGCGTCGTTTTCGCCCGCTTTCCCTCCTTCGCGCTGGCCACCTACATGAACCTCTCCCACTTCGGGTCCCGCGCTTTCGTCACGGTGGGCGGCATTTCGATCGCCACCGACGTGGCCGCCGCCAGCTTCCTTCGCGAGCGCGCCGCCGACAGGTCGCAGGAGTGGATAGAGGTTTCCGCGCAGTCTTCGGTCTATCCGGAGCTTGGCGTGTTGCTCTTCTCGCAGCGCGGCGACCTGCTGGCGCCGTTGCGCGGGCTCGACCGTACGCTCGGGTTATCAGCCATGGCGAACCTCGCCGTGCTGACGATCGCCTTGATCATGACGGCCATGCTGGTGGCTCGACCGCTCGTGCGTTTCGCGCAGGACGTCAATGACGTGCGCGATGCCTCCGATCTGTCGCGACGCGTCAGTGCGCGCGGTTATCTGGAGGTGGTCAAGCTCGCCCAGACGTTCAACGAGATGATGGGGCGTTTGCAGAAGACGCTGGTTTCCTACGACCTGCTGGCGCAGGAAAACAGGTATCGGCGCGCCGCGGAACAGACCTTGTGCGACAAGCAGGCGGAGACGTCCGCGATCGTGGAGACGGTGGCCGATGCCATCATCGTCATCGACAAGTACGGGACGATCCGCTCCGCCAACCCGGCGTCCTACCGTATCTTCGGCTACGAGCATCGCGAGTTGCTCGGCCACAACGTCGCGATGTTGATGGCGACGCCGCACAGCATCAACCACGATCAGTACATCCGCAACTATCTGGAGACCGGCGAAGCGAAGATCATCGGCATCGGACGCGAACTCGAGGCGCGTCGCTACGACGGCGGGGTGTTTCCGATCGAGCTCTTCGTCGCCGACATCATCCTCAACGACGAACCGCATTTCGTCGGCGTCATCCGCGACATCACCGAACGGCGCAGGGTCGACAGGATGCAGCGTGAGTTCATCGCCCTGGTGAGCCACGAACTGCGCACGCCGCTGACCTCGCTGACCGCGTCTCTCGGGCTCGTGCGTTCGGGCAGGATGGGAGACCTGCCGGACAAGGCGCAGGCACTGGTCGATCTGGCCCAGAAAAACGTCAATCGGCTGATCGATCTGGTCAACGACATCATGGCCGTCGAGAAGCTGCAATCGGGCCGTATCGATCTCGATCTGGAGGTCGTCGATATCGTGGCCCTCGTGCGCAGCGAACTGGACAACATCGCCGGCTACGGCACGCGCAACGGCGTGCGTTTCGCGCTTCACACCAGTCTCGAGGAAGGCCGCGTGGTGGCGGATCCGAAGCGGCTCGGCCAGGTGCTCGCGAACCTTCTCTCCAATGCCGCCAAGTTCAGCGGCGAGAACGCGATCGTTACCGTCCGCGTCGAACGGGAAGGGCGCTTTTTCCGTGTTTCCGTTTGCGATCAGGGCGTCGGCATTCCACCGGATGGGCTGGACAAGGTGTTCGACAAGTTTGTCCAGCTCGACACGACCGACGCCAAGAACGGACAGGGGTCCGGTCTGGGCCTGTCGATCGCGCAGGCGATCATGAAGCTGCACGGAAGCCGGATCGAGGTGGAGTCGGAAGTCGGCCGGGGGTCGACCTTCCGCTTCGATCTCGTCGAACACCAGAACGAAGACGACGAGGATGCCGGTTCGCCGGAACCGCAGGCGCATGGAGTGATGGGCGCTTTGGGAGAAAGCGCGTCCGGAACGTGATGATACGGGGAAAGTCTGGAAACCGGGGGAGGAGCAATGAAACGGAGCAAGACAGATGGCAATGGCTTTGATCGTGGATGACGACCCGGATTGGCTCACGCTGATCGATATGGTCCTCGGCAAGGAAGGCATGGGTACGATGAAATGCACGGAGGGCCGGGGCGCATTCGATGTCGCCCGTCTGGAGCATCCCGACCTCATCATTCTCGATGTCTTCATGCCCGGCGTGGATGGTTTCCAGCTGCTCTGGCAGCTTCAGAACACGCCGGAAACCCAGGATATCCCGATCGTGATGGTGTCGTCGCGCGACTCCGCCATGGACGTTTCCTGGGGCCAGCGGCTCGGCGCCTTCACCTACATCTCCAAGAACGCCTCGTTCCAGGAACTCGCCCCGCTGCTTGCCGAAGCCGCATCCGCCGCGCTGTCCGCCGCCGCGCAGGACCGGATGCACGAAGCCTGATCTGATTCTTTCCGCGCGCTGGGCTGGAAAGCAAACGAGAGAGTGAATGATGCGTGTGCTCTATGTCGATGACGAAGACGATATTCGCGAAGTGGCCGCCCTGTCTCTGGGGCTCGACCCGGAACTGGAGGTCAACGTCTGCGCCTCGGGGCGCGAGGCTCTCGCAATGGTGCAGAACTGGCAGCCGGATATCGTGCTGCTCGACGTGATGATGCCGGGCATGGACGGGCCGGAGACGTTGGAGAAACTGCGCGAGATCGAGGCGACGAAAGCGACCCCGGTCGTCTTCATCACCGCCCGCACCCAGGCCTACGAGATCGAACGCTTCCTCTCGCTCGGCGCCGTCGGCGTCATCGCCAAACCGTTCGATCCGCTGGCGCTTGCACAGGAAGTGCGCGATCACATGAGTGGCGTCGCCGATCCGGTCTGAGGTCCTGCCGCCCGTCTCAGTTCAGCGCGAGCGGCTTGGGCTGCGGCAGCGGCGCATCGACGGGGTAGGGCACGGCCCAGGTGTGGATCGTGTGGACGCGCGGCGGCTGCGCCGGCTCCAGATAGCTGCGGCGATTGCCGATGCCCATCGGATAAAGTGCCGCGCGCTGGGCCTCGTAGTCGCGCGATTGCGCCGAACACAGCCGCATGCGCATATCCTCGGGCCGTTCGTCGGGTCTGTTTTGCAACGCCTCAAGGGTGATGCCCATCGGCCTGAGTTCGCCGTCGAACGCCTGGCTCAACAGCATCGCGGCGCGTTCGGCGCGCTCGCGATCCGTCGTCGCACCCAGAAGAACCACCATGATCCGCCGCCGGCCGCGCTCGGCCACGCCGACGATGTTGCGCCCGGCCGCACACAGGAACCCCGTCTTCATGCCGACCGCGCCGGGATAGCGCGTCAGCAGGGCGTTGAAGGAATCGACGGCCTTGCCGTCAACGACCACACGCGAGGTCCGGAAGATCGGGCGGTATTGCGGGAATGTCCGGTCGATCGTCATCGCGAGCAGGGCGAGATCGCGGGCGGAAACGTGCTGGGCCGGGTCAAACAGGCCGTTGGGATTTTCGAAATGGCTCGCCGTCATGCCGAGCCGTCGGGCCGCGTCGTTCATCCGTTTCACGAAGGCCGCCTCATTGCCGGCGACCGTCTGGGCGAGCGCGATGGCGACGTCGTTGGCGGAGGCCGCAAAGGCGGCATAGAGCGCATCCTGCAGCTTCATGGCGCGCCCGACGCTCAGTCCGGCATGCAGCGATTCCTGGCTCATCGCCTTTTCCGACATGATCACCGGCGTATCGGGCGACACCTCGCCCGCCGCCAGCGCCTCGAAGGTGACGAAGGCCGTCATCAGTTTCGTCGTCGAGGCCGGATACCATGGCCGCCCGGCTTCCTCGGCGTAGAGAACGGCGCCTGTATCCATGTCCACGACGAGCGCCGGTGTGGTCATGGCGCGGGCGGACAGCGGCAAAAGGAGGACGACGGCGATGGCCACGGCAAACGGCCATGCGCGACGGGCAAGGAGATGGCTCACAGGCATTTTCTCGGTGTGGATGCGGGATATGTTGCGGACGGACGGGGCGCCGGAGCGCGCTCACCCCTGCACCCGGCGGGGACCGCGACCGCATCGCGGGAAGCGACCCCGGAAACAGCGGTAGCGGCGGTCGAAGGGCACATCGGGAAAATCCGGGTGAGTGGGGTCGGGCCCCGTCGCCTGCAATTGCGACAGGCCCGGCGATCTCGTGGGCGGCAGACCGGACGGTTGCTGGAGGGTGGCGGCCGCCTCTGCCCGGTCGCTCGCATGATGGGCCGGGAATGTCGCAACTTCAAGGCGAGGCCTTTCTGCGAGCGACCTTGCCTGTGACAAAAGCCGTCTCCTGCGGATTTCGACACTCAAGACCGGCAAGGGATCAGAAGATCTTGCCGTAGAGCGTCGAATCCTCGGCCCGGACGTGATCGACCTCCACGGCCGTCTCCGCGACTTCACGCGCCATTTCACGCTCATAGCCGTTGCGCGCCACCGTGTCTTCCGGCCACGCCTTGAGCTTCTGGTGCAGCGTCGCGACCTTGCGGTACAGATCCTCGAAGCCGATAGTCCCGCAGCTGCCCTTGAGCGTATGCAGGCAGGTCATCGCCTCCGTCCCCGGCGGCTCGCCCAGCGTTCGGGCGACGTAGAGCGCCCGAAACTCGGCGAAAATCTGCTTGATCGTGGTGCAATGCCGCTCGATCAGCTCGCTGAGCGGATTGCGGATCGACATCGGCTCACCCTCGGGTTTCAGGCCGGCCATTCTTCTTACCCTCCTGTTCGTATGCCTGAGCGTCTTGGTGGAAAACGGCGGTCGCAAGGCGCCAGACCTTGCCGGCCGCTGCGACGACCCGGTCCAGCGTTGCGTAAGGGCGCGTCACGCGCACCTTCGTGTGCAGCGGAAAGGTGCCGCCGTCCTCGATGGTGATTCTCGCCAGCTGGTTGCGCTGGGTGGGCTGAAAGGTGTTCTGGAACTCGTCCGGCAGCTTGTCGGTCACCTGGAGAACCTCCACGACCCGCCCGCCGAGCGTCTGCTGGCCGGAACTCAGCGTCACCGCCTCGCCGACCTCCACCGGAAACAGATGATGAGACGGCAGGTAGGCGAGAACGTACCGGGGCCCCGTATAGAGGCTAAGGATCTTGTCTCCCGTCAGGAAGACATCGCCACGCGCGGGGAGCACGCTGTCGATGGTGCCGCCGACAGGGGCCCGCAGCACGCCGTGATCGTAGAGCCGGTTGAGATCGGCGAAGGCCTCGCGCACCCGCTCGATCGCCGGTCGCAGTGCTTCCTCCGTCGCCGGATGACCAGCGATTTGCGCCTCCAGCCGGATCAGCATTTCCTCAGCGCTGTTGCTTTCCGTAAGGGCTTCGAGCACGCGGTCGGCGGAGGCGAGGCCCTTCCCGGCAAGCTGCTTGATGTTCGTTTTCACCTCGCGGGCTTCCTGCACACGTATCCGGGCGATGGGCAGGAGGTCTTGCGCGACGCGCAATTCCTGCTGCTTGGCCAGTGCTTCGCGGGTCAGTTCGGCGATCCTGAGCGAAAGCTGGGCGAGGCGTTCGGAAATTTCCACGGAGGAGACCACGCCCAGCATGTCGCCTTCGTGCACGCTCTGGCCGATCCTGAGCGGCATCTCGTCGAGCCGGCCGACATATTGGGCCTCGATGTCGATGCGTTCCTGCAGCACGAGGCCCGGCGCGCGCAGCATCACCTGGTCGCCCCAGGCGTAATCGAGGATGCCGACCCCCATCGCCACCAGCATCAACAGGTAGACCCACCGTCCGAGGGACCGTTTGCTCGTTCGCCGTTCGTTGACATGGGTATCGATGCGCTGGCGCGAACGGAGTTTGCGCATGGTCAGTTGCTCCTGATGTCGTGAACCTTCTGCGGCACGTAGCTGTCCTGGAACGACGAGTGGAACACCCACTCGTCGATGTAGGCGGCAAGCCTGATGAACCGCATGACGAAGCCGTTGAAGACGCTGAAGCCGAACATGTAGGGGATGAGCCGGAACGCCTTGACGTGCGGCGTCAGCCAGGCCGCGAGCAGAAAGACCGGGAAGTCGATCAGCACCAGAACCACCTGCAGCCCGAGCAGGATGACGAAGGCGAAGGCGCCGTAGGTCGCAAACAGCCAGATGATGTAGAAGGGCATGATCGCGGCGGCGAGGATGTTGAAGATCAGGTATTCGAGGTGATGCAGCACCTCGTTGAGCTTGAAGCGCGGGTGGAACGGATTGAGGTTGAAGCGGTGCTTGCGGAAACGAAGCCGTACGGCGTCGCGCTCCCAGCGGAAGCGCTGTCGCACAAGGCCCGCGAAGGTATCGGGCACGTCGGTGTAGCAGACGGAATCGATGCGGAAGCCGATCTTCCAGCCGCGCGCGCGAAGCCGCATGGTGACGTCGAGATCCTCGCCGCCGCCCGCATCGCAGCCGCCGACGCTGTCGAGCGCCGTCTTGCGAAAGGCCGAATAGCCGCCCGAGGAACAGATCACCTGATCGATGGCGAGTGCGCCCTGCTTTCCCAGCGCGATGGTGATCATGTATTCGATCGCCTGCATCGTGGCGATCAGGCCGGATGCAGCGTTGCGAACCTGGATGTTGCCGGCGACCGAGCCGACGGCGGGGTCCTCGAACGGCTCCACGATCCGGCGGAAGGCGTCGCGGTCGAGCGAGCAGTCGCAGTCGATGTTGATGAGAATGTCGCCGGTCGCCATGCGCTGGCAGATGTTGAAGCCGGCCGACTTGCCGCCCCTGAGGTCGCTCCACAGCGCCCGGTCGATCTCGCCGGCCTCCAGAAGCTCGCGCAGCACCTTTTCCATGCCATCGGTGGAGCCGTCTGAAAAGACCACGATCTCGTCGGGCGGACGGGACTGTTCGCGCATGGACGCGATACAGCGGCGCACCGAATCCCGCTCGTTGTGGCCCGCCAGAATGACCGAGACCTTGTGCCGGAATGCGGCTTCCAGCGGCCGCTTCGGCGGACGTGGCGAGAGGATCGCCAGCAGGAACAGCCCGAAGTAGCGCGGCACCTCGAACACGATGACGACTGCCGTCAGCACCATGAGGCTGTCGAAGCTCTGCGCGGTGATGTAGCTGAGGGCGTCGCCGAGACCGGTCATCCGAACAGCTCGCTCGGTCCGAACACGGAGAAGCGCGGCGCCAGATCGATCTTCAGGCTCGATTGCGCCACCTCGTCATAGGTCTCGACGTTGGCCTGGAAATTCTCCGCCGACATGCGGTCGATCAGCAGATAGTCGAAATCCGTGCCCTGGTGAATGATCACGGCCTCGCCGAAATAGTTCCTGAGGTTCTCGGCAAGCTGCTTGCGCGAAAGCTCCACGAGCCGTGGTCCATGCTCGGAAAGCTGGAGCCGGCGTTGCGGATAGCCGACCGCCACGAGGCAGAAGGGGCGGGCCGCCTCGGTGTAGCTGCGCGCCGCCTTGTTGAGGGCAATCACCAGATCGAGCGGCAGATCCGCGAACTTAAGCTGGCTCTGCACCGCGCCCGTGACGATAAAGCCTTCCTCCACGAAGGCCCGGCCCTTTTCCGTCAGCGCATGGCTGAAGACGTCGTGCGTCGCGATCACGTCGCCGTCGGTGTGCGCGCCGCAATCGAGACACTTGAAGCCGACGGCCGTGTCGGATGAGGTGGCGCCGCAATCGAGGCAGGTGACCACGGTTCCCGGCTTGTCGTAGTCCACCCCGAAGTGGCGCAACTCGCGCGCGCATTTCGGGCAGACGAGGTCCGAGCCCTGTTTGAAATCGTGCAAGGGGCCCTGATAGGCGCACTTGAAGTGATGGATGATCGCCGTCTCCTCCAGATGCGGCGAGCGGCATTCGAAACATTCCTCGCGCACGTTGAGGCGGACGGAGCTGCAGGCCGGGCACCCGTGCAGCCGGTCGACGAAGGATTTCTCCAGCAACCCGTCGGTGATCAGCCGACCCGTCAGCCCCGTCACCTCGCTTTCCTCGAGCGCGATATTGTAGGAAAAGCCGAGCGGGCTTGCTCCGGTGAATTCCGGCAACAGCTTGCGGGCGCGCACATAAAGCCCCGCCAGCAGCTTGTCGGCGGGCTCGCTCGACTGGCGGATCTCCAGGTGAACGGAGGCGCGCGCCTCCGCGAATTCGCGCACGACGTCCTGGACGATGCGCTCGGCCGACCCGCGCGGGATCTTCGGCAGGCAGACGTCCGCCTTGTGGCCGAGGTGCCCGGTCTCGTCGATGATCGGCAGCAGGTAGAGGTCGCCGACCGTCCACAAGTGGCCGAGATCCGACGCCGTTGCCGGTTCCGTGACCACCACCATGTCGTAGTCGCCGCCGGTTGCCATGTGCCTGCGCGCGTCCATGGAAAATCCGGCAGGGCCGATGTCCTGCGGCCAGAAAAGCGGGCTGTTGTCCGCATAGCCCAACGGCCGTGCACGCAGGGAAACGACCCGGTGCGCCTCGGTCGCCTCCGCGTCCCCGTTCTGTTGAGCGGGCCCTCCGGTTGCCGGCGCGCCCGCCTTCGGGGCGTCTGTCCGGTCCGGGACACGCGCCCGCCCGCCGCGGCCCTGGCCCGCAGGTCGCGCGCCATCCGCCGCCGCACCCGTTCCGAGCGTTTCCATGAAGTCGAGCAGTTCGTCGAAGTCGAAGGGCTTGGCGAAGACCCGGACGAAGGCATCGCGGACATTGCCATCGGCGTGGAAGCCGTCGGGGTCGGCGGTCATGGCGATGAAGACGGGCTGGTTGTCGGTTGCGTGCTCGTCGAGGAAGCGCGCCACCACCTCGGCGCCGGAAAGGCCCGGCAGGTGATAGTCCATGAGCGCGAGGTCGAACGGCTCCTCCAGCAGCATCTTCAGCGCCGCCTTGCCGTCATGGGCGATGTGGACCTCATGGCCCTTGGTCGACAGGACGAGTTTCAGGATGTCCTGCGTGACTGGCGAGTCCTCGGTGATAAGGATTCGTTTTGTCTGCGTCTGCCGTCCCGGAGAATCTGGCCGAGAGGAATGAGAGTTGACGGACATGGCCCCAGTGCCCCGATCGAATGCTATAGAATTCAAAAATTCGTCCGTATAAATAGATTTATTGAGTTAATCTACCGTTTCCGCAGCGTAATATATAGTCGTATGTCTGAATACGTATCAATAAATACTGATAATAATTTACAATATTGAAGAATAAACTTGTAAAATATGCGTATTGTATATTTTTATTAGAATGTAGGTAAGAGCGCTTTATATGCATGAGCCGGGTGCAGTCGGCGCGGGCAGGCGCTTCCCGTTGGCCGGAACGGGGGCTGCCGGACAAGCGCTCTGGTGGGGATCGCGGCGGGTGTGCTATTGGCCGGAGAGGCTTCGGCGGGCGGCCGGGCGCTTTTGGAGCGGAATATGACGGACGTGAGCAAGAAGACCATCGGTATCCTCCAGCCCGGGCACGCGCCCGAGGAGGTTCGCAGCACCCTTGGCGATTACGACCAGTGCTTCCGCACGTTGCTCGGCGAGGATGCGTTTGCCTATCGCAGCTGGGATGTGGAAGGCGGGGTGCTGCCGGATGATGTGCACGCGGCGGATGGCTGGCTGATCACTGGTTCGCGCCACGGCGCCTACGAGGATCATTCCTGGCGCGATCCGCTGGAGGCGTTCATTCGCGCGGTACATGGCGCCGGCCTGCCTCTCGTCGGCATCTGCTTCGGTCACCAGATCATTGCCCGGGCGCTCGGCGGCGAGGTGAAGAAGGCGGAAACCGGCTGGATCGCTGGGCCGCAGACCTATCGTGGGCCGGGTGACACGCGTTTCACGGTCAATGCCTGGCACCAGGATCAGGTCACACGGGTGCCGGAGGGGCTGGAGGTGTTCGCAAGCGGCGAGAATTGTCCCGTTGCGGGGCTGTTCCAGCAGGGCCGGATCCTCACCTTCCAGCCGCATCCCGAATTCGACGCACCCTACACCGCCCGGCTTCTGGAGGAACGCGGCGGAGCTCTGCCCGAAGCGCTTCGAACCGCCATCCCCCGGCGCCTGCGCGACACCTCCCTCGATCGTCTTTACATCGCCGAGCTGATGCGCGCCTTCCTGAGGGACCCGTCCTTCCGGGTATGACATCCGCCCGCACATGGCTGCGTCACGGTATCCGGTTTCGGCTGCGCGTCTATTCCCGGGGACCGCTGCCGCGCAATTCCTCCAGAAGGTCGAGCAGTTCCGCGACCTTCTTCTCGCCGAAGCGCTGCTCAAGACGCGTCATGATCGCGTTGCTTTCATCCGCGTGCCTGGCGATCAGCGCACGCCCGGCCTCCGTCAATTCCACGATCGACTTGCGGCGGTCGTGGTCGTCCGTGCGCCGCGCCAGATAGCCGTCCTTTTCCATCGCAAAGAGAATGCGGGTCAGGCTCGGCAGCAGCAGGCAGGCCGCGTCGGCGATCGCCGTCTGCTCCACCGGCCCCATCTCGTCCAGAACGCGCAGCACCCGCCATTTCTGCTCGCTGATGCTGCTTTTCGCCAGCATCTCGCGGATCGGTCCCATCACCGTCTCGCGGGCGCGCAACAGCGCGATGGGCAGGGAGCGGGCGGTCTTGCGAAGGGGCGGCGGCGTTTCGGTCATTTCCAAGCAATCTCCCGAAACGGGCTTTTTCACAAGGCTCGACTTTTGTCCCGATTGACATTTGCACACAAATTGTTAACAAAGCAATTAAGTAGGGAGGACACGAGATGAGCGATCTGGCGACCCACGAAACCCGCCTGGCGGGCTATCTGGCACGCTTTCAAAAGGACGGCATCGCGAACCTGATCGCGGGCCGCGACATCGCGGGCGAAACCGTTTTCGAGACGCGTTCGCCCGTCGACGACAGCGCGATCTGTACGGTGGCCGATGGCGGAGCGGCCGGTATCGATGCTGCTGCGGCGGCTGCAAAGGCGGCCTTCGCCGATTGGGCGGCAACGAGTGGGGCGGAGCGCAAGAAGATCCTTCATCGCATCGCCGACCTGATCGTGGAACGCGCCGACGAGATCGCGCTTTGCGAATGCTGGGACACCGGCCAGGCCTACCGCTTCATGTCCAAGGCGGCGCTACGCGGTGCGGAGAACTTCCGCTACTACGCCGATCTGGCACCCGGCGCGCGCGACGGCCAGTCCCTGCCGAGCCCGGCCCACCTCAACATCACCGGCCGGGTGCCCATCGGCCCTGTCGGCGTCATCACGCCGTGGAACACGCCCTTCATGCTGTCGACCTGGAAGATCGCGCCCGCGCTGGCCGCCGGTTGCACCATCGTCCACAAGCCGGCCGAATTCAGTCCCGTGACGGCGCGCCTTTTGGCAGAGATCGCCCACGAGGCGGGGCTGCCGGCGGGCGTTTGGAACCTCGTCAACGGCCTCGGCGAAACGACAGGCAAGGCGCTGACCGAACATCCGGACATCAAGGCCATCGCCTTCGTCGGGGAAAGCCGCACCGGCTCGATGATCATGAAGCAGGGGGCGGACACGCTGAAGCGCTGTCATTTCGAGCTTGGTGGCAAGAACCCGGTCGTGGTCTTCGACGATGCCGATCTGGAGCGCGCGCTCGATGCGGCGATCTTCATGATCTATTCGCTGAACGGCGAGCGCTGCACCTCGTCCTCGCGGCTTCTGGTGCACGACACGATTGCCGACGAATTCGAGGAAAAGCTCGCCGTGCGCGTCAACCGCATCCGTATCGGCAATCCGCTCGATCCCGATACCGAACTGGGCCCGCTCATCCACCGCAGCCACTTCGACAAGGTGACCGGCTATTTCGACATCGCCCGCAAGGACGGCGCGACGATCGCGGCCGGCGGCGAGCCGGTTGCGGGCAGGGGCTGGTACGTGCGCCCGACGCTTTTCACCGGCGCCAGCCAGTCGATGCGCATCGCGCGCGAGGAAATCTTCGGCCCCGTGCTCACCTCCATCCGGTTCTCGAGCGAAGAAGAGGCGCTGTCGATCGCCAACGACGTTGACTACGGCCTGACCGGCTACATCTGGACCAACGATCTCGCCCGCGCCTTGCGCTTTTCCGATGCGCTGGAGGCCGGCATGATCTGGGTGAATTCGGAAAACGTCCGTCATCTGCCGACGCCCTTCGGCGGCATGAAGGCGAGCGGCATCGGTCGCGACGGTGGCCAATGGTCCTTCGATTTCTACATGGAACAGAAGAACATCGCGTTTGCGACCGGGCAGCACAAGATCGCCAGGATGGGCGCCGGGACGGGCGTTTGAGGGGAGGGGCTTTTCCGCAGGCTTCGCCCACCGCCGGTGTCATCCCCGCGAAGGCGGGGATCCAGTAACCACCGTATCGAGTTGTCGGGCAAGACTGCGCCGTGCACGGAACAGGCTCCCTCTCCCATGGGGAGAGGGTTGGGGTGAGGGGATCAGCACTCTCGTGGATACGGAAAGCCCGTCACCCCTCACCCGGCGCATGCGCGCCGACCTCTCCTAACGGGAGAGGTGATTGGGCCGCGGATCGGCATTGATGCAATCCGGCAGAGCCCGGACAAACCGAGGAACGCCTCATGACCGACGACATCCCCCGCATTGCCGCCTTCCGCGCCGCGGGTTCACAGCGCTATGGCCTCGTCGCGGCCGACGGCCTTATCGACCTCACGCCCGAATTCGGCGCGCGCTTTGCCGGCCTGAAACAGGTGATTGCGGCCGGCGCGCTGGAGGAGGTGATTGCCGCCGGTTCCGCCCGAAAGCCGGTCTGGTCGGAAGGCGACGTTGAATTCCTGCCCCCGCTCGCAGATCCGCAAAAGATCATCTGCGTCGGCGTCAACTATCCCGACCGCAACGCCGAGTACAAGGACGGGCAGGCCGCGCCCGCAAATCCGTCGCTTTTCGTGCGCTTTCCCGGCTCCTTCGTCGGCCACGGGGCGAACCTTATCCGTCCGCCGGAATCCGAACAGCTCGACTACGAGGGCGAGATCGCGATCGTCATAGGCAAGGCCGGCCGCCGTATCGCCCGGGACGATGCCTACGACCACATTGCCGCCCTGACGCTCTGCAACGAAGGCACCATCCGCGACTGGGTGCGCCACGCCAAGTTCAACGTCACGCAAGGCAAGAACTGGGACCGCTCCGGCGCGCTTGGTCCCTGGCTGGTGCCATTCCGCGAGGCCGCCCAGCTCGACGACGTGGAACTGACCACGCGGGTTAACGGCGAGGTCCGCCAGCACGACCGCACCTCCCGAATGATCCACGACTTCCGCGCGATCATCGCCTATGTCTCCACCTTCACGACGCTTCTTCCCGGCGACATCCTCGTCTGCGGCACGCCGACGGGAGCGGGCGCGCGGCTCGATCCGCCCGTTTGGCTGAAGCCGGGCGACGTGATCGAGGTGGAGGCCGCGGGTATCGGCATTCTGAAAAACGGGGTGGAGGACGAGACATGCTGAACGAGGCAGAGGTGAACGGCGCGGCCGAGGTGCTGCTCGAGGCGGAAGCGACGCACCGCCAGACCGGGCTTCTCTCCATTGCCCATCCCGACATGACGCTCGATGACGCCTACGCCATCCAGACCGCGCAGATCGCCCGCAAACTCAGCGAGGGGCGGCGCATCATCGGCTGGAAAATCGGGCTCACCTCCCGTGCCATGCAGATGGCACTCGGCATCGATACGCCCGATTCCGGCGTGCTCTACGACGACATGGAATTCGCCTCCGGCTGTACGATCCCGACCGGCCGTTTCATCCAGCCGCGCATCGAGGCGGAAATCGCCTTCGTGATGAAGGCGCCGCTTGATGGTGCGGTCACGCGCGAGGCGGTGCTGGCCGCAACGGAATGCGTCGTCCCGGCGCTGGAGATCCTCGATACCCGCATCCTGCGCAAGGACCCCGAAACCGGCGCAAGCCGCACCATTGTCGATACGGTCGCCGACAACGCCGCCAATGCGGGCATCGTGCTCGGGCCCAAGCGTCATGCGCCCGACGCCTTCGACCTGCGCTGGGTCGGCGCCATCGTCAAGGCGAACGGCGTGGTGGAGGAAACCGGCCTCGGCGCCGGCGTGCTGAACGATCCCGTTACCGGTATCAAATGGCTGGCCGCCCGCATGGCGATGTACGGCCAGCGCATCGAGGCGGGGCAGGTGATCCTGTCCGGCTCCTTCATCCGTCCTCTGGAATGTCCGCCGGGCACGCTGGTGGAAGCCGACTACGGCCCCTTCGGTCAGGTGAGCTGCCGCTTCGACTGACTGTTCCCCCTGGTCGGTCCTCCTGAGCGTTTCGGCACAACGGGAAGGCTTTCGCGATTACCGCAAGGGAGGACGTTGGTTTCGTTCTCCCGACATCTTCCACATGCCTCGAAAGAGACGTGCCGAAAAGTAATGCGACACGTTTGTGCAGTTTTTCGCGAAATTGGCGACAATTCTCGCACGACGGACACTCCCGGGACTGCTATTGTATATCATGAATAAAGAGAGAGGTTTCCCCTGCACCTCAACGGCTTAGGTGCGCGGACTTGATTACTGGGGCTTGGGGCGTGGCTATTCAGCTTTGCCGGTGTGCCAGGGTCGACTTCTGAATTACTTCGTCATACGAGCGGCAACGCGAAGGGCCGGGCCTCCCCTCAGGCGCGGTCTGAGGCTTTGGCCGCGCTCAGAGGCGGGCGCGATACGTCTCGATCTGGCGAAAACTCAGGGGCTTCACGGCGAATCCGGCTGGTTTCAGGAACTGGGAGACCGGCGATGACCCATGGTATCGTCTCCACCACATTACACTCCGCAGAAACGTTACATTCCGCAAAAGCATTGCGCTCCGGGGCAAGCGACAACGCCGCTGTGGCGCCGCTTCCGGCTGCCAACGGCCCGGTTGCCGTTTCGGCGCCGCGCGCGTCGGACGTGGCCATGTTCGGCCTTTACGAGATTTCCAAACTGCTGAACGAGCCGGCGCGGCTGGAAGGCGTGCTGGCGAGTGTCGCCAACGTTCTGAGTTCCTTTCTGCAGATGTGGTGCGCGGCGATCGTCATCCTCGACGAGGCGGGCGAACCCGAGATCGTCGCGACATCCGGCGGCGAGGCCAAGACGCTGCGCAAGGAGATCCTGCCGCAAGCGGTGATCGATCAGCTCGTCGCCACCGAAACGCCGGTGGTCGTTCAGAACATTGCCGCCGACCCTCTGTTCAAGGACGCCGCCCCGCGCATCGCCGCCGATCTGGACCGAAAGGTGTCCTTCCTGGGGGTGCCGATCAAGGCGGGCGACCGGGTCGTCGGCACGCTGTCGATTGACCGTGTGCATGACGGGCGGACCAATTTCCGCTTCGACGAAGACCTGCGTTTCCTCAAGATGGTCGCGAACCTGATCGGCCAGTCGGTGCGGCTGCACCGCATCCTGTCGGCCGACCGCCAGCGGTTGCTGGACGAGCGCCGCTCGTTGGAGAAGGCGCTCAGCCAGGAGTTGGCCGACAAGGGCCGCTGGCCGACGCCGAAGGTCGGCGGGATCGTCGGCGACAGCGACAAGATCCGCAAGGTGATGCAGACCATCGGCCAGGTGGCGAAGTCGAATTCCACCGTGCTCCTGCGCGGCGAAAGCGGCACAGGCAAGGAGCTTTTCGCCCGCGCCATCCACGACATGTCGCCGCGCAAGTCGAAGCCCTTCGTGAAGCTCAACTGCGCGGCGCTGCCCGAAAGCGTTCTGGAATCCGAACTCTTCGGCCATGAGAAGGGCGCCTTCACCGGCGCCGTCAACCAGCGCCGGGGCCGCTTCGAGATGGCCGACGGCGGCACGCTGCTGCTCGATGAGATCGGCGAGATCTCCGCCAATTTCCAGGCAAAGCTGCTGCGGGTTCTCCAGGAGGGCGAATTCGAACGGGTCGGCGGCACGAAGACGCTGAAGGTCGATGTCCGCCTCGTCTGCGCCACCAATAAGGATCTGGAGGCGGCGGTTACCCGCGGCGAATTCCGCGCCGATCTCTACTACCGCATCAACGTCGTGCCGGTCTTCCTGCCGCCGCTGCGTGATCGGCCGGGCGACGTGCGCCTGCTGGCAAGGACATTCCTCACGCGCTTCAACGAGGAAAACGGGCGCGATCTCTCGCTGTCGGACACCGCTCTCCACGTACTGGAGCGCTGCTATTTCCCCGGCAACGTCCGCGAACTCGAAAACTGCGTCCGCCGCACCGCAACGCTTGCCGGCCACGACGTGATCGATCGCGGCGACTTCGCCTGCGCCTCGGGGGATTGTCTCTCCGCGCTGCTGTGGACGGGAAGCGGGCGTCACAACGCCAATGAACCGGCTGCGGCCGGCCGATCCCCGCTGCCGGCGCGCGAGCCGGTCGCGGAGGAGACGGCGGGCGCGCCCATCGGCGGCGTGTCCCTGCCGGTCCATCAGCCCTCGCCATTGCCGTGCGGCCATGCGGAGGCGGGAAGCTGCCCTGCCTCCACCGGCCGCCCGACGGATCGCGAGCGTCTGCTGGAGGCGATGGAACGGGCCGGCTGGGTCCAGGCCAAGGCCGCCCGCCTGCTGGGTCTCACCCCGCGCCAGATCGGCTACGCCCTGAAAAAGCACGGCATCGAACTGAAGCGGCTGTAGTGGCGAGGCTGGAAGTTTCGGGGGGCGGGGACTGAGGGCAGGGTCGTGTCGGGCAGGGTCATGTCCGGCAAGGTCGTGTCCGGGAGCAGGCGCCTCGTTCCACCTTGCTCCACGCTCTCCGCCGTCATCACCCGGCGAAGTCCGGGTGATCCAATGCCGCCCTCCGCGCATGTGGCGGCCTGCCATGGATTGCCCGGACAAGGCCGGGCAATGACGAACGAGAGGCCACACTCCGGATCGCGGCATCTTTTGACGGAAGCGGCCCATCCTTCGTGAGGAGTCTTCCGCTCACCTCAGTGTCTGGAACGGAAACGGTGGCTGGATACCTTCATCCGATTTCTCCTCGTCATCCCGGCCTCCGAGCCGGGATCCATTCCGTGATGAATCCACGCGGGAAAAGGTTGAAACAACGAAAGAATTTGCCCTCGCGCCGAGCAGACAGATCACGGCATGGATTGCCGGCCATGGTTAGGGACTGGGCCGGCAATGACGGGGGAGAGTGCCGAGCGAAGAACCGTCTGCCATTTCCGGGCCAGACACTGAGGTGAGCGGAAGGCTCCTCACGAAGGATGGGCCGCGTCCGCCAAAGCCAGAAAAGCCCCAGAGCGTTTCATGTTTTGGCGGAAACGCGGGAGAAAATACCTCTCCCCATAGGAGAGGGGGCGGATCCGGTTGCTTCCGCCAAAGCCGGAATAGCCCTAGCTGTGCAGCTGGTGCTCGCCCGCTGGCATTGTGCAATCCGCGTCCTCCGGCGCCGAAGCTTCGCTCTCCTGCGGGCCCAGATCGCAAAAGCCTTCCGCGATGGTGAGGAGGTGCTGCAGGTCGGCCGTGCTGACCGGACCCTTGGTCTTGGTGGCGTGGTGGCGGACCAGCGCCAGCAGCACGGGCGCGACGTCCGCTTCCAGCTGGCGGCCGATACGCTCCAGCGCGTGGTCGAGCGCCGCTGTGCCGGAATGCTTGCCGACCACCAGCTTGTGCCTGCGTCCCAGCATTGCCGGATCGAGGCCCTGATAGGTTTCCGGCGCCTTCAGAAGCGCCGCGACATGGATGCCGGATTCGTGGCTGAAAACGTCCGAGCCGACGATGGGTTTGCCCTGCGGCACCGATCGGCCGGAAGCGGCCGCCACGCGGGCGGAAAGCGCGGGCAACTGCTTCCAGTCGATGCCGGTTTCCAGCCCGTCGAGCCGGCCGAGCGCCACGGCGAGTTCCTCAAGCGGCGCATTGCCCGCCCGTTCGCCGATCCCGTTGACCGTCACAGAGATGTGCCGGGCGCCTGCGCGCACGGCCGCCAGACTGTTGGCGGTCGCAAGACCCAGATCGTTGTGGCCGTGAAACTCTACTTCGATGCCGCCGGTGGAGACGACGCGACGCACCATGTTGGCGGTCGTCACCGGATCGAGGATGCCGACCGTATCGGCGAGCCGCAGCCGGAACGCGCCGGCCTCCGCCGCCACTTCCGCCACGCGGGCGAGGTGATCGGGATCGGCGCGCGAAGCGTCCTCGCCCCCCACCGCCACCATGAAGCCGGCGTCGCGCGCCATGGCGACATGGCGTGCGATGCGCGACAGCGCCTCGTCCCGCCCGATGCCGAGCTTCTTCGACAGCATCAGGTCCGACATCGGAATGGAGAGGTTCACCGCGCCAGCACCGCTTGCGCGTGCCGCTGCGAGGTCGCCATCGGTCATCCGGCACCACGCTATCACCCGCAGGTCGAGCCCGAGGCCCGCAATCACGCGGATAACCTCGATCTCCTCCTCGCCCATAGCCGGGGTTCCGGCCTCGATTTCCGGAACACCGGCAAAGGCCAGCATTTCCGCGATGTCGATCTTCTCCTGGGTCGTGAACGCGACCCCGGCGGTCTGCTCGCCATCGCGCAGGGTGGTGTCGTTGAGGAAAACGGCAGGGGACATGGCTGTGGCCTTGGCTGGTCGGAAACGGCCCCGGAATTCCCGGGACCCGGAATGATCGCCAGGGAATTCGCAAGACCCGTGCCATGCGGCAAGGCGTTGAAATGGTTGTGTAAAATGTGAAAGCCCTTTGTCGCGAAACACACGTTGTTGCGTTTGCGACAAAGGGGCAGGGGAAATGTCGGGCGCGCGCTGGGCCGGGGTTCGGGCTCAGGCGGCGACCGATTCCGGGTTCTTCAGCGCTTCCAGGATCGTCTGCGGCGAGGACACGCCATAAGGGTCGGTCTCGCAGTTGTCGGCAAAGCCCTCCTCCACGAACCACTGCTCGACCTGGCCGTCGTTGACGATCGCCGCGTAGCGCCAGGAACGCATGCCGAAGCCAAGGTTATCCTTGGCGACCAGCATGCCCATCTTGCGGGTGAACTCGCCGGAGCCGTCCGGGATCACCTTGACGTGCTCGATGCCCTGCGCCTTCGCCCAGGCGTTCATCACGAAGGCGTCGTTGACGGAGATGCAGTAGATCTCGTCGATGCCCTCCGCCTGGAATTCCGGGAAGAGCTTCTCGAAATCGGGCAACTGGTAAGTGGAGCAGGTCGGCGTGAAGGCACCCGGCAGGGAGAACAGGATCACGCGCTTGCCGGCGAAATAGTCGGCCGTGGTCTTGTCTTCCCAGCGGAACGGGTTCGGGCCTTCGATGGCCTCGTCGCGCACGCGCGTGCGGAAAGTGACGTTCGGAACAGACTTCAGCATCGGGAGATAACTCCTTTGGGACGATGCCCGGCCTCCCGGGAGGGGGCGGCGGGCAGGGGAGGGACCTGGCTATGACTGGTCGTCGGTGGGTGTCTTGCGCCTCAGGTGAACGATCACGTCGACATGCGTCACGGTCATCCCTTCCGGCGGTTCGGGGATCAGACCGAACCGCACGCTTCCGGCCGGCACGTCCATCACCGTCCCTTCATTCTCGACGAAATAGTGGTGATGGTCTGAGGTGTCGGTATCGAAGTAGGTGGCCGAACCGCTCGCCATCACCTGGCGTAGGAGCCCGGCCTCGCAGAACTGGTTGAGCGTGTTGTAGACGGTGGCGAGCGTCAGGTGATGATGCGCGGCAATCGCCTTCTTGTGCAGCTCGTCCGCGCTGATGTGGTGGTTCGGCCCGGAAAACAGCAGCCGGCCCAGTGCCATGCGCTGGCGCGTGGCGCGAAGGCCAGCGTCCCTGAGCTTTGCCTCCAGCGCCGCGTCGTCGATCCCGCAGTCCGTGCCCCGTGTCGTAACCGTCGTCAGTACCGAACAATGGCCCGTCATGGCTTCCACTCCGCCGTGTTGGGGAAAAGGTGCACCTCACATGAAGCCCAGTTCCAGCCGGGCCTCCTCCGACATCTTCGACTGGTCCCACGGCGGATCGAATACGAGCAGGACGAGCGCCGCGTCGATGCCGGAAACGCTGTTGACCGCCCGTTGCACCGAGGCGACGAGTTCGCCTGCGACCGGGCAGCCCGGCGCGGTCAGCGTCATTTCCACCTCCGCCACGTTCGCCTCGTTGACGCTGACCCTGTAGATCAGCCCCAGATCGTAGATGTTGACCGGGATTTCCGGGTCGAGCACCGTCCTGAGCGCCGCCACGATTTCCCCCATCCGGTGGTCGGAGGCGGGCTCAAGCACCACCGCCGGTCCGAAATCACTTCCGAAATCGGCATCGCCGCAGGCAGCATCTTCTCTCGTCAGAGTCTCCATCATGAAAGGAACTCCTTGACCTTCATGAGGCCGGCGGCCAGCGCCTCCACCTCCGCATGCGTGTTGTAGAGGGCGAACGAGGCCCGGGTCGTCGCACTGAAACCCAGATGATCCATCAGCGGCTGGGCGCAATGGCTCCCCGCACGAACCGCGATGCCGGACCGGTCCAGCACCGTGGAGATGTCGTGGGCGTGCAGCCCGTCGATGACGAAGGTTACGAGCGCGCCCTTTTGCGGCGCCTTACCGAGGATCCGCACCCCCTCGATGCGGGAGAGTTCCTCGCTCGCATGCGCCAGCAACTCCGCCTCGTGGGCGGCGGCGGCCTCGCGGTCTAGCCCCTCCATGTAGACGAGTGCGGCGCCAAGCCCGATGGCTTGCACGATCGGCGGCGTTCCCGCCTCGAAGCGGTGCGGCGGTGCGCCGTAGGTGATTGTCTCGCGCGTCACCGTGTCGATCATCTCGCCCCCGCCCTGGTAGGGCGCCATCGCGGCCAGATGCTCGTGCTTGCCGTAAAGCAGGCCGATGCCCGTCGGCCCGTAGAGCTTGTGCCCCGTCGCGACGTAGAAGTCGCAATCGAGCGCGCGCACATCGACCGCTTCATGCACCGAACCCTGGCACCCGTCGATCAGCACCTTCGCGCCCGCCGCATGCACCAGCCGGATCACGTCGGCGATCGGCGTGAGGGTGCCCAGCACGTTCGACATGTGGGTCACCGCGACGATCTTCGTCCTCGCCGTGATGAGCCCGGCGTAGGCCTCCAGATCGAACGAGCCGTCGTCCGTCACCGGCACCCACTTCAGCACGGCGCCCTTGCGCTCCCTCAGGAAGTGCCAGGGCACGATGTTGGAGTGGTGCTCCATGTCGGAGATGATGATCTCGTCGCCTTCGCCGATTTCCGCCCCCAGAGAGGCGGCGACGAGGTTGATCGCTTCCGTCCCGCCCTTGGTGAAGATTATCTCCTCCGACCGCTCCGCATTGAGGAAGCGGCGGGCGACCTCGCGCGAGGCCTCGAAGGCGGCGGTCGCCTCGGAGGAGAGGAAATGGATGCCGCGATGGACGTTGGCGTAGGCCTGGCTGTAGGCGTCGCTCATCACGTCCAGCACCGCCTGCGGCTTCTGCGCCGACGCCGCGTTGTCGAGATAGACGAGCGGCTTGCCGTGCACCTCGCGCGAAAGCAGCGGAAAGTCCGCACGCACCGCCTCCACGTCGAAGCCCGGGGCCGTTGCCGTGTGCCTGAGGGAAAGGGGACTATCCGCCATGGCTCACCTCCGCGGTATGGTTCGCCAGCCAGTCGCGTACGGCGCTTGCCGCCACGTCGCGCAACGTCGGCGCGGCGATTGTATCCAGCGCCTCCTCCAGGAAGGCTTCCACCAGCATGGCGCGGGCCTCTTCCTCGATGATGCCGCGCGAGCGCAGGAAGAACAGAGCATCCGCGTCCATCTCGCCCGCCGTCGCGCCATGGCTGCACTTCACGTCGTCGGCGAAGATCTCCAGCTCCGGCTTGGTCGCGATCCTTGCCTCGCGCGAGAGCAGCAGCGCCCGGCTCATCTGGTAGGCGTCGGTCTTCTGCGCGTCCTCCGCCACCTTCACGCAGCCCTGATAGGCACTGTGCGAGCGGCCCGACAGAACGCCGCGAAAGGCCTGCCGGCTGGTGGTGTTCGGGCTGATGTGGCTGATCACCGTGGTGTTGTCGCAATGGTTGTCGCCGGAAACCAGAAACGCCCCGTCGATCTCCACGTTCGCGCTCTCGCCGGTGAGCGCGACGAGCGCCTCGTGCCGGCAGAAGGCGGCGCCTTCCGACAGGCAGAAGGCGCGGTATTCGGCCCCGCCCGCCACCTCGCCGAGCGTCACCGCGCTCTGGCGCGCTCCGGCCGAAAGCCGGTCGATGCGGACATGGGTGAGCCTTGCGTTCGATGCCAGCCGCACCTCGTTCACAACGGTGGAGAATGCGGGCGCACCGTCATGGGTCTCCAGAACGGTCGCTTGCGCTCCTTCGCCGAGGTCGACCAGCAGCCGCACGTGCCGGTCACTTGCAGCACCCGTCCAGGTGAAACGGACATGCAGCGGCGCGGAAAGCTTGTCGCCGGCGGCAAGGCTCAGCACGAAGCCTTCCTCCATCAGCGCGGTGTTGAGCCCGACGATCGGGTGCGCGGCCTGTTCGGCCGCATTCACCGAGCCCAGAACCCCGGCAAATGGCGAGCCCGGATCGGCCAGAACCATGCCAAGCGGCATGAGGCCCGGCGGCAGGATCGAGCCCGCCACGTCGAGCACCCCATCCTTGAATACCGCAACGAATGCGTCTTCAAGCACCAGCGGCGCACGCGGGGAGGGGGCCGCTCCGGCCTTGTGGGCAAGCGCCCGGGCGAGGTCGGAGTATTTCCACGCCTCCTTGCGCCGGTCGGGCACGCCGAGCTGCGTGAAGCGCTCGCGCCCGCCGTCGCGCAAGCTTCCCGCCCAGGGTGCCGCGTCGCCGCGAAGCGCGCTCGCGCCGGAAAGTAGCCTGTCTGTGGTCACCATCTCGCCCATGGCTCCCTCCCTCACGCCGCCTTGCCGATCACGGCGTCATAGCCATGATCCTCAAGCGCGCGCGCCAGCGTCTTGTCGCCGGACTTGACGATTCTACCGCCCGCCAGGATGTGCACGACATCCGGCTCGATGTAGTCGAGCAGTCGCTGGTAATGGGTGATCACGAGGAACGAGCGCTCCGGCGAGCGCAGCGCGTTGACGCCTTGTGCCACCAGCTTCAGCGCATCGATGTCGAGGCCGGAATCCGTCTCGTCGAGCACCGCGAGATACGGCTTCAGCAGCGTCATCTGCAGCACCTCGTTGCGCTTCTTCTCGCCGCCGGAGAAACCGACATTGAGCGGCCGCTTCAGCATGTCCTCCGACACGTTCAGCGTCTTCGCCGCCGCGCGCACCATCTTCAGGAACTCCGCCGGCCCCGGCTCCTTCTCGCCGCGAAGCCGCGCCTGCGAGGAAACGGCCGCCTTGAGGAAGTTCATGTTGGTGACGCCCGGGATCTCGATCGGGCTCTGGAAGGCGAGGAACATGCCCTTCGCTGCGCGTTCTTCCGGCGGCAGATCGACGATGTCCTCGCCCTTGAAGCGGATCGCGCCGGAGGTGACCTCGTAGCCCTCGCGGCCCGCCAGCGTGTAGGAGGTCGTGGACTTGCCGGCCCCGTTCGGGCCCATGATGGCGTGCACCTCGCCGGCCGGAACCGTCAGGTTCAGCCCCTTCAGGATGGGCTTGTCCGCCACCGTGACGTGCAGGTCTTCGATCTCGAGCATGGTCATCCGACGCTCCCTTCCAGACTGATCCCGACAAGCTTCTGCGCTTCCACCGCGAACTCCATCGGGAGTTGCTGGAGGACGTCCTTGCAGAAGCCGTTGACGATGAGGGCGACCGCCTCTTCCCCGCCGATGCCGCGCGAGAGGCAGTAGAAAAGCTGGTCCTCGGATATCTTCGAGGTGGTGGCCTCGTGTTCCACCTGAGCCGAGGAATTGCGGCTTTCGATGTAGGGCACCGTGTGCGCGCCGCAGCGGTTGCCCATCAGCAGGCTGTCGCACTGGGTGAAGTTGCGCGCCCCGTCCGCCTTCGGGTGGATGCGCACCAGCCCGCGATAGGTGTTCTGCGAGCGCCCGGCCGAGATGCCCTTGGAGATGATCCGGCTTTTCGTGTTCCGGCCGAGATGGATCATCTTCGTGCCGGTATCGGCCTGCTGGAAATTGTTGGTGATGGCGATGGAATAGAATTCGCCCTGGCTGTTGTCGCCGCGCAGGATGCAGGACGGATACTTCCAGGTGACCGCCGATCCGGTCTCGACCTGCGTCCACGAGATCTTGGAATTGTCGCCCCGGCAGTCGCCGCGCTTGGTGACGAAGTTGTAGATCCCGCCACGCCCCTGCTCGTCGCCCGGATACCAGTTCTGCACCGTGGAGTACTTGATCTCCGCGTCTTCCAGCGCGACCAGTTCCACGACGGCCGCGTGCAACTGGTTCTCGTCGCGCTGCGGTGCCGTGCAGCCTTCCAGATAGGAAACGTAGGAGCCCTTGTCGGCGATGATCAGCGTGCGCTCGAACTGTCCGGTGTTGGACGCATTGATGCGGAAATAGGTCGAAAGCTCCATCGGGCAGCGCACGCCCTCGGGGATGTAGACGAACGAACCATCCGAAAACACGGCGGAATTCAGCGTGGCGTAGAAGTTGTCGGTGGTGGGAACGACCGTGCCGAGGTACTTCTTCACCAGATCCGGGTGCTTCTGGATGGCTTCCGAGATCGGGCAGAAGATGACGCCGGCTTCCTCCAGCGTCTCCTTGAAGGTCGTGACCACCGACACGCTGTCGAAGACGGCATCGACCGCCACCCGGTTCTTCGGTTCCACGCCCGCCAGAATCTCCTGTTCGGAGAGCGGAATGCCGAGCTTCTCGTAGGTCGCCAGCAACTCCGGATCGACCTGGTCGAGGCTCTCGGGACCCTTTTTGTCCTTCTTCGGCGCCGCGTAGTAGTAGATGCCGTCGAAATCGACCTTCGGGTAGCGGATCTTGGCCCAGTCCGGCTCTTCCATCGTCAGCCAGCGGCGATAGGCGTCGAGCCGCCAGTCGAGCATCCATTCCGGCTCGTTCTTCTTCGCGGATATGAACCGGATGACCTCTTCCGAAAGCCCGATCGGCGCGTATTCGCTCTCGATGTCGCTGACGAAACCGTACTTGTATTTCCGGCCCGCGAAATCTTCCAGCACGTCCATTTCCTGGGTCATGTCTGCGTCCCGGCGTTGGCATTGTCGAAGGGCGCCCCACGGGCTTGGAATGGTTCTAAGCAATCGCTGTGCCAGCGCTTGTGCAGTGCGAAAGCGGGGTGTCGTCGCGCGTCGGGAATGGCGGAAAACTGTCGACCCCGACAAAGACGCCGGAATCGGGACGTGGTTCCTCCCTGTCGGGTTCAAGACAGGGGGATTGTCGTCTGTCGGCTTCCCGACAGCCCGCCTGCGGCATCCGCCAGAGGGAAAAACGGCGGCCCGGCTGGGGTTGGCTGCTTGTCGCACCGAACTGGTTGCGAACTTGCATCGTTCGCTCCATCGCAACGTAGCAAATGGGCAGGAGACGACACGGATGGCCATGGAAGGAACGCGGATCGAACGTCTGATCAAGGAGGCCCTGCCGGATGCGGAGGTCCTCATCGTCGGCCTCGCCGGCGACGGCGACCACTACGCCGCCAAGGTTCGCTCAAGGGCCTTCTGGGGCAAATCGCGCGTCCAGCAGCACCAGATGGTCTATGCGGCGCTGAAAGGAGAGATGGGTGGCGCCCTGCACGCCCTCGCACTGGAAACCTCAGCACCCTGCTGAGGCGCCGCGAGCTCAGGAGCCCGCTATGACCAATCCGGGCTCCTAACCGAGCATGCCGAGCTTGACGATCGGCTTGGCGCCGCCGCGCCCCAGCACCGTGTCCACCTTCGAACGCACGTTTTCCAGCGTCAGCGGCTTCAAAAGCGCGCCGTTCGCGCCCGCCCGGATCGCCGCGACCGCCACTGGCTCGTCGGCCTTGTCGCACACGATCAGGATTCGCGCGCCATCGAACCGCATCTTGATATGCGCAACAAGATCGCCGCCCTCATCAGTGACCTGCTTCACGAACGAGACGCCGATGAGCACCAGGTCGGGTTTCAGCCAGCCGACACCCTTTTCGAACGCTTCTTCCACCGTTGCCATTTCGTGGGTCTCGATCTCGTCCTGCAGCATGAATTGCAGCACCGTCCGGGTGATGTCGTCCTCGTCGATGACGAACACGCGCCGCTGGTCGACGGCCTTTGAAGTCTCAACACCGATCTGCATATCGCCCTCGCTTTGTCGAAAGCCGTACCCCGGCGCGTCGCGGAGCCGACACGAACCGGCCCCGTTGCGCCCTTCCTCCTCCCGGTAGCAAGAAGCGTTCCGCAATGCGCCGGCGCCGTACGCGCCATGGAAATCCGCCGGTTTGCGCCACCGCGCCCACCGCGCCCGACCCGACAGACCGTTGTGTTGTTTGTCGCAGCCGCCACACCCGTGTCGGGTTCGACACAAGCGTCGTGCTGTGTCCGAAAATCGATAAAAGTCATTGAAATCAATGAAATGACGAAAATTTTCGAACTTGGCACGGTCGTTGCGATTGAGGGTGTCGGAACGGCTAGTGAGGGCTGAGTGCACGCCTACGGGAGATCCGAGCGATGTGCTCCTTCCCATGAAACCGCAAGCTCGTTTCCTGGACGCGCCTGTTCCTGCGAGGGGCGGGACAGCCACAAACCTGAAGGTTCAAAGGAGACGTACCATGTCGTCACTGCGACAGATTGCATTTTACGGGAAGGGTGGCATCGGCAAGTCGACCACCTCCCAGAACACGCTCGCCGCGCTCGCCGAGATGGGCCAGCGCATCATGATCGTCGGCTGCGATCCGAAGGCCGATTCCACCCGCCTGATGCTGCACGCCAAGGCGCAGGACACCATCCTGAGCCTTGCCGCCGAGGCCGGTTCCGTCGAGGACCTGGAACTCGAGGACGTGCTGAAGATCGGCTACAAGGACATCAAGTGCGTGGAGTCCGGCGGTCCGGAGCCCGGCGTCGGCTGCGCCGGCCGCGGCGTCATCACCTCCATCAACTTCCTGGAAGAGAACGGCGCCTACGACGATCTCGACTACGTCTCCTACGACGTGCTCGGCGACGTGGTCTGCGGCGGCTTCGCCATGCCGATCCGCGAGAACAAGGCTCAGGAAATCTACATCGTCATGTCGGGCGAGATGATGGCCATGTACGCGGCCAACAACATCTCCAAGGGCATCCTCAAGTACGCCAATTCCGGGGGCGTTCGCCTCGGCGGCCTGGTCTGCAACGAGCGCCAGACCGACAAGGAACTGGAGCTGGCGGAGAACCTGGCGAAGAAGCTCGGCACCGAGCTCATCTACTTCGTCCCGCGCGACAACATCGTCCAGCACGCCGAGCTGCGCCGCATGACGGTGATCGAGTACGCGCCGGAAAGCGCCCAGGCTGAGCATTACCGCAAGCTCGCGCACAAGATCCACAACAACGCCGGCAACGGCGTCATCCCCACTCCCATCACCATGGACGAGCTTGAGGACATGCTGATGGAGCACGGGATCCTGAAGACGATCGATGAGTCCCAGGTCGGCAAGACGGCCGCCGAGCTGGAAGCAGTCTAACCGCGCGTCGCGTGCGTCCCGGTCCGCGAGGGGATCGGGGCGCATGCGGGGCATGAAATGGGACCGGAGCGAGGTAATCGATATGAGCTTGGCCAAAACCCCAACTGTTGACGAGGTGAAAGCCCGCAACAGGGATCTGATCGAAGAGGTTCTGCAGGTCTATCCGGCGAAGTCCGCCAAGCGGCGCGCCAAGCACCTGAACGTCCACGAGGAAGGCAAGGCCGACTGTGGCGTGAAGTCGAACCTCAAGTCCATTCCCGGCGTCATGACTATCCGTGGCTGCGCCTATGCCGGCTCCAAGGGCGTGGTATGGGGTCCGATCAAGGACATGATCCACATCTCCCACGGCCCCGTCGGCTGCGGCCAGTATTCCTGGGCGGCCCGGCGCAACTACTACATCGGTACGACCGGCATCGACACCTTCGTGACCATGCAGTTCACCTCCGATTTCCAGGAGAAGGACATCGTCTTCGGCGGCGACAAGAAGCTCGCCAAGATCATGGACGAGATCGAGGAACTGTTCCCGCTGAACAACGGCATCACCGTGCAGTCGGAATGCCCGATCGGCCTGATCGGCGACGACATCGAGGCCGTCTCCAAGGTGAAGTCGAAGGAATACGGCAAGACCATCGTGCCGGTGCGGTGCGAGGGCTTCCGGGGCGTCTCGCAGTCGCTCGGTCACCACATCGCCAACGACGCCGTGCGCGACTGGGTGTTCGACAAGCTCGACCCCGATGCGCCGCCGCGCTTCGAGCCGACCGACTACGACGTCGCGATCATCGGCGACTACAACATCGGCGGCGACGCCTGGTCCTCGCGCATACTCCTGGAGGAAATGGGCCTTCGCGTCATCGCGCAATGGTCGGGGGACGGCTCCATCGCGGAACTGGAAGCGACGCCCAAGGCGAAGCTCAACATCCTGCACTGCTACCGCTCGATGAACTACATCTCGCGGCACATGGAAGAGAAGTACGGTATTCCCTGGTGCGAGTACAACTTCTTCGGCCCGACCAAGATCGCCGAGTCCCTGCGCAAGATCGCCAGCTTCTTCGACGACAAGATCAAGGAAGGCGCCGAGCGCGTCATCGCCAAGTACCAGCCGCTGATGGACGCGGTCATCGCCAAGTACAAGCCCCGGCTTGAGGGCAAGACCGTCATGCTGTTCGTCGGCGGCCTGCGCCCGCGCCACGTCATCGGCGCCTACGAGGACCTCGGCATGGAGGTCGTCGGCACCGGCTACGAGTTCGGTCACAACGACGACTACCAGCGCACCGCCCAGCATTACGTCAAGGACGGTACGCTGATCTATGACGACGTCACCGGCTACGAGTTCGAGAAGTTCGTGGAGAAGATCCAGCCGGATCTCGTCGGCTCGGGCATCAAGGAAAAGTACGTCTTCCAGAAGATGGGCGTGCCGTTCCGCCAGATGCACTCCTGGGACTATTCCGGCCCCTACCACGGCTACGACGGCTTCGCGATCTTCGCCCGCGACATGGACATGGCGATCAACTCGCCCGTCTGGCGGCTCGCCAACACTCCGTGGAAGGACAGCTCCCAACCGACGCTGATGGCGGCCGAATAACCAAAGCGGCCGCCGGTCCCCTCGCCCCAATTTCCGGGGCTTGGGGACTGGCCGCCGGCCGGCGCCGCATCCGAATTTTGAGAGGGTTTCATCATGACGCAGAACGCTGAAAACGTGCTCGACCACTTCGAGCTGTTCCGTGGCCCGGAATACCAGCAGATGCTGGAGAACAAGCGCAAGATGTTCGAAAACCCGCGCGACCCGGCCGAAGTCGAACGGGTGCGCGAGTGGGCCAAGACCGACGAGTATCGCGAAAAGAACTTCGCCCGCGAGGCGCTCACCATCAACCCGGCCAAGGCCTGCCAGCCGCTCGGCGCGGTCTTCGTCGCCGTGGGCTTCGAGGGCACGATCCCCTTCGTGCACGGCTCGCAGGGTTGTGTCGCCTACTACCGCAGCCACCTGTCGCGCCACTTCAAGGAGCCGTCCTCGTGCGTCTCCTCGTCGATGACCGAGGACGCGGCCGTGTTCGGCGGCCTCAACAACATGGTCGACGGGCTCGCCAACACCTACAACCTCTACAAGCCGAAGATGATCGCGGTCTCCACCACCTGCATGGCGGAAGTCATCGGTGACGACCTCAACGCCTTCATCAAGACGGCGAAGGAAAAGGAGTCGGTGCCCGCCGAGTTCGACGTTCCCTTCGCCCATACGCCCGCCTTCGTCGGCAGCCACGTCACCGGCTACGACAACGCGCTGAAGGGCATCCTGGAGCACTTCTGGGATGGCAAGGCCGGCACCGCACCGAAGATCGAGCGCAAGGAGAACGGCTCGCTCAATTTCATCGGCGGCTTCGACGGCTACACGGTCGGCAACATGCGCGAGATCAAGCGCATTTTCGGCCTGATGGGCATCGACTACACCATCCTCGGTGACAATTCTGACGTCTTCGACACGCCGACCGACGGCCAGTTCCGCATGTATGACGGCGGCACGAAGCTCGAGGATGCGGCGAACGCTGTCCATGCGAAGGCGACCGTCTCCATGCAGCAGTACTGCACGGAAAAGACGCTCGCCATGATCGCCGATCACGGTCAGGAGGTGAAGGCCTTCAACCATCCCGTCGGCGTCGCCGGCACGGATGCCTTCCTGATGGAAGTCGCGCGCCTGATGGGTGTCGAGATCCCGGAGGATCTTGCCAGGGAGCGCGGCCGCCTGGTCGATGCGATCGCGGATTCCTCCGCTCACATCCACGGCAAGAAGTTCGCGATCTACGGCGATCCGGACCTGTGCTACGGCCTCGCCTCGTTCCTGCTGGAACTCGGCGCCGAGCCCACCCACGTGCTGGCGACCAATGGCACCAAGGCCTGGGCCGCGAAGATGGAAGAACTCTTCGCCTCCTCGCCCTTCGGCGAAGGCTGCCACGTGTACCCGGGCAAGGACCTGTGGCACATGCGCTCGCTGCTGTTCACGGAGCCTGTCGATTTCCTGATCGGCAACACCTACGGCAAGTATCTGGAGCGCGACACGGGCACGCCGCTGATCCGCATCGGCTTCCCCGTCTTCGACCGGCACCACCACCACCGTCGTCCGGTCTGGGGCTACCAGGGCGGCATGAACGTGCTGATCACCATCCTCGACAAGATCTTCGACGAGATGGACCGCAACACCAACGTGCCGTCGAAGACCGACTACAGCTACGACATCATCCGCTAGTCGCAGCTAGAGACGCCGCGAAAGCACCTCTCCCATGGGGAGAGGTCGGACCGAAGGTCCGGGTGAGGGGTGTCGGATCCTCCGGATCCACGAGAGCCCGACACCCCTCACCCCAGCCCTCTCCCAATGGGAGAGGGGGCGGATACGGAGATGCCGTCGTCTCGATATGTCGACCCGACCCGACGGGGCCGCGTCGGCACATCCGAACCACTTCCCCCAGGAGGCGCACATGGCTTCGCTCAACGCTACCATTCAGGACGTGTTCAACGAGCCCGGCTGCGGCAAGAACGCGGCGAAGTCGGAGACCGAGCGCAAGAAAGGCTGCACCAAGCAGCTTCAGCCCGGCGGGGCCGCCGGCGGCTGCGCTTTTGATGGCGCCAAGATCGCGCTCCAGCCCTTGACCGACGTCGCCCACCTGATCCACGGGCCGATCGCCTGCGAAGGCAACTCCTGGGACAACCGCGGGGCGCGCTCCTCCGGCTCGCAGATCTGGCGCACGGGATTTACCACCGACATCAACGAGACCAACGTCGTCTTCGGCGGCGAGAAGCGGCTCTTCAAGTCGATCCGCGAGATCATCGAGAAATACGATCCGCCCGCCGTCTTCGTCTACCAGACCTGCGTGCCGGCCATGATCGGCGACGACATCAACGCGGTCTGCAAGGCAGCCCGCGAAAAGTTCGGCAAGCCAGTCATCCCGATCAACGCGCCGGGCTTCGTCGGCTCCAAGAACCTCGGCAACAAGCTCGCGGGCGAAGCCCTGCTGCAGCATGTCATCGGCACCGAGGAGCCGGAATTCACCACGCCCTACGACATCAACATCATCGGCGAATACAACCTGTCGGGCGAGTTGTGGCAGGTGAAGCCGCTCTTGGATGAACTCGGCATCCGCATCCTGTCGTGCATCTCCGGCGACGGCAAGTACAGGGAAGTCGCGTCTTCCCACCGCGCGAAGGCCGCGATGATGGTGTGCTCCAAGGCCATGATCAACGTCGCCCGCAAGATGGAGGAGCGCTACGGCATCCCCTTCTTCGAGGGCTCGTTCTACGGCATCGAGGATACCTCCGAGGCTTTACGCGAGATCTCGCGCCTGCTCATCGAGCGCGGTGCGGATCCGGAGCTGATGGAGCGCACCGAGGCGCTCATCGCGCGCGAGGAGGCGAAGGCCTGGGAGGCGATCGCGCCCTTCCGCCCGCGCTTTTCGGGAAAGAAGGTGCTGCTGATCACCGGCGGCGTGAAGTCGTGGTCGGTGCTCGCCGCCCTTCAGGAGGCCGGTCTCGAACTGGTCGGCACGAGCGTGAAGAAGTCCACGAAGGAGGACAAGGAGCGCATCAAGGAACTGATGGGCCAGGACGCCCACATGATCGAGGACATGACCCCGCGCGAGATGTACCGGATGCTGAAGGACGCGAAGGCCGACATCATGCTCTCGGGCGGGCGCTCCCAGTTCGTGGCGCTCAAGGCCTCCATGCCGTGGCTCGACATCAACCAGGAACGCCACCACGCCTACATGGGCTATGTCGGCATGGTGAAGCTTCTGGAGGAGATCGAGAAGGCGCTGTTCAACCCCGTCTGGGCCGAAGTTCGCCGTCCCGCCCCATGGGAGGTGGAAGGCGAGAACTGGCAGGAAAGGGCGCTCGCCCAGATGGAGGCCGAGGATCTTGCGGCCGCCGCCGCCGATCCCGCCCTCGCCATGGCCGCGCAGTAGGGGAGGGGACAATGGCCGAGGTCAAGCACTCGAAAAAATCCTGCACCGTCAACCCGTTGAAAATGAGCCAGCCGATCGGCGGCGCGCTCGCCTTCATGGGGCTTCGCGGCGCGATGCCGCTCCTGCACGGCTCGCAGGGCTGCACCTCTTTCGGGCTCGTGCTGTTCGTGCGCCATTTCAAGGAGGCGATCCCGCTCCAGACGACAGCCATGAGCGAGGTCGCGACCGTGCTCGGCGGCATGTCCAATGTCGAGCAGGCGATCCTGACGATCCGCAAGAAGACCAACCCGGAAGTCATCGGCATCTGTTCCACCGGCGTCACCGAGATCAAGGGCGACGACGTGGAGGGCTACCTGAAGCTCATCCGCGACAAGAACCCGGAACTGAAGGACTTCCCGCTGGTCTACGTCTCCACCCCCGATTTCGAGCACGCCTTCCAGGATGGCTGGGCGAAGACCGTCACGCGCATGGTCGAGGTGCTGGTGAAGGCACCGGACGAAGGTGCGCGCAAGGATCCGGCCCGCCTCAACGTCCTGCCCGGCTGCCACATGACGCCCGGCGATCTCGACGAGCTTCGCACCATCCTTGAGGATTTCGGCCTCGCGCCGACGTTCCTGCCCGATATCGCCGGCTCGCTCGACGGGCATATTCCCGAGGATTTCACCCCCACCACAATCGGCGGCGTCGGCATCGACGAGGTGGCCCGGATGGGCGACGCCGCGTGGACGCTCGCCATCGGCGAACAGATGCGCCCGGCGGCGGAAGCGCTCGCGGAAAAGACCGGCACCCCCTACCGGCTGCTGCCGCGCCTCTGCGGTCTGGCGCCCAACGACGATCTGATGCGGTTCCTGACCAGGATCACGGGCCGCGAGGTGCCCGCCAAATACCGCCGCCAGCGCGGCCAACTGGTCGATGCCATGCTCGATGGTCACTTCCATATCGGCGGGCGCCGGCTCGCCATCGGCGCGGAGCCGGATCTTCTGAACGATCTCGGCTCCATGCTGCACGAGATGGGCGCGAAGATGGTCGCCGCCGTCACCACCACCCAGTCCCCCGTGCTCGAAGGCCTGCCGACCGAGGACGTGCTGATCGGCGATCTGGAGGATCTGGAGCGGCTGGCCAAGGAGCGGGCTTGCGATTTCCTCGTCACCCATTCCCACGGCCGGCAGATGGCGACCCGTCTCGCCATCCCCTTCCACCGCGCCGGTATCCCGATGTTCGACCGCATCGGCTCCGGCCACCAGCTTTCCATCGGCTATCGCGGCACCCGCGATCTCATCTTCCGGATCGCCAACCTGCTGATCGCCGATCACGAGGACAACCACGAGCCGACGCCCGACACCTGGCGCGACGGGATCGGCGGCGGACATGGCCACGGCTCTTCGGCCCGGGCCCACTAATGACAACGCGAGAGGTGACGGTGAAATGAAAGTCGCATTCGCAACGCAGGACCTGAAGAGGGTCGATGCCCATTTCGGCTGGGCCAAGCACATCGCCATCTACGATCTGGAACCGGAAGGCCACCGCTTTCTGGAGGCCGTGGAGTTCGAGGGCGACCTGAAGGAGGACGGCGACGAGGACAAGCTCGCCCCCAAGATCGAGGCGATCCGGGATTGCGCGATCCTCTATGTCGCCGCGATCGGCGGCTCCGGTGCCGCCCGGGTGGTGGCCACCGGCATTCATCCCATGAAGGTCACCCAGCCCGAGCCGATCGAGGAGCTTCTCGACAAGCTCCAGGCCGTGCTCGCCGGCAACCCGCCGCCGTGGCTGCGCAAGGTCATGAACAAGGGCAAGGAACGCAGCTTTGACGAGTTCGACGACGAGGAGGAAGTGGTCAATGGCTGACGCGGCAGTCCTATCCGGGGAGACCCCGGCGGCGGAAGCGCCGTTCATCAAGGAGCTGATCAAGGTCTGGCGCGCCCAGGACACGCACGGCACCTGGGAGAACAAGGCCGATCTCGATCTGATCCGGCCCTACATCCTGACGAAGGAGGAGCGCCGCGCGCTTCCCATCGTCGGCGATCCCGATCCCGACACGGTTTGGCGCATGGAACTGTTCTTCAACGCGGTGGCGCTGCTGATCGAAAAGCACACCCGCGTGATGGTCTCGCCGATGTTCAAGATGCATCACGAGGGCTTCGGCCGGATGGTGCTGATCGGCGGCCGGCTGATCGTCGTCAACAAGCAGCTGCGCGACGTTCACCGCTACGGCTTCGACAGCCTGGAGAAGCTGGCGGCGGAAGGCGACAAGTACGTGAAGGAAGGCGTCGACATGATCGAGCGCTTTCCGGATGTCGCGAAGTACTGAGGGGAAGACGATGAGCGACGTGGAAAGCCTGAAGGCGGAAGTGAAGAAACTGTCCTCGCGCGCCACCGCGCTGAAGATGGACCTGCACGACCTGGCCGAGGACCTGCCGATCAACTGGCAGTCGATCATGGAGGTCGCTGAGAAGACCTATTCGACCTACGAGGCGCTTGAGACGAAGCGCGCGGAACTGAAGGAATTGGAGGCGTGAGGCAGCAGGGCAGGGCGAGGCTGCGAGCAGCCAGTCCCTGAATACGAAAACGGGAGCTAGCCATGACGACTGCGCATCTGACCCGGGACGGCCGGGACTGGAACCCGGACTATCTCGTCGCCATCAACGGCGAGGTCTGCATCGGCTGCGGCCGCTGCTTCAAGGTCTGTGGCCGTCAGGTCATGACCCTGAAGGGCCTCAACGAGGACGGTGACATCGTCGAGCTCGATGACGACGAGGACGAGGAAATCGAGAAGAAGGTCATGGTGATGGACGACGCGGGCGCCTGCATCGGCTGCGGCGCGTGTGCCCGCGTCTGCCCGACCAATTGCCAGACCCACGCCCACGAGGCGCTGGAGGCGGCCTGATCCGGGAGGCTTCTCGCTGAAGGTTCGCACCTGTCATCCCCGCGCGGGCGGGGATCCGGCAACCACCGGCCCATGTTCCCCCGGCGCGTGGAGACGGGCAGCGTATCGCGGCTCTACGGAAGGAGGCGACTGTCATGATGAACGCGGACGATGCCTACGCCTGGTTGACCGGTGCGTCCCTTGGCGCGTCGGCGGATGCCTTCGATGTCCACGTCGCCGCCTCCATTCTGGCGATGGCCTTCATGGAAGCCGACCCGGCGCGCGGCATCTCGCTCGCCGACGGGGCGGGCCTCACTGGCGAAGAGATCGTCGCGCTCGCGCAGGCGCTGTTTCCGGCCGCACTCGATGAAATCACCGAGGCTGTCGCCGGCACGGCACCTGTCATCGAAGCCGAGGAGCGCTCGGTGCGCGACATCATGCTGATGTATTCCAGCGGCAAAGGTCCGTTGGAGAAGCCCTTCGCCGGCATGGTCGCGCGCCGTTGCCGGGCGCCGCATCATCTGTGGCAGGATCTGGGTCTTCGCAATCGCGGCGAGCTTTCGCAGCTGATGCAGCGCCATTTCGCACCGCTCAGCAAGCGCAACAGCGGCGACATGAAGTGGAAGAAGTTCCTCTACCGGCTCGTCTGCGGCTCCGCCGGTTTCACGCTCTGCGCGGCCCCCGTCTGCTCCGATTGCGACGACTTCGAACATTGCTTCGGCGAGGAGACGGGCGAGTCCCGCCTCGCCCAGATCGCCCGTGCCGCCGAGGTTGCGGCGGCGACGTGACACGGGCCGCGCGGGCAGGGGCTTCCGTTTCGGCGTCCCTCGCGCCACGCTCTCCCCCGTCATTGCCGGTCGGAGTCGGCAATGACGGAGGAGGGACCTGAGGATAAGCCGCTACGCCAGAGCGCGGGACGCCGCCCCATCCCGGCTCCATCCCGGCCTGCCTCCCGCGCCCGCTCCTACTCGATCCCCTCCATGCACGCCCGGCGATTCATCGCCAGTCGGAAGCGTTCGTTGATGGCCTTCGGGCTGGCGAGGATCTGCCGTTCCGTTTCCGCGAACGCCGCCTCCACCCGTTCGGCCTCCGCCCGCGTCAGTGCGACGCGGCCGGCCATGTGGGTCGCCTCCGGCATCGCCTTCAGGATCGCCGGACGGTTCGGGTGAAGCTTCACCTCGATCAGGTCGAAGGCCTCCAGCTTGCCGTCGAGGCACACGGCGAGCCCGTGCACCTCCACCTTGCGTCCGTCCTCTGTCGTCTTGATCAGCGTCGCCATCTCGCGCTCTCCCGTGGTGCCAAAGGGGACGGCCGGTCGCTTAGACCGGCCGGTTCTCGTTGCGGTTGCGAACGGGCTCCATGATCTCAAGCCCCTTCTCGTAGCTGATCTCGGTGTAGCCGTTGGCAAAACCCTTCACCGCGTCCAGCACGAAATCGGTCTTGCCGGCCGTGTTGAGTTTCTTGATGTCGTTCTTATCGATGCCCATCAGCTCCAGCGTCTCCTTCCACACCGTCGATTCATCGCACGGCAGAACGTAGAAGGTGATGTCCCCGAAGGTCACCTTGTACTGGGCGCGCAGGTCGATGTTGTTGCAGAAGAACAGGTACGTGCCCTGCGGATCCAGCATGTCCGCCAGTACCTCCACCGCCGGCTTCAGGTACTCGAACGAGTGCAGGTAGCCGACCAGCACCGGCAGCTTCGCGCTGCTTGCCTCCGCGAAGGTGAGGACCTGCTCGATGGAGAAATCCGGCGGCCGTTTCTCGTCGGCCACCTGCTCCTGGAACTTGAGCGCGATGTCGCCGCGAAAGCCGAAGCGGCCGTCCTTGGTCGTCGGGCCCTTCAGCACCGCGTTGAAAAGGCGGCCTTCGCTTTCCAGCCGGGCCAGAGGTGTTTGCTCGATCGTTGTCATTGACGGGTCCTAACCAGAAAAAGCCCGCGTCCCGCGCGGCGCATCACGCCTTATGCAAAGGGTTTGCCGGTTTGCCGGTGCCATCGTCCGCTGGGTACACGCGGCCGGAAAAAGCGCCGGAAACCTGCCGAAAAGCATCGCCGTGTCGCCCTCATCCGGCCCGACGGAGCCGCGCCGTGCCGCCTGACGCGCCTGTCGCAAACCCGACAAGCGTCGCAAAGCCAACAGCCCGCGTGTGCCGGCAAATGGCGGGATTTCGCCGTTTCCCGCTGTGGCACGCGGCTTGCTGGATCTGGTCCAGGGAAAGACCCACGGAAAGCGATGACCCTTTGACAGCGATGGGAAGGCAGCGATGATCAATCTGACTGACAGCGCGCTCGACGCGGTTCGTACCGCAATCGCCGGTGCCAAGGAGCCCGTCGGCGGCTTGCGCATCATGGTCGAGACCGGCGGTTGCGCCGGCTACAAATACATGATGGGTCTCGTCAACGAGGCCGATCCGCAAGACACCGTCATCGAACGCGACGGGGTGAAGGTCTTCGTCGACACCACGTCCCACGAGCTTCTCGCCGGCACGACGATCGATTTCGTCGTCGCGCTGGAAGGCTCCGGTTTCACCTTCGACAATCCCAACGCCACGTCCAGCTGCTCGTGCGGCAAGTCCTTCGGCTGAGCCGAAAACCCTTCAGGAGCCCACGCCCATGCAGAGCCCGTTGGTCCAGATTTCGCAAATGACGTCCGAGGCGCCGCACGACGCCTCCGACGGGCGCGAGGCGGAACGCCTTGCCGTCATCAACCGCGTCCTCGACGAGGTCCGCCCCAATCTCCAGCGCGATGGCGGCGACTGCGTCCTCGTCAAGGTGGAGGGAAAGCGCGTTCTCGTGCGGCTTTCCGGGGCCTGTGTCATGTGCAAGCTCGCCTCGATGACGCTGGAGGGCATCCAGTCCCGCATGGTGGAGGAGCTGGGCGAGTTCGTCCGCCTCGTCCCCGTCATGGGCGGTGTTCCCGCCTGAGGAGGCCAACGCGCGGCGCGGCGCAAAGGCGAACCCGCGCAGCGCATAGGCCAGCCCGCGCGGCGCAAATGCCAGCCCGCGCAGCGCAAATGAAGGAGCATGAGATGATCCCGGTCTATCTCGACAACAACGCCACCACCCGCACCGATGAGGCGGTGGTGGAGGCGATGCTGCCCTTCTTCACCGGCCAGTTCGGCAACGCCTCCTCAAGCCATGCCTTCGGCAGCGAGGTCGCCGGAGCCGTGCGCACGGCACGGCGCCAGCTTCAGGCGCTGCTGGGGGCGGCCCACGACAGCGAGCTTGTGTTCACCTCCGGCGGTACGGAAGCCGACAACGCCGCGCTGTGGTCCGCGCTCGACGTCCAGCCCGGCCGCAACCGCATCGTCACGAGCGCGGTCGAGCATCCCGCCATCCTCGCCTGCGCCACCTGGCTGTCGCAGACCCGCGACGTCGAACTCGTCACCATCGGCGTCGATGGGTCCGGCCGGCTCGATATCGATGCCTACCGCGCCGCGCTCGGGCCGCAGACGGCGCTCGCCTCGGTTATGTGGGCGAACAACGAGACCGGCGTCCTCAATCCGGTCGAGGATCTCGCCCGCTACGCCCATGAGGCCGGCGCGCTCTTTCATACAGATGCGGTGCAGGCCGTGGGCAAGGTCGCGATCGATCTTTCGGCAAGCGAAATCGATATGTTGTCGCTGTCGGGACACAAGCTGCACGCGCCCAAGGGCATCGGTGCGCTCTATGTGAAAAAGGGCGTGAAATTCCGCCCGCTCCTTCGCGGCGGCCGGCAGGAGCGCGGGCGCCGTGCCGGCACGGAGAACGTCCCGGGCATCGTCGGCCTCGGCAAGGCGGCCGAGATCGCGGCCGAACGGCTGGGCGAGGAACAGACCCGCGTGCGCGCTCTTCGCGACCGCTTCGAGCACGGCATCGTCCGGCGGCTTGGGCAATGCTTCGTGCTGGGCGGCGAGGCGGACCGGCTCCCCAACACCTGCGACATCGCCTTCGATTGCCTCGATGCGGAGGCCATCCTCATGAAGCTCGAACAGGCTGGCATCGCCGCATCGTCCGGTTCGGCGTGCGCGTCCGGTTCCATGGAGCCTTCGCATGTGCTGCGCGCCATGGATGTGCCGGCCAGTGCGCTTCAGGGCGCCATCCGCTTCTCGCTCTCGCGCGACACGACCGCCGGCGAGATCGACCGGGTGCTTGATGCGCTTCCGCCGATCATCCTGCGCCTGCGCGCCATGTCGCCGCTCTGGCAGGACCGCCACGGCCAAGGCGCCGGGCCGGCCGAGCCCGCCGAGGCCCTCGTCGCTATGGCCGGGGAGTGACCGCCATGATCGTTGCCGAAAGCGAGGAAATCCACGGGCCGACGGCGGAGGCCGAAGCCTGGGTCAGCTTCTCGCAAGCCGGGATGCCCCCGGCTGACGCATCCGTGCCGGCGCGCGCCTCGCTGTGGTCGCCCTCGCTTTGGTCTCAGGTGCGCGAGGACGTATCTTGCGTCGCGGCGCGCGATCCCGCCGCCCGCAACGCGGTCGAGATCGTGCTCACCTATCCCGGCGTCCACGCCGTCATCTGGCACCGGCTCTCCAGCCGGCTGTGGCGCGGCGGCTTCCGCTTCTCCGCCCGCTTCCTGTCATGGGTCTCGCGCCTTCTCACCAATGTCGACATTCATCCCGGCGCCACCATCGGCCGCCGCTTCTTCATCGATCACGGCGCGGGCGTCGTCATCGGCGAAACGGCCGAGATCGGCGATGACGTCACCCTCTATCATGGCGTCACGCTCGGCGGCACCAGCTGGTCGGCCGGCAAGCGTCACCCGACGCTGGAAGACGGCGTGCTGGTCGGCGCCGGCGCCAAGATCCTCGGCGCCGTCACGGTGGGCGCCGGCTGCCGCATCGGCGCCAATTCGGTCGTGGTCGAGGACGTCGCCCCCAGCATGACGGTTGTCGGCATCCCCGGCAAGGTGGTCAAGGACTGGCGCGAACGGCGCGGTTTCGCCACGCGTGCGGATGGCCGCATCGACCTCGATCACCACCTCATCCCCGACCCGGTCGGCGATGTTCTGACCGTGCTGATCGACCGCATCGAATTCCTGGAGACCCGCGTCAACCACCTGCAAGGGCGGCTGAAGGCGGAGAAGGCAGCCATCCGGCACGACACCCGGCCGGACCGGTGAGAGGTTCGCTGAGGCCCCGGACCGCGCTCCCGGCCGTCAATTCGAAGGAGGTTCCCATGCCCGTTCTCGACGATCTGGCGCAGCTTTCCGCCGCCGAGGAGTTCTTCGCCTATCTCGGCGTTCCCTTCGAGCCGTCGGTGGTGCACGTCTCGCGCCTCCACATCCTGCGCCGCATGGGCCAGTACCTTGCGACCAGCGAGGAGGAGGGCGCCTTCGCCGAGCTTTCCGACGATGAGATCCGCGACCTCTGCCGCGCCCATCTGGAGACGGCCTACGACGATTTCGTCACCTCTTCGCCCATCGAGGAACGCCTCTTCAAGGTCCACCAGGACGCCGCTCGCCCGAAGCCCGAACCGAACCGGCCCTTCGTCGCGCTGTCCTCGATTACGGGGCCGGGCGGGGCTTCTTAGAGCGCTTTCCGTTCAGACGGAATCGTCTGAACGATAAGAAATCGCTCCAGATCAATACTTAGAGCGTATCCCGATCAGATTGGTTCAATCTGATCGGGATACGCTCTAGGCTTCGCGGGGTTCTGCGGCATCGACGGGATGGACCTCCGGCACGTAAGCCTTGCGTCTGTCGTCTCCATCCCGGGGAAGTGGAAGCTTGCTCTCGACACGCAAGAGCCGGCGAGTTTTTCGGCTCGATCTCTCACCGTCAATGCCGACTGCGACCGGCAATCCATGCCGTGATCCTTCGGTGCGGTGCGATGGCGCTCGCGCTCGTCATTTCAGCCTCCTTCCGCATGGATACATCCCGGCATGGATCCCTGTGTGTTGGGGAAGTGTCAGACTGGGTGCGGGCGGGAGGGCCTTGGATTCCAGGCCTGCGAGACCGTGCTCCGGTCTTGATCCCCGGATCAGCGTTCGGCTTGCGCCTCACTTGTCCGGAATGAGGAGGTCCGGATTGAGTTTCACGCCAACCACGCATCCCCTCATTCCGGGCTGTCCGCGCCGAAGGCACATGGCCAGCCGCAGGCGCTCCGCGCCGTCCTGCACTCAGAACTTCTTGATCGAGATCCTGTGCTTTTTCAGCGCGTAGCCGATCTGGCGGGGGGTGAGGTTGAGGATGCGGGCGGCCTTGGCCTGGACCCAGCCGGCGCGCTCCATCGCATCGATAAGTCGCTCGCGCTCGCTCATGCGCCCCTCCTCGCCATTGGCGAGGGAACAGGTGTCTGCCTCGGGACAGGCTGTCGGCGCACCCGGCGGAGACGAGCGCGGCTCGGGACGCACGGGCGGCGACAGTGCCGCGGCGCCGGGCCTTGAGACGATGTTGAAGGGCGTCGACGTTTCCACCGCGCCCTTCCACAAGGTGGAGGAGAGACAATCGTCGTTGCGGCAGGCGAAGTCCTCCGCGTCGATCGCTTCCTGGCGCGACAGTGTCGCGGTGCGGCGCACGCAGTTTTCAAGCTCGCGCACGTTGCCGGGAAAGAAGCAGCCCTCCAGCACGCCGCGCGCGGAATCGGTGAAGACCAGATGCGTGCCGTGCTCGCGGTTGAAGCGCTTGAGGAACTCGTTGGCGAGCGGGAAGACGTCCTCGCGCCGCTCGCGCAGGGCCGGCAGCAGGATGGTGATGACGTTGATGCGGTAGTAGAGATCGGCGCGGAATTCGCCCTTCGCCACCGCCTCCTCAAGATTCCTGTTGGTGGCGGCGACGAGGCGGACATCGACCTTGATGGTCTTCATGCCGCCGACACGCTCGAACTCGCCCTCCTGCAGAACGCGCAGCAGCTTGGCCTGAAAGGACGGCGAGATCTCGCCGATTTCATCCAGAAACAGTGTGCCGCCGTGGGCCAGTTCGAAGCGACCCTTTCGCTGGGTGACGGCGCCGGTGAACGCGCCCTTCTCGTGGCCGAAAAGTTCAGATTCCAGCACCGCCTCTGGCAACGCCGCGCAATTGACCTTGATGAACGGTCCCGTCTTGCGCTCCGACAGGTCATGTGTGGCGCGGGCGAACAGTTCCTTGCCGGTGCCGCTTTCGCCGCGCAGCAGAACGGTGGAATTGGAGCGGGCGACGACCTCGATCTTTTCCAGAACCGCGTGGATGGCGTCGCTCTCGCCGACGATGCCGCCGGCGCCGCCAACCGTGGAGGCGCCGTTGCCCGCCTTGCGCTGGCGCGTCGGCGCGGCGGTTTCCGACAGTTCCTTTTCCAGCCGCCGCTGCTCGCCCATCAGACGCCGGCGATCGCGGTTGATGACATCGTGGAGGCGCACCGTCTGGCCGACGAGATTGGCGATCATCGCCAGGAACTGGACATCCTCGTCGTAGCGGAAACGGGTCTGGCCATCGGAGATGCGGTCGATGGTAAGCGTGCCGACGACCTTGTCGCGCTCCTTGATCGGCACGCCGATGAAGGACACGCATCGCCCCCGGGCGCGATGCTCGGCGGCGAGCCAGTCCTCGAAGAGCGGATCGCGGGCGACGTTCTCCACCACCACAGGCATGCGGGTCGCCACGATCTGGCCGATGGCGAGCTGGGGCAGCAATTCGAAATGCCGTTTGGCGCTGCTCTCGCTCCAGCCGGAGCCGACGACGATGCCCGGCTCGCCGTTCTCGTCGAGAAGCGCGATCAGGCCATGCGACATTTCCAGGAAGTTCGCCAGCAGCGTCAGGACATTGGACAGCGTCGTCTCCAGCCGCGCGGGGATCGCGAGAACCTTGGAGATCTCGTACATGCCGTGCAGGGCGACTTCCGCGCGCGTGGTGAAAAGGCCGGCCTGCTTGACGGCCTTGCGCGGTTCCGGTCTCACATCATTGGCCATGGCACCAAAACTTCCGACGACAGGCGCCTCCCCAGACGGCCCGTTCGGGCAACAGGGGCCTGGCCTTGCGGCTTTGCGCCGGCTTGCGCGGCCAGGTCCCGAAGACGCGTGCGCCTACCCGAACTTGTAGAGGACGCCGAAGCCGCCGCGCGGGTAGTTCCATTCGATGTCGCCGGTCTTGGCGGTCACGATGCGGCAGGTGCCGCATTCCATGCAGCCGTCGGCGGTGATCTCCACCTGGCCGCGCTCGTTCAACTCGTAGCAGCCGGCCGGGCACAGATGGGTCATCGACAAAAGCGCCTTGGAGGGCGTCTCGTGCGGCAGCACCTTGATGTGGGGCCTGCCGGCATCGACCAGATAACGGTTCTGGTAGAGCTTCTCCTCGACGCGCATTTCCTTGTCCTGCGGTACGTAGCTCATCGCCATGCCCTCGCGAGTTTGAATGCATCACCGACCAGACCGAGCACGCTCCGGCTTCTGCGGAACGAACCGACGATCTGCTTTTCCTTGGACCACTTGTCCGTGCCATCAACCCGGAACCACGCCTGCGCGGCATCGGAGAAGAGCTTCGGATAGAGCGTGAAGACGTGCTTGTTGGCTTCCAGGAAGTGCGGGATCTTCCGATACTTCTTCAGGTCCTTCATGACGAAGGTCTCTTCCAGCCGCTTGCGGTATTCGGCGAGATTGGCCTTCGACATCTCGTCCCGGCGCCGGTTGAGCCAGACGATCGTCTCGCCGGCGATGCGGCCCGTGGTCATCGCCATGTTGGAGCCTTCGCGATGGACGGCGTTGACGAACTGGCCGGCGTCGCCGACGACCAGCCAGCCGTCGCCGTAAAGCTCCGGAATGGCGTTGTAGCCGCCCTCGGGGATGAGGTGGGAGGCGTATTCCTTGCACTCGGAACCTTCCAGAAGCGGCTTGATGCTCGGGTGGTTCTTGAAGGCTTCCAGAAGACCGTAAGGGGTCGTCTCGCTTTCGGCGAAGTCCGACACGATGCAGCCGATGCCGACGGAGATGGATTCCTGGTTGGTATAGAGGAAGCCCGTTCCGGTCATGCCGTCGGTGATGGTGCCCATCGCCTCGATGACGACGCCCTCGTCGCCCTTGAGGTTGAAGCGGGCCTCGATCACCTCGCGCGGCAGGAAGTGCATTTCCTTCACCGCCAGCGCGACATTCTCCGGCGCCACTTCCGGCCGCAGGCCGGAGCGCTGGCCGACGAGGCCGTTGACGCCTTCGGCCAAGACCACGACATCGGCGAAGACCTTGCCGGCGTTGCGGTCGGTGCGCACGCCGGTGACCTTGCCGCTGGCATCGCGCAGAAGCTCGGTCACCGTCGTCTCGCACAGGAGCGTGGCACCTGCCTCGCGCACCTTGCGGGAGAACCACTTGTCGAACTGCGCGCGGATGATGGTGTAGCGGTTCGGCTTTTCCTCGTTGAAGTCGTCGGAGCGGTAATGCATGCCGACATGCGAGGCATCGCCCATGGTCCACATGCGCTGCTCGATGACGTGGCGCTCCAGCGGCGCGTCATCGCGGAAATCGGGGATGATCTCCTCCAGCGACTTCGCGTAGAGGATCGCGCCCTGGACATTCTTGGAGCCGGGATATTCGCCGCGCTCCAGTTGCAGGACGTTCAGGCCCTGCTTGGCCATGGTGTAGGCGGCGGCGTTGCCCGAAGGTCCGGCGCCGACAACGATCGCATCGAAATGGACGTCACTCATGTGAGCCTCCTTGAGCCTGCCCCGTCAACCGGCCATCCGATTGACCGAAAGATGCTTGCGGAACGCTTCCGTCAGCGCCGGCAGCAGTTGCACCGCGTCACCGATGACCGCGAGGTGGGCGAAATCCATGATCGGCGCATTGGGATCCGTGTTGATGGCGACGATCAGGTCGGAACCTTCCACGCCCACGCGATGCTGTATGGCGCCGGAGATGCCGGCGGCGATGTAGAGCCGTGGCCGGATGGTCTTGCCGGTCTGGCCGATCTGGCGGTCGGACGGGATCCAGCCTTTCTGGACCAGCGGACGCGAGCCGCCATATTCGGCGCCGAGCACCGCGGCGAGGTTCTTCACCAGCTGGAAGTTTTCGGCGGAACGCAGGCCCAGTCCGCCGGCGACGACGATGTCGGCGTATGGCAACTGCGCCTTGTCGGTGTCGCGGTCGGCGACGAATTTCAGCACCTTGGTGATGACGTCGTCCTCGGCGAGCCCCAGCGGGTGGGAAACGACGCGGCCGGTGCGGCCCGGCTGTATTTCCGGCGCGGACATGACGCGCGGACGGACCGTCGCCATCTGCGGGCGGAAGTTCAGCGTGAAGATGGTGCACAAGAGCGAGCCGCCGAAGGTCGGGCGGGTCGCGGCGAGCGAGCCTTCGTCGTCGATGGCAAGCTCGGTGCAGTCGGCGGTGAGGCCGGTGAGCAACGTGGTCGCCACCGAACCTGCGAGATCGCGACCGAGGTTCGTCGCACCCAGCAGCAGGATTTCCGGCTGGTAGGTGTTGACGAGATCGGTCAGCGCCTTGGTGTAGGGCTCGTTGCGATAGTGCGTCAGAACCGGATCGACGACGGTGTAGACGACATCCGCGCCATTCTCGAAGGTGGCCTGGACCGCCTCCGCGATCGCCTCATCGGAGCCGCCCATGACGACGCCGGCAAGTTCCACGCCGCGCTTGTCGGCGAGCTTGCGACCCTCGCCGAGCAGCTCGAACGAAACGGGATGGACGACGCCATGCTCGACCTCGACGGCGACCCAGACGTGCTTGTAGGCCTTGAAGTGTTCCGGCAGCTCTTTCTTGGTGCCGCCGCGTCCGGCTCCGGCTGCGGGAGCGGGCTTGTTGGGAGCCTCAGCCATGACCGACCTCCTGATCGAACTGGGTGGCTGCGAAGTGCAGCAAATCGGTTTCGAGATCAGGCTTGCGCTCAAACAGCGCGCCCATGAGGGAACGCGCGATCTCGTCGGGGGAAAGATCCGTGGTGTCGATGGCCTCAGCCTTTTCCGAGCGCGGCTGCGGCGAGAAGATCTTCTTCACGATGGTCGGCGAGCCGCGCAGGCCGCATCTGGTGAGATCCTCGATGCCGGCGTCCGCCGCGCTCCAGGTGACGATTTCGGCCCTCGCGGCGCGCAACGCGTCCTCCAGCGTGCCTCGGCGCATCTCGTTGGAGCCCTCCAGCATGGTGATCAGCGCCGGCAGCCTTGTGGAGAGCACCTGCAGCCCGCCTTCCGCGCGCCGTTCCACCGTGATGGAGCCGGTTTCCGGATCGAGCTCGCTGATGCGCGAGATGTAGGTGAGCTGGTTGAGCTTCAGCCGCTTGGCGATGCCGGGGCCGACCTGGGCGGTATCGCCGTCGATGGTCTGCTTGCCGGTGAAGACGATGGTCGGCTCGCCGAATTCCTCGCCGATCTTCTTCAGTGCCGAGGCGAGCGCGAAGGAGGTTGCCAGCGTATCGGAGCCGGCAAAGAAGCGATCGGTCAGGAGCACCGCACGGTCGGCGCCGAAGGTCAGGGCCTTGCGCAGGCTGTCCTCGGCCATGGGCGGGCCCATGGTGAGAACCGTGACCTCGCCGCCATGTCTGTCGCGCAACCGCAACGCCTCCTCCAGCGCGAAGAGGTCATAGGGGTTGATGATCGTCGGCACGCCCTGGCGCATGATGGTGTTGGTCACCGGATGCACACGGATCTGGGCGCTGTCGGGAACCTGTTTCACACAAACGACAATGTGCATCGGATCTCACCTGCCCTTTGGAGCCAAACGGAAAATCGCGGCTTTCGGTTATCCTTCGGCAAGTCCCGTGCCAGATGCGGGAAGGGCGGAATTGTGCCGTTTTCCCGAATGCGACCCGACATCCGTGTCAGACGAAAAACAACGTCGCTGTCGGCTTGTCGACAAAGTGCGGGCGGGACGCTTGGCCACAAGGGGCAGGAGGAGTGGCGTGTCGATACGCCCCGGTGGCGCTCCTCCAATGGGTAGCCCAATTGTCCCCCTGAACTCCCCCATCCTCCCGGGCTCCGACCCGGCAACTGTATTGTTCGACAGTTTCAGGCGTAGCCGCTCCACATCCTCTTACTCTTTGCGACAGACAATGTTTGAAGTCCGACATTGCCGTCGGCCTCCCGGGCCTGCTTTCTGCGGCAATTGCCCGAGAGGTAGGCTTTCCGCAAAATTCGCGTAACATAATGATTTCATGAAGTAATTAACCACCAGATCTCACCTTCCGTACGCTCTGTTTTCCCCATGGCACGCCCCTTGCTCCCCCCTCTCCTCGAGAGCAGCCCCGGGGCTGCGTCGTCGCCGGAAAAGTCCGGCTTGCGCCAAGGCAGGAACTCAGGAGCGAAGTCATGGCCTACAAGATCGTTGTCTCGCAGTGCACCGTCTGCAGCATGTGCGAGTTCGAGTGTCCCAATGCCGCCATTTCGATGAAGGGCGACACCTACGTGATCGATCCGAAGAAGTGTACCGAGTGCGAGGGGATCTTCGATGCTCCGAAATGCGATGAGGTCTGCCCGGTGCCGGGCACCTGCGTCCCCGCGTGAGCATTCCCTCAAGCACCAGGAGCCGCTTGCCATGAAGATCATGATCCGCCGCTCCCCGGAGGTCGGCCTTTCCGTCTACGTGCCCAAGAAGGATCTTGAGGAACCTGTCGTGGAGATGGAGCGCGAGACGTTGTGGGGCGGCTGGATCCGCATCGCCAACGGCTGGGTGCTGGAGCTTCCCGAAATGGCCGAGGACACGCGCCTTCCCATCACGGTGGAGGCGCGCAAGCGGCCCGAAACGGTCTGAGGCGCGCGGAAATGGCCTGAGGCGGCCAGCGGGACAAGCCAGCTACAGGAGAGACGGGACATGGGTGCACTTCTGGCGGACGCCAGCGAACTGGATTTCGCCGATGCGCGGCAGACGCTGGCCTCTCTTTGCGAAGGGCTCGCCGGCGGGCGTATCGTTCCCTATCTCGGCCCCGAGCTTCTGAGCCGCGACAATCCCGAAATTCCGACCACCCCGGAGGCGCTCGCCGCGTTCTTCCAGTCGAAGGTGGCGCTTCCGGCGCGTGCGCGCGGCAACGCCTGGGCCGCCGCCCAGTACATCGAGAGCACGCGCCACCGCGCCACCGTCACCGCGCTGATGGCGGAAGCCTTCGCGACGCCGGCCCTGCCCGCGCCGCTCCATCGCCTCTTCGCCGCGCTCGACCTGCCGCTCATCGTCGACGGCTGGTACGACGGCGCCATGCGCACGGCGCTGGAGGCGCGCGAGGACTGGGGCGAGATCCAGGGCATCACGCGCGCCGGCATCGGCGAGGACCGGTGGTTCCGCTTCTACGATGCGGCGGGCGAGGAAACGGCCCGCGATGCGGCGGCGGGGTGGAAGACCATCCTCTACAAGCCGCATGGCGGCATCACGCCGGCGAAGAACTTCCTGATTTCCGATGCCGACTATGTCGAGGTCCTGACCGAGATCGACATCCAGACGCCGATCCCCGACATCGTCAGGGATCTGCGCACCGACCGGGGCTTCCTGTTCCTCGGTTGCCGCTTCCACGACCAGCTCCTGCGCACCTACGCCCGCCAGATCATCAAGCGCTCGTCCGGCCCGCACGTCGCGGTCGTCGACCCGGCCGCCTCGCTCACCCGCAACGAGGTCCGCTTCCTCGTCGCCGAAGGCATCACCCCCGTCTCCGCGCCGCTCGACGAGGTGTGCGACATGCTGATGGAGACGGCCTGACGGACCGGGCAACTGTCCCTCTCTCCACGGCGCGGCTCCGGTCGGGCCGTGTGTCCCGGGTCAGTCCCCAAGACCCTCTCCCCGTCATTGCCGGTCGGAGCCGGCAATGACGGGGAGAGTGGGGGAGCCCGGCCCGATACCTTTTCCGCGCCGGACACTCGGGCCGGACACTCGGGCCGGACACTCGGGAATGACGCGGCCAACATCTGACGATCTTCCCCGTCGCCATCGCGCCAAACCCAACATTCGATGTTTGCAAGGTGACAGATGTCGGCAAGGAGACAATCCGACACGTCAAGCCCAGTCAATTGAAAAGCAACACGAATATCCAATGCATCCGCTCTGGCACGGGCTTTGCTGAACCTCTTTTAGAACGGTTACAACTCCGATGAACGCCGATGGCGAACAGTGAGGGACGGACGATGGATACACCGGTCGAGCACGAAGCCACCCATGTCGAGAGCACCGTCGATATGGACGCGGTCATGCAGCAGATGGCGGAGCACAAGGGCTGCGGCACCTCTGGCGGAAATTCCAAGCCGAGTTGCGGCTCGTCCGCCGGGCAGGGCGACATGCCGCCGGAAATCTGGGAGAAGGTGAAGAACCATCCCTGCTATTCCGAGGAGGCGCACCACCACTACGCCCGCATGCACGTCGCCGTCGCGCCCGCCTGCAACATCCAGTGCAACTACTGCAACCGCAAGTACGATTGCGCCAACGAGTCCCGTCCGGGCGTGGTGTCGGAACGCCTGACGCCGGAACAGGCGGCGAAGAAGGTCGTCGCGGTCGCCTCCACCATCCCGCAGATGACCGTGCTCGGCATCGCCGGCCCCGGCGATCCGCTGGCCAATCCGGCGAAGACCTTCAAGACCTTCGAGCTGATCTCCCAGACCGCGCCGGACATCAAGCTCTGCCTGTCGACGAACGGCCTGACGCTGCCCGACCACATCGACGAGATCGCCAAATACAATGTCGATCACGTCACGATCACCATCAACATGGTGGACCCGGAGGTGGGCGCGCAGATCTATCCGTGGATCTTCTACAAGCACAAGCGCTACACCGGCGTTGAAGCCGCGAAGATCCTGTCGGAGCGTCAGCTCCAGGGGCTCGAAATGCTCACCGAGCGCGGCATCCTGTGCAAGATCAACTCGGTCATGATCCCCGGCATCAACGACCATCACCTTGTCGAGGTGAACAAGGCGGTCAAATCCCGCGGTGCCTTCCTGCACAACATCATGCCGCTCATCTCCGCGCCCGAGCACGGCACGGTCTTCGGCCTCAACGGCCAGCGCGGACCGTCCGCGCAGGAACTGAAGGCCCTGCAGGACAATTGCGAGGGCGAGATGAACATGATGCGCCACTGCCGCCAGTGCCGCGCCGATGCGGTCGGGCTGCTCGGCGAGGACCGCTCGGCCGAGTTCACTACGGACAAGATCATGGAAATGGAGGTCGATTACGACCTTTCCACCCGCCAGGCCTATCAGGCCAAGGTGGAGGAGGAGCGTCAGGCCAAGGTTGCCGCGCGTCAGGAAGAGCTTGAGACGCTCGCCGGTCAGACGAGCGACATCAAGGTCCTGGTCGCGGTCGCCACCAAGGGGTCGGGCCTCATCAACGAGCACTTCGGCCACGCCAAGGAATTCCAGATCTACGAGCTGTCGACGGCGGGCGCCAAGTTCGTCGGCCACCGCCGCGTCGATCTCTACTGCCAGGGCGGCTTCGGCGACGAGGATGCGCTGGAAACCGTCATCCGCGCCATCAACGACTGCCACGCGGTGTTCGTCGCCAAGATCGGCGGCTGTCCGAAGGCGGACCTGAAGGCGCAAGGCATCGATCCGGTCGACGCCTACGCCCACGAATACATCGAGAAGTCGGCCATCGCCTGGTTCAGGGATTATCTCGGCAAGGTCGCTTCCGGCGAGATCGTGCACGTCGTCCATGGCGACGCGGAGATCCGTCAAGGCGCGCTGATCTCGGTCGCCTGAAGGCGGCCGGGACGGCTTCAGGCAGCAATCTTCGGAGTGTGACCCATGGCCTACAAGATCGTCGCGTCCCAATGCACCAATTGCACGGCCTGCGAAGCGGAGTGCCCCAACGAGGCGATCTCGGAAGGCGGCGGCACCTTCGTCATCGACCCGGCCAAGTGCACCGAATGCATCGGCCATTTCGACAGCCCGCAATGCGTGGCGGTCTGCCCGGTCGATGACACCTGCGTCCTCGACCCCGCGCATCCCCGCTACAGGCAGGCATCCTGAGGAGAATTTCATGGCATTCGAGATCACACGCAGCGCGGCGCGCTTCATGCGCATGATGGTGATGGCCGATGGCGGCCCCGAAAGCGGCTTCCGCCTCGCCGTCACCCCCGGCGGCTGCTCCGGGCTTTCGTCCGAAATCACGGTGACGGACACGCCCGAGCCCGGCGACGCGGTGGTGGAGCAGAGCGGCGTGAAGCTCTTCCTGCCGGCCGAGAGCCGCATCCTGCTCGACGGCGTCACCATCGATTTCAACGACACCGCGGCCTCCACCGGGCTCGTCTTCATGAACGCGAAGTCGAGCTGTGGCTGTTCGTGAGGGGGAGGGCCTGAGAGCCAACGTCTGGCACCCCTCTCCCCCCTTGCGGGGGAGATGTCACCCGCAGGGTGACAAAGGGGGGCAAGGCGGCAGGTTCGGAGCAAGCGGCTCCACCCCGCTTCTGTCGGCTGACGCCGACATCTCCCCCATAAGGGGGGAGAGGGGAACAAGGCGCCAGTTCACGGAAAACGACATCGGGCGAAGGAGAGGACAAAGATGAAGACGGCGACGGCGGCAGTTCGCAATGATGCAGGCGCATCGGCTGTGACGCCCGACGCCCTCATGCCCGACGCCCTTATATCTGGCGCCCTGCTGACCGATACCATCCTCGGCCATGGCCTGCCGGCCGCCGCCGAGCATCACCTCACCCAAGCCGGCCTTTGCTGGCATGACGAGCCGAAGGCCGAGGCGCATCTCGCTCAGGCGCTCCTCATCGCACCCGACCACGCCGCCGTGCTCATCGGCCTCTACCGCTACTATTTCTACAAGCGTCGCCTTCCCGACGCGCTCGATATCGCCGAGCTCTGCCTCGTGAAGGCGTGTCGCGACAACGGTTTCCCGGAAGACTGGCGGCAGGTGACCTCGGCCGATGCCGCTTTCGGCCGCTACGAGGAGATCCTGCCGCGCTTTTTCCTCCTCACGCTCAAGGGCTACGCCTACCTGAGCATGCGCCTCGGCCAGCTCAATGCTGGCCGCGAGGCGATTGACAAGCTTCTCGAACTCGATCCCGACGACCGGATCGGCGCCCGCGTGTTGCTCGACGTGGCAAACCGTGTGGGGGTCGATGATGACGATGACTGACCCCCACAAGGAAGCCATCGACTGGCGCGGCAACGCGGTTGCCTGCGAGGGCTGCGACTACCTCGCCCTCAACCGCGAAGGCCGGTGCGAGATCCGCCGCGCCTGCGTCCAGGACCGCTATGCGCGCCGCATCGACCGCTTCTTCGAGTGGAACCCGGAATTCGCCAACGACAACCTCGCCCATCCCCATTTCGAGGTCCGGGCCATCGCCGCGCGCTTTGCGGACATCTTCCGCCTGCCGCCGCTCCTTTGCGACGAGGACGAGACCGTACGCTGGAACGCCGCCCGCCGCCTGCCGGTGCGCTCCATTCTCACCCTTCGCACCGATCCCCACCGCGAGGTCCGCATCCGCATCGCGACCCGGCTGGAGGACGTCGATCTCGCGCCGATGATCCACGATGCCGACTACTACGTCCGCCTCACCGTGGCGTGGCGCCTCACGCCCGAGCGGCTTTCGCCGATGATGCGGGATCCGGACGCGGAGGTGCGTCGCCTCGTCGCCGGTCGCATTCCCGAGAACTGGCTCTCCGGCATGATGGACGATCCCGAACCCATCGTGCGCCTTGCCGTCGCCGAACGCCTGCCGCCGGAGCTTCTCGCCCGCATGGCGGGTGATGACGATTGGCGCATCCGCCACGAGGTCGCCCGCCGCGCCCCCGCGTCTCGGATCGCGTCTCTTGCCGATGACCCCGACGATCTGGTCCGCGCCGCCGCCCGCGAACGGCTTGGCCCCTCCGCCGCTTCCCCTTTCCTCTCGGAGTGTTCGACATGAGCAACGTCGTCCGCGATAGCGACGTGGTGGAACTCGCCGGTCCCCCCGTCTTCGAATACGGCGAAAAGGTCCGCGCGCGGCGCATGGTTCGCAACGACGGGACCTATGCCGGCAAGGATATCGGCGAGATCCTGGTGAAGAAGGGCGAGGAGGGCTACGTCGTCTCCATCGGCACCTTCCTCCAGCAATTCTACATCTACGGCGTCGAATTCATCGAAAGCGGCAACCGCGTCGGCATGAAGCGCAAGGAACTCGATCCCGTCGACGTCTTCGAGGACGACGACGAGGAGCTCGTCGAAACCGTGCCGGAGGACCGCTCATGAGCGAGATCACGAAACCACCCCTGTCGGCCCTGCCCCGCGAGCCGCGCCTGCCGAAGTTCGATCGCGGCCAGCGCGTCACCGCCGCCGTCGATCTCGTCAACGACGGCTCCTATCCCGACATGCCGGAGAACGCGCTGCTGGTCGATGGCGGCACGGAGGGCGAGATCGTCCAGGTCGGCATGCACACGGAAAGCAATACGCCGGTCTACATGGTCGAATTCTCCGAGACCCGCGTCGTCGGGTGCCTGGAGGAAGAGATCGCACCGGCCTGAACGGTCACATCCGAACCGAAACGGGAACAGGAGCGGAGGAAGGAGCAAACGTCATGCAGGCAGCCGTCGCTGAGACGCCCCGGCCACGGGCGCCGAGCCATCCGAACGAGTTCGACCTCGTCCGCATCCGGCGCGGGCTGGAGGCGCGTGTCCGGTACCGCTACGTGACGCCGCGCGTCTCGGGCGTCGATGGCGGCTATCTCATCCAGTCGCCCTGCTGCTCGCGCAACATCGACGCGCAAGGCGGGATCATCGACGTGGCGCTGATGCTTTTCGACGGAGTGAGTGGCGTGTGGCAGCTCTTCGCCCGCGATCACGAGCGCGGCACCTGGGAACTCGCCGGCGTCCATCCCCGCCTCGTGGAGATGATCGGCGAGATCAATTCCGATCCCGAGCGGGTCTTCTGGCAATAGGCGACAAGGGAACACACGATGGCACTCAGCGAGACGGATCTGGAAACGATCGGGCAGGAACTGGCGGCATCGCAAAGCGACAGCACGACGTTCGCCGCTCTTCGCGAAAAATTCCCCGCCCTCAGCTGGACCCGGTGCGACGCGGCCGATGTCGACGAGGAGCCCTACCGCTCGGTAGCGCTGTTCGACCTCCATCTTCTGGACACCACCGATCACTGCCCGCGCATCGTCACCGAGCCCGGCGCGGCCAACGGCATCATCCTGGCGAAGCGGAGGAACCCGGCATGAGCGACGCCCGCGCAGACCTGCTGGCAGATGACCCGGAAGCCTCGCCGGAAAATCCGGCGGAGGACTTCATCCCGCTCTCCGATCCCGACATGACGCTCGCCGATCTGGAGGCGGTGGACGCGGTGCTGCGCTCCTCGCGCATATCCTGCGGCGAGACGGTCGATGCCTTCGAGAAGGCCTTCGCCGCCCGCCTCGGGCGCAAGTATGCCGTCGCCGTGCCGAGCGGCACCTTCGGCCTGCTGCTCGCCCTTCAGGCGCTTGAGATCGGCGACGGCGCGGAGGTCATCGCCTCGCCGTTCTCCTGGCGCGAGACGGCGCACGCGATCCTGGTTTCCGGCGCGAGACCGGTCTTCGCCGATATCGACTACTGGTCCGGCACGCTCGCGCCCGCCAAGGTCGAGGAGCGCATCACGGAGCGCACCCGTGCCATCGTCGCCGGCAACACCAACGGCCACCCGGCCGCGTGGAGCGAGCTTAGCGAGATCGCCAAGCGCCACAACATTCCGCTCATCGAGGATTCCACCGAGGCCATCGGCTCCACCTACAAAGGCGCGCCCGTCGGTACATTCGGCGATTGTTCGATCTTCGATTTCGCCCAGCCGATGGCGATCACCTGCGGCGAGGGCGGCATGGTGGTGACCGACGACGTCGATCTCGCCGTCGCCATCCGCCGCCGGCTGGCGCGCCGGCCGGGCGAGCGCGGCTCCGTCGTCGTCACCGCCACCGCACCCTTCCAGGCGCCGATGAGCGATATGACGGCGGCGCTCGGCCTGTCTCAGCTGAAGCGCCTCGACGAGATCCTGGCGAGCCGCATTCGCGTGCGCGACTACTACCACGCCTACGTGGAAACCTTCGAGGGCATCAAGCCGCCCTACATCGCGCCCGATGTCACCGAGGTCCACTGGTTCCTCTACGTGGTGCATCTGGGCACCCGCTTCTCCCGCTCCGCCCGCAACGCCATCGTCGACGATCTGGCGCAGGAGCAGGTGGAGGCTGCCGCCTATTCCACGCCGCTGCACCTTCAGCGCGCCTACCACGATCTCGGCTACCGGCGGGGCGACTTCTTCGTCACCGAAAAGGTCGCCGACCGCGCCATCGCGCTGCCCTTCCACGCCCACCTCGTCGAGGATCAGATCGCCTTCCTGGTGGAGACCATGAAGGACGCCTCCATCAACGTCGGGGCGGGGGCCGCGATCTACTGAACATTCGTGAAACGGGAGACTGCATACATGTCGATGATCACCTTCATGCCGTCTGGCAAGACCGTGGAAGCGCCGGAAGGCATGTCGATCCTTGAGGCGATCCTGTCGGTCGATGAGACCTTCCCGCACAAGTGCGGCGCCAAAGCCTCCTGCGGGTCCTGTCACGTCTTCGTGCAGGAGGGCCGCAAGGGCCTGTCGCGCATCGCGCGCGAGGAGAACGAACGCCTCGACATGCTGGTCGGCGTCGGATCGAAGTCGCGTCTCGCCTGCCAGGCGAAAGTACTCGGCACCGAGGACATCAAGGTGGAACTGCTCGGCTTCTCGTCGGGCTTCTAGAACGGCGCGGAGCATGCCCGGATCGGCGGTCGTGTCGTGACGCCGATCCTTGCACCCCTCTCCCCCGCAAGGGGGAGATGTCACGCGCATGCGTGACAGAGGGGGGTAAAGCCGCTTGCTCCGAACCTGCCGCCTCACCCCCCTCTGCCCCTCACGGGGCATCTCCCCCACAAGGGGGGAGAGGGGAACAAGCGGCTGTTTCCGGCGACCCCGGAAACGTCGGGCGGGAGAAATTGAGGACCATCGGTGAAACGGAGGGAAAATCACCATGGAGACCAAGGTCATTCACGTGCGGTTCGCAAACAATGGCACGGTCACGGATATCGGCGAGAGGCCGGAGACGTTGACGCCTCAGCAATGGTTCAACTGGCTGAGCCTGACCGTGCCCCAGCATTACCGCGCCTATGCAGGCGGGCGCGGTGCCTTCACGGTGCCTGGCTCCGAACTCGCCGGGCTCAAGCAGACCGCCAACGCCTCGTGAGCGTCCACGGATAACCAGGGCCCGGGCCGTGCGCGGGCAGGGGGCTTGACGCGCGCGCGAGCCGCCTTGATACCCGAAGCTCAGGGAGCTGGAGATGGACGTCATCGAACGGGAAGAGACCATATTCGAGCGGATCGGCGGCGCGGACGCCGTCGATCGCCTCGTGGACAGCTTCTACCGGCGCATGGACACGCTGGAGGAGGCGCGCGGCATCCGCGCGATGCATGCGGACGATCTCGCCGCGACGCGGGACATCCTGAAGCGCTACCTGTCGGAATGGACGGGCGGTCCGCGTCTCTATTCGCCCGAAAAGGGCCACCCGCGCCTGCACCAGCGCCATCTCGGCATTCCCATCGGCGAGGCTGAACGCGATGCGTGGCTCCTGTGCATGCGCGGCGCACTGGAAGAAGCGGTTGCCGACCGGCACGCCCGCGACGTCCTCTACGACAAGATGGCGAGCCTTGCCGACTGGATGCGAAACCTTCCCGGCAATCCGCACGACGACCGCCACCGGCACCCCTGACGCATCCCGACCACGAAAGGCGCGCAAGCGGCGATCGCGCCCGGCGGCGGGGGCTGCGCTCCGGTCTGCGCCGAATTCTGTGTCAAAGGCATCGAAAGTTTTCCAATATCGGATCATATGACCCGATATTGCATTAAAAATCCAAGAAAAATGTGAAGTTTGTGCGCGGGCTGGTGGTTACATTACCCATCACGCCGGTCCGCACTCGAACAAAAACCGGGAGCGCGGGCGAGAGGCGGACCGAATACCAGAGGTGTAAGAAAGGTTTCGCAATGCTCCCTGTCGATACGTCCAGCGCCCCCGCCGCCGTCGGGCCCTACAGCCAGGCCATCCGCGCCGGCAATTTCCTGTTCGTATCCGGGCAACTGCCGATCGATCCGGCCACCGGCGCGTTCGCGCCGGGCGGCGCCGTCGAACAAGCACGCCAGAGCCTGAAGAACATCGCCGCCATTGCCGCTGCCGCCGGCACGGATATGACGCGCTGCGTGAAGACGACGGTTCTGCTCACCGATCTCGGCGCCTTCGCGGCAGTGAACGAGGAATACGCGACATTCTTCTCCGCGCCCTATCCGGCCCGCGCCTGCTACCAGGTCGCCGCCCTGCCGAAGGGGGCGCTGGTCGAAATCGAAGCGGTCTTCGAGGTCTGACCATGGGCAACGATGTGATTTCCGCGGCGGTTCTGGAGGGGGCCTCGCCTCTCTTCGCGCCATTGGAGCAGGTGCCGTGTCACCTGCCGCTCTGCGCCGAACGCGAGTGGGCGCGCAACGCCATCGCGCTGATTGAGTCGGATGCCAGCCGCTCAGCCGACACCCACATGATCCGCTTGCCGTTTGCCGGATTGTCGGGGATCTCCGTCTACCTGAAGGACGAAAGCACCCACCCGACCGGCAGCCTCAAGCATCGGCTTGCCCGCTCGCTGATCCTCTACGGCATCTGCAACGGCCTGATCGGTCGCGACACGACGCTGGTGGAAGCCTCCTCCGGCTCCACCGCCGTATCGGAGGCCTATTTCGCGCGGCTTCTGAACCTGCGCTTCATCGCCGTCATGACCCGCGGAACCTCGCGCAAGAAGGTCGAGGCCATCGAGAGCTTCGGCGGCACATGCCATTTCGTGGAGCGTGCCGGCGAGGTCTACGACGCGGCGCGCCGCATCGCGGCGGAAACCGGCGGGCATTATCTCGACCAGTTCACCTTCGCGGAACGGGCGACCGACTGGCGCACGAAGAACGTCGCGGAGAGCATCTTCTCCCAGATGCAGCACGAGCCCGACCCGGTGCCGGAATGGGTGGTGATGAGCGCTGGCACCGGCGGCACGTCGGCCACGATCGGCCGCTATATCCGATACCGCAACCTCGCCACCCGCCTGTGCGTCGTCGATGTCGAGCACTCGGTCTTCTACGACTGCTACAAGTCTGGCGACCGTGGCCTCACTGGCCAACAGGGGTCGCGCATCGAAGGCATCGGCCGGCCCCGGGTGGAGCCCTCCTTCGTGCCGGAGGTGGTCGACCACATGGTCCGTGTACCCGACGCCGCCTCTATCGCCGCCATGCGCGTTCTGGCCGGCCGGCTGTTCCCGGTGGGCGCCTCGACCGGCGCCAATTTCCTCGGACTTTGCTGGATTGCTTCGCTGATGATGGCGGAGGGGCGCAAGGGCTCGCTGGTCACGCTCGTCTGCGACAGGGGCGACCGCTACGCCGACACCTACTACGACGACGCCTGGCTCAAGCAAAACGGCCTCGACATCGCGCCCTATGTGTCGGCGATAGAGACCTTCCTCGATCACGGCCGCTTCGAGGCGCCTCTCGGCGGCGCAGGCTTCTCGTTCTGAAATTCTGAGCAGGCGCTTTGACGCTCAGGGCAGGCTGCTTGCGCCCCCCTCCCCCTTGAGGGGAGGGGCCAGGGGTGGGGGTAAAGCCGCTTGCTCCGAGCCTGCCGCCTGACCCCCACCCGAACGGCTGAAGGAGCCGTTCGACCTCCCCTCAAGGGGGAGGTGGGCCGTGGGGCAGATCTCTTTTCCGAAATCCACTTACGAAACCCGCCGCAATACCCGGGGCGAGCCGCATCCGTCCCCCTCCCCCTTGAGGGGAGGGGCCAGGGGTGGGGGTAAGGCCGCTTGCTCCGAACCTGCCGCGTCCCTCAAGGCCCCCTTCCTCTACCCCAGTTCGTAGCTCAGCCGCTCCAGCGAGAGCAGCACGCGCTTGCCGGGGTCATAGGAGGAATAGAGCATCGCAGAAATCACCCAGCGCCCGCCCGCCGTCGCCGGCTTGACGGATGTCTGCCAGGCCGTCAGCGCGTCGGAAATGGTCCCGGCCGTTGTGCTGTCGAGCGTCGTGTCCGGCAACAGTCCCACGGCAAGCTCGCTTACCAGCGGGTCGTCGCCGGCAACCAGCGTGTAGCCGTAGAAGAGCCCGAAGGTGAGCTTGAGGTCGTCCGGCCGGGTGGCCGCGGGGAACAGCGTGTCGAAAGCCGATTGAAGGGCGGCCTCCACGCTGGCGCCCGTGATCGGCAGCGGATCGGTGCGCGTGATGCCCGGCGTCACGATGTCGGTCGCGGTGACGAGCGCCGTGCGGTAGACGAAGGCCTCCGCCGTCGCCGGGCCGTCCGGGCCCAGAAGATCGGCGTTGCGCACCACCTCCAGCCTGATGCGCGCGTTCTGCCGATCGCCGACATTGAGCCCTGGCCAGCCGATGGAGAAGGTCCGCGTCGAGGGCAGCAGGATCGTCGTGTCCGACGGCGGCAGATACACCCGGCTCGATCCCGAAGGCGTCTGGCCGACGAGCGTCACCCAGCTCCCGTCGAGCGCCTTCGCCGAAACCTCCGGCCAGTCGAGATCGCCGCCGCTCTCCGTTTCCAGCCGCGTCAGCGTGTAGCTCTGAAGTGCCCCGTCGTTCGTCGCAAGCGCGGCGGAGACCGGATAGCTCTCCGCCGCCACCCAGTCGTCGCCACCGTCCTGCGCGGCCCCACCGGAATTGGGAAGCCGCACGGTCCACAGCGAGGCGATGTCGGTGGCGAGATCGGCGAAGGTGGTGACGGCGGCCGAAAGCGTCGCCGAATCCACCGTGCTCTTGGGATCGGTCAGGCCCGTCAGCAGACCGTTGAGGTCGTCCGACACCGCCACGTATTGCGCGAGCGCGGTGAACAGGTCCTCGTTCTCCCCGGCAAGCATGCGGCCTTCCACCGGCGGGGAGAGGTTGAACTCCGCCGTCAGAACCACGTGATCCTGCGCCGCGTGCTCATGCGAATAGACGAAATCGAAGGTCCACAGCGCCGCCGTGTCGAGCGTCACGGGGACGGTCGGATCACCGTTGCCCGATTGCGAGACGATGATCGGCAGCGCGGGAAACGCCTTGAGCGGGATCGGCACGTCGCTCGGCCCGAGCGCGACGTCAAGCGCCGCCGGGATCTCGTCGCCCGAGAGCACCGGCGTCATCGCCAGCCAGTCCGACGCGGTGTAGCCCGGCGCGACATCCACGGGCCTGCGATGGATCTCCAGGTTGGAGACCGTGTAGACGAGATCGAGCGCCACATGCGACTGCGCACCGGGATCGGAGACGGAAAGCGGCAGGGTCAGGAAGGGTGCGGTCTCGGCAAGGTCGACCTTGCCCGCCGCCAGCCGCCAGCTGCGGTTGGCGTCTCCTGTCTGCTCGTCCGTGCTGCGGCCCTCGCCATAGAGTGCGGCCGTGCCGTCGGGATCCGTTGCCCGCGTCCACGCGCTGTTGACGGTGGCGTCGTACTGAACAAGGGCCGCCGTCGCCCAGCCGGAGGCCAGCGAGACACCCAGCGCCTCGCCGAAGATCCGTTTCGCCTCGGCGATGCCGTCGGCGAGGTTCGGGTCGGTCACCGCGCGCGGCAGCGTCGGCCCGGAGGACGGATTGACGAGGAAAATGCCCTGAAGATCGGTGGGAATGGCGCTCTGCAGCGTCCGCTTTGCCGCCATCATCTGTTGGAACTGCGGCCGCAGATCCGCGATCGCGTTGATCGCGGCGGCATTGGCCGGGCCGAGCATCCGGTCGAAATCGGCCAGGAACCGCCCGGCCCATATCTCCACGTCGATGCCCTGATAGTCCTGGTTTACCGCCTGCGCCGGATCGAGGCTACCGTTTTCCAGCGGCTCGATGGAGACCGCGGCGCGCGAGACAAGCGCGCCGTAAAGCGGGGCGAGCGCGATCATCCGGGCGAGCTTGTCCGAACCGAAGGTCACCGTTCGCGCGATATCGACCGAGGTGATGCCGGCGCTGCCGAAATCGACCGCCCACAGGTCGGCGGCGTGGTCGGGCATCTTGGCGGTCGCGAGCCGCAGATCCTCCAGCGCGTCCGTCAGCGCCTCCTCGAAGGCGTTGAAGTTCAGCGACGCGCCGGCGGCGGGCGCCGCGATGGTTGCCGTGGCGCTTTCAGCCGACGTGCCGGCGAAATCGGAATGGACGAGCGCGGCAGGCCGCGCCACCGTCATCTCCACCGTGAGCGGGAAGGCGGGGCCCGGATAGGCGGGCGTGAGGGTTGAGGTCAGCGTGATGTCGGCCGGCGGCAGCACCGCCGTGGCGCCCTGCTTGAAGACCGCGACTTCCGCGTTGGCATCGATAAGTGAAGCGACGGTCACCGTCGCCGGCAGGTCCGCTTCCAGATAGGCGACGTTGAACCGGCCGACGATGCTGTTGAGCGTGTCGTTCGCCGTCACCCTGATCGCCGCGATCGTCGGGTCAGGGGCGGACAACTCCGTGCCTTCCACAAGCAACCCTGTAACGCCCGCATTGGCGAGCCCGAACGCCGCACCCGTGATGCCATAGAGCCCGGAAATGGCCGAAGGCTTCGTGTCGCCGGCGAGCATCACCGGTGGGCAGACGAGCAGCCCGCCCGCCGCCAGCCGACCCGCCGTGTCGAAGGCGGTGGCGACATCGGCCATGGTAGCGGCGGGCGCGGTCTCCTGCACGTTCTCCAGCACCGCCTGGAATGTGGTGAGCCCCGTGGTGTCGACCGGCACCTGCGTGCCGTCCACGTCCACATCGAAGTTGAGGCCCTGGGTGACCGTGCCGGGCATGTTGCGGTTGCGCTCGGCGAGATCGGTCTTCTTGTCCGGATCCCCCGCCAGCGCAAATCCCGCCGCGACGCCCGACAGCGTGTCGGTGGCGCGCAACGTATAGGGTACGAACAGCGCATCCGCACCGGGTAAGATGGCCGCGCCGGGAATGGCGAGCCGGTTGCCGGAGACGACCGTGAGCCCGGAATTGGCGGCAAGAAGGGCCGCCGGCGGACAGCCGTAGCGCTCGGCGAATTCGCGTAAGAGATCGCCCGCGCCGGGCGTGACCTTGGCGGGGCTGCCGCTGCCGAAATCGCCAAGATAGATCAGCGCCCCGGCCTCATAGAGATCAGGCGTTGCAAGGTTTGAGGAAACGAGATCCGCCGTCGCCGCGCCGCTCGGGTTATCGGCCAGCGTCGCCTCGCCCGCCACCACATAGTGCGCGCTGTGGGCGGTGGCCGAGGCGATCAGCATGCCGGTCTCACCGGCATAGCTCTCGCCGAGATCGTAGGCGCTGAGGTGGATGCCGAGATCGGCGAACGCCAGCACCGCATCCGCGAAGGTCGCGACCGTGCCGCCGCCGGGCAACGTCGTCTGGCCAACGGTGACGTTCACACCGTCCACGGTGAAGGTGAAATCGTTGACGAGGATCGCGTCGCCCGCGCTGTCTGCGGCAAGCCAGCCGGCGCTCGTCGCCTCCGCCGCCGCAACGTTCGCGAGCACCGGCGCCGTGGCCGGCAGGGTCACCGCGCGCGCCGGATAGGCGAGCACGGCCTGAAGCTTCAGCGGCAGGTCGTCCTGGTTCTCGCTCGCCGACAGGATCTCGGTTGCCGTGGGCGTCGGCCAGCCGGTCTGCGGCGTGGCGGCGATCGACTGCGCGCTCGCGCCCGCCGTCATCACCCGGTAGGCCGGCACGGTCAGCGCGACGTTCTCCCCGAAGATCGCGGAAAGCGGCACGTCGGCGTTGACGCCCGCAAGCGCCTCCCAGCCGATGCCGTAGCTTGAAACGATATTGGAGAGCGTGTCGGAGGCCGGCAGCACCACGCCGTAACCCGTGGCCCCAGAGGCGACGAGATAGCCGCCCGCCGCCAGCACCTTCAGCCGGTCCGCGCCGGAGAGCGTGAGGCTGGAGCCCGCCGCCAGCGTCGTCTCCGCCGTCACGCTCATGTTCGGCTGGACGTACTGATAGTAGATCGCCGCGTATTGCGCCTGCTGGCGAAGGGCCGCCTGAACCATCGCATCGCCGCGCTGGGAAACGGATGGCATCAGCGCCTGCGCCTTGGGCGCAAACGTGATCGACAGCGTCACGTCGCTGTCCGGCTTGGAAATGCCCCACGAGGCGTTGACGGCGGGCCAACTCGTCGGCCCCTGCAGGGGATCGGTGTAGCCGACCGGCACCGGCAGCGGCGTGTTGTCGGCGGGCAGGGTCCGATTGCCCTGAATGTCGCCGAAACCGATCTGGAAATCCACCTGTGGCGCGCTCGAAGCCCCGCCTAGACCGCGATAGGGATCGTCGGCGGGAAGCGGCAGGCCGGCAACCTCGGGCGCGAGCGAGACCGGGCCGAAGCGATAGACCGGCAGCACCGTCTGATAGGCCCAGTAGGGGGAGGGGGCGCTTTCCTCCAGCGCACGACGCCGCTTCGCGCGCGCCCGCTTCCACGCTTCAAGCTCAACACCGTCGGAGGCCTGCGGCGTCGCCGGAAGGCCCGAGGCCGGAATGACATAGGGACAATCGTCGGACGCGGTCGAGATCGCCGTCACCAGGCTGTATTGCTGGCGGAACGCTTTCTCGTGGTCCACGGTGCCGCTCGGAATGATCGGCCGCGTCAGCGTCATGTCGAAACCGAAGCTGCCGGCCGGCAACAGCGCCTGGGCGACGAAATCGGCCGGATCGGTACTCTCGTAGGCTTCCGCGAACAGCGTCGCCCCGTCGGCGATGCCCTGATCGACGGCGATCACCCCGGTGTTGAACGGCAGCAGCGTCCGGCCGGAAGGTGCCGCCGCCTGCTGCTCGCCGGCGATGACGACGAGTTGCAGGCTCGCCTGATCGCTGGCATCGAACGCGCCGTCGCTGATGCCGCCATCGACGCCGAAGGTGTAGCCCGTGCCGCCGACCGTTGTGCCCTCCCACAGCAGCAGCGCGAAATCTTGAGGGGTTGTCAGGTCCGCGCGCACCAGCGGCAGCGTGTCGTCCTCGTCCCGCGCCACGAAGGCGCGGCCGCCGGAAGGCACGGAAATGGTGGAAAGATTGCTCTTGATCAGCCAGGCATCGCCGTCGACGAGCGCCAATCCGTCCGGATCTCCGGCGGTGACCGAAGGCGCCATGGCTATATGGGCGACGGTGCCGGCCGGCGTGTCGGGATCGGCGAGATAGGTGACGAGATCGAGCAGCAGCCCCACCAGTTCCGGGTCCGCCCCGTCGAGCTGATAGACCCCCGGCGCCTCCGCCACCCGGCGCACGGTGAAGGCGATGGCGGCGACGAAGGTGGAATTGGGGAAGGGCGCGGCATCGGTGCTGTCGGTCAGCCCCGCATAGACCATGTAGGCCTTGTCCGATCCCTCCGCCGCCCGCGCGGCAAGCTCCGCCGGGAAGGGATGGATGGAGAGCGTGTTGGCGGCCGGGTCGAACCCCGGCACCGGCAGGGCGATTGCCGTTTGCAGCGCGATGTGCTCGGCAAGCCCGTAGGTGACCGGGCTCTCGCCCTTGACCGCGACGGCCGCCGGTCCGCGATAGGGCTCCCAGGCAAGCGAGGTCGCCGGCACCGCGGCGATCACCTCGCTGTTGGTCGCCGAATAGCTGAGGCTGTCCGTCTCCGCCGCATGCAGCACCGCGCCTTGAGGCAGCATCCGGCCCGACGCGAGCGCACGGTTGAGCGCGGGCGAGAAGGCTTCGGGCACACGGGCGCGCAAGGCAGTCTCGTCCTCGCCCGACCCCACGACAGTGCTGTCGAAGAGCGTGATCCAGGTCGCCTGAGACGTGATCTCCAGACTGAGGGCCTCCGCATCCGGCTGGTCGGGATCGACGGCGAGGTCCCATTGCTGCCGGCTTTCGTCGAGAAGCGGCGCCACCGCACTGTCGGAGGCATGGACATGCCCGTCCTCGCCCTCTTCGGGAACGGGGATCTGCTGGCCGGAGGCGAACATGCGCGAGGCTTCGCTGGCGATGTTGGCGGTCGAATTGGCGCTGACGAGGCCGACGAGGCTTTCCACCGTATCGGCCGGCAGGTGCTTCACCGTCAGCGCCTCGCCCTCCACGAGGCCGGCAACGTCCGCCAGCCGCCCGCCCGCATCGCTGATCGCAATGGCGAAGGCGGCTGCGAGGCTGGCGAAAGTGTAGGTGGTGCTGTCGTCCGTGGTCACGTCCGGCACGGTGATCAGCGCCAGCGGGGCAAGGATCGTGTCCGCGCCGATCCAGCCCGCAAGGCCCGCCCAGTCCGCGCTCCATGCGGGCGGATTGGCGCCGTCCGACACCCAGTTGACGACGGTGCGCCGGGCCAATGTCGCAAGCGTCTCGCCGGTCGCGACCGCGACGCCCGTATAGGCCGGAATGGAGAACCCGCCGGTGATCGCGCTCACACCGTCGCGGAACGCCGGCCAGCCGGTGGTGCCCGCCGTCGTCGCCTCGTTCTGTTCCAGGTTCAGCGCCGCGCCGATGCGGGCCAGCGTGTCGCCGGGAACGGTGGTGGTTCCGGTCGTGGCCGCTGTCGCATCGAGATAGGCCGTCGGGATCTGCAGCGCGATGCCCGGCGGCAATTCCTGCGAACGCGGATCGATCACCGTGCCGTCGAGGAGCGTCGCATTGAGATCGGCGACCGCCTGCATGTACCACGCCGTCGGGCCCGCCTGCGGATCGTCGCCGATTGGCACGCCCGCATAGCGGATGTAGAAGGTCGCCGCCGCTCTGAGCGCCGAATAGTCGGCCGGTGCGGTCGTCCAGTCGGTCGCCGGGGCATCGAAAGCCGCCCCCGGCGCCAGCAGCTTGGCGTCGATATCCTGCCCCGTGACGCCCATGATCGCCACGGCCGTGGTGTTGTAGCGGGCCGCCAGCCCGTTCAGCGTGTCGGTCGCCGTCACGGGTACGGTGAGATCGCCGAGCGCGAGGCTTGTCTTCTTCAGCGTCGCGTCCGGGTTGTCCAGCGCCAGCACCTGAGGCGAGATGCCGAGCACCACGTCGACGGTTCCGCCCGGCGCCGTGTCGCGCAGCGCATCGGCGAGACCGGGGTTGAGGAAGGTCAGTTCTTCAACCGTAGCCCCGAGCGTATCCGCGACCGTTTCCACCGTGTCGCCCGGTCGCACCGGATAGGGGATCGTCGCCGTCGGCAGGCCTTGCGCGAGCGAGGTCAGCGTGTCCGTCGCGCTCGCCGCCTGAAGCGTGCGCCCGTCGAGCTGTGCGGCCGCCTCGCGTACGGCGGAACGCGCCACCAGCAGGTTCCAGTCGCTGAAGAGATGTTCGGCGAAGGAGACATAGTCGTCGAGCGGATCCTCCGGCGGACCGGGCGGGACCGTGCCGGTCGGCGAGAACAGCGCGGCCGCCACCTGAACGCCCCATAGATAAAGCGCGCCGATCTCGTTGTCGGTGGCGAAATCGACAGGCCCCGTCTGCGGCGACGTCCAGCTCAGGAACGGCGGCACCGCCATCGCCATGCTCACCTGATCGCCGGGATCATCGCCCTCCGGCACGCCGGAAATCGCCAGATGGATGTTGGTGTCGAAGAACTGCGACAGCATGTCGGCGGTAAAGCCGGGGCTGGCGGCGGCCGGATCGTCCAGCATCGCGCCGAGCCAGGAAAGCTGACCGGCCGTCACCGTGTCGCTTGGGCTTTCCGGTCCTTGCGGGATCGCGTAAAGCGCATAAAGCAGCAGGCCCTGGATCAGAATGTCGGCGGCCAGCGCATCGAGGTCGTCCTCGTCGCGGGCGTGAATGGTCATTGCGGCGGAGCGGCGCTTTCCTTGCGCTGCGTTCAGCGCATCGGGTGAGACGCCGGTGGGCGCGAACAGCTGCACGGAAAAGCGGTAGTCGCTCGATCCCGTTTCCGGCGGCGTGTCCGACCAGGAAAGCGGCACCTCGCCCACGGTGAACGACGGCAGCAGGAACAGCGAGGCGGTGCGCGGCGCGTCGGAAAAGACCGCCTTCGTCGGTTGCCAGTCGAGCGTGTCGATATCGGCGTCGAACGACGCGCCTTCGGCCACCGCGCGCGCCAGCAGCCGGTTGCGGTGATGGGCAACAAGTGCTGCACGCCGCCGGTCCGGCCGGCGGCGCGGCGGCCGCGCCCGTCGCATCGTCCGTCCGCGCGAGGAAAGCCGTTGGGCATGGCGCGAGGCCGGCTCCGCGCCCAGCATCAGCAGGGTCGGGGAGGGGGCCGTCAGCGTATCGCCGGACTGGTCCGGGCTCAGGATCCACGGCGTCGGCCGCTCGCTGCCGACGGTGAAGCTGACGTCGAGATCCACCTCGAAGCTGAAGGAGATCTTGACGAACAGGATCTTTACCTCCGCTTCCGCGCGCACCTCCACTTCCAGCGCGAAGATCGTCGGCCGATAGGCCTCGAAGGTCGCGGTCGCCGCCGCATAGGCCTCCAGCGTCACCGAAACCTTGATGACCTTGAAATCGATCTTGCCGTAAAGCTTGCCGTGGATGGCGGCGACGCCCTGCGCCCAGTAGTAGACGTCGGTGGAGGAGCCCGCCGCCTGCGGGTGGAACCAGGCGAGCGTGCCCTGGAAGATCACTTCCACCTGCACGTAGATCCCGCCCGACAGCGGCCCGAAGGAGACATCCTTGCCCACGCCCACCGCAAGCCCGATGCCGAGTTCGATCACCGGCGAGAAGTCGCCGTTCGTGACCTTCGGCACGGAACGCGAGGTCGTTCCGTTCAGGAGCCCGAAATAGATGCCGCCACGACCGAGGAACGGAAATACCTCCACGGAGAAGCTGCGGTCGAAATTGCGGTCATAGGGAAAGCCGAGATCGATCTTGAAGTTGCCGTTGGTGTAGATCTCCACCACGACGACGCCCAGCGTCACCGACACCTCGCCGAATTCCAGATGGCGGAAGGCCTCCGGCAGCGACAGCTCGATGCGGAACATGCCGACCGTGTCGGAGATCTTCTTGTAGAGGATCTCGAAGCGAAGCCCCGCGAGGCTGCCGGCCTCCTCGCCGCCGAGCGCGATCGACAGGCCATAGAGCCAGGGATCGTTGAAGATGAAACCGAGATCGACGGTATCGAGCAGCGTCACGTCGAGGCCGATCAGCCACTGGCTTTGAGGGCTCCATTCCACGCCCTGGCCGGCAAGCGGGTTCTGCCCGGCTTCCGGCTCCTGAAGTTCGCCTTCCAGCAGTGCAAGCGTTTCCGCCACCGTATCCGGCAGCCGCGTCAGCTGCACCCGCTGGCCGAGGCCCAGGTAGCGAAGCCGGATGAACACCTCGCCGGCTCCCGGCAGGTCCGGCGGCGAACCGTCGATCACGTCCCATTCCAGATCGTCGCCGTCGTAGCGCTGGCCCAGCAGTGAGCCGGTGAGGATCAGCGACACGCCGGAATTCTCGCCGCGCGTATAGCGAACGCCGATCGTGTCGAGCCGCATGAACACCAGATCGGCATTGGCCGCATAGACCAACTCGACCGTGCTCTCCTGAGGGTCCAGCGTCAGCGTGAAGCGCGACAGCTCGATGCGGTTGAGGATGTCCCACGGCGGGTCGAGCGAATAGCCAAGCGTTGGGGCGGCGAGATTGACCAGATATTCCAGAATATCGCCGATGGTCACCCCGCCGAGTTGCAGGCTGATCACCTGGTGCCGGTTCGGGTCTTCTCCGCGCCACGAGGTGGACGCCTGGAACCACACGCCGTCGAAGCTGACGCGGAACTGGTAGGTCGGCTCCGGCACGCCCAGCGTCAGCCCGGCCGAAAGCTCCAGCTTGTTGATGGCGAACAGGCCGGAAAGCTTGCCCGACGCGGTATCGCTGTTGCCGGCCTTGGCCATGTCGAGCGCGGTCGCGGCGGAGATCTTCAGCGTCGTGCCGAAGATCTCCGGCTGCCAGCGCCCGGAAATCGTGCCGCCGAAGGCATAGGCCGTCGGCGTTCCCGTGTTGAAGGAGAAATAGAGCCGGTCGATGGTGAGCGTCGGCACCCAGTCAGGCACGTCCGTTTGGCCGAGGAAACGGGAGACCATCGCCGTCAGGTCGATGGAGGCGCCGGGCAGCAGCGTGCCGGAAAACGTCCAGCCCTCCGGGTTCGTCTCCGCGGGACCGGGATATTCCGCCGACAGCATGAAGGCCGGCGGCTGCGGCGCGCCGGGCGTGCCGCCGTCCTCGAACAGGAACGTCGCCGCGATGCCGCCGGAAAGCTCCCCGCTCACCAGCGCGATCTCGAAATTCAGCTCTCGCAGCGTGATCGTTGTGACGACGAGGTCGATGGTCCAGCCCTGTTCGGGCGGGTCCTCGTCGCCCACCAGCATGAAGCTGCCGTCGATCTGGCGCTCCAGCGACAGTGTCGGCGGATCGCCGAAGATGATGTCGGCGGAGGCGTAGTAGGACTGTTCCTGCGGATCGGCCTCTACCGAAAGGCCGATGATGTTCATGTCGCTTTCCGTCGGCGGCCCCGGATCGCCGAAATAGTTGCGGAACGCCTGCCCGATGGGGATGACGTCGCCCTCGCGCAAGCCCGCTATCGCCGACCAGCCGGGAATGTTGACCCCGCAATCGATGTGGATCGGATCGGTGGTCTGGAAGGCGAGCGTGCCGAACACGGTCGCCGCCAGCCAGCCCGTCTGGGTGCCCTGGACCGGGGTCGAACCCCACACCCAACTGATGCCGACATCCTCGAGTGCCACGAACGGCATCGGCGCCGTCCACGGCTTCACGGAAACGATCGATACCGCGATATAGGTGACCCTGAAATCCGTCAGGTTACGTCCCGGATCGACGTAGAACTCGATGCTGTCGAACCGGAATTCCGGGATCGGCAGGAAGTCCGGCGGGGTCGGCAGCGCGGGCAGCCCGAACAGCTTGGCGAGTTGGTTCATGCCCTCCACGATGCTGCCGTTCTCGAATTCGACCAGGAAGTGCCACAGGTTTCCGGTGGAAAGCAGCGGACAGGAGATCCGGGTGACGAGCCCGCCCACCTGCAGCCGGCCGGTCAACGTCAGTTGCGAAAACGCGGGGATCTCGTCCGGGTCGTCGGGATCGGCGGGCGTGGAGGTCAGCGCGAAGCCGACATCGCCGAGCGTCAGCCCGCCCAGTTCCAGAAGCGGATTGGAAAGCGGTATCGAGGCGGTCGGCGAGGTGGCGAGAAGGTTCAGGTCCGGCACGCCGTCGTAGCTCGACGGCAGCACCGCCGAGCCCGAAAGCTGGAGCGGCCACGGCGTGACGAGGCTCGCCCACGGCTCCCAGAACGTCGTGCGCGGCAGCGAGCCAGACAGCGTCAGCCCGGCCGCCTCGCTCGTCGTGCCGCTGAAGGTGGCGTTGTCGAGCCGGATGTCGGTCAGGAACGACGGCCCCGGCTGTACCGACTGGTTCTGAACCATCATCGTCTGCGGCAGGCCGGCAAAGGTCGCGCCGAAGGTCCAGCCCGCCCGCGTCATCGTGAAGGCGAGCGTGAAGGCGACATCGTCTGCACCCACGCAGTCGAGCCGCACGGAAACGGGCCCGAGATTGGCCGCGGGCGCATCGGGCAGGCCCCAGGTCGCCGTGCCGTTCAGCGTCGCCGATGTGGAGGCCGGTATCAGCCGCGCCGACGACACGATGAAACTGGAGGTGATGCCGAAGCGCGCCAGCAGCGGGCGCAGATCGGCGAGCGCCGCATCGCCTGAGGCGGCGTAGAGATCGATCGTGCCCGTATTGGTGATCGCGGCATTGAGCGCCGCGACGACGCTCGAAAGGCTCATGCGATCACCTTAAGGCCGCGAAGGCGGCCGGTTGCGGTTGTGACGGCGGGGACGGCGTGCGGCGCGGCGAGACGGGCGATCGGGCGCGGCAGGCGGATCACCGATGACGCCGTGCCCGCCATACGCAGGGTGCGGCCCGCCGTGGTGAAGGCGGCCCGTGGCCCGGCGAAGACAGAGCGCGCCACGTCGGCCCGCTCGGCCTTGGCACGCGCCTCGTTCTCGCTGGAACCCACATGCAGCGCCTCGTCGTCCATCCGGAATTCCCAGTTCCGGCCGGCCGGCACGTCGTCGATCTTGTCATCGCCGGAAGGCGCTGCCGGCAAAGGCGGCGCGATGTAGCGGTCGTAGTCGTTCAGGTTGTACTGGACGTCCTTGAAATAGAGCGTGGAATAGACGTTCTCGCGCGTCTGCGTGGTCGCGTATTGCCAGCGTGCGCCCGGCGGCCATGCGGGCGCGACGGCCAGACCTGTCACGGTGAGGTCGATCCACGACGTCAGGAAATGCCGGCCGTTGTCGAGGTCCGGATCGCCCCAATAGGTGACGTCGGAATAGATGTTGTCGGCGAACTGCTCCACCAGATACATTGAGGGGTGATGATGGCGTTTCTCGCCGGCGCTGATGGAATAGGTGTAGGGCTCGAACCGCATGAGAACGTCGTCGACGACCCCGCGCGCCAGGTTGTCGGGAATGTCGCTGGCGTTCTTCAGGTCGTAGGTCGTCTTGCGGCTGCCGTGATGCGGCACCGTCATCATGAAGGTCTTGGGAAGATCGTCCTCGTTCTCCAGAAGATCGTCGATCGCACCGAGCGTGGTGGAGGTGGCGTCGCCCGTCGCCACGATCCAGTGACCGTCCCATTCCAGACCCAGAACCACGGACTTGGTGTTGACGGCTTCCGCGTTCATCGACTGGTACTTGGCGAAGCTCGCCGGATCGCGCGGATGCGGCGTGTTGGCGATGATGAGCTGGAGGAAGGCGTCGTCCGCCTCGTCTCCCGTCTGCCAGATCGGCTCCCATACCGGGTCGTCGTCGGGCGCATAGCCGCTCTGGCTGGGCGTGAAGCTGCCGATGTCGCCGGTGTATCCGCCGAGCGTTGTGATCAGCGCGCCGCGCTTGTAGCGCCACGCCGGTCCGCCATAGCGCACCATGCCGATCTGGTCGCCAGCCGGCGGCCCGAAGGCCGGCAGGATCTTGGCGATCATGTTGTAGTGGTCGGTGTCGCCGTGGGTCAGCACCAGCACGTCGAGATAGTTGTTGTTGTTCTCGATCTGCTCGCGCAGCCACGCGATGTTCTCGGTCGCGATCTTCTGGCTGGAATTGGTGCCCAGATCGATCAGCATGATGTGCGAGACGTCGCCGTCCTCGTTGAATATCTCGACGAAGTTGCAGGCCCCCTGACCGACATCGAGCACATGGAAGGTGATGCTGCCGACCGTCATTGCCGCCTCCTCCGGCCCGAGTCGAGGGGGACTGCCGCCCGGATCGCCCTGCCGGCCATCGTGGTGGTGCTGCGCGGCGGGGCGGAGCGGGCGCCGCCCCCGGCCCCGGCCGCGGCTCTCACCCGGTGGGATGGATTGGGCGTGGAGGTCACCGCGAACCCATGCCCATCCTGGCTGAACTGCCAGTTGCGCCCCGCCGGCACGTCGTCCTGCGCCTCAAAGTCCTGCGTCGGATAGCTCGGCAGAGGAGGGGCGATATACTGGCCGTAGTTCTCGGAATTGTATTGCCTGCTCGAGAAGTAATAGGTGCAGAAGACGTTCGCGGCGGTCTTGGTCGTGCCGTATAGCCAGTTGGCCGGCCAGCGCGGCTCGAGAAAAACGGGTGTGATCGCCAGATCGATCCAGGAGGTCAGGAAGTGATAGCCGCCGCCCAGCTCCGGATCCTCCCACAGGGGAGCCGTCGCCGGGTTCAGTTTCGTTGAAAACTGTTGGGTCAAATACAGCGAGGGGTGATGGAAATTCTTGTCGTCCGCGCTGATGGAAACGCTCGACGGCGTGAACAGGTCGAGAAACTCGCCCACCACCATGCGGGCCTCGAAGTCCGGGATGTTGTTGGCCTTCTGCAGGTCGTAGGTGGTCTTGCGGCTGCCGTGATGCGGCATCGTCATCATTAGGGTTGCGGGCAGCGGGTCCGTCTCAAGCTCCAGCAGATCGTTGACCGCGCCAAGCGTCGTCGCCGTCGCGTCGCCGGTGGCGACGAACCAGTCGTTGCGCCATTGCAGCCCCATGACGACCGACTTCGTGTTGACAGCTTCCCCATTCATCTTCGGCCGCTTGACTGTGTAGAGGTTGGCCGGATCGTGCGGATGGGGAACGTCCGCGATGATGAGTTGCAGGAAAACGTCGTCGGCGTCCGGGCCCGTCTGCCAGATCGGGGTCCACTTCTCCTCCTCGTCCGGGTCGTAGCCCGTCTGCGACGGGGTAAAGCCGCCGATGTTGCCGGTATAGAGCCCGAGCGTCCCGATCAGCTTGCCGGCGGCGTAGCGCCAGTCCGGTCCGCCATAGCGCACCATGCCGATCTGGTTGCCGTCCGGCGGCCCGAAGGCCGGCAGGATCTTGGCGATCAGGTTGTAGTGGTCGTTGTCGCCATGGGTCATGATCAGGGCGTCCAGATACTGGTTGTTCGCCTCGATCTGCTGCTTCAGCCATTCGATGTTGTCATGCGCGGTCACGCGGGTGGAAACCGTGCCGAGGTCGATCAGCAGGATGTGCGAGACGAGCCCGTCCTCGTTGAGGATCTCCACGAAGTTGCAGGCCCCCTGGCCCACGTCGAGCACGTGAAAGTTGATGCCGCTGACCGTCATGGCTAGCCCCTCCCGCCAAGGCGGCCGAGCCGCTTGCGCCGCACCTTCCGGGGGCTTTGGGCGGGGGCGGCAAGGGCCGGGGGCGCGGCAGGCGCGGCCATCCCTGTTGCCGCATCCGGCCCCGCGATCCGCGCCTGTCGCGTTTCTTTCTCCTTCCTTGCCTCCGGATCGACATAGGCGCCCAGCCAGCCGAGTTGGCCCGTCGAACGGCCTTCAGGCCCGCCGAACAGGCTCAGATCCAGATTTCCCGGCGGGAACGAGAAGCCCAGCACGGAAAGCGCGAAACGCGACAGGGTCAGCAGATAGGCGCGCTGGCCGTTCTGCTCGTAGGTGGAGAAGATGAAGCTCTTGAAGCCGAGCTTCAAAACGCCCTGCAGCGGGAAGCTGCCGCTGCGCGGCTCCGTGCCCGGGATCTTCAGGCCCAGAAAGACCGGCAGGTCGCCGTCGCGCGCGCCCGGCATCCAGGCCGCCAGGATCTCCGCCTTGATGCCGGCAGACCCCGCCAGCGCGCCGAGGCTGCCCAGATCGATCGACAGCACCAGCCCGTACCACGGCGAAACCATCGGCACCTGGTCGAGCGGCGCGGAGATTGACAGATACCCTATCTCCTCAGGGGCCACGCCTTCCGGTTCTCCACCTTCCGGCGCAAGGTCCGGGCTTGAGACCAGCGAACGCACGGTGACCGGAAAACACGCCACCAGGCTGTCGGGCCGGGGCACGGAATTGGGCAGGTCGAAGCCGATGCCGGTCTCGTTCACCGTCCACACCTGCGTCTGCGGATCGGAGATGTCGAAATCCATCGTCAGCGCCAGCTGGTTGAAGACCAGATAGCCGTCGAAGGGCGGATCGTCCTGCGTTTCGCCCGGCGCAAGGCCGTAGCCAAAGAGATCGAAGCCGTCGGGCGCGAAGAAGCGCAGCTTGCCGCCGAGAATGAAGTTGGTCGCAACCCGCGTCGGCGTCGGGTTGGCCAGCGTCTCGATCCTGACCGAGGTGATCTCGACATTGGTCAGCGCGGAAAAAAGCGCGGCATAGCGGTTCTGCGCCAGTAGCGTGAAGGCGTAGGCCGGCGCGCCGCCGCTTTTCTGCAGCGCGCCGGAAATCATCAGGTTGTTGCCGTTGAGCGTGTCCTGCTTGGCGAGCGCGGCCGCGAACAGCCGGTTCATCGAGATCTCAACTTGCGTGGAGAACTCCGCCAGATGCGCGTTGGCGAACCGCGCCATCAGCTGCATCGTCTTGAACTCGAACGGCAGCGTCTCGCTCGGCACCAGATCCACCGTGTCGGTGTAGTTGATCAGTCCGAAGACGCTGGTCTTCTTCAAGGTGATGGGCGTGGTGGTCGGATCGAACGGCGTGACGCTCGCCCCCACGTGGTGGGCGTAGAAGCGCTCCGGGTCGAGCCCGGCGGCGACGAAGCGCAGCGAGGGCGGCAGGTCGGCGAGATCGACCGGCGCGTTCAGGAACAGGATCCCGTTCCAGCCCGGATCGGCGACCACGTCGCGGTAGAAGCGGGCATAGGGGCTTGTCGGGTCGTCCTCCTCCGCCGCGCGGGCCTGCGCTATGATGGCATTGAGCGTGCGCCATGTTGGCACGACGCTTCCCTGATCGTCCTCGGCCGCCGCCTGCCAGGCCCAGCTCGACGCGTCCGCCGCCAGCGCCTCCAGCGAACGGTCGGCGTATTTCCACACCATGATCGTCGGCGCGTCGCCCGTGCGCCAGTGATCGGGGTTGAGGCGAAAGACCCAGCCGTCGAGATCGAGCAGGAACGGCGGCACGCAAGCGGCCTGCGCCAGAAACGTCGTGACGTTGGAGACGACGAAGAACAGCTGGTTGGTGAAAAGCGCGGCCTCGAAATCGGAGCCGATGTCGGTGAAGGCGAGCTGCGGCTCCGGCGCGTCCGGCAGGTTGGCGATCACGACCCGGTCGATGCTCGAAAGATCGGAGGGAAGCGTCACGGTGAGCCCCTGCGGCGTCACCGCGATCACGTCCGTGTCGTCGGCCACGTCCTCCAGCCCCGGCGGGGCGCCGGTGATCAACTGTCGTCGTGCGGGCGCAAGGGCGGCCTGCTCCAGCGCCCGGGCGGCTGCGGCCTGGGTCTCGCTCACTCCGGCATAGGCGCCGACGGGATAGGTCTCAGGCACCGCCCCGCCCGTCTGCCAGCTCGAAAGCCGGGCGATCGGCACCTCGATATAGCTGAGTGTCGCCGTGCCTGTGCCCTGAAAGAGCGGCGATTGGCGCGACTGCGCGTAGTAGCTCAGGCCCGACTGCCCGGATGTCGGCGGCAACACCGCGACCCAAGCCGTTGTCGCAAGCCCGGTGAGCAGTGCCGCCCCCTCGCTAGGTACCGTGCCGCCTGGGATGGCGGTGGGTGCAAAGGCCGGCTTTCCCGCCTCAAACAGGATCGATGTGCCCGATGTGCCCAGTGCCGCCGATTCAAGCCCCGAAAGCCCGAGCATGAGCTGGTCCGTCAGCCCCGATCCCGCCCCGCCCGAAGGCGCCACCACGGCAAGCGAAAACACCCCGTCCGGCGTCATGTTGTAGAGGTCTGTACCGCCGTCCGACGTCGCGTCGATCCGCGTTGCGCAGCGCGCGAACATCAGCCCGCCCGGCCACAGCGGCGCGGCGGCATCGGCTGGGGTCAGCGTCGTCGCGTAACCGCGCTGCGTGACGAAGGTGGCATCGATCGTCGGCGCCGTGCCGGAAAAGACAAACCTTGTCCGCGCCCGCTCCATCGGGAACATCGGGTCCCAGGCGGCGGAAAGGCTGATCGCCGCGCTCGCCATTCCAAGAACGGGCATGTCGACGGGCACCAGCCGCGGGTCGGCCGGATTGAGCGCGTAGCGCACCGCGTAGTGGAGGCCGACGCCGAGATCGGCAAGTCCGTCGGCGGCCACCGACAGCGTTCCCGTCCACGCGCCGATGCCCGCACCCTGAAAGCCGATGGCGCTCGTCCCCGTCGGCCCGAACGATCCCGCGCCGGAACGGAACGTTGCCCCGGCGTCCGCGATCGTCGCGCCCGCCGGCTCGCTCGTGTCGAGCGTGAGGACGGTGCCCGCCGCGATGTCGAGCCGGTAGATGCCGAGCGCAAATCCGGCGACGCCGTGGAGCGTCCAACTCGTCGCGCCGCCCGAAGTCGTGCCGGTCGCAAACCACGCCGTTGTTTTCCAGTAGAAGGAAGGATCGTCAGGATTGGCGATCCACAGGAACCGCGGTGCCATGGCGCCTTGTGCGGCAAGCCAGGCATCGAGCGCTGCGGCAAAGGCGGTGAAATCGGAAGGTGTTGCGGCCAGGAAAAGATAGCTCCCGCCGATATCGTCCCAGCTTTGCTGAAGCGTCACCGTCGCCCCGGGCGAACTGCCCGGCGCAGGCCGGTAGCCCGCCCAGTAGCCCGCCACCCCGGCATCGGCCGAGGCGCTGGAGGCATAGAGCGCGAGCGTTCCGACCTGGGCGAAGGTAACGGCTGCCATCAGAATTCAATCCTGTCGCCGTGCAGCAGCGGAAGGTTCGTGGCATCCACCGGGCCGCCATAGGTCGCCATGGTGCCCCAGTCGAGCCGCACCCGGTGGCGTCGTGCGCTGTCGTAAATGGCTGGCGGCGGCGTGGGCGAGGCGCCGAATACCGCCACACCCGGCCCGCCGCCGCGCTCCAGCGTGACGCCTGCGAGCTTCACCGGGCTTGCCGGCGGGCGCACGCCGTAGCGGTCGAGAAGATTGCCGAGCGTGGTCCCCAGCGGCACCACCAGTTCCATGTCGTTGACGCGCACGCGCACCATCATCCGCAATACCGCCCGGCCGCGGAAATAGGCGACCGGCGTGTTCGTGCCCGGCGTGTTGCTGCTCGATGCCAGCGCGGTGTAGGTCGCGGCCGAGGCAAGCCCGAAATTGGAGGTCGTGGCGACCGACCCGGTGCTCGTCGGGGTCTGCAGTTCGCCGGGAAAGAACAGCCGGTAAAACGGATTGGGAAAGCCGGGAAAGAACAGATCGGCGGCATCGGCGACGCCTGAGGCCGTTGCGGCGGAAACGAGCGTGGTCGGCGGCGACACCGTCATTGCGCCCGATGCCGTCAGCCGCGCGGTAAACGCGTCCATGGAAAGCTGCCACGCGCCGGAGCCCGACAGCCCGTCCGCCACGTCGTAGTCGTTGGGCGAGCCGCCGCCGAAACCGTTGAGCCAGCTGTTGGTATCGCCCGACCACACGTTGGTGTAATCGGCAAAGCCCACCCGCAGCACCAGCCCCTGACGCAGATCGATCGAGCCCGTGCCCTTGCCCCCGGTGAGATCCAGCCCGTAGGCGTAATAATGGCTCTCCTCGAACGTCTGCGGCATCCAGCGCGAGATCGCCATCTGGAGGATGGAGATGCCCGATGCCGAGGCGCCCGCCGTCTCCGCCGCCTTGAGAAAATTGACGTAGTGCGTCTTCAGGTCGGGACGGATCGACGGCAGCGGATTGCCGTCTGCGGTAAACGTCCACACGTCGCTGTCGGCGGCAAATGTCAGCGTGTAGGGAAAGGCATCCTTGCTGCCCGTGTCGGTGTTGGCGGCGAGCACGAAGGGCCCGACCGGATCGACCGTGATCGTCTGCGTGCCGAGCGCCGGCAGGTAGAGCGTGATCTCTTCCGGTTCCAGCGCCAGCGTGGAGGCGGGGTAGATGTTGGGCGGCGCATCCGCCGGCGCCTGCGTGGAGATGAACCACGCCGGGGTGAACACCGGCAGCGCATCGGAAGGCAGACCCGTCCCCGCCGCCGTCACCGCCTGCACCACCACCGTGTAGGGCCCGCTCGAAGCCTCGAGCGTCGCGTCGAAGACGACGCTCAAGGCCGCGACCTGCGCGCTCGTGCCGGCCGAATTGCCGTCCTTGTCGAGAAGTGTCGCCACATAGCCGACCGCGCCGGCCACCCCCTGCCACGAGGCGGAAACGCTGCCGCCGTCGCAATCGGCGAAGGTGAGTGCGGGGGCGGCGGTGGGAATGGCGAGCCAGGCCGAGGCCGGGCCGGTGGAGGTCACGCCGTCGGCGACGATATTCGCCGTCACCGAAACGGCGAGATCGTCGCCGGGATCAAGCGCGGTGGTCAGCGCGTATGTGGCCGCCGTGACCGCGACCGCCGCCCGGCCATCGGAGAAGTTCACCGTATAGCCGCTCGCCCCGCTCACCGCCTGCCAGCTGATCGTTGCCTTCTTGCTGGACGGATCGGTCGCCGCGACAAGCCCCTGCGGTTGCGCCAGAAGCAGCGAGGGCCGCGTTTTCGCCGTGCCGTCGTCGGCCGGAACGAAGGTGACGGGCCCGGAAATCACCGCCAGCGCGAGCTTGTAGCTGCCGCCCGGATCAAGGCCCAGATCTCCGGTGGCGATGCCGCCGGAGGTGGCTGTGGTGGTGACGCCCGCCAGCACCGCCCCGTTCGCGGCATCGAGCAGGTTCAGCCGATAGGCCGCATTCGCCGGTCCCGCCGCTGCACTCCACTGCGCCGTCACCTGCGTCGCCCCCACGGTCACCGCGCTGAAGGCGGGCGCCGCGAACCACACGTCGAGGCTTGCCGCAGGCGTCGTCGATTCGTTGGCCGACGTCGCCCAAAGCGTCAGCGGGTTGGCGGCGGTCGTGCTCACCGCCGATGTCGCGAAGCTCTTTGTTCCTGTCAGGGCGGAGCCGAACGATTGTTCGAAGACGTTCGTCCCTCCGTCCTTGTCGAGTTTCAGCGTGTAGGTGGTCACCGCGCTGCCATCGGCCGGCGGCGCCCAAACGGCGTCGAGCTGCCAGTCGCCGGCCGTCGTCGACGGCGCGATCGTCACGCCGGCGAATTCCGGGGCGATCGCCAGCACCGGCACCGGAGGGCTCTTCGGCCCGGAAAGCGCGATGCTGTCGATTGTGGCGGTGGCCTGCGCGACGATGGAAAGACCCGATACGCCGGCGGCCGCATAGGTGAAGCTGAGACTGGTGGAGCCGCTTTCCGGCCCTGCGACCTGATGATCGCCCGCCATCAGCCAGCCCTGATAGGTGGTGCCCGCGGGCACGTCGGTGGGCGGGGTGAGGACGGCTGCGACCGTCCCGCCGGCAATGTCCACGCTCACGCTCCCCACGGTCGGGGCGGCGACCAGCGGCGTCGCCGCCGTGCTATAGGCGCCCGAGGCATGAATGCCGGCGGCATCGCAAATCGCCCGCACGCTGACGGCGGCATTTGCCTGCGTGCCCGGCGACAGCTGGACCGCGACCTCGCCCGATCCGCTGCCGACGGCTTGCGTGACGATGCTGCCTGCTCCGTCCGAAACCCTGATCACCGCCCCGGTCGCGTCGTTGCCCGCCGCGTCCTGAACCACCGACCAGGCGGCGGAGAGGACCGAGCCGTCATAATCGATGCGGCTGAGGGCGGGGGCATCAAGCAGCAGCGGCGCCAGCGCCGAACTGGGCGCGATCGTGCGGCTGTTCGAACTCGCCGGCAGGGGCTGGAACGGCTTGGCGCCCGCCTGCCACGTCGCGGTGCCGGGCGTCAGTGCGATAGTCGCGCGCGTGCCGATAACGTTGGCACCCCGGACCTGGCCGCCCGTAGCGTCGTAGGCGAAGATATAGGCGCCCTGCGCGGGCGTTGAGCTTTGCGGGGGCTGGATCGCGACCGCCAGCGTGCCCGCGTCGAAATCGGCGGAGACGACGCTCGTCGTCGCGGTCAGCACCGCCACCGGCGCGGACCAGCCGCCGAAGGTCGCGGCATCGACACCGCTGCCCGTCCAGCGCGCCTGCACGGTCCACGAAATGGAGGGATCGAGCGGCTGGTCGAGCGGAAGGTTCACATGGGTGCCGCCGGACGTGCCGGAAGCGGTCGCCACCGTCGCCCCGTTGCCCATCAGCCGCACCACAAGCGTCTTGCCGCTTTCCGCGCTCGCGACATCGAACTGCAGGCCCTGCGTCTGGCCGGTCGGATCGTTCGCGCCGATATTCTGCACCGCCGAGATGACCGGCGCGGAGCCGATGAAGGTGGCGCCGGCCGAAGGGCTCGTGGCGCGGCCGTTGGTCAGGCTGGCGGTCGCCTGGGCGACGGTGGAGCCGTCGATGGTGTTCGCGGCCGCAGTCCCTTGCGCCAGCGTGAAGCGGGCCGTCGCGCTGGCGGAAAGGCTTGCCGAGGCGACAGCCGTGCCCCCTTGCGAGAGCGCGATCGCGAGCGATGCGCCCGGCGGCGGCGGCGAGCCGGCCGCCACCGTCACCACCCATTTCGTGCTGTCTTCGGCATCGGGAACCATGGTGATCGCGTCGATGACCGGAGCGGCGGCGAGCACCTCCACCGGCAGGCTCGACGGTCCCGTCAACGCAGCCCCCGAAACGGTCGCTGCCATCGAGGCCACCACCGTCCATCCGTCGGTGGGCGTGGCGGTCAGGCCCGCGAGCGAGACGGTCGCGCCGGAACTGGTCGCCGTGGCCGAGCCCTTCTCGACCCCGTTGAGCAGCAGCTTCACGGCGGCGCTCGCCCCGGAAGGTGCGCCGGCGGGGAAGGTGACGCGGGCCGAAACGGTCGTGCCGCTGACCGCGATGGCGTCGATCGCCGGCGCCTGCGCAAGAAGATCGAGCGCGGTTCCCGGAGCCCCGGAGATCGCCCCGAAGCGCACAGCGCCGGAAATCGAGAGCGCGGTGGAGGCGCCGGCGCCGAGCACGGCGAGCCCGCCGGAGGATGCGGCCGCGAACCGGCTGGCGGATCCGGCCGATTGCACGACGAGGTCGTAGCCGATGGTGCCGCCGGTCGCAGGCGTGGAGGGCGGCGTCCAGCCGACGGTAACCCGCGTGCCGTCGAAATCCGCGCTGGTGACGGCGGGGGCCGCAAGCGGCAGCGGATTGCCGGAAACGATGGGGCCCATGGTGAAGGGGGCGACGAAGCCCGTCCCCGGCGTGCCGTCGATCGGCATCACCGCCTGGAGATAGAGCTGGGCGCCGAGGGTGGCGGAGGAGGAAAGCGTCAGCGTGCCGCTCGTGCCCTGCACGCGAGAGAAGCCGACCGAGCGTCCCGCGTCGCTGTAGGCGGAGACGTTGGCGCCGGCGGGCTGTGTTGCGGTGGAGCCGAAGTCCCAGGCAAGGCTCACGGTGGAACCGCTGACGGACGCTTCGTCGAGCGTGAGCGTGGCGGTCAAGACCGGCGCGGTGGCATAGGATCCGGCATTCCACTGGACCGATCCCCTGCTCGTGCCGCTCGCCACCCATTGTGCGTCCACCGCATAGTCCAGCATCGCGGAAAGCGGCGCATCGGGCACCAGCACGACTTCCGTCGGTCCCGCGCCCACCTCGACCTGCAGCGTCGTGCCGCCCTGTCTGAGACGGGCTGCGAGGACCTGCCCGGACGGGGCGCCGGAGTCGACGACGACATCGAGCCCGACCTTGAACCAGCCGGGCGGCAAGGGGAGCCAGGGCGAGAGATAGACGACGGAGGAAAACACCGGAACGCTCATGCGAACCTCGGCTTGATCGAGAGGCGCGGGCCGCTGGAAACTGCCCTCAAATCGGACCCCCGATCGGCACCTGCACCGGTAGCGGCACCGTGGCGCGGCTCCGGAGACCTCCGGACAGCCGCGCCAGCTCAGGGGAGAGGGAACGGCCCGCCACGAACCGGCCGCACCCGCCCGCTTGCTACAGGCGGGTGCGGCTGGCGGCGGATCAGTAGCGGATGTCCTCGATCGCGCTCGCGTAGTCGGTGACGAGGGGATCGGCGAGTGTCGTCTTGACGCGGGCGATGTCGCGGTTGCGCTGGCGGGCGGCGTTGCGCTGGGCGAACTTGTCGCCCACGACGATGCCGTTTGCGATGTAGGTGCCGATATCGCTGTCGCCGAAGCCCGCCCTGCGGTCAGCCTCGTCCGCGACCTTCAGGTTGAACATCATCCCGTCGTAGTCGATCGCCTTGCGGGATTTCACCTTCACCGGCCCTGTCGGGGTCAGCACCGCGTCGCCGGGATTCAGGTCCGCCAGCGGCACCATTCCCTCGGGCGTGGCGATCACGTGCGCGCCAGTGGCCACCAGCGTGTGGCCGCCCTCGGTGGAGAGCTCGTGCACCGCCATGCTCACCGAAGGCTCGGAAGCCGCCGCCTTGTGCGCGCCGCGCGAGGTGGCCTCCACGGCCAGGTCCTGGTCCCGCATGCCGGTTCGCACACGGTGCGTGTTGTCGATGTCGTCGATCGCCATGGTGTGGCCGTCGACGAGCATCACCTGCGTGCCGGCCGCAAGACAGTGCCACCAGAACCACAGATTGCAGATCTGATGGCACTGGAAGGAGGGCTCGTTCGGCGTGTTGTAGCTGCAGATGGCGAAGCTGAAGTTGGGTGTCGGCGCGTTCTGAACGGGGATCTGGAAGCTGTAGTAGAAATAGCTCTCCGTCTCGTTCACCAGCGATTGCGGGTCATAGACGATGGATTCGGTGGATGTGTAGGAGCCGCCCTGGCCGTACGGATAGCTCCACACCACCTTCCCCTGATCGGCGGTATCCACCGTTACCTTCTCCGTGAAGTTCTTCGTGTAGGTCGCGTTCATCGGGATCTCGTTGGTCCCGGAATTGGTGGAGAAGTAGATCTTGGTCAGATAGACCGCACCGTTGATCGGCTGGCCGAGCGTTCCGTCGATATCGTAGGGAAGGGTGGCGTTGCCGGCGAAGGGAACGATCAGATACGGGTTCTGGATGTTCTGCGGCTCGGCGTACCAGTAGTCGACATCCGCCGATGTGCTGGTGCGCCCCAGCGCGATGCGCACGTCGGGCGGATATTTCGGTGTGGTCGTCGGCTCGTCGACGACGATGTTCGCGTCCGTATCGGTCGTGACCTGCGAGGTGCTGGCAAGAGCGGTGAAGCTCGCGGCGCCGGAATGCGCCACCGAATGGCCAACCGCAAGCACCTTCAGCTTGCTGCCCGCCTTCCGGGCGCTCGGGGTATCGGTGGACACGGGCACGAAGCCCTCGCCGACATTGGCGTTGTGGCCGAGCGCCAGCAGCGTGCCGCTGTCGCCGTCGAGCGCGAACAGCGTCGCCCCGGAATAGGCGTGCCCCGCGCCCGAGGCCTGCCACGCCATCGCCGTCGCCCTGCCGCCGGAATCGATCCCCTTGTCGATGAGCGTCAGCGAGGCTGTCCCCGCCGATCCCTTGTCGAGCGCATCGTGCAAGTGCGGATACCGCGCGCCCGTGCGCCCCGCTGCGGCAAGCGCGGCCTCGATGCCGGCGCGGTGCGTGGGGTTTGAGGGATCGAGTGTCGTGGGGGTATCCGGTTTCAGGGCATCGAAAAGTTTCGAGACGGCAGAAAGGTCGGAGATGGCGTCAAGTGAAATTTCTGTCATGATCAATCTATTCCCTTTGCCGCAAAGCAATATAAATCGCTCACGTCATATGGAAGGGTTTTAAATAAATAGCGGACATCCGCATCGACAATTAATATTGATATTATAAGGATGCAGGGCGGGCAATAGATATTTTTAGAGGAATATATCTCGTGAATATTTGAATAAAAGCCGTACCTTACGCAGGGAGATGAATTGACGCCGGCCGCTGCCTCACTTCGCTCCCGGCTCACCTGTCGCGGGGTGGGGGCGCCTGCAAACCGCATGGCGATCGACGTGTCGGCCGGCGCATCGGCCCGCATGGAAATTTTAACCTCAAAAGCTTTAGGCTTGAAATATTATCGGAGCGTCGATACTCTTGCCCCCACATTGGCCCTCGCGTTGGCGGGAGGGCCCGGCCGCCGCGGCGGCGCGACGGCGTGGCAGAGGGAGGGTGGCCGATGAAGGTGGCATGTCTCGGGGGCGGTCCCGCCGGTCTCTATTTCGCGATTTCGATGAAGCTGCGCGACCCCGCGCACGAGGTCGTCGTCATCGAGCGCAACAAGCCCGACGACACCTTCGGCTGGGGCGTGGTGCTGTCCGACGAGACGCTCGACAATCTCGCCGCCAACGATGCCCCGAGCGCGGAAGCGATCCGTGCCCATTTCGCCTACTGGGACGACATTGCCGTCCACTATCGCGGCACCCGCACGCTTTCCACCGGCCACGGCTTTTGCGGCATCGGCCGCAAGCAGCTGCTGATCCTTCTTCAGCAGCGCGCCCGCGAGCTGGGCGTCGAGATGCGTTTCGAGACGGAAGTGGAAAGTGCGGCCGACTATGCCGCCGACTTCGATCTCGTCGTGGCCAGCGACGGTCTCAATTCGAAGACCCGCGCGGCCTACGCCGAGCACTTCAGACCCGATATCGACGTGCGCAAGTGCAAGTTCGTCTGGCTCGGCACGCATCAGAAGTTCGACGACGCCTTCACCTTCATCTTCGAGGAAACAGACAAGGGCTGGATCTGGGCGCACGCCTACCAGTTCGACGATGACACCGCGACCTTCATCGTCGAGTGCACCGAGGAGACCTGGGCCAACTTCGGCTTCGGCGAGATGAGCCAGGAGCAGTCGATCGCGACCTGCGAGAAGATCTTCGAGAAGTATCTCGGCGGTCATTCGCTGATGTCGAACGCCCGCCATATCCGCGGCTCGGCCTGGATCAACTTTCCCCGCGTGCTGTGCGAGACCTGGTCCCACGAGAATATCGTGCTGATGGGCGATGCGGCGGCGACCGCGCATTTCTCCATCGGCTCCGGTTCCAAGCTGGCGCTGGAAAGCGCCATCGCGCTCGCCGACTACCTGCACAGCGAGCCGACCATGGAAGCCGCCTTTGCCAAGTACGAGGACGAACGCCGGGTGGAGGTGCTGAAGCTGCAATCGGCGGCGCGCAACTCCATGGAATGGTTCGAGGAAGTGGAACGCTACCTGCACCTCGATCCGGTGCAGTTCACCTATTCGCTGCTGACCCGCTCGCAACGCATCTCGCACGAGAACCTGCGCCTGCGCGATGCCGCATGGCTCGAAGGTGCCGAACGCTGGTTCCAGCGCCAGGCCGGCGTCAACGGCAATTCGCCCGTCCGTCATCCCATGTTCGCGCCGTTCAGGCTTCGCGACATGGCGCTGAAGAACCGCATCGTCGTCTCGCCGATGGCGCAGTACAAGGCGGTGGACGGCTGCCCGACCGACTGGCACCTCGTCCATTACGCCGAACGCGCCAAGGGCGGCGCCGGCCTCGTCTATACCGAAATGACCTGCGTCTCGCCTGAAGGCCGCATCACGCCGGGCTGCCCCGGTCTTTACGACGAGGTCCACGAGGCCGCGTGGCGGCGTATCGTCGATTTCGTCCACGCGGAGACGGACGCGAAGATTTGCGCGCAGATCGGCCATTCCGGCGCCAAGGGCTCCACCCAGCTCGGCTGGGACGAAATGGACGCACCGCTCCTTGACGGCAACTGGCCGCTATTGTCTGCCTCCGATGTTCCCTGGTCGCCGGCGAACGCCACTCCGAAGGCGATGGACCGAGCCGACATGGACACGGTGCGCGACCAGTTTGTCGCAGCAGCCGAAATGGCCGCGTGCGCCGGCTTCGACATGCTCGAGTTGCACTGCGCCCACGGCTACCTGCTCTCCTCCTTCATCACGCCGGTGACCAACACCCGCACCGACGCGTATGGCGGCAGCCTCGAAAACCGCATGCGCTATCCGCTGGAGATCTTCCATGCCTGCCGCGCCGTGTGGCCGGCAGACAAGCCGATCTCGGTACGCATCTCGGCCAATGACTGGGTCGGCGAGGAGGGCGTGACGCCGGAGGAGGCGGTGAGGATCGCCGCCATGCTGAAGGATGCGGGCGTCGATATCTGCGACGTGTCGGCCGGCCAGACCACCAAGCGCGCGCGCCCGGTCTATGGCCGCATGTTCCAGACCCCGTTTTCCGACCGCATCCGCAACGAGACCGGCATGGCGACCATGGCGGTCGGCAACATCTACGAGCCCGACCACGTCAACTCCATCCTGATGGCCGGCCGCGCCGATCTCGTCTGCCTCGCGCGCCCGCATCTGGCCGATCCCTACTGGACGCTGCACGCGGCCTCCGCGCTTGGCGATCGCACGGAGAAATGGCCCGATCCCTACCTTGCCGGCCGCGATCAGCTCTGGCGGCTTGCGGAACGGGTGGAACAGATGACGGGCAAGGTATGAGTGTTTCGGGAAAGCACGCGCTGGTGACCGGAGGCGGCTCCGGCGTCGGTGCGGCCATCGCGCTTGCGCTGGCCGACGCCGGCGCGAAGGTAACGGTCACCGGCCGGCGCGAGGGGCCGCTGGCCGAGGTCGCCGCCCGCCACGCCTCGATTTTCCCCGTCTCCGGCGACGTCACCGATCCGGCCTCTGTCGCCGCGATGGTGGAGGCGGCCGCGGCCCGCAACGGCCCGGTGGAAATCGCCGTCGCCAATGCGGGGGCGGCGACGAGCGCGCCTTTCGCCAGGATGTCGGCCGACGACCTGACGGCGATGCTGAACGTCAATCTCCTCGGCGTGTTCAACCTCTGGCAGGCGGTGCTCGGCCCCATGGTGGAGGCCGGCCGCGGCCGTCTTCTCGCCATCGCCTCCACCGCCGGGCTCAAGGGCTACCCGTACGTGTCAGGCTACTGCGCCGCCAAGCACGGCATCATCGGGCTCACGCGGTCACTGGCGCTGGAACTTGCGCCGACCGGCATCACCGTCAACGCGCTCTGCCCCGGCTACACCGAAACGCCGATGCTGGAGGAAACGCTTTCCAACATCATGGCGAAGACCGGCCGCAGCCGGGAGGAGGCCGCCGCGATCCTCGTGAAGGGCAATCCGCAAGGCCGTTTCATCCAGCCGCGCGAGGTCGCGGATGCGGTGCTCTGGCTGTGCGGCGAAGGGGCTGCCTCCGTCACCGGTCAGGCGATCTCGATTTCCGGAGGCGAGACATGAGCCCGGAGGCGCCGGCGGGCGAAACGCGAGGCGTGCCGGACAATGCCGACGTCTCCAACGCCGCTGTTTCCAAGGAACGGCTGCGGCTCTGGCTGCGCATCCTCAAGGTCTCCCGCTTCGTAGAGGCGGAGCTGCGCGAGCGGCTCAGGGTGGAGTTCGATTCCACCCTGCCGCGTTTCGATGTGCTCGCCGCGCTCTACCGCAACGACAAGGGCCTCCGCATGAGCGAGCTGTCCGGTGTCCTGCGGGTTTCCAACGGCAACGTCACCGGCATCGTCGACCGGCTGGTGAAGGACGGGCTGATCGTGCGGGTACCGGTGGAGGGCGACCGCCGCGCCATGATCGTGCGGTTGACGAACCGGGGGCGGGAAAGCTTCGCCGAGCTCGCCGCCGTGCACGAGGCCTGGGTCGATGAGCTTCTGGGCGCGATCGATCCGGACGAGGCCGATCACCTGGTGACGCTGTTCGGCGCCATCGCCGACCGCTTCGAAGACAACAAGACAAGTGACGTTCAGGGAGGATAGGGCGCCCATGACGGGGATACTGGAGGCATCGCCGGAGCATTTCCGGTGCGCGATCGCGGACGGCATCGCCACCGTCGCGCTCGACCGGCCGGAGCGCAAGAACCCGCTCACCTTCGAGAGCTATGCGGAGCTTCGTGACTGGTTCCGCGCGCTGCGCTACGAGGACGGCGTGAAGGCGGTGGTGTTCACCTCCAACGGCGGCAATTTCTCGTCGGGCGGCGACGTGCACGACATCATCGGGCCGCTTCTGTCCAAGGACATGAAGGGCCTTCTGGAATTCACCCGCATGACCGGCGATCTGGTCAAGGCGATGATCAATTGCGGCAAGCCGATCGTCGCGGCGGTCGACGGCGTGTGCGTCGGCGCCGGCGCGATCGTCGCCATGGCGAGCGATATCCGCATCGCCTCGCCCGGCGCCAGGACCGCGTTCCTGTTCACCCGGGTTGGCCTTGCCGGCTGCGACATGGGCGCCTGCGCGATCCTGCCCCGCATCATCGGCCAGAGCCGGGCGGCGGAACTGCTCTATACCGGCCGCGCGATGAGCGCGGAGGAGGGCGAACGCTGGGGCTTCTATTCCCGCATCGTCGAGCCGAAGCACCTGGAGGCGGAAGCCGACGATATCGCAAGGCGCATCGCCGCCGGCCCGACCTTCGGCCACATGATGACCAAGACCATGCTCAACCAGGAATGGAACATGAGCCTCGAGCAGGCCATCGAGGCGGAAGCCCAGGCCCAGGCGATCTGCATGCAGACGAAGGATTTCAAGCGCGCCTACGACGCCTTCGTCGCAAAGCAGAAGCCGGTTTTCGGGGGCGACTGATGGCGGACACGAGCTTTCTCGACTGGCCGTTCTTCGAGGACCGCCACCGCGTCCTTGCCGAAAGGCTCGACGCCTGGGCGGCCGACACGCTCGCCCATGTCGATCATTGTGACATCGATGCCGCCTGCCGCGATCTGGTGGCGAAGCTGGGTGCGGGCGGCTGGCTCGCCCATTCCGCCGTCGATCCGGATGATCCTTCAAGCGGGCTCGACGTGCGCAGCCTGTGTCTCATCCGCGAGACTTTGGCGCGCCATGACGGGCTCGCAGATTTCGCCTTCGCCATGCAGGGGCTCGGCACCGGGGCGATCTCGCTTTTCGGCACGCCCGCGCAGAAGGCCGAATGGCTGACGAAGACCCGAGCCGGCAAGGCGCTGTCTGCGTTCGCGCTGACGGAGCCCGCCTCTGGCTCCGACGTCGCCAGCATCACGCTGACGGCGACGCGCGACGGCGATAATTACGTGCTGAACGGCGAGAAGACGTGGATCTCCAACGGCGGCATCGCCGACGTCTACACACTGTTTGCACGCACCGGCGAGGGCGAGGGCGCGAAAGGCCTTTCGGCCTTCATCGTGCCCGCCGATCTTCCCGGCTTCACGATCGCCGAACGGCTGGAAACGGTCGCGCCACATCCGCTCGCCCGGCTGAAATTCGAGGACTGCCGTATCCCGGCCTCCGCGATGCTTGGGCAGCCGGGCGCTGGCTTCCGCATTGCCATGTCGGTGCTCGACGTCTTCCGCGCCACGGTGGCCGCCGCAGCCCTCGGCTTTGCGCGCCGCGCACTCGACGAGACGGTTTCGCGCGTGCAGAACCGCCATCTCTTCGGCGCGCCATTGTTCGATCTGCAGATGGTGCAGGGGCACGTGGCCGACATGGCGCTCGATGTCGATGCGGCGGCGCTTCTGGTCTACCGGGCGGCGTGGCTGAAGGACAAGGGCGCTGCCCGCGTCAGCCGCGAGGCGGCGATGGCCAAGCTATTTGCCACCGAACAGGCGCAGAAGGCCATCGACATGGCGGTCCAGATCCACGGCGGCGATGGCGTGCGCAAGGGCCACATCGTCGAAAGTCTCTACCGCGAAATCCGGGCGCTCCGGATCTACGAGGGTGCATCCGAGGTGCAGAAAGTCATCATCGCCCGCCAGACCCTGGCGGCCGCATCGGGAAAGGCTTGAGCGGACCATGTTTGAGATCATTCATCCCGACGGCTGGCAGGACCCCAAGGGCTACGCCAACGGCATCGTCGCCGAGGGCCGACAGTTCTTCATCGCTGGGCAGATCGGCTGGAACCGGGATCAGGTGTTCGAGAGCCGGGATTTCATCGGCCAGATGGAACAGGCCCTGCGCAACATCCTCGATGTTGTGGAGGCTGCCGGCGGCGGCGTCGAGCACATCGTGCGCCTGACCTGGTATGTGATCGACAAGAGCGAATACCTCGCCCGCCAGCGCGAGGTCGGCGAAGCCTATCGCCGTGTCATGGGCCGGCATTTTCCGGTGATGACCATGGTGGTCGTCCAGGCCCTTGTGGAGGACGAGGCGCTGGTGGAAATCGAGGCGACGGCGGTCCTGCCGCCTGCATGAGAGAGGAAGGGCGAAGCAAAGGGATTTGGAGCGGCTTCGCCGCGCATGTTGCGCTGGATCCCGGATCAGCGGTCGGCTGCGCCTCCCTTGTCCGGGATGAGGGGCCGTGTGGATGGTTTTGAGCCGGAAACCTGGGTTCACAGCAGGATATCGGCCGCCATATCGCGCCAGTCGGGATTGATCTCTTCGATCAGCGCGATCTTCCACGCACGGCGCCAGCGCTTGATCTGCTTCTCGCGTGCGACCGCATCGGCCATCAGCGCATGGTCTTCCGCCCAGACGAGCCGTGAGACGCCGTAACGGGCGGTGAAACCGTCCGTCAGCTTGTTCGCATGTTCATAAAGGCGCCGCGAAAGATCGTGCGTCACGCCGACATAAAGCGTGCCGTTGCGCTTCGAGGCCAGAATGTAGACATGCGCCACCATTCGCGCAGCCCGCAATCATTGTACCTCGCCAAAATAGATGACGGACGCCTTCGCCGTCACGCTTCAATTCGCCCCTTGCCCCCTCATCCCGGACAAGGGAGGCGAAGCCGACCGCAGATCCGGGATCCAGCGCGAAAAGCGCGGCGAAGCCGCTCCCAACCCCACTTCACCAACGCCCCCCTCACGCCACCCCGCTCTCCGGCACCGCGAACGACGCCACCGTCTGCAGCGCGCCGTCGAGTGCGGTGCCTTTTTCGTCCCGGAGCGCCGCCTCCCTCAGCCGGCGCAGCCAGTCGGCCGCGTCCTGCCGGCCTTCCAGCATGGGCAGCGCGCCAAGAACCCGGTCGTATTTCGAAAGCCCGCGCGCATGGGTGTCGCTGTAGCCCTTGATGAGCCGGCGGCAGGCGAGGATCTCCACCGCCAGGGCGTAATCGGCCGCGACCGTCTCAAGCGCCAGATCGTACCATGCGCCAATATGGGCGCTCTCCACCCGGTGGCGCAGCAGCCGGCGTCGCCAGCGCTTCAGCCCCGCAAGCCCCCATAACAGGGTGAAACCGAAAAGACCGTCGGTGCGGATGCGGCGGCCCTTGTTGATACGTCGATCAAGCCAGCGAGAAAGCCCCGGCCGCGCCTCGATCCACGCCCCGAGCCCGGCCGGCAGCGTGCCACAGACTTCCTCGATGCGCGGATGGAAATACTCCGTCACCCGCAGCACCGTCCCGCCGTCGACGCCCACCTCGCGGCGCACGCGCGCGGACCGGCTCGCCCGCGTCTTCAGATCCGCGACCCGCACGATATCGTCGTAGCACAGCGCATTGGCGAGATACTTCGCCGCCGTGATGGAGAACGCGTGGTCGTGCGCCGCGTAATCGAGTGCGACCGCGCGTTCCAGCTTCTCCAGATACTCCGCCCCGTAGGTGAGGTCCTGGTAGTCGACCACCTTGCGCAGGCCGGCGAGCGCCATTTCGTGTACCGGCGCAGGCATGGCCCGCACGCGCGAGACGAGTTCCTGCCAGCCGAAGAGCTGTGCGGGCGAGCCGTGAGCGGCCGCCACGGCGTCGGCTGTATCCGGGGCAGGGGCGGGGGCCGCGACCGGCTCCGCGCCGGCGGCCGTCCGCTCGAAAGCCGCGCCAAATGCCCTGAGGCTTGCGGCGACGCCCCGACCGGAAGCCCGGATCGTCTCCTCGTAGCTCTCGCGCGCGAATGGCAAAACGCCGGAGCCGGCGAGTGCGCCGAACAGGCTCGACGAAATCACGCTGCCGGCCGCGACCGCCATCCTTTCCATGTCGAAGGCGATGAGCGTCTTTGCAGCCTTGCGCGCGGTGTCGAGAACCGCATCCGACGACCCGCGCCCGTCGCCCGGCGCGATCTTTTCCGATACGGCGGCGATGCGGTGGGAGGAGGTGATCAGCGTGGTGCGGTCCGGCGTCACGAAACCGCGCATGACTGCACGCCCCGCCTCCATCAGCTCCGCCGCCATCAGCACATCGACATCGCCCTGCGCCGGCGACAGTGAGAACACCGGCTGGCGGCCGGTGTCCTTGCACATTTCGACGTAGTAGATCGTCGCGCCGGTGCGCTGGGCGACGCCGGCGACCGAGGTCGATTGCGCCCGGTAGCCATTGGCCTCGGCGACGGAGACGATCCAGTCGGTCAGCACCCCGCCGCCCTGGCCGCCGACGGCGAGGATGGCGATGGAGATGATGCGGTCGGCGTCGTCCGCCTTCGCGGCTGCGGCTTTTGGTGCTGGCGTTGCTTTGTCGCTCATCTCAGATCTCCTCGAAGACGAGGCGGCTGCGGTCGCGCCGGGCCTGCAACCAGCCGATGACGCGCTGGCGCAGGCGGTTCAGCGTGCGCTCGAAGCCCGTCGGGTTGAACACGGTTTCGGCCTGGTAGAACGAGGGGCACAGCACGGCGGCATCCGCCACCTCGCCGCAATTGCCGCAGCCCACGCATGTGTGGTCGATGGCGGCGACGGGATCGTCGCGCAAGGGATCGTCGAGCGTCTTGACCGACAGCGACGGGCAGCCCGACAGCCGCATGCAGGCGTGATCGCCGGTGCACACGTCCTCGTCCACGCCGAAGCGCGGCTTCACCACGCGCCGCCCCTCCTTGACCGCCGCGGCGAGTTGCGGCTTCTCGCGCCGCTGCCTGTTCAGCATGCATTCCGACGAGGCGACAATGACCTTCGGGCCGGTCTCCTCCGTCGTCAGCGCCTCGCGCAGCGTCTCGCGCATCAGGCCGACATCGTAGGTGCGCTCGATATGGCGCACCCATTTCACGCCCATGCCCTTCACTGCAGCGGTGATCGGGTGCTTCGTCGATTTCGACTTGTTGCTGGCGCGCGAGGACAGAATGTCCTGCCCGCCGGTCGCCGCCGAATAGAAATTGTCGACGATGACGATCACGCCGTCGTTGCGGTTGAAGACGGCGTTTCCGATGGAGGATGTCAGCCCGTTGTGCCAGAAGCCGCCGTCGCCGACAAACGAGATCGAACGCCGTTTGGCATCGGGCGAATTGAAGGCGGAGGCGGATGCGGGGCCCAGGCCATAGCCCATCGTCGTGCCGCCGATCTCGAACGGCGGCATGATCGAAAAGAGGTGGCAGCCGATATCGGAGGCGATGTGATGTGGCCCCAGTTCCTGCTCCACGAGCTTTGTTGCAGCGAAGATCGGGCGTTCCGGACAGCCGGTGCAGAACCCGGGCGGGCGGCCCGGCACATTGTCGGCAAGCGGCGTCATGTCGGGCAGGTCCGCCGGCCGGTTGGGCGCGCGCACTTCCGGTGCGAGAAGGCCGGGATCGTGGTCGCGCACGAAGGCGCCGAGACTGTCGAGCATCACCTTGCCGGTATATTCGCCGGCCATCGGCAGATAGTTCTTGCCGCAGAGCTTCGTCGTGCCGCCGGCCTTGTAGAGCATGTCGCCGAAGGCCTGCTCGATGTGGTTTGGCTGGCCTTCCTCCACCACGATGACCGCGTCCTTGCCCCGGCAGAAATCGAGGAACTGGTCGTCGATCAGCGGATAAACGGCGTTCAGAACGTATAGCGGCACCTTCGTCTCGCCGTAGGTGTCGGCAAGCCCCAGACGTTGAAGCGCGCGGATGACGCCGTTGTACATGCCGCCCTGCATGACGATGCCGATCTTGGCCTCGTCAGGCCCGAAAAACTCGTTGATCTCGCGTTCCTTGATGAAGCGGACGGCGGCCGGCCAGCGCTTCTCGATCTTCTCGTGCTCGTGCAGGAAGGATGCGGGCGGCAGCACGATGCGGCCGGTGTCCCGGCGCGGGTTTTCCAGCGCGTCGGCGACCGTCATCTCCGGGCGCTTGTTGGCTTTCGTCTTGAAGCTGCCGTGGACATGGCAGCAGCGGATGCGCACCTCCATCATCACCGGCGTGTTGGAGGCTTCCGACAGCTTGAAGGCGTCCTCCACCGTCTTGACGATGGTGGGAAGATTGGGGCGCGGATCGAGCAGCCACACCTGGCTCTTCATCGCAAACGCATGGCTGCGCTCCTGCATGATCGAGGAGCCTTCGCCGTAATCCTCGCCGACGATGATCAGCGCGCCGCCGGTCACCCCGCCCGACGCCAGATTGGCGAGCGCATCGGAGGCGACATTGGTGCCGACGGTGGACTTGTAGGTGACCGCGCCGCGGATCGGATAATGGACGGACGCCGCCAGCATGGCGGTGGCGGTCGCCTCGGAGGCGGAGGCCTCGAAGTGGACGCCGAGTTCGCCCAGAATATCCTGCGCATCGGCGAGCACGTCCATCAGGTGGCTGATCGGCGCTCCCTGATAGCCGCCGACATAGCCGACGCCGCATTCCAGCAGCGCCTTGGTCATCGCCAGGATGCCCTCGCCATGGAATTCCTCGCCCTCGCCCAGGCGCAGCTTCTCCACTTCCTTTGCGAAAGAACGTTCAGCCATGTTCCCCTCCTCGGCGTCGGTTCGTTAGTCTGCGCGGTATCTTCTTTCTTCCTTGTCATCCCCGCGAAGGCGGGTGCCGGGCAATGACGGAGGAGAGGGCTGAGCAAGGGGGCGGCAAAAGCCTGCATCCCGGCTCTCACCCGCGTCCTCTAGAAGTCGTGTTCGCGCACGTTGCGCAGCATCTTCTGCAGCACCGCGACGAAGGCCGCGTATTCCGCATCATTCACATCCCGGAATAGCGAACGGAAGGCCTGCCACATCACCGGCCACACCTCGTCGAACAGCGCCCGGCCGGCCGGCGTCAGGTGGATCCGGCGCACCCGGTTGTCGGCCTCCAGGGTTTCGCGGCGCAAAAGCCCCTGCGCCTCCATCGCGTCCAACGTCCGGCTCATCGTCGACTGTTCGGTGACCGTGTAGACGGCGAGTTCATTGACGGTGAGCCCGTCGGCGACCGCCATCACGGCGAGCGCGCGCATCTGCGGCGTGGTCAGGTCGCGCGAACGCAGGCCCTCGCGCAGATTGGCGTTGTAGCGCCCCATCACGCGGTTCATCAGGTAGGGCGCGAACTGCTGCAACCCGATCTCGCCGAGCGGAATGACCGCCTCGCCCCGGACCGTTCCCTCGGCGGGGCGGGCCGCGTCCCTGCTGTCCTTCAGAGCCTTTTCAGCCATTTTCGCGCGCATGCCGCCTCATGTTCTCTCGTCGGGCCTGCGGCCGCACAGGCGCGTACCGCATCCCGATGAGAGAAAGTCTAAGCTTGAAAATATGCATATGCAATAATTAGCGCGGATGAAATTGTGGTCACTGATACGATGTTCAGTGCCGTCGCGGCGCTAAAAATGAATGCAAATGGATATGAAACAGGCAGGCGCCGGACGCCCGACCATGAAACGCTCTACCGCGTCCCCATCACCACTTCCGTGCGGAAGGGGTAGTGGAAGTTGCCGCCCGCAAAGGCCGGGAAGCGGGCGAGGTCGGCGCGCATTTCGTGGCGCACGGGCGAATGCAACGCGGCGGTCAGGGCGTCGGGGCTCTCAAACACCACGCGGTTGCGCTGCATGTGGTGGACGCGCTGCCACGGCAGGTGGTCGCGCCAGTCGATCCGAGTCAGGATCTCGATTTCGAGAATGCCGGGAAACCGCGCCATGATCGGCGGATGGCTGGAGATGTAATAGTCGAGCCAGGCATTCTCGTCCGCCGCCGGTCCGGGATAGTGAACCGCATAGCTGCAATGGACGGCAGGCAGGGGGCGCGGCTGCGCCACCGGGAAATGCCGTGTCAGCATCGCCTGATGGCGCACCGTCGCGCCCGCGAGACGTGTCCCGTCGAGGCTCCCGTCCGTCGCAAGCGCATGAAGGCCGCCGCCGGCAAGGGCGGCCGCCTCCAGCGCCTCGATCTCGTCGTAGCACAGCTGAAATCCGAAACAGGGCGCGCCGGGATCGTCGGTGAAGAGGTCGCTGGCTCTGGCCGGCGTATAGATGAGCGCTCGCGTCAGCCCGGGGATCGCGGCAAGGCAATCGCGCACCGCGTCGATTTCCCTTTCGCCGGCCCGAGCTTGGGTATCGTCGGCCTGCGTGCCGACGGGGGCTTCGAAGAAGATAAGGTGGGAAAAGCGCATCGCGGGTACGCTCAGCATGCGCCGTCGTGTTCACTGGCCTTGTGGACGGAGGCCTTGAGCACGCCGAGCCGCGCCCACAGGTCCTCCTGCGCGCTCTCGTCCATCGCGCCGATGAGTTCGCCCAACCAGTCGCCGTGGGCCTTGGCCATCTCGGCGAAGACTGTCTGCCCGTGCGGCGTCAGCCGCACCCGGACCGCACGCCGGTCGGTCTCGGAGACCTGACGTTCCAGCAGGCCTTCCTGCACGAGGCGCTCGACAAGCCCGGTGACATTGCCGTTGGAAACCATCATCCGGCGCGACAGCTCGCCCAGCATGATGCCGTCAGGCGCGCGTTCCAGCTGCGCCATCAGGTCGAAGCGCGGCAGCGTGGTGGCGAAGCGTTCGCGCAGCCGCTTGCGGATCTCCGCCTCGATCAGGTTCGCGCAGGTCAGCAGCCTCAGCCACAGCCGCAATTCCGTGCGATGGTCATTGGGGCGCGCGTGCAGGCCCGTTTCCGCATCAAGCGGTTCCGATATGTCTGTTTCCGTCATCTTGCGCACGCGCGGTCTCCGCCTCTCGTCACCGTTCGGTCGATCCCGGCCCTTGTTGCCGGCCACATTGGCGCTGGCGTTCCGTGGGCCCCTTGAAACGGACCGTCCGGGTGCGGGCGGCAGGGGGCGTCACTCAACGGAAATTTCCTTGGATCGACAATTTATTTTAGGTCTAAATAAATCCTGTGGCACGTTCAATATACAAGATCCCGCATTGAATCCACCTTTTGTCGCAGCAAAGGCCGGGCCCAAGAGCGGGCCCAAGAGAAAGTGTCGGGGAGAAGGTGCCGCGGGCCGGTCGGATTGATAAACGACCGTTGCGCTTGCCGCTCTGATCCCCGCTCGGGCTCCTCCGCCGTCATCACCCGGCGAAGTCCGGGTGATCCAGCGCGCCCCGCACATGCCGCGGCCGGCCATGGATTGCCCGGACGAAGCCGGGCAATGACGGTGGAGGGATTGAAGCACGCAGCACGACCTCAAACCGGACAGAAACGGCCACATCGGACGAGATATTTTACTCTTGTAATTTTTAAGATTAAAGTATTGACTGGTTCCAGCACAAAACGAGGGGGAGCGGATGAAGATTGCGGTTCTCGGGGGCGGAAACGGCTCCTACGCGGCGGCAGCCGACCTGTCGGATGCGGGGCATGAAGTCCGCTTCTGGCGGCGCGATGCGGATGGATTCCGCTCTCTCCTGGAGACGAAGACGATCCGGCTGCGCGATGCCGAAGGCACGCGCGATGTCGCGCTCGCCCTGCCGACGCTCGATATCGGCGAGGCGGTGCGCGGTGCCGACCTGATCGTCGTCCCGACCCCGGCCTTCGCGCAAGCCGACATCGCCGCTCTGCTGGCTCCGCATCTCTCCGATGGTCAGGTGATCTTCCTGCCGCCGGGCACCTTCGGCTCCTATGTCATGATGAAGGTTCTGCGTGACAAAGGCTGCGCGGCGGAGGTCATGATCGCGGAAACCGGCACGCTGCCGTGGCTCGCGCGCAAGCACGGGGCCGACGAGGTCGCGATCACCACCCGCGCCTCGCGCCTGCCCACCGGCGTCATGCCCGCGCGGCTGACGGACAAGGCCATCGCCGTCATTTCCGAGGCTTTTCCGCAAGCGATCGAGCCGATCGAGGACGCGCTGTCGGGCGCGTTGATGAACGCCGGACCGATCATCCACCCGCCGCTCATCTTCATGAATGCCGGCCCGATCGAGCATTTCGACCGCTGGGACATCCACAACGAGGGCACGCAACCCTCCATCCGGCGGGTGCATGACGCGCTCGACGGCGAACGCATCGCGGTGCGCGAAGCGCTGGGCTACGGCGCGCCGCATTTCCCGCTGGCCGACCATTACGAGACGTCGAACTGGATGTACGGCAACCTCGCGCACGACAAGCTGGTCGATTCCGGCGACTGGCACGAGAAGCTCGACTTCTCCACCCACCGCTACCTTCAGGAGGATACCCGCATGGGCCTTTCCTTCCTGGTTTCCGTCGGCGAATGGGCGGGCGTCCCGGTCCCTGTCGCCGCCGGGCTCCTCGCCATCGCGAGCGCGGTTGCCGGCGACGATTTCCGCACCTCCGGCCGCACGCTGAAAACGCTCGGCCTCGATGGCATGAGCCGTGCGGACATGACCGTCCTGCTCGGGCAGGGGGTCTGATCCGATGGCCCGCGCGCGTCCTCTCATCGCCTGCGTCGGAGCCGGCCGCATGGGGCGCGGCATCGCCCATTGCGCGGCCTATGCCGGCCACGACATCCGCCTCGTCGATGCCAAGCCGCGCGATGCGGAAGGCTGCGCGCGGCTGGAGGCGGACACGCTCGCCGAGATCCGCTCCACGCTGGAAATGATGGCGGGTCTCGCTGGCATCGATGCAGCGCTGGTCGATGCGATCCTCAGGCGCGTCAGCGTCGTGCCGCGCGAGGAAGCGGGCGAAGCGCTGGCGGATGCCAGCATCGTCTTCGAGGCGGTGCCGGAAACCGATGCGGCCAAGCGCGACGCGCTGGCGCTGATCGATACCGCCGCCGGGCCGGAGGCGATCATCGCCTCCACCACCTCCACCTATCTTTCCACGCAGCTTGCCGCGTTTTCCGGCCGCCCGGCGCGCTTTCTCAACGCCCACTGGCTGAACCCGGCCTTCCTCGTGCCCCTGGTCGAGTTGAGCCCCACGCACGAGACCGACCGCGCCGTCGTCGACGAACTCAAGACCCTGCTGGAGGCGATGGGCAAGGTGCCGGTCGAATGCGCCGCATCGCCGGGCTACATCGTTCCGCGCATCCAGATGCTCGCCATGAACGAGGCCGCAAGGATGGTGGAGGAAGGCGTTGCTTCCGCAGAGGACATCGACAAGGCGACCCGCTACGGCTTCGGTTTCCGCTTCGCGGTTCTGGGACTTCTGGAGTTCATCGACTGGGGCGGTGGCGATATCCTCTATCATGCCAGCCGCTACATGGCCGAGGTGACGGGGGAGAAGCGCTTCGAGGCCCCGGCCGTCATCCACGAGAACATGGAAGAAAATCGCAAGGGCCTGCGTGATGGTCGCGGCTTCTACGATTACGATGGCATGGACGTTGCAGCCTACCGGCGCCAGCGCATGGAAGGCTTCATGGCGATGCTGCGCATGGCGGAGCTCGACAGGCCCCCGGCCGTCGCTGCGCCGGAAAAGAGCAACTGAGCCGGAAACGGGCATTCTGGGAGGACAGCGCCTTGGAGGATCTCGCCTTCGTCGTCCGCAAGATCATCGCCGAGACGCCGCTCGTGCGCGCGGTGGTGCTTGAAAACGTGCGCGATACGGCCCTGCCGGACTGGACGCCCGGCGCGCATATCCGGGTGAAGCTTCCCGGCGGCGGCGACAGGCCCTATTCGCTGGTCGATCACCCCGACTGGCGCGGTGGCCGGCATTACGTTCTCGGCGTGCGCCGCGAGGAGCAGAGCGCCGGCGGATCCGACTACATCCATGCGCTTTCCGAAGGCGACCATGTCGAGGCGACCGGCCCGATCAACCAGTTCGAGTTGCGCGAGGCCACGGGGCCGGTGCTGCTCCTCGCTGGCGGGATCGGCATCACCCCGATCCTGTCGATGGCTTCGCGCCTTGCCGCCGAGGAGCGCGATTTCCGGCTCCACTATTGCGGCCGTGCGAAAGGCGAACTCGCCTTTCTCGCCACGCTCGAACCCTTCTGCGGCGCGCGTCTGGCGGTCCACTATGACGACACGGACCCCGGCCGGCCGGATTTTTCCGGCCTGATCGCGGATCTGCCCGAAGACGGCACCGCCTATGTCTGCGGCCCGGCGGGCATGATCGAGGCGGTGAAGGCGGCGTGGGCCGAGGCCGGCCGCCCGGCCGAGCGTCTGGTCTTCGAGCTTTTCATCGCAACGCCCGCGCCCGCAGGCGGCGACACGGCTTTTGATGTGAAGATCGCCTCCACAGGCGAGATCGTGACCGTTGCGCCGGACCAGACGATCATCGAGGCGCTGGAGGCGGCGGGCCACGATGTCATCTACGATTGCCAGCGCGGCGACTGCGGCATCTGCCAGACTGCCGTTCTGGAGGGAATACCCGACCACCGCGATGTCGTGCTGTCGGACGAGGAGAAGGCGTCCAACACGGTGATGCAGATCTGCGTCTCCCGCGCAAAGACCCCGCTCCTCGTGCTGGATCTCTAGGGGGGATGGAAGGCGTGAGTTTGTCGGCCGGCGCCCGCTCCACCCTCGGTTGTCATCCCCGCGAAGGCGGGGATCCAGTAACCCCGGGATCGGGTTTGGGGGCTGGGCCGCGCCGTCTCTGGAATGCTGGATTCCCGCCTTCGGGGGAATGACAATCGAGAGCTTGGCGGGAATTGAGCGAGATCTGACCGCAGACGGAGCGTAACGCCGAACGAATGCGGCGGCGCTCCGCGCCTAGCGGACCTTGAGCCGGTCCGCCAGCGGTCAGGTTCAAAGAGCCTTTAGAGGATGGGAGAGTTGTCATGGGAAAGTACGCGAGCGATGCGCAAGCGCTGAAGGCGCTGGTCAAGCCGGAATGCGTCCACCGCGACGTCTACATCGATCCGGAAATCTTCCAGCTGGAGATGACCCGTCTCTTCGCCAACACCTGGGTCTATGTCGGCCATGCGAGCCAGATCCCCAATGCGGGCGACTATCTGACGACCGAAATCGGCACCCAGCCGGTGCTGGCCTCGCGCCACACCGACGGCTCCATCCACGTTCTCTACAACCGCTGCCCGCACAAGGGCACCAAGATCGCGTCCGAGGCCTGCGGCAACACCGGTAAGTTCTTCCGCTGCCCCTATCACGCATGGTCGTTCAAGACCGACGGCAAGCTGCTCGCGATCCCGATGAAGAAGGGCTACGACGGCACCGGGCTGCAGGAAACCGAGGCAGCCAAGGGCCTGACGCCCGTCGGCGCCACCCATGTCTACCGCGATTTCATTTTCGCGCGGCTTGCGTCCGAAGGCATCGGTTTTGACGACTTCTTCGGCGAGAGCCTGTCGTCGATCGACAACATGGTCGACCGCTCGCCGGAGGGAAAACTGGTGCTGGAAGGCGCGCCCTTGCGCTACATGCACACCTGCAACTGGAAGATGCTGGTCGAGAACCAGACCGATACCTGCCACCCGATGGTCGCGCATGAATCCTCCGCCGGCACCGCGATTTCGGTGTGGGAGCGGGAGAAGGCGAAGGGCGGGCCGACGCCGATGGCGGTGGAGCTCTACGCTCCGTTCATGTCGTCCTACGACTTCTTCGAGGGCATGGGCCTGCGCGTCTGGCCGAACGGCCACGGCCACACCGGCGTCAACACCTCCATCCACGCCGACTATTCCGCCGTGCCGGGCTATTTCGAGCAGATGGTGGAAGCCTACGGCGAGGAACGCGCGAAGAAGATCCTCGGCGAAAACCGGCACAACACGGTCTACTTCCCCAACATCATGATCAAGGGGCCGATCCAGACGCTGCGCGTCTTCAAGCCCATCGCCGCCGACCGCACGCTGGTGGAGAGCTACACGTTCCGGCTCGCAGGCGCGCCGGACATGCTGTTCGAACGCACGCTCATGTACAACCGCTTCATCAACGCCCCCACCTCCATCGTCGGCCACGACGATCTGGAAATGTACGAGCGCGCCCAGCAGGGCCTCCATGCCGACGGACAGGAGTGGGTCGATATCCGCCGCCTTTACGAACCGGGCGAGGCGGAGGACGTGACCGAGCTGGCCGGCGGTACGTCGGAGCGCCAGATGCGCAACCAGTTCCACGCATGGCTGAAATTCATGAATGCCCCCGGCGATGCGACATCGGGCGAAGGCGAGGGCAGGGCGCAGGACAAGGAGGCGGCCGAATGACCAGCGACACAGCCGAGATGACCCGCGTCACCGAGAAGGACCTGATCGATTTCGTCACCCGCGAAGCGCGTCTTCTCGACGATCTGCGCTACGATGACTGGCTCGCGCTCTTTGCCGAGGACGGCTTCTACTGGATGCCGCTGGAATGGCAGCAGACCGATCCCAAACTCCAGCCTTCGCTGATGTACGAGGACCGGCTGCTGCTGACCGTGCGCGTCGAACGGCTCGCCGGTGCGCGCACCTTCTCGCAAAAGCCGAAAAGCCGCTGCCAGCACCTGTTGCAGGTGCCGCAGGTGGACGAGATCGATGAGGCCGGAAACGTCTTCAAGACCTATACGCCGTTTCACTATGCCGAGACGCGCGGCGACGAGTGCACCTTCTACGCCGGCTGGGCGCGCCACACGCTCCGGCTGGAGGAAGGCCGGCTGAAGATCGTTCTGAAGCGGGTGGACCTCGTCAATTTCGATGCCGCCTTCGGCAACATCCAGCTCTTCATGTGAGGCGCGCCGCATGACGCTTACGACCGGCCCCCGTGCCGAACCGCTGCCCGAACTGCTGCCGGGCGTCCTTGAGGATGCCACCGTGTTCGGCCGCTTCCGCCGCACCGCCGCACGTTTCCCCGACAGGCCGTTCCTCGCGGTCCTGCCGGAAACGGCTGAGGTCTACGGCATCGAGCCGGGCGAGATCACCTACGGCGCGATGCTGGAAGCGGTGGAGGCCCGCGCCGTGCTCTTCGCCGGGGCCGGCTACGGCGCCGGTCACCGGGTGGCGCTTTTGTTGCAGAACCGGCCGGATTTCCTGATCAACTGGTTCGCACTCAATGCGCTCGGCGTCTCGGTCGTGCCGGTCAATCCGGACCTGCGCTCCGCGGAACTGGAATATCTGATCGGCCATTCCGAGGCCTCGCTGGTGGTGGCGATCCCGGAACGGGTCGAGGAACTCGCCGCCGCGGCTGAGGCCGCCGGAACGGGTACAGGCCGCATTGCGCCCGTCATATCCCCGAAGGATGCGATCCCGGCCCCGTTGCGCCCCGCCGCAAGCCCCTATGGTGCGGCCTCTGACACCACGTCCGACCGCACCAAGGAATGCGCGCTGCTCTACACTTCCGGCACCACCGGCCGGCCGAAGGGCTGCGTGCTCACCAACGACTATTTCCTGCTCGCCGGGGAATGGTACGCCACCGTCGGCGGTCTCAGCGCCCTCCACGTGGAGCCGGCCGAACGCATGCTGACGCCGCTCCCCGTCTTCCACATGAACGCCATGGCCTATTCCGTCATGGCGATGATGACGGTGGGGGGCTCGATCTGCATTCTCGACCGCTTCCATCCCCGCTCCTGGTGGGCGAGCGTGCGCGGCTTCGGGGCGACCGTCGTCCATTATCTCGGCGTCATGCCGGCCATGCTGATGTCGGCTGCGCCATCGCCCGCCGATCGCGACCACAAGGTCCGCTTCGGCTTCGGCGCGGGCGTCGACCGCACCCTTCACGCGCCCTTCGAGGAGCGCTTCGGTTTTCCGCTGCTGGAGGCCTGGGCGATGACGGAAACGGGAGCCGGTGCCGTCGTCATGGCGAGCACCGAGCCGCGCAAGATCGGCACGAGCTGCTTCGGCAAGCCGGGGCCTGAAATGGATATCGTCATCCGCCGCGAGGACGGCTCGGAGGCGGGCACGGATGAGCCCGGCGAATTGCTGGTGCGCCGGGCCGGACCCGATCCCCGCCGCGGCTTTTTTCGCGAATACCTGAAGGATGCGGAGGCCACCACAGCGGCCTGGGCCGGCGGCTATCTCAACACCGGCGACGTGGTCTCGCGCGATGCCGACGGCCGGCTGCATTTCATGGACCGCAAGAAGAACGTCATCCGCCGCTCCGGCGAGAACATTTCAGCGGTGGAGGTGGAGGCGGTTCTGCTCACCCATCCCGATGTCCGTCAGGTCGCCGTCGCGCCGACGCCCGATCCCGTTCGCGGCGACGAGGTGGTGGCGCTGGTGGTGCCGGAAAGCGTACCCGCCGATGAGGGGGGAGCGCGGCTTCTGGCTGAGGACATCGTCCGCTTCTGCCTGTCGCGGCTTGCCTACTACAAGGCGCCGGGTTTCGTCGCCTTCGTGTCCTCGATCCCGCTCACCTCGACGGAAAAGATCCAGCGCGGCGCGCTGAAGGTGGCGGTGGAGGAGGCGATCGCCTCGGGCCGCGCGCTTGATACCTGCGCCATGAAAAAGCGGACGGCTTGAGATGATGGTTGCGATGTCCTTGCATGTTCCTTTTTCGGTCCGTCCTTTTCCGTCCGGCCATGCGGAACCGGCCTTGTCGCACGATCCATCCATCGTCATCCCCCGGCGCAGTCCGGGGGATCCATTGAACCGTGCCATGCATCCGGAACCTGCAAATGGATTGCCCGGACTGCGCCGGGCAATGACGGCGGAGGGCGTGTGTACCGGTCGCGGCCATTTGCGTTTTGCGCGAGTGACCCCCACCCCTGACCCCTCCCCTGACCCCTCCCCTCAAGGGGGAGGGGGACTGGCGCTTTGCGCTTGGAAAGTTCCCGCCACGAGCACGATGCCTCCATTCCCCTCCCCCTTGAGGGGAGGGGCTAGGGGTGGGGGTAAGATCCTTGCGCCGTGTTGGCGAAACCCGCTCGAAACCACGACCCGCCCCCCGCCCCGTCATTGCCGGTTCGCCCCATCGTCCTCCGGCGGAAAGACCCGCACCGAATGACCCGCATCCGCACCATCCCCCGTCGCCCTTACGAGAACGTCGCCGTCGCGGTGCCGGTCTCCATTCCCTACGTGCGCTATTCGGTGGAATCCGCCCACTGGTGGATCGCCCGCGCGCTTGGCGAGCTGACAAAACGCGCCGGCCTTGCTCCCGCCGATATCGACGGCCTGTCGGTTTCAAGCTTCACGCTTTCCCCCGATACCGCCGTCGGCCTCACCCAGCATCTGGGCCTTAGTCCGCGCTGGCTCGACAATATCCCCATGGGCGGCGCCAGTGGTGTGGTGGCGCTGCGGCGTGCCGCGCGCGCGGTGGAGGCGGGCGATGCCACCATCGTTGCCTGCGTCGGCGGCGATGCCAACCAGGTCGACAGTTTCCGCAAGCTGCTCTCCTCCTTCTCGCGTTTCGCGCAGGATGCGAGCTACCCATACGGCTACGGCGGGCCCAACGGCTCCTTCGCGCTCCTGACCGACCACTACATGCGCCACTTCGGCGCTCGCCGAGAGGATTTCGGCAAGATCTGCGTCGACCAGCGCACCAACGCGCTCGGCTATCCCCACGCCATCATGAAGAAGCCGCTGACGATGGAGGACTATCTCGGCGCCCGCGCCATCGCCGATCCGATCCATCTGTTCGACTGCGTCATGCCGTGCGCCGGCTCCGAAGCCTTCCTCGTCACCACGCTCGATATCGCGCGGGATCTCGGCCTGCCGCATGCCCGTCTCGCGGCCACCATCGAGCGCCACAACGCCTTTGCCGACGACCCGATCCAGATGCGCGGCGGATGGGCGATGGACGTGGACGAACTCTACGCCATGGCCGGCATGGCGCCCGACGACATCGATCTCGTGGAGACCTACGACGACTATCCCGTCATCGTGATGATGCAGTTCGAGGATCTGGGCTTCTGCAAGAAAGGGGAGGGGCCGGACTTCGTGCGCTCCCATTCCTTCACCAACGACGGCAGTTTTCCGCAAAATACCTCCGGCGGCCAGCTTTCGGCCGGGCAGGCCGGCGCCGGTGGCGGCTATCTCGGCCTCGTGGAGGCATTGCGCCAGGTCACGCAGACCGCACTGTCGAAACAGGTGCCGGATGCCCGCACCGCGCTCGTCTCCGGCTTCGGCATGATCAACTACGACCGCGGGCTCTGTTCCGGCGCGGCCATTCTGGAGGGCGTTGCGCCATGACCGATCCCATCGTCCGCCCGCCCAAGAAGGACCCGCAGAAGGTCACCCGCCCGCCGGAGTTGCCGCCGCTCCAGCGAAGCCGCGCCGCGCTCGCCATGTCGGCCGCCGCCTCGCGCGGCGCGTTCGAGCTGCAATGCTGCAAGGCCTGTGGTGCGTGGATGTACCCCGCGCGCGATGCCTGCCCGCGCTGTCTCTCGGTCGATCTCGCGTGGAAGCCGGCGCCCGACGGCGGCGAGGTCATCGCCGAGACGACCATCCGCACCACGGTCGATCTCTATTTCCGCCAGCGCACGCCGTGGCGCGTCGCCATGGTGAGGCTCGATTGCGGGCCCTCCGTCGTTTGTCATCTGCATGGCGACGTGGAGGTTCCCGGCCGCGTGCGCATGACCGCGCAACTCGACAAGGGCGGCAATGCCGTCATCATGGCGCTGCCCGCGAAGAGGACGCCGAACATGGCCGACGATCCCGAATTCCGCGAACTGACCGCAAGCCCCAAGCACCGCCGCGTGCTGGTGACCGACGGGCGTACTGCCGTCGGCCAGGCCGTGGTCGAGGCGCTGGTCAACGCCGGCGCCGCCCTCGTCTTCGTCGGCATCGCCGAGCCGTGGAAGCCCTATCCGGGCGAGGACCGGCTGAAGGCGCACGAAAACGTCCAGACCTTCGCCCTCGATCTCACCGACACGACGTCGGTGCAGGATCTTGCCGGCGAGATCGGCGGCAAGACCGACATTCTCATCAACACTGCCGACCATGTCCGCCCCGGCGGCATCCTCTCCGCGCCGGGCATGATCACGGCGAAGGACTCGTTCGACGTCAACGTCTTCGGCCTGCAACGGCTCGCCCAGGCCTTCGGCCCGGGCATGGTCGGGCGCGGCGCGGACGGCACCAACTCCGCCGCCGCCTTCCTCGATGTGCTGCCGGTCTACGCGCTCGCCAACACCCCCGATTTCGGCATCCATTCGGCAACCGCGGCCGCCCGTCTCTCGATGCTGCAATGCCTGCGCTCCGAAATGCGCGCCGGCGGCGTGCGGGTGATGAGCGTCTTCACCGGGCCCATTGAGGACGACTGGCGCCAGCCCGTGCCGCCGCCCAAGGTCGCGCCCGCACAGATCGCCAGGGCCGTCATCGCCGCGCTTGAAGGCGGCATCGAGGACAGCTTCGTCGGCGATGTTGCCAAGGATGTTGCGACCCGCTTTCGTCAGGATGCCAAGGTGCTGGAACGGGAGCTCGGCGCATGAGAGAGACCACGACAATGAACGGCGATGCACTGCTTTTGGCCTTGGCCGCGGGAATCCGCGGCGGCGGGGTCCGGGTGGTCGATCTCACTCACACGCTCGCCCCCGACTTTCCCGTCATGGTGCTGCCGCCCGAATTCGGCCAGTGCCAGCCCTTCCGCATGGAGGAGGTCTCGCGCTACGACGCGCGCGGGCCGGGCTGGTACTGGAACACCATCACGATGTCGGAACACGCCGGCACCCACTTCGATGCTCCGGCGCACTGGATCTCGGGCCGCAACCTGCCGGCCGGCACCGTGGACGACCTGCCGCTCGACCGGCTCGTCGCCCCGGTCGTGGTGCTCGATTATTCGGCCGAGAGCGCTGCGGATGAGGACTTCCTGCTCACCCGCGCCCATCTGGAGGCCTGGGAGGCGGAGAACGGCGAGATCGAGCCGGGCAGCTGGGTGCTCTTTCGCACCGACTGGTCGAAGCATCTGGGCTCAGACAAGTACCTGAACCTGCGCGCCGATGGCGCCCATTCGCCGGGCCCTGCCGCCGATGCCGTCGAATTCCTCGTCAAGGACCGCGACATCATCGGTTTCGGCACCGAGACCATCGGCACCGATGCCGGGCAGGGCACCCATCTGGAGCCGCCCTATCCGGCCCACTTCATCCTGCATGGAAACGGCCGCTACGGCCTGCAATGCCTCGCCGGTCTCGACCAGTTGCCGGCGCGCGGCGCCATCCTCTTCGCCGCGCCTTTGAAGATCCGCCACGGTTCCGGCAGTCCCTTGCGTGTTCTGGCGCTGGTGCCTGCTTCGGATGATGCATGAGGAGACGATCTTGAGCGAACCCGCCTTCACCGCGGTCGTCACCGGCACGAGTTCCGGCATCGGCCTCGATCTTGCCAAGCGCATGGTGGAGCGCGGCTGGCGTGTCCTCGGCCTTGCCCGCAGCGCCCCCGATTTCGAGCATGAGCTGTTCGAGCCCGTCAGCGTCGACCTGCTGGACGAGGCGGCGACCGCCGAGGTCGCGAAGGATATCGCCGCGCGCCACGCCGTCACCCACCTCGTTCACAATGCCGGCCTCGTCTGGCCGAACCTGCTGGAGGACGTGAAGCCGGAGGAGGTGGACGGCCTGATGCGGCTCCACGTCACCGCGCCGATGATTCTGACCCAGGCGCTCGCCCCCGCCATGCGCGCGGCGAAGTTCGGCCGCGTCGTCTTCGTCACCTCGCGCGCTTCCATGGGCGTGCCGACGCGCACCGCCTATTCGGCCTCCAAAGCGGCGGTGCACGGCATGGCCCGCACCTGGGCGCTGGAGCTTGGGCCGGACGGCGTCACCGTCAATGTGGTGGCACCCGGTCCGATCCTGACCGACAATTTCTGGGGCATCGTGCCCAAGGGCTCGGAGCGCGAACAGAAAGTCGCCGACCAGCTCCCCGTGCGTCGGCTCGGCACGGCTGAGGATGTTTCGCGCGCGGTGCTGTTCTTCGCAGAACCCGAGGCGGGCTTCGTCACCGGGCAGGTGCTGTTCGTGTGCGGCGGCGGCAGCCTCGGCGGGCTGTCGCTTTAGGGGGGGAGGGAGGGAAGCCGCGACATGCACGCTTCCAGTCGCGATCTCCCCGCCGTCATTGCCCGGCTTCGTCCGGGCAATCCACCGACGGCCGCGGCATGTGCGGAGCAGGCAATGGATCACCCGGACGAAGCCGGGTGATGACGACGGAGGGATGGTCAACGATGCGATATGCGGTGTCTCGCCCGCTCATCATCGCCCACCGCTTCATGTCATCGCAAAGACCGCATCATGGGCGAATGGCACTGGAATTGTTCGGGATTTCACTCCACACGCGATGTCATTCCCGCGCAGGCGGGAATCCAGCAACCACCGGGTTCGAGGGTGGAATTCCAAGGCCGCCCTCCGGGATTGCTGGATCCCCGCCTGCGCGGGGATGACAAGAGAGAAAGCGACGGAAAGGCGCGGATTTCGCACCCGAGTCACATCTTCGAAAACAGATCTGATGACCTCGACAAGCAGATGAGGAACGACCCGTGCCCGCGTTCGATTTCACCGCCGCCTTCGCCCCCGCCGACCGCACGCTTCCCCGGCTTCTGAGCCTTCAGGCCGAGCGCTTCGGCGCGCGCGAATTCGTCGCCTTCGACGAAGCCTCCTGGACCTACGCGCAGGCCCTCGATATCGCCGCGCGATGGGCCGGCACGTTGCGCTCGGCCGGCATTACGCCGGGCGACCGCGTCGCGATCCTGTGCTCCAACCGCCCCGAAATGCTGGCGCTCGTCTTCGGCTGCGCCTGGGCGGGCGCCATCGCGGTGCCGATCAACGTCGCCTCCAGAGGGGCGCAGCTGCAGCACATCCTCGACAATTCCGGCGCCCGGCTGTTGGCGATCGAGCACGACCTGCTGCCCGCGCTTCAGACCGTCGATTTCGCCCCCCTTGCTGTGGAAAGGCTGTGGATCATCGGTGAGGGCGAGCAGACGCGGATCGCCTTTGCCGAGCCGTTGCCCGCTCCCGGCGAGGCCGTCGAACAGGTGCCCACCCGGCCCGGCGACACGGCCGCCATCGTCTACACGTCGGGAACGACCGGCCCCTCCAAGGGCGTGTGCTGTCCGCACGCCAATCTCGTCTGGTGGGGCGCCAACACCGTCGATCTGCTGGATTTGCGCGAGGGCGAAAGGCTCTACACCACGCTGCCGCTCTTTCACGTCAATGCGCTCAACACCGTCTATCAGGCGCTGATCACCGGCTCCACGGTGCTGATCGGAAAGCGCTTTTCGGTCTCCGGCCTGTGGCCGGCGGTTCATGCCAACGGCGCGACGGCGACCTACCTGCTGGGCGCCATGGTGCCCATGCTGCTCTCAAAGCCCGAAACCCCGCTTGATCGCGACCACAAGGTCCGCATCGCGCTCGGCCCCGGTGTGCCGGCGCAGTTCCACGAGACTTTCCGCCAGCGCTTCGGCTTCGGTCTGGTCGAGGGTTATGGCTCGACGGAGACGAATTTCGTCATCGGCGCGCGGCTCGGCGAGGGCAGGGCAGGCACCATGGGCCGCATTCGCCCCGGCTTTTCCGCCCGCGTTGTGGATAACGAGGATAACGAGGTGCCGGCAGGCGAGGCCGGCGAGCTGATCCTTCGCGCCGACGAGCCCTTTGCCTTCTCCTCCGGCTATTTCGGCATGGCGGAGAAGACGGTCGAGGCGTGGCGCAATCTTTGGTTCCACACCGGCGACCGGGTGATCCGCGACGCGGACGGATCTTTCCGTTTCGTTGACCGCCTGAAGGACGCGATCCGCCGGCGCGGCGAGAACATTTCCTCCTTCGAGGTGGAGCAGGTCATCCAGAGCCATCCGGCGGTCGAGGCCGTGGCGGTTTTCCCGGTGAAGTCGGATCTGGCCGAGGACGAGGTCATGGCGGCGGTCGTCTTGAGGGCGGGGGAGACGCTTGCGGAAGCCGACCTCATCGAATTCTGCCGCCCGCGCATGCCCTATTTCGCCGTTCCGCGCTACCTGGAATTCGCGAAGACGCTGCCGATGACGGAGAACGGCAAGCTCCAGAAATTCAGGCTGCGCGAGCGCGGCGTGACCGAGGCAACGTGGGACCGCGAGGCGCACGGGATTTCCGTGCGCTAGGGAAACGACGAAGATCGGCGGCAGGCGGATGGATCCAGACCCCCACCCGAACGGCTGAAGGCGCCGTTCGACCTCCCCTCAAGGGGGAAGTGGGCCGTGTGGCTGGCTTCTCCCCTCATACCCCTCCACCGTCATCACCCGGCGAAGTCCGGGTGATCCAGCACTCACCCCTATGCCGGCGCCCGCGATGGATTGCCCGGACTTCGCCGGGCAATGACGGCGGTGGGGTCTGAGGGGAAGAAACGCGCAAGACCGCAATCCAATGCCATTCCCACGCTGCGATCCTCAGGGCTCACCGCATCCGTCCCCCTCCCCCTTGAGGGGAGGGGCTAGGGGTGGGGGTAAGGCCGCTTGCTCCGAGCCCTCGTCTCACGCCAGCCGCAGCTTCACGTCCACATTCCCGCGCGTCGCGTTGGAATAGGGGCAGCGCTCATGGGCGCCTTGAAGGATCTTTTCCCCGGTCTTGCGGTCGATTCCCGGCAGCTCCGCCGTCAGGTCCACCGCCAGCGCGTAGCCGACCTCGACCGGGCCGATGCCGACCTTCGCCGTGATCGCGGCTTCGTCCGAAAGCGCCACCTTCATCTGGCGGGCCACCAGCTTCACCGCGCCGAGAAAGCAGGCGGCATAGCCGGCGGCGAAAAGCTGTTCGGGGTTCGTGCCCTCGCCGCCCGGCCCGCCGAGCCCCTTGGGCACGGACAGGCCGAGCGAAAAGCCGCCGTCCGGGCTCGTCGCCTTGCCGTCGCGCCCGCCGGTCGCGCGCATCTCGGTCTCAAACAGGATCTTGTCGGGCACCATCATGGAAGGGTCCATTCCTTGTCTTGCGTTGAAAATCGCTCAGCCGCCGCGCCCCTCGCGCACCAGCTTGCGGAAGTCGTCGACGGCCTGATCCGGGGCCAGCGCGAAGCTCGGGCCGCGGCTGGGCTCCAGCCCGTTCAGCGCCTTCAGTTGCACCCACATTTCCGCTGACTTCAGCGCCACCGCCGCGCAGTTGACGACCGGCGCGTGGCCGACCGTGAAACCGTGCTCGCCGCCGACCAGCAGCCCCGGCAAAACGCCCGCCGGAATGATCACGTCCGCCCCGCCATCCACCAGCGGCCGTGCGCAGGCGGTGAAGTCGGCGAGCATCCGCGCACGCGCCGTCTCGTCGCCGGCAAAGGCTTGCGAAAAATCCTCCGGCTTGCAGGCCATGCCGGTCACGTGGGTGACACGGCCGCCAAGGCCGATCAGGTCGGCCTGCTCGCGGTGCCAGACCTCGAACACGGGATCGAGCGTGACGAGCCCCAGCCGTCGGCCGAGCGTTGAGGCGGCAAGCAGCGTCGCCTCGCCGGTGCCGATCACCGGAATGCGCAGCGCGGAGCGCAGCTCGTGAAGGCCGGGATCCTGGAAATGCCCCATCACCACGGCGTCGTAGCCGTCGGCCTCGGCCTGAAGCCCGTTGTCCACCGCCATGACCGCGCAACGGAATTCGGCAAGCCGGCCGAAGGCTCGGTCGGGCGGCGACACGCCCTCCACATGCACGGTGGTGCCCGGTGCCGCGATTGAATTCAGATAGGCGGAAAGCCGCTCCATGTAGGGCGCGCTCGCCGACCGGTCGATGAAACTCTGCCAGAAGATCTTCACGGGAGCGCATCCTCATCCTTAAGCACGGCCGCATCGCACCAGTGCTTCGGGCCAAGTCCCTGATCGGGACCGAGCGCGGTGAAGCCGCCATCGACGGCGATGTCGCAGCCGTTCACCCAGCCGGCCTCCTCAGAGGCGACGAAGGCGACGACATTGGCGACCTCCTCCATCCGCCCGACGCGGCCGAGCGGGTTGACGCGCCCGCCGGCCGCATCTGCGATGTCGCGGCGCCCCCGTGTCATCGCCTCCATCGGCGGCGACCATGTCCAGCCGGGCGAGACGGAAACGACGCGCACGCCCTCAGGGCCGAGAGCGGCGGCGGCGAGTTTGGTGAAGTGCATCAGCGCCGCCTTGCCGGCTGCGTAAGGTCCGCGCTCGCGCGAGCCGACCTTGCCGGAAATGCTGCCGATATTGACGACCACACCGCCGGGCTTCGTCAGAAGCGCGCCCGCCTTCTGAACCAGCATCGCCGGGCCGACCACGTTGACGTTCAGCGTCTCCAGCCAGTCCTCGCGGCTGCTGGCCGGGCCCCGGTCGCGGTAGGAGCAGGCGCAATTGACCAGAATGTCGAGCCGCCCGAACGCCGCCTGGCAGTCCTCAAGGGCGGCCTCGATCTCCGCATCGCTGCGCACGTCGAGATGCCGGTAGAGCGCATCCGCGCTTGTCCCACCGCTGTTCAGATCGCGCGCGAGCGCTTCCCCGGCCGCGTCCTCGATGCCGGTGACGAGCACGCGGGCACCAGCCCGATGCAGCCGCCGGCAGATCGCTTCGCCGATCGAATGCGTGCCGCCTGTTACCAGCGCGACCTTGCCGGCGAGCGCCTGTCCTGCCTCAGCCATGGCCGCCGAGATAGGTCGTGATCAGCATCGGATCGTGGATGAGGGCATCGGCCGGGCCGGAGCGGACGATGTCGCCGGTTTCCATCACGTAGCCGAAATCGGCGGTTTCAAGGGCGGCGCGGGCATTCTGTTCGACAAGCAGGATCGAGACACCGTTCTCGCAGAGCGAGGGCAGGGTCGCCAGAATCTCGCGGGTGATGAGCGGCGCCAGCCCCAGGCTCGGCTCGTCCAGCATCAAGAGCTTGGGCCGCGCCATCAGCGCGCGTCCCAGCGCCAGCATCTGCCGCTCGCCGCCCGACAGCGTACCGGCCGCCTGCCGGCGCCGCTCCATCAGCCGGGGAAACCGCTCGTAGATCTCGTCCAGCGAGCGCTTGTTCTGGGCATGGGCACGGCGGTGGCTGTAGGCGCCGAGGCGCAGATTGTCCTCCACCGACATTTCGCCGAAAAGCTCGCGCCGCTCCGGCACAAGGCAAAAGCCCATTTCCACCCGCTGCTCCACGTCGAGCCGGGAAATGTCCTCACCGTCGTAGATGACCCGGCCAGACGCCGGAAGAAGTCCGATGGCGGCGTTCAAGAGGCTCGTCTTGCCGGCGCCGTTGGGGCCGATCACGGTCGCGATCTTGCCTTTTTCCACCTCCACGGAGACCGACCGCACGGCTTCCGCCTTGCCGTAGGAAACGGAGAAATCCTCGATTGCGAGCAGGGCCATCAGACGACGCCTCCTAGGTAAGCTTCCTGCACGCGGGCATCTGCGCGAACGCTTGCCGGATCGCCCTCGCACAGCTTGGTGCCGAACTCCATGACGACGATGCGGTCGACGAGCCCCATCACGAACTCCATGTCGTGCTCGACCAGCAGGATGGTCAGGTGCTCCTCGCGCAGGGATTTCAGCAAGGCCGACAGCGCCGCCTTCTCCTGCTTGCGCAGGCCCGCCGCCGGTTCGTCCAGCACCAGCAGCACCGGATCGGCGGCAAGCGCGCGGGCGATTTCCAGCACCCGCTGGTTGCCGAGCGGCAGGTTGCCGGCAAGCTCGAACGGCTTGTCGCCGAGCCCGACGCGCTCAAGCTGGCGCAACGCCTCGAAGCGCGCGCGCTTCTCCTCCGCGGCGTCAAACCCCAGCGCCCCGGAGAAGAAGCCTGCCTTCGTGCGGGCGTAGGTGCCCAGCAGCACGTTGTCGAGAAGCGTCATGTTGGGCCTGAGCTTCACGTGCTGGAAGGTGCGCGCGACGCCGGCCTCCGCGATCTTTCGCTGCCGCGCGCGGGTGATGTCGCGCCCGTCGAAGGTCACCTTGCCGGCCGAAAGCGGCATGGCGCCGGTCACCAGATTGAACATGGTGCTCTTGCCAGCCCCGTTGGGGCCGATCAGGCCGAGGATCTCGCCCGACTTCACCTCAAAGCTGACATTGTTGACCGCCGCGAGCCCGCCGAAGCGTTTTTGCGCCGCCTCCACCTCCAGCAAAACCTTGCCCGGGGCGGGCTGCGTGCGGCGCGGCAGCGGTTCGGCCTCGGCCGGGCGTGCCTGTACCACGTCGGGCAGCAGGGCGGCGATATAGGGCACGATGCCATTGCGCGCGCGCTGCAGGAACAGGATGAAGATCGCGGAATAGACCACGATCTCCAGCTGCCCGGCCGAGCCGGGGGCGATCATCGGCAGGTAGTCCTGCACGGCATTCTTCAGGAGCGTGATCAGCCCGCTGCCGACGACCGCGCCGGCGAGATAGCCGGCCCCGCCCACCATCGCCATCATCAGGTATTCGATGCCGCGCGTGACGTCGAACTCGACCGGGCTGATGAAGCGGCCGAGATGGGTGTAGAGCCAGCCGGAAAGGCCTGCGAGAACGGCGGCGATGACGAAGGTGGCGAGCCGGATGCGGAAGGCATCGACGCCGAGCGACTCCACCATCGAATTGCCGCCGCGAAGCGCCCGCATGGCACGCCCGACGCGGGAGTCCAGCATGTTGTGGGCAAGCCACATCGCGCCGATGAGCATCGCCCAGATCAGATAATAGATCTGGCTGCTGTCAATGAGCGCGACGGAGCCGACCGAAATCGGCGGGATCGACGCGATGCCGCTGTTCTTGCCGAGCCCCTCGATGTTGCCGAAGGTGAAATAGATCGCGATGCCCCAGGCGACCGTGCTGATCGACAGGAAGTGGCCTTGCAGTTTCAGCGTGATGGCGCCGAGTGCGGCGGCCACCGCGCCGCTCAGCACGATCGCCAGCACGAGGCCGGCCCAGGGCGAATACCCCATCACCGCGCTCATCCAGGCGGTTGAATAGGCGGCGATGCCCATGAACGCGGTCTGTCCGAAGGAGACCATGCCGCCGATGCCGGTGAGCAGAACGAGGCCGAGCGCGATCAGCGCGAACACGCCGATATAGTTCATCAAGGTGATGGTGAAGGGTTGCAGCAGGAACGGGGCGGCGGCGATCAGGACGACAGCGGCGATCGCAACGAGCCGCAGGGTGCGCGGGCTCATTCCTCGATATCCTCCTCGGAGTGAACGGTCGTGTACGAGCGCCAGAGCAGCACGGGGATGAGGATCGAGAACACGATCACCTCCTTGAAGGCGCTGGACTGGAAGGAGGCGAAGCTTTCCAGGACGCCGACCAGCACCGACCCGAGCGCGGTGACGGGAAAGCTGACGAGCCCGCCGATGATGGCGCCGACGAAGGCCTTCAGGCCGATCAGGAAGCCGGAATCGTAGAAGATTGTGTTGACTGGGGCGATCAGGATGCCGGAGACACCCGCGAGCAGCGAGCCGAGCAGATAGGCGATGGTGCCGGCGCGCTCCGGCCGGATGCCCATCAGCCGCGCGCCGGTGCGGTTGATGGCGGTCGCGTGCAGCGCCTTGCCGGTCAGCGTGAACTCGAAGAACAGATAGAGCAGGGCGGAGAACAGGATCGCCGCGCCGACGATCATCACCGTCTGGCCCGGCACGAACACGCTGCCGAATTCGAAGGTGGCATCCGTCAGCGTCTCGGTGCGCACGCCTTCCGGCCCGAAGAACAGCAGCCCCAGCCCGACGAGCGCGAAGTGCAGCGCCATGGAGACGGTGAGCAGCAGCAGCACCGAAGCATCGGCGATGGGGCGGTAGACGATGCGGTCGAGCAGCGGCGCGACGGGCAGGATCAGCACCAGCGACAGCACGATGCGCAGCGCCATCGGCAGCGCGTGGCCCGCCGTCAGCCATACCGCGCCGGCGGCCGCCATCGGCAGGACGAGATAGAACACCAGCGCCTTCGGAATGCGGCCGGGGGTGCGCGCGCGCAGCAGCGAGGCGACCTCGATGAGGCTCGCAAGAACGGCAAGGGCTGCGACAAGCCCGACCGTACCCGGCACCTGCTTCAGTTCAAGGGCGGCGACGGTCAGCGCGGTGAAGGCGGCGATGTCCCCGAAGGGGACGAAGATCACCCGGGTCACGGCGAAGATCAGCACGAAGCCCAGCGCGATCAGCACGTAGATCGCGCCCGTGGCGATGCCGTCGACGGCCAGAATGGCGGCAATATCAGCGGTCATGGTGTCTCGAGGCTGGAGAGGGGGCCGGCGTGCCGGCAGGCTGCGCACCGCGCACGGGCGAGGGACCGGGCCCCCTTTTCGGGGCGTGGTCCTCGCTCGTACGCCGCTATCGGGCCAAGATTGTCCCCGCGACCGTCAGGCCGCGGGGACACGGCATCAGGGCTGGTAGATCCACTTGCCGTCGACCAGCTTGACGACGACGAGGCTGCGCTCGTCGACGCCGTAGCTGGAGGCGGGGGTGAAGTTGTAGATCGCGTGGACACCGGCCAGGTCCTTGGTGGAGAAGATGGCGTCGTTGAGCGCGGTGCGGAATTCCGTCGTGCCGGGCTTGGCTTCCTTCAGCGCCCTTTCAGCGGCGTTGAGGAAAACCAGCCAGCCGTCGAAGGAATAGCCGGAGAAGCCGTCGGTCACCTGCTCGCCGTTGTTGACCTTGGCATAGGCGTCGTGGAAGGCCATGCCCGGCTTCTTGGCGAAGTGGTCGTCGGGAAGCTGCGAGGTGACGACGACGGGGCCGGCGGAAACCTGGATGCCCTCCGCCGCAGCACCGCCGACGCGGATGAAGTCGGCGTTGAGAACCGACGGCGTGCCGTAGAACGGGCCCTTGAAGCCGCGCTTTCTCAGTTCGATCAGCGGCAGCGCGCCCTGCGTGCCCGAGCCGCCGTCGATGAAGGCATCGGGACGCGACGCCAGCACTTTCAGCACCTGGCCGGTGACGGAGGTGTCGGTGCGGGTATAGCGCTCGTTGGTCGTCACCTTCGGGCCGCCCTCGGCCTCCACCGCCTTGGCGCCGTCATAGACGAAATCGCCCCAGGCGTCGGAGTAGCCGATGTAGCCCACGGTCTTGATGCCGTCGCGCTGCATGCGCTTGGCGATGACCTTGACCATCAGCGCCGGCGTCTGCGGAATGGCGATGGCCCAGCGCTCGCCGTCCTTGGCCGGGGCCACGTTGATCGGCGAGATCGCGATCATCGGCACGTGCAGCTCGTTGGCGACAGCCACCATGGCGATGGTGGAGGTTGCCTGCGCCGAACCGATCAGCAGATCGACGTGCTCTTCCTCCACCAGCTTGCGCGCCGCGCGGGCGGCCGCCGATGGGTCGGAGCCGTCGTCGAGGCTGATCAGCGTGATCTTCTCCCCGCCGACCTCGCTCTGATATTCGAACGCGGCCTTGATGCCCTTTTCATACGGAATGCCGATCGAGGCGCCGGCGCCGCTGAGCGCCGTCACGAAGCCGACCTTGATTTCGGCCTGCGCCGCCGTCGCCGCCAGGCTCAGCCCGGCCAGAACGGCGAGTGTCGAAGCGATTTTCTTCAAGATTGCCTCCACTGTCTGCCACCGGCGCGGATGCCCGGCGGTAAGGTTCATCTGGTCCCTTGTCCGTCTGGAAGTGTCGTTCGTCTGGAGTGGTCCGGCCCGCATCGTTGCGTGGGCGTGCAGGGTCCGGCTCCGCGGCCTGAAGACCGCGAAAAGGTGATTTGTTCTGGTTGCTGGGGCGAGGGGCCCTCGCCGCATGATCGTTGAAACCGGCCGGTTCGCCGTTGCCACGTCCGCTTCCCCGCGCGCGGGCTCGCGCGGCGACGAAGGGCGCGAAGGGGCCGGTTGCCGCCTCATCGTGACCTGCCGGTCACGAGCCGGGCGACGGCCGCGTGCGCGACATGCCAGCCGGGCATCGGGTCTCCGGGATGCGCAGACGCATTCGCCATGGGGCCTCCGTCAGCTGGTCCGTTGATGGGGGTCTGTCGTATCGTTGCGGGCCAGGCCGATATTTGAAGCTTAAAGTTAATTTGCCGCCACTGTCAACAAGCCGTGCAAACGCAGCGTCACGGCCCGCCGCACGTGGCCGGATCGTTTGGAAAAATCTTGTTTTGTCAGTTGGTTGGAAAGAGCCCGCAGACAGGGCGCGTGAGGCGTGCAGCCGGCCGGAGCCATCGCCCCGCCCCGTGCTCAGGCGCGCCCGTTGGTATGGGCGGCGGGAGAGCGGGCGGGATTGCCCACCTTTTTCGCCACGCTCCAAAGCTCGTCGATGACGCGCTTCTCGTGATTGCGGGAGCGGTAGAGGCGGATCTCGGTCTTCAGGTCCCAGCCGGGGTCGGCGCTCGCCCGGACCAGCGTGCCCTGTTCCAGATCCTCGCGGATGAGGCTTTCGGGCAGCCAGCACAGTCCCCAGCCCTTCAGCGCGAAGATGCGCAGCTCGGCGCTGATGGTGTTCTGGTGCATGTTGCGCCGCTGGAAGGGCTTTTTCTCGAAGAAGATCTGCTGCAGCGCCGTGCCGAAGAACGAGGCCAGGCCATAGTCGAGATAGGGCACCGCGGTTCCCTGCTCGATGGCCGCATCAAGCAGTCCGAGGCCGCCGGGTTCCGGTCCGCAAAGCCCCCTGCCTTGCGCAACGGAGGGCAGCAGCCGGGGGGCTGTCACTGGCAGGACGGTTTCCTCGCCCAGGTGCAGCCAGTCGAACTGCTCGGGATCGAGCAGCACCGGTACCAGCGGGTGCGCATAGGTCAGGAACAGGTCGACATCGCCGCTGAGCAGGGCATCGACATTGGCCTCGATCCCGCCGCGGTCGGGCAGCAGCGTGGTAACGAGATCGGGCAGGGCGGCCTTCACGGAGGTCAGCCAGTCGGGCAGCATCGTCACCGTCAGCGTGTGCAGGGCGGCGAATGTCAGCTGGCGCTCGCGCGGCGCGGCGGAGGCGGCAAGCGTTGCGCGCACGCTGTGGAACGTGCGGATGGTCTCCTGCGCGACCGGCAGGAAGGCCCTGCCTTCCGGGGTCAGGGCCGCGGGCAGGCTGGCGCGCGAGATCAGCGTGACACCGAGCCAGTTTTCCAGCTGCTTGATCCGTCGGCTGAAGGCGGATTGCGTTACGTTGCGCGCCTGTGCGGCCCGGGAAAAGCTGGCCGTGTTCGCGAGCATCACGAAATCTTCAAGCCATTTCAATTCCATAGCGCTCTCCAGAGGGCCTGCTTAGCCCCGTTTCGGAAAGAGTACAACAACATATGCAAAAATGGACTAACCCGCGCGAAAACCGGCATTGGCCAACGCAGGGGAATACGCCTAGTCGTTCCGCACACGCAAAAGAACGGAATTTGAGATGGAACGGCAGATTTACGTCAACGGAGCGTTCGTGGCCGAGGCCGATGCGAAGATCCCGGTCATGGATCGCGGCTTCCTGTTCGGCGACGGCATCTATGAGGTCACGGCGGTGCTTGAAGGGCACCTGATCGACAACGACCTGCATCTGGCCCGCTTCGAGCGCTCGTTGGGCGAGATCGGCATTCCGATGCCGCTTCCGCTCGACGAGATCCGCAAGGTTCAGCGCGAGCTTGCCAAGCGCAACGCGATGACGGACGGCACGATCTATCTTCAGGTCACGCGCGGCGCGGAAGAGCGCAATTTCGTCGCCTCCGAAGGCCTGAAGCCGAATTTCATCGCCTTCACCCAGCCCAAGAAGCTGCTCGGCACCGCCGCGCAGGAAAACGGCATCAAGGTCGCGGTTGCTGCCGATCCGCGCTGGGAAAGGCGGGACGTGAAGACGGTGATGCTGCTCGGCCAGGTGCTCGCCAAGAAGGCCGCCAAGGCCGCCGGCTTCGACGATGTCTGGCTGTTTCAGGATGGCTATATCACCGAAGGCGCTTCCTCCACCGCCTTCATCGTCACACACGAAGGCACGATCCGCACGCGGCCGAACTCCCACGCGATCCTGCCCGGCTGCACGCGCCGCGCGGTGCTGGCGCTGGTGGAGCGCGAAGGCCTCGCGCTTGACGAGCGCGCCTTCACCGTGGCGGAAGCGCAAGGTGCGGCCGAAGCGTTCCTGACCAGTGCCTCCAGCCTGGTGACCCCGGTCGTACGCATCGGCGATCACACGGTCGACGACGGCCGCCCGGGCCCCGTGACGCGCAAGCTGCAGGAGATCTATGTGGAAATGGCGCGGACCTGCGAGACCCTTTGAGATCCTGCCCCCCAGATGGGGCCTGGCTGCTCCGGGCACATTTCCCGCCCCTGACCCTCCATCGTCATTGCCCGGCGAAGTCCGGGCAATCCATTCCGGTTGCCGCAGGCGCGGCGCGCGCTGGATCACCCGGACTGCGCCGGGTGATGACGGCGGTTGGCTCTGGGCGCCATAAAACGCGATGACTTGCGGGCCGGGCTCGGAGGTCCGAAAGAAGGCTTGGTTCAGCCCATGCCTTTGCGGCTACGAACGAAGACCGCGAAGCGAAAACAAGGAGCAGCCATGGCGCGCCTGCGTGACTTCGGGCTCACTGCCGGCATCATGCCGACGGGGCCCCGCAATGCCATCACCGATGTTCCCGGCGTCGCCGTCGGCCACGCCACGCTTCGCCGTGGCGACATCAACACCGGCGTCACGGCTGTGGTGCCGCAGCCGGGCAACCTGTTCGCGGACAAGCTGACCGCGGCGGTCGAGGTCGTCAACGGCTTCGGCAAGAGCACCGGCCTCGTGCAGGTGGCGGAGCTCGGCACGCTCGAAACGCCCATCCTGCTCACCAACACCTTCGGCGTCGGCACATGTGCCAATGCGCTGATCCGCCGGGCGATTGCCGAAAATCCGCAGATCGGCCGGCGTACCTCCACGGTCAATGCGGTCGTGTGCGAGTGCAACGACGGGCCGCTGTCCGATATTCAGGCCATGGCGGTGGGCGAGGCGGACGCGATGGCCGCGCTCGATGCGGCGGCGGCGGATTTCGCCGAAGGCTCGGTCGGCGCCGGCACGGGCATGAGCTGCTTCGGCTTCAAGGGCGGCATCGGCTCGGCCTCGCGCCGCATCGAGATCGACGGCGCGGCGCGCCATCTCGGCGTTCTGGTGCTGGCGAATTTCGGCCGCGCCGGCGATCTGCGACTGCCGGACGGCCGCATCGCCGATCCGCGCTGGCGCGACGAGGCCGAAAAGGGATCGGTGATCGTGGTGCTGGCGACCGACGTCCCGCTCGATCAGCGGCAACTGCAGCGCGTCTGCCGCCGCGCGGCGGCCGGCCTTGCCCGGTTGGGCGCCTTCTGGGGCAACGGCAGCGGCGACATCGTGCTCGGCTTCACCACGGCAAACCGCATTCCGCACGAAAGCCGCGAGGATTGCATGTCCGTCGCGCGGCTCAACGACCGCCGCATCGACGACGCCTTCCGCGCCGCCGCCGAAAGCACCGAAGAGGCCGTCCTCAACGCCCTGTGTGCGGCGGAGACGATCGAGGGACGCGGCGGCCGGAGCCGGCCGCTTCTCTCCGACTGGCTGCGCGACGCGGCCGGGTAGGTTTTGCACCGATCTGTCGGGGTGGCCCATCCTTCGAGACGGGCCTTTCGGCCCTCCTCAGGATGACGTTGTGTGTGTTGGTGGTTTCACTGAAATAGCAACAAACACAACGTCATCCTGAGGAGCCCGCTTCAGCGGGCGTCTCGAAGGATGGGCCACACAATCGAATCCGACGCGTGTACCGCGCGCCTTCTGGTAAACTCGAAGGCCGGCAGCCCTCAGCCGCCCCAGGTGCGTTCCAGCACGCGGATCCAGTTGCCGTGGCAGATCTTGTCGAGATCCTCGCCGGCATAACCCGCCTTGCGCAGCGCCGCGATGAGCTTCGGCAGGTCGGTCACGTCTTTCATGGCGTTGGGAATCTTGGTGCCGTCGAAGTCGGAGCCGAGGGCGACGTGGTCGATGCCGATCCGCTCCACGATGTGGTCGACATGGCGCACCAGCACCGACAGGTCCACGTCGAGATCGCGGTCCGGGCCGGCGGGGTCGAAGAACGAGGCGCCGAAATTGATGCCGATCAGCCCGCCGCTCTCGCCGATGGCATCGATCTGTTTGTCGGTCAGGTTGCGGCTCTGGGCGCACAGCGCATGGGCGTTGGAATGCGAGGCGACGAGCGGCGCATCGGAGATTTTCGCGATCTCCCAGAAGCCGGCCTCGTTCATGTGCGACAGGTCGACCATGATGCGCAGCTCGTTGCAGGCACGGATCAGTGCCTTGCCGAGATCGCTCATGCCGGGCCCCACATCCGGGCCGCAGGGAAAGCGGAAGGGAATGCCGAAGGCGAAGATGTTGGGCCGGCTCCACACCGGGCCGAGCGTTCTCAGCCCCGCATTGTGCAGCAGGTAGAGCATGTCGAGGTCGGGTCCGATGGCTTCCGCGCCCTCGATATGGAACACCGAGGCGAAGCTGCCGGCGGCCATGGCGGCGCGAATGTCTGCGGCAGACCGGCAGATCTTCACACCGCCGTTGGAGGCGTGCTCGATGCGCGCGAGAATGCCGGCCATGCCGACCGTCGCCTCGACCGCCTCGGCGTGCGACGGCGTGGGATAGTTGCCCTCTTCGTTGAGGACGCGCTCGCTCGGCACGTAGACGGCGCAAAGCCCGCCCGCGAACCCGCCCTTGCGGGCGCGCGGCAGATCGATGTGGCCGGCCTCCTCGCCTTCCAGGAATCGTTTGGCGGCCCCCTCGGCACCCGCGCGCCACAGGCGCAGCAGGATATCGTTGTGGCCGTCGAAAACGGGCACGGTGTCGTTATTCGTCATCTTGTGAACCTTGCATCGCATTTTTGCCCCTCTGTCCGCCTTTCCATGCGGCATTGCAACATCAAACAGAGCAGCGACATCATGCCCTCTGTTTCCAAGGGGCTGAAATAACTGACCTATGCAAATTTGGAATGGGGCTTCCCGAATTCGGCATTGGCTCGTCGGAAAAGGCGCGTGGTAACGGCCGTTACAAATTGACGCTTTTACATCTGCATGCGGATCAAGAACAAGAAGGTCCCCCGGACCTCATCCTTCGCATCAACCTTCACCTCAACCTTCGCCGGCACTCGCGCGCCGGACTGTCAGAGACGGGAAGCAAGACACATGATATCGCGCCGCAATTTCCTCGCTGCTTCGGCGGTGTTTCCGACGTTGTCCTACCTGTCGTGGACGAGCGCCTTCGCCGCCACGCCGAAGAACGTGCTCGTCGTTGCCATGCAACTGGACAACATGACCAGCCTCGACCCGCACGAGGGTTTTGAGTCGGTCGGCGCCGAAATCTGCGGCAACATGTACCACAAGCTGGTGGCCCCCAATCTGGAGGATCCCGACAAGGTCGATCCGCAGATCGCCGAAAGCTGGACCGCGTCGGAAGACGGCAAGACCTTCACCTTCAAGATCCGCAAGGGCCTGAAGTTCTCCTCCGGCGCGCCGGTCACCGCTGAGGACTGCGCCTTCTCGCTGCAGCGCGCGGTGAAGTTGAACAAGAGCCCGGCTTTCATCATCACCCAGTTCGGCTTCAATGCCGACAACGCGGAAACGGCGATCACCGCGCCGGATGCCGATACCGTGGTGCTTAAGACCGAGAACCCGACCGCCCTCGGTCTGCTGCTCTACTGCCTGTCGGCCAACGTCGGCGCGATCATCGAGAAGAAGGCCGCGCTCGATCACGCCGAGGGCGACGATCTTGGCAACGCGTGGCTGCGCCAGAATTCTGCGGGCTCGGGCGAGTTCATGCTGAAGATCTGGCGCGCCAGCGACTCCGTCGTCCTGCTGAAGAACCCGAACGGCGACTACAAGGGCAACATCGAGCGCATCATCATGCGCCACATCGTCGATCCGTCCTCGCAGCTTCTCATGCTGAAGCAGGGCGACGTCGATATCGCCCGCAACCTGCTGACCGAGCAGCTCAAAGGTCTGGAAGGCGACGACAGCATCAAGCTTATGCAGAAGTCGACCGCCTCCATCATGCTGATGTCGCTCAACCAGGCGGTTGAAAAACTGCAGAACCCGAAGGTCTGGGAAGCGTTCAAGTGGGCGGTGGGCTACCACGCCATGCAGAAGAACATCGTGCCGATGACCTATGTGGTTCATCAGGCGATCGTTCCCGAAGGCCTGCCGGGCGCCTACAACGAGAACCCGTTCGAGCAGGATCTGGAAAAGGCCAAGGCGCTTCTGGCCGAGGCCGGCTATCCCGACGGCTTCGAGATCGAGATCGATCACTACTCGGCCCCGCCGTACCCGGACATCGCCCAGGCGATCCAGGCGGATCTCGGCAAGATCGGCATCAAGGTGACCCTGCTCGCCGCCGAAAACCGTCAGGTTCTGACCAAGATGCGCGCGCGCAAGCACCAGGTGGCGCTGTCGTCGTGGGGCACGGACTATTTCGACCCGAACTCAAACGTCGACGTGTTCTGCATCAACCACGACAATTCGGATGATGCGACGACCCGTCCGTTCTGCTGGCGCTCGCACTTCCAGGACGACAAGATCGCCAAGATGGCGGAAGACGCCCGCGACGAGCCGGATCCCGAGACCCGCATCAAGAAGTACGTCGAGCTGCAGAAGTACTACATGAACAACAGCCCGTTCGTGGTGATGATGCAGTCGTCGGTGGTCGCGGCCATGCGCCCGAATGTCGAGGGCGTGCGTCTGGGCACGTTGCCTGACAGCCACTCCTATGCAGGGACCAGCAAGGCTTGATCAGGCGGCTTAAGTCCCTCGGCTCGCAGTTCGGCAGCGTCCTCGCGACGCTGTTCGGACTGTCGGTCGTGACATTCATGATCGGCCGGGTCATGCCGGTCGATCCCGTCATCGCCGCGGTCGGCGACAACGCCAGCCAGGAGGTGGTCGCCAAGGCGCGCGCCGCGATGGGGCTCGACGAGCCCCTGATCGTGCAGTACTGGCACTACCTCACGCAGGTCCTGCACGGCGATTTCGGCCAGTCGGTTCTGACCCACAACGAGGTCGCCTCCGACATCGCCCACTATTTTCCGGCGACGATGGAGCTCGCCACCTATGCCCTGATCATCGCCACCGTGATCGGCGTGCCGCTCGGCATCTGGGCGGCGGTGCGGCAGGACAGCCTGACCGACCAGATCATCCGCGTGATCTGTCTGGCGGGCCACTCCGTCCCGGTCTTCGTGCTGGCGCTGCTCGCGCTGATCATCTTCTACGCCGGGCTCGGCATCGCGCCTGGCCCCGGACGGCAGGGCATCATCTATCAGGACATGATCACGCCGGTGACCGGGTTCCTGACCATCGACTGTCTTTATGCCGGCGACTGGGATGCGTTCCGCGATGCGGTCGCCCATCTGGTGCTGCCGGTTTCGATCCTGAGCTACTTCTCGCTCGCCTACATCACCCGCATGACCCGTGCCTTCATGCTCGATGCGCTGCGCGGCGAGTTCATCGTCGCGGCCCGGGCCAAGGGGCTTTCGGCGCGCAAGGTGGTTCTCAATCACGCCTTCCCGACGATCGCGGTGCAGCTGCTGACGGTGCTGGCGCTCACCTATGCGGGCCTTTTGGAAGGCGCGGTGGTGACGGAGACCGTCTTCGCCTGGCCGGGGCTCGGTCTTTATCTGACCAAGGCGCTGATGAACGGCGACATGAACCCCGTCGTCGGTTGCACCCTGCTTATCGGCCTCATCTATGTGGCGCTGAACCTGCTCGCCGACATCCTTTATCGCGTGTTCGACCCGCGTGTGAGCTGAGAAGGGCAACGAACGTGCTGACCACCTTCCGAACATGGGCGCTGGATGACACGCCCACGTCCCGCCGACAGGCTGCCTGGGGCCGACGCTACCGGATCTGGCTGGCGCTGCGCCGCAATCCGCTGGCGATGATCGGTCTCGCGATCGTCATCTTCTTCGGGGGGCTGGCGATCCTGGCGCCGCTGCTGGCGCCGTGGGATCCGGCCGCGCAGGATCTTGCCCACCGCCTTGCGCGGCCGAGTGCCGCCCACTGGCTCGGCACAGACGAGCTTGGCCGCGATATCCTGTCCCGCATTCTCTACGGCGGCCGGGTGACGCTCGGCATGGTGATTTCCATCGTCATCGTCGTGGCCCCCGTCGGCCTCGTGGTCGGCTGCGTCGCCGGCTATTTCGGCGGCTGGATCGACACCGTGCTGATGCGCGTCACCGATGTGTTCCTGTCCTTCCCGCGCCTGATCCTGGCGCTGGCGCTGGTCGCGGCCCTTCATCCCGGCGTCCAGAGCGCCATCGTCGCCATCGCGCTCACCGCCTGGCCGCCCTATGCCCGCATCGCGCGTGCCGAAACGCTGACCGTGCGCAGTTCCGACTTCATCGCCGCCTGCCGGCTGGCCGGCGCCTCGCCGCGCCGCGTCGTGTTCCGGCACATCATGCCGCTCTGCGTGCCCAGCGTGATCGTGCGCGTGACGCTCGACATGTCGTCGATCATCATCACCGCCGCCAGCCTCGGCTTCCTCGGCATGGGCGCGCAGCCGCCCTCGCCGGAATGGGGCGCGATGCTCGCCATCGCCAAGCGCTTCATGCTGCAGGAATGGTGGGTGGCGCTGTCTCCGGCCATGGCGATCCTGCTGGTGTCGCTGGCCTTCAATTTCCTTGGCGACGGGCTGCGCGATGTCCTCGACCCGAAGCAGAACTGAGAGATGACGATGCTGGTGGACATCAAGAACCTCCGCATCGCCTTCACGAGCCGCGGCAAGCGGTTCGAGGCTGTGCGCGGCATCTCGCTGTCGCTCGGGCGCGAGAAGCTCGGCATCGTCGGCGAGAGCGGTTCGGGCAAGTCGCTCACCGCTCGGGCGCTGATGAAGCTCCTGCCGAAGACCGCTGAGGTGACGGCGGACACGCTGCGCTACGACGACGTGGACGTGTTGAAGGCGTCGGAACGGCAGATGCGCAAGATCCGCGGCGGCCGCGTCGGCTTCGTGCTGCAGGATCCGAAATACTCGCTGAACCCGGTCAAGACCATCGGCTCGCAGGTCGACGAAGCCTGGCGCGAGCACAAGCGCGGCTCCGCGCGCGAGGCGAGGGAAGCGACGCTGGACCTGCTCGACCAGGTGATGATCCGCGATCCCAAGAAGGTCTATGCCTCCTACCCGCACGAGGTTTCCGGCGGCATGGGACAGCGCGCGATGATCGCCATGGCGCTGGCGCCGAACCCGGAACTGCTGATCGCCGACGAGCCGACCTCCGCGCTCGATGCCACGGTTCAGGCGGAGATCCTGCGCCTCATCAACGATCTGGTTGAAAAACGCGGCATGGGGCTGATCCTGATCAGCCACGACCTGCCGCTCGTCTCGCATTTCTGCGACCGGGTCTGCGTCATGTATTCCGGTCAGATCATGGAGGAAATGGCGGCGTCCGATCTCATGAACGCGCAACATCCCTACACCCGCGGCCTGCTCAACTGCATGCCGTCGCTGATGCATCCGCGCGACCGGCTGCCGGTGCTTACCCGCGAGGACAGCTGGCAGGAGGAGACGGCGCGATGAGCGACAGGATGATCGAGGTCGAGGATCTCCGGATCAGCTTCTCCAGCGCCGAGGTGGTCAAGGGCGTCAGCTTCGAGGTCGACCGGGGCGAGACGTTCGGCATCGTCGGCGAAAGCGGATCGGGCAAGTCCACCGTGCTGCGCGCCATGTCGGGCCTCAACGAGAACTGGGACGGCCGCATCCTGTTCAACGGCGAGGCGGTGCCCAAGCGCCGCTCGCGCGAGTTCTTCCGCAAGGTGCAGATGGTGTTTCAGGATCCGTTCGGATCGCTGCACCCGCGCCAGACGATCGACCGCATCCTGTCGGAGATCCTGCTCGTCAACCGGATCGGCGACATCGACCGGCGCATCAACAAGGTGCTGGCCGACGTGGCCCTGCCGCGCACGAGCCGCTTCCGCTATCCGCACCAACTTTCCGGCGGCCAGCGCCAGCGCGTCGCCATCGCCCGCGCGCTGATCGCGGAGCCGAAGGTGCTGCTGCTCGACGAGCCGACCTCCGCGCTCGATGTATCGGTGCAGGCGGAGGTGCTGAACCTGCTGGCGGACCTGCGTGAGGAACACGGGCTGACCTATGTCATGGTCAGCCACAACCTGGCGGTCATCTCGCATCTGTGCGGCCGCGTCGGCGTGATGCAGCACGGCCACATGGTCGAGCAGGTGAGCGTGGAAGACCTGCGCGCGGGCAATGTCAGCCATCCCCATACCCAGGAACTGCGCCGGCTGAGCGTCGGACTGGAAGATCTTCAAGACGCGTGAGAGATCCCGCCGGGCAGCGAATTGCGCCCCGCAGCGGGCGAAAGAGGACACGGACAAAGTGACGGAGCTTTCCTGGAACGCCGCCCGGGCTGCGGCAGAGCGTGTGGCCTCCGGCTGGGAGGCCGGCGCTCCGGGAGGCGCGATCGTCGGCTTCACCGCGCAGGGCCCGCAATTTGCGGCCGCAGGCGGACTTGCGAGCCTCGCCAGCCGCGCGCCCTTCACGCCCGACACGATCGTGCGCTACGCCTCCGTCACCAAGCACGTCTTCGCCAGTTTCGTGCTCGCCCACCCGGAAACGATTTCGCTCGATGATCCGCTCGGCCACCATCTGCCGGAGTTGCAGCCTGCACTCGGGCAGATCACCGTCGGCCGCGCGCTCGACATGTCCGGCGGCGTGCCCGATACGCGCGAATGCCTGACGCTGATCGGCCTGTCGATCTTCACCGAGACCAAGGCCGAACCGCTTCTGGCCTTCCATGCGGGCATGGAGCGGGCGAACTATCCGGCCGGCACCGAGGTGCACTATTCCAACGGCGGCTACCGTCTGGTGGAAGAGGCTATGAGGCGCCACGGCCTGCTGTTCGACGATTTCGTCGCAAGCGAGATTCGCGAGGGGCTGGGCCTGAAGATGCGGGCGCTGGAGATGTGGACCGATCCCGTCGAAGGCCTCGTGCCCGGCTACTGGCATGACGGCCAGGGCTGGCGCGTCGGGCTTCAGGGCATGCATCTGTCCGCCGCCGGCAGCCTCACGGGCAGTGCCAATGCGCTGGCTGGCTGGGGCGCGGCGCTGCTGCGCGGCGAGGGCGGCTTTGCCGGCCGGCTCTCGGGCCTCACCGCGCGCCGTCATCTCGCGGACGGCCGGCCCACCGGCTACGGCCTCGGCATGCGGCGGCAGATGGTCGGCACGCGCGAACTGGTCGGCCACGGCGGCTCGCAGCCCGGCTACAAGACCTACATCCTGCTCGATCCGGAGACGGGCGCGGGCTGCGTGGTCGTCGCCAATCGCGACGATACCAACACGTCTGAGGCGGCGCAGAAGGTGATGGCCGCGCTCCTCGGCGAGGCCCTGCCGCAGGCCGGATCGACGCTGGTGCCGGGGCTCTATGTTGCCGAGACAGGTGCCGACTGGATGGAGGTAGGCCCGTCAACCGCCGCCCGTCTCGATGACGAGGTGACGCTTTATCCCGCCGGAGACGGCTGGGTCGACAGCCTGTCGCCGACCTCGCATCTGCGCCTGCGCATGGAAGGCAAGGCCGTCGTCGGCGAGGCCGGTCATGTCCCGGTGCGCTATCTGCCGGTGCGCGGCGGACTGTCCGTTCCCGAAGATCTCGAAGGCGAGTGGCGCTCGCCGGAGTTCGGCGCGGTGCTGTCGATCCGGGGCGGTGCGGTGGAAATGGGCGCGGGGCCGACGCGGCGGGCGATGCCGCTGACGCCGCTGGGCGAGGGCCGCTATCTCTTCACGCTCAACGACGGCCCCTGGACCCGCCGGATCTGCCTCAACAGGCTCGGTGCCGACCGGTTCGAACTGGCGCTCTCGCGCGCCCGGATGATCGAATGTCGCCGCATGGCATGAGGGATGCTCGAGCGCGGATGAGCGCAACAGGCGCGCGGACTTTGCGGAAGGTGGCAAGGAACGGCTGAACGGTTCTTACTGCGGCAGAGGCGGTGTGTAAGATAACCTCAGGGAAACAGAGTCGACGCTTCCAGCGGAGGCGGTGACAATCTGTTGTCCGCTCATGGCCAGGCAGGGCCCCACCCGTTGCCGGCCCAGCTGAGGTGTCGCCGCCATGCGCGCATTGAATTTGGATCAGATCCGGGCCTTTCTGGCCGTCGCCCGCAGCGGCGGCATGCAGAAGGCCGCGCAGCATCTGAACCTCACGCAGCCGGCCGTGACCACGCGCATCCGCAAGCTGGAGGACAGTCTCGGCGTCGCCCTTTTCGAGCGCCAGACATCCGGCATGAAGCTGACCAAGCGGGGCGAATTGCTGCTGCAATATGCGGAGCAGTTCGAACGGCTTGCCGGCCGCGTCGAGGAAGTGGTCGTCGCACCCGAGGGCATCGACAGGCGTCTGCGGGTGGGGGCGTCGGAGACGGTCGCGCAATGCTGGCTGCCGGATTTCGTCTACGCGCTGCATCGCCGCTATCCGCGCCTTGAGGTGGACATCAACGTCGATATCTCGGTCAACCTGCGCGCCGCCCTTCTGGCGCGCGAGATCGACCTGGCGTTCCTGCTGGGGCCGATCTCGGAATATTCGGTCGACAACGTTGCCCTGCCGGGGTTCGAACTGGCCTGGTTCGTCGCGGCCGACATCGCCGATCCGGGCGAAGGCGCGCACCGGCTGTTCGAAAACAAGCCCGTCATTTCCTACGCCCGCAATACCCGGCCCTGGCGCGAGCTGAAAAGCCAGTTGTTCGATGCCGTCGGGCCGGATGTCTCGGTCTTTCCCTCGTCCTCGCTGTCGGCCTGTTTCCGGCTCGTGGAGGCGGGGCTGGGGGTGGCCGCGCTGCCGCGCGTGCTTGGCCAGAAGCTGGTGAGGGAAGGCAGCATACGGGAGTTCGATCCGGGTTGGCGGCCGAGCGAACTGCGCTTTTCCGCATCCTATCTCGGCGATCCGCACGATCATCTGGTCGAAGCGGCCGCCGCGCTCTCCGGCTCGATCGCCGAGGCGTGGCATGTGGAGAACGACACGAGAGCGGGCCGCGAACCGATCGGGCCGACCTGATCGGCACGACCCCGGCGACTGTGTCGGCGGTGAGCGGTTTTGCGGTTGGAGGGAAGCAGGTCGCCCATCCTCCGAGACGGCGCTGTCGCGCCTCCTCAGGCGTGTTGCCGTTTCTGCAATCCGTCAATACACACAACGTCATCCTGAGAGGCCGGCCCGGAAATGGTAACCGGTTCTTCGCCTTGAATTCCACGCGCCTTCATACCCCTCCATCGTCATCACCCGGCGAAGTCCGGGTGATCCAGCGCTCGCCCCGGATGCTGCGGCTGGCGGTGGATTGCCCGGACTACGCCGGGCAATGACGGCGGTGAGGCATGAGGGGGAATAGCCGAAAGCGCATAGCCCGATAGCATTTCCGGGCCAGGCTTTGAGGAGCCCGCAAAGCGGGCGTTTCGAAGGATGGGCGGCAGCTCAAGGACTTGCGATCCGCTTGCCGCCAAACCATGAAACGCGCTAGCGGAAACCCGCTCTGTGGCGCAGGGGGAGGAGAGCTGTCCGGGCTACGAGGGAGGATAAAATAAATTTATCAATATAAGTAAAAACAATCAATTTGAAGTTATACTGCGGATGCTCAACGCTTGTAAGAAATGGGGGACTTACAAACGTGCTCACGAGTTATCAGACATTGCGGCAGCGTTCCACGAACGCTCAGCGCCAGGCGATCCGCACCGGCGAATACCGCTCCCATACGGCGGGATTGGGCAAGGGATGCCTGCAGGCGAACGTGGTGATCACCCCCGCCGCCTATGCCCTTGATTTCATGCGCTTCTGCCAGCGCAATCCGAAGCCCTGTCCGCTGATCGGCGTGTCCGACACCGGCAACCCGCACATGTTCACGCTGGGCGCCGACATCGACATCCGCACCGACATCTCCGCCTACAACGTCTATCGCAACGGAGAGCTCGACGACACGCTCACCGACATCAGCGGGATCTGGAGCGACGATCTCGTCGCCTTCGCGCTCGGCTGTTCGTTCTCTTTCGAGCATGCCTTGCTGGAGGCCGGCATCGATGTCTGGCACATCAGCAACGACACCACCGTGCCGATGTACCGGACCTCGCTCGCCACGGTGCCCGCCGGCCCCTTCCACGGCGGCTGCGTCGTGTCCATGCGGATGATCCCGAGCGAGCGGGTGGAGGAGGCGGTTGCCCTGTCCAGCCGTTTCCCGCTCGCCCACGGTGCGCCCGTCCATATCGGCGATCCGAAGGCGATCGACATCGCGGATCTCTCAAGGCCGGACTGGGGCGACCCGGTGCCCATGCCTGCCACGCATACGCCGGTGTTCTGGGCCTGCGGGGTCACGCCCCAGGCCGTCATCCGCAACGCGAAGCTCCCGATCTGCATCACCCACAAGCCGGGCCACATGCTTCTGACGGACATTCCCGACGATGCGGACGTGCCCGTCTACCAAAAACCATAAGACCAAGAATGACCTGAACCCAGAGGAGAAACACGATGAAGAGACTGTTCGTTGCGTGTGCCGTCACGGCGGCCTTTGCCGCCGCCGCGCCCGCCACCGCCCTGGCCGAGGACCTGGCCGTCGTCGGCAGCTGGTCCAGCCTTCCGCTGCACAACCAGTTCGAAAAGCCGTTCTGGGAAAAGACCCTGCCGGAAGCCTCCGGCGGCAAGATCAATGTCAATCTGACCACCCACAACGAGATGGGGCTCGGCGTGGGCGACGTGTTTCGCATGCTGGGCGACGGCGTCTATGACGTTGCCATGACCGTCGGCGACTATGCGGTCGCGGACGCGCCGGAGCTCGAAGGTCTGGACGTTCCGCTCCTCGCGCTCGATGCGGAGACGGAAAAGGCGGCCGTCGATGCGGCCCGGCCGATGGTCGAGGATATCTTCGAGACGCGCTTCAACTCCCATGTCCTGGCGATCGCGCCCTATCCGCCGCAGGTGGTCTTCTGCAACAAGCCGATCTCTGGCCTCGCCGATCTGAAGGGCCTCAAGATCCGCGCCTCCGGCCGCATGACGGCGAAGTTCCTGGAAGCGCTGGGCGCCGAAGGCGTGAACGTGTCGTTCTCGGAGGTGCCGGGCGCGCTGCAGAAGGGCGTTGTCGATTGCGCCGTGACGGGGGCCGGTTCGGGCTACAGCGCCGGCTGGTGGGAAGTGTCCTCGCATCTGCTGACCCTGCCGCTGGGCGGCTGGGACCCGGTCGTCACCGCCATCAACAAGGACAAGTGGGACAGCCTCTCGGCCGAGGACCGGGACATGATCTCCACCCTGATCAAGTCGAAGTTCGAGGATCCGGCCTGGGCGGCCGCCGACGGGGCGCTGGTCAATGACGTGGCGTGCCTGACGGGCAAGGGCGAATGCAAGTCCGGCGAGGCGCGCTCGATGGTTCTGGTGCCTGCGAGCGAGGCCGACATGGCCACGGCCCGCAAGATCCTGGAGACCGAGGTGCTGCCCGACTGGGCCGGCCGTGCGGGCAAGGACTGGGCGGAACGCTGGAACGCCAGCGTCGGCAAGGTCGTCAACGTCTCGATCCCGACCGACTGATCGCGACCCGTTTCGCCACGATGTTTCCCGGCCGGGCCTTGTCGCCCGGCCGGGAAACGGCACGGAACCAATACGCCTTGAAGGGGGCTTCGATGGCTCGCAAGACGCTTTTTGTGCTGCGCCGGCTCAACAGGATGATCGCGGTCGTGGTCGGCTTGCTGTTCCTGCTGTGCGCGGCAACGGTGCTGGTCGATATCGTCCTGCGCAGACTGGGGGCTTCCTTCGGCGGGACGGACGAGATTTCCGGCTACGTCATGGCGATCGCCAGCGCCTGGGGCATGGGCTTTGCCATGCTCGAACTGGCCCATGTGCGCATCGACATCCTGCGCGCCCAGGTCAACCGGATCGGGCGCTGTGTTCTCGATCTCTTCGCCATGCTGGTCCTGTCCGGCACGATCTCCGCCATCGCGGTGGGCTGCTGGCCCGTCGTGGAGCGGTCGCTGCGCAATGCCTCGCGCGCCAACACCCCGCTGGAAACCCCGCTCGCCCTCGTGCAGGTGCCGTGGCTGGCCGGTTGGGTCTGGTTCGCCGTCATGGCCTGGCTGACCTTCGTGGCCGCGCTCGTTCTCGTCCTTCAGGGCCGGTTCGAGGAATCCGAATTCGCCATCGGCGCCTTCGCCGAACAGGAGGCCATGCCATGATCGCCTCCGTCACAGCCGGCCTGCTCGGCCTGCTCTGCCTGTCGATCCCCGTCGGGATCGTGCTGTTCATTCTCGGCTTCGGCATCGATGCCTTCTTCAGCCCGTTTCCGCTGATCCGGGGGCTCGGGCCGCTTGTCTGGTCGTCGTCCAACAGCGCGACCCTGATCGCCATTCCCTTCTTCGTGCTGCTGGGCGAGATCCTGGTGCGCAGCGGTCTGGCGACCCGCACCTATGCCGCCCTCGACCGCTGGGTGTCGTGGCTGCCCGGCGGGCTGATCCACGCCAACATCGCCACCTCGACCATGTTCTCCGCCACCTCCGGGTCTTCCGTCGCTACCGCGGCGACGGTTGCCACAGTCGCCATGCCGCAAGCCGAAAAGCTCGGCTACGATCCGAAACTGTTTTCTGGCGCGATCGCGGCGGGCGGCACCCTTGGCATCATGATCCCGCCCTCCATCAACCTGATCGTCTACGGCTTCCTGACCCAGACATCGATCCCCCAGCTCTTCGTGGCGGGACTGGTGCCCGGCATCCTGCTGGCACTGAGCTTCGTGCTGGTCGCCGGCGTCATCTGCTCGATCTGGCCGGAGCTGGGCGGCGAGCGGCGTTTCTTTCCCTTCGGCCAGATGATGCGGGCCCTTGGCGACCTGCTGCCGATCGTTCTTCTGTTCACGCTGATCATCGGCTCCATCTACAAGGGCTGGGCCACGCCCACCGAAGCCGCCTCGGTCGGCGTTGGCGGCGCGCTGCTCATCGCGCTGCTCTTTGGCGGGGTGAACGCGCGGATGATCACCGACGCCCTGATCGGCACCGTCAAGATCACGGCGATGATCATGCTGGTGGTGATCGGCGCCTCCTTCCTCAACTTCACCCTGTCGGCCGGCGGGCTTGGCCACGAGCTGCGCGGTTTCCTGGAGGGGCTGGGGCTGAGCCCGCTGATGACCATCGTCGTCATCATCGCGATGTATATCGTGCTCGGCTTCTTCATCGAGACGCTGTCGCTGATGGTGGTGACCATTCCCATCGTCGTGCCGCTCGTCGTGAGCCTCGGCTTCGATCCGATCTGGTTCGGCATCCTGATGATCGTGCTGGTGGAAATGGCGCTCATCACGCCGCCGGTGGGCCTGAACCTCTACGTGGTGCAGGGTGCGCGCAGGAGCGGCACCATGAGCGAGGTTATGCTCGGAACGATCCCCTTCGTGATCGCCATGGCGCTGATGATCGTGGCGCTCGTCGCGTTTCCCGAAATCGCGCTCTATCTGCCGCACGCCCTGCAATAGCGCGGCGCCCGTCCCCGGCGGTGCCGCCCGGCGTGGACGCGGCGGGGCAAAGCCGTCATCATTCCTTCCGGGTCGGCGCGAACCGGGAGGAAGCAACATCATGTCCAGCGAAAACATCCGGTTCGCCGATTATGTCACCAAGTGCTGCGAGGTTCTGGGCCTCGCCGTCGGCAGCGTGAGCGGCGACAGCTACATGTTCCAGGTGGGCGACCGCTGGATCGAGCTGAAGGCCAATGCGCGCGGCGATCTCGTGACCTTTGCGGCGATGGTCTACATGGCACCGCCGGACGTGCCGGTGCGGGCGGATCTGGTCTGCGGCTTCAACGTCCACTACCTGTTCGACGGTGGCTTTTCGCTTCTGCACGACCGGGAGACGGAACGGCTCTACCTGTGCCGGGCGCACCGTCTGGAGACGCTCGATCCGCACGCCATCCGCGATCAGCTCATCGATTTCGCCGACCGCGCCGCCAATGTCGGCACCTGGTACATCCGTACGAGCGAGGAGACCGCGCCCGCGGGCGGCGGCGGTTCTTCGTCCCCAGCGTCGGGAAACCTCATCGAAATATGAGCACCGGCACGACAAACGTGCCGGATATGCGTCTGAAGGTGGCCTTGGACGGGCGGATGTCCGTCTGGGAATGACGCTTTGCATTCTCATTTTTAAGAGAACGCCCGCCAGCATTCCGATCGCCGGATCGGGAACCGAAGCTTCCGCTCCGATAATTTTCCGGAACTGTCCCAAACAGCATAGCTGCGGATCTTCCCTTAAGGAATTCTCTCCCGCAAGCGAATGAACAGTCCCGCCGCGAGGGCGTGAGGCGCGGGCCGCCCGTTCCTCAACAAGGCGTCGCGGCGGGGCGTGATGATCAGACCGGAAGGCTTCTCGGCAAGCCCTCCGGGGGGACTGGACGAGCGTTCGCAAGACCTCAGGCGAACGTTTCGGGCCGGCTTGGGCTCCAGGAGAATTTGATATGTGCTTTGTGGAAATGGGCAGGGTCCCGAATACGGCTCCGAACCAGGGGGTAACCGGTGCGGTTTCGGCGCAGTCCCAGGCGGTCCATGGCGAAGAGGTGCAGCAGGCTCAGGGCAAGCTGAAATTCGCTCTTCTGGACAGCGGCATGGGCGGGGGCATGACCGCGGCTCATCTGAAGGGAGAGGTTCGCCAGCTGGGTTCCTATTTCTGCCTGCCGATCGGCGACAAGCAGCCGGCGGTTGCGGAAGCCTACACGGCGGTCATGGCGCTGTGGCCGATGATCATGCCCCTGGCCAATTCCAAGGGCGAGATGGATGGCAGGGTCGCCGAGAATGTCATCATCGCCTGCAACTCCGCCTCCGTGCGCAAGGAAGGGGCCGTCGATCTGATGGCCAAGTTCTGCGCTGAGCTTGCGAAAAACGATTTCGCAGGCGTTCAGGGCAGCGACGGGCCGAAGCCGCTGCCGCCGGCGGTCGAGCAGGGTCTGCGCGACCTTGCCCGTGACGTGCAGGATCAACAGGGCGGTGTCGAGGTCGGACACTTCAAGGCCTATTTTAAGACCCATGTCCACGAGATCGTTTCCAAAACCGCCGAAAAAGGGGCGCTGGACGCGGTTGGCATGCTGGAAGATCGGCCGAAGAGCGGCGATCCTCTGTTTGTTCGCGTCGATTCGACCAACGGCACGGCGGGATCTGAATCCTACCCCACGAAGATGCTCGAAGCGCTTCGGGGTATGGAAGACAACGTTACGGACGTCCAGATCCTCGGTTCAGCCAAAAATCAGGGCGTCGGCGACACGGGCGATACGATCACCCATCATGTCATCTCCCTCAAGCTGAACGGCGAGGAGCGGACCATCGTCGTGGAAGGCCGGGGCAACCAGCCCTGGGTGAAGGCGGTGGAGGGCGGCACCGTCGAAACGGAAGGTGCTGAACTGGTTCGGGTCTCCAACGAGAACAGTGCGGCTGCGCTGGGCAAATCGATCGAGCACTTGAAGTCGGACACTCCGCGCGAAGGGGCCGACCCGGCGAAAGCGGCCGGTATCCTCGACGCGATGCGCGGTAACAATGACCGCCGCGTTGGCAATGAGGGTAACGAGGGCGTCACGCCCGACCTGTCGATGCTGTGCTGCACGCATTATCCGGCCATGAAGGGCGCGCTGGAGGCGAGTTACGGCGGGGGCGCAAGCCAATTCATCAATCAGGCGTCGATCGTCGCCACTCTGGTCTCGGACGATCTCGGCGTTCAATACGACGAAAACGCCGGCCCTCTCGACCTCGCGCTGACCGTCGGCAGCATGAACTATGGCGGCGCGAATGAGACCATCCGTCCCTCCATCGCCAACGGTCTGACTTCGGCGACCGTGCTGGCGAACGTCTTGCAACGGACGATGGACGATGCCGGCGGCAACGAGGTGAATGCGCTGGGCTCGGTCAAGGTCTTCCATCAGAACCTGGAAAATGACCAGGCCGAGAAAGATGTGCGAATCTCCAACAGCGCGACGAATGCCGGCAGCTATCAGGAAGCCTTCGAACTGCTCCATCAGATGATGGTGACGGGGAACGACGAGATCGAGAGGTTCTACGCAGAGCAGAATCTGGCGAGGAATCCGGCATTCGGTCTTCCTTTGGATAATCCGAATTTCGATCCGGAAGCCCCGCGCTTCACGTTCGTCCCCAATGAACGCCTGAGCGCGCCCATCGGGCCGCGAACCGAAAACATGACCGAGACGGCGCAACAGCGTTCTACGGCTTTGGAGGACACGGACATGCCCGCCAAGCTGCAAAAGCTCGGCACGGTGATGACCCTTGGGGAAACCCGCGGCATCGACAAGATCGCCCCGCTCAATGACCAGGGCGCGCAACTAAGGGCGGCCACGGCCCAGCTGATGGACGTCGTCATCCGCAATCGGGATGTCGGTAATATCGGCGATAGAGAACCCGTCGGCATCATGACCGGCTTTACGGTCGTGAACAATGACACCCGTGCGCGGGTCGAGGGCGAAAACGATGGCCCTCCGGGTGCTGTCCTCATGGGCAACACCCTTCTGGACAAGGGCACGCCGGTCGCCTTCGTGACCGATCCGTCGGCGGAAGCCTCCCTTATCTCGTCCCTGCTGGGCGTTGGCCTCGCGACGCTGAAGCAGGGCGTCGATGCCGGTGATGGCAATCATAAGCTCCTCACGCGCAACGACGTTGACCTCAAGGCCGGGGTGAGCGTCATCGTTCCGGATGTCGCGGTTCCCAATGCGCCGCCTGAGGCGCTGTCCTCGGATCCGGAGGAGCGTGCAACACAGATCCGCGAGCGGCGCGAAGCCTCCCAGGAGGCGGTGCGTGAGGCGGGCGCGCGGCTCAAGGGCATGAACGTCAACACGATGATCTCCATCGAACGGCCGAGCGTGACCGAACTCGATGGCGGTTCCTACAGCATGGTCGGTGTCGACGTCGCGCCCTTCAATCTCGACCTCAGCCCCCTGCTGGGCGACGACACACTCGACTTCCATCCGTTCACCATCGGCATCGGCGATGGCGGAAACGAGCTGGGCACCGGAGGCATCCAGTTCATGACGTCGGAAGGCCGCGATCATGAACTGCTGCCCTTCGTCAAGGGCGGTTCGGTGATAGGCGCGAAGAAGGACCTGGCAACCGATGTTATGCTGCTGAGCACCGTCTCCAACAATGGCGGCATGGCGGTGTCCATGTCGCTGCTGGCTGGCTTGGCACAACATGACGAGCAGGATGTTGGCGAACAGCTCGATACGACAATCGATGCGTATAACGCAACGATCGCCTATCTCGCCGAAAACGGCATGTCGATCGACGGCGTCAACAAGGAAAACCTGGACACGGTCGATGGTCGCCGGATGGGCACGCGCGAGGAAGCCGCTCAGAGATGGACGACGAACCAGGGCAGGGTCCCGCTTGGCATAGGCCCGGATTACACGACACAGGGTGGCAAATCGGGCAGCCCGAACGACACCTCGCACAACGACACTTTCCTGCGGTTCCGGAACATCTTTGCTCCGGTGCCCGTGAACTGAAGATTGAAAAGGGAGGCATGCGATGTCCTTGCCGCAAGCACTTGTTGATTTTTCGTCCCGCTGCGAGGCCCGTTTCGGGGCCGGGTCGGCCGGCTACAACGATGACGGCGCCTTTGTCGGCGTCGGCGAACGGGTGGTCCATGTCAATCTGGACCCGAACGCCAACCGGGTGGTGGTGTGGAGCGAACTGGAGAAGCCCGACCATGCCGGTTTCGATGTTCTCGAACGGGCGGCCATGGCCTTTACCAGCGATGCGCTTCTCGCAAGAGGGCTGGTCGTCGGCATCAACCGCAACGCCGACCTGATCATGCTCGGCCGCAGCATCGACCAGGACGCGCTGGGCCTTGAGGCTGGCCTGGATCTGGTCGCCGAAGTGGCGGGGCAAGCCGAGGCCGCCGCCGCGATGCTGGCCCGGGCCGCGGCCAGCGCCAGCACGGGCGCCGGCAACGGTGCGGGCAACGGTGCCGGCTCCGGTGCCTCCGACGGCGATGCCGTCATCATCCATAACTGATCGGCGCGAACCAGGAGGAAGCAACATCATGACGAGCGAAAACACCCGGTTCGCCGATTATGTCACCAAGTGCTGCGAGGTTCTGGGCCTGCCGGTCGGGTCCGTGGACGGCGACAGCTACATGTTCCAGGTGGGCGACCGCTGGATCGAGCTGAAGGCCAATGGGCGCGGCGATCTCGTGACCTTTGCGGCGATGGTCTACATGGCGCCGCCGGATGTGCCGGTGCGGGCGGATCTGGTCTGCGGCTTCAACGTCCACTACCTGTTCGACGGCGGCTTCTCGCTTCTGCACGACCGGGAGACGGAACGGCTCTATCTGTGCCGGGCGCACCGTCTGGAGACGCTCGATCCGCGCGCCATCCGTGATCAGCTCATCGATTTCGCCGACCGCGCCGCCAATGTCGGCACCTGGTACATCCGATCAAGCGAGGAGACCGCGCCCGCACGCCCGCCGGTGCCTTCCGGGGCGGAGCCCGGCAGTTTCCTCGGGCTCTGAAGGGGCGGCTTGCGGCGAAATCGCGGTCGCGCGCCAGTCCCTCGCGCCAGTCCCGCGCGGCCAGGTCTTCGATATGGAGAAAACGTCCGGAAAACCGGGCACGGTGCGGCCACGGCCGCGCCGGGGGGAGAGCATTGCCGATGGGCGGATATCTGAACGACACACTCCTTGCCGCGCTCGCAGCCGATCCACGGGTCGGTGCTGTGGTCGCCGAGGGAGACGACCTCGTGCTGCGCATGGATGGGGAGATCCTTCGACTGACGCAGGACACGCAGAACGGACGGACCGTCTGCTGGGCCGATATCCGCATATTGCAGCCTTCGGAAATCGCCGGCGGGGCGGCGGCCGCGCGGCGCTACAACGCGACCGTTCAGCTCGAGAGCGGCCTGACCATGGGTTTCTTCCTGAAAGGCAACGCCCTTGTTCTCGGCAAGAGCCTGGACGTTCCGGAGATGGCGCCGGGCGAGGCCGCCGGGGTGGCGCATCGTGTCTGCGATGGTCTGCGCCCTGCACGTGCGCTGCTCGATGCGGTTCTTGAAGACGCGCGCTGCGACGATCGCCGGACCCTGCAACAGGGCGATGAGGCCCTGATACGGGTCTGACCCCGACAGGCCGAGGAAAGGACATCGGATGAGTACATCGCAGGACGCGTTCCGAAGCCTCGTCAGGGACTGCCTGATCGCCCGGGGGAAGATCCCCTCGCAGATCGAGGATGCGGACGACTACATGCTGGAGGCGCGCGGCCGGATCCTTCAGCTCCGGCTTGGCCCGGAGGGGACCATGCTTTTGTCGACGATGGTCTTCTACAACGAGAACGATGAGGCCCAGGTACGCGAAACGGCCATCGCGGAGTTCAACGCCTACCACCTGTTCGCCGGCGGCTACTGCCTGCATGTCGATGAACGCAGCAAGTCGCTCTACGTCGAGCAGGAATTGATGATCCGCCGCTTCGATGCGGAAGGCCTGCGCGAGCACATGGACGATTTCGCGGTCCGGGCGACGACCTGTTCGCGCTGGTACCTGCAGGAACTGGTGGCGGCCGACGCCGCCGGGACGACGGATCAACTGGTCTTTGCCTGAACGCTACCTGCCTGACCGCCACCTGCGTGACCGCCGTCCGCCTGAGCGTCGCCAAATGACATTTTCCGCATATGTTACGGGAGGACACGGTTGTGTGCCTGACGGGACCTACCAACAACAATCCGGCCGCGTCGCTTCAGGGAAGCCTTATTCAGGGATCTTCCCGGCTCGACAGCAACAGCGACAGCGTAGACCTCAATGCCCGATCGATCAGTGCAAGCTCCTCCAACGGGATAAGGAACGGCTCGGGGCGTCTGGCAAGCGCAATGTCGTCGTCGATAAACCTGGGCGCGCAGGAGACCAGCTCTGCGCACGCGAGCCACAGTCGGTCATTTGACGGCGATGATTTTCTCGATGCTCTCAGCGAGGCTGATGACCAATCGGAGCATCTCAGCTTCGACGAGGGCAATCTTCTCAGCAGCAGCGGTTCGCGCTCTCGCAGCGGGGAAACTTCGTCGAACATTGTCGAAGCATCCAGGGATGTCAACAGATCTTCTTCTTCCTCGTCAGAAATTCTTATAGTCGATCCGGATGAGAAAGAAAGCGAGATATCTTCTACGATCTACCGTGCGTCGACATATTCAAGTGTCGAGTCGAGCGACTCTCAGAGTTCAGTTGAATACATACTCGATATTGCAACATCGGAAGAGGATCAGGGCCCCGGCGGTTGTTGCAATTGTCCGATCGACGTAGGACAGTCGTTGAAAGCCGGGCTTGTGCAGATGGTGTCAACGGCCTTTACCTTCGGCCTCAAGCCCTTGGTGGAAGAAGGGGCGAAGGCCATACTTGCCCCTGCCGTTGGCGAGGCCATCGCAGGCCCGATCGCGAGTGTCGTTGGCGGCGTATTCATCGGAGTAATCCACACGACGGTTTCCACGACGGTTTCGAGTGTCATGAACTCATTGCTGTCGGCGACCACTTACACGCCAATGGACAATCAATTCCGCGATGAACTGGTAACGCTCGACGCTCCGGTCACCGGTGCCTTCGTCGCAGCATATGCCTTGCGCGGCGGGCTCGTTGATGCGCAAGCGGACCCATGGGTCGACGCTGCTTCAAAAACGGTTGCGTCTTTGCTGGGCGGGCTGGTCCAGGGTGTCGTTACCGACGTATTGAGGCAAGCGGTTTTCACAGAAGACTTTGATCAGGAACAACCGGCGCAATTTTCAGATATCAAGATTAAGGAAATAGCTGAAAAGGCGATCAAAAAGATAACCGAGAACGGAGAGAATGCCGGCCACGATTACTTCGGAAAGGTCGTGGGTGCCGTTGTCGGAAACATGATTGCGCCGCTAGTGGCGGGGCCGGATACAAGCGGCTGGGCACGCGGTGCACTCGGAATGACGACGTTTCTCGCATCGTGGTACGGCGGGGTTCATGGCGGAGCCTTCGTGGGCGATCAGATTGCTTCTCTGGTCCGGTACTTTGACGCAGCAAACGACCAGCCAAACGCCAATGACGTTTCCTCAGAGACCGTGTGAAGGGCAGGAGAAAACCCTGTTCCCATCGATTTCTCCACCGTGAGCCTGACGTTCGGTTCCCGGACGCTTGTCCCGGGCGGCGCGGACCGTTGCGCTGCGAACGCTCGGAGCGGGTTGAGGCAACCGCCGGTAAATCAAGGGTGCTCTGTGATGGACGCAACTCCGGCAACCGATCACGACATCGATGTTGTTTTCGCCCGTCTCGATCCGGAATCGGCCCGCGAAATCGATCTCGCCGGTTCCGACATGGCGCAGGCGCGCGAAATGTTCTCTCGCCTGGCTTCCATCGGACAGGCCGATGCGATCCGGCATGAAGGCGAGGTGCTCGCCGTTTTCGCCTGGTCGGTCCGTGACGGCGCGATCGAGACGGGGTTTCTCGCAAAGGAACGGTTCTTCCGTCCCGACATCCCCTCCGTGCGCTTTCTGGCCAGGCACTTCCGCGCCTTGCAGGACCGGTGCGGCGGAATTCCGCTGGTTTCCCATTCCTATTCGCAGCGCGCCTCCGCGCCGCGCTGGTTCGATCTGATCGGCTACGACCTCGTCGCGAGCAACGGGCCCTGCCGCACCTACCGGCTGCCGAAACGCTCCGCCGCGCCGCAGCGATAACGGCTGCCGCACACTGGCGTCAGGGCGTGAAAGGGTCGGACTTGTTGAAGATGTCGGCAAACGGCGATGCGCCTTCGCCGGCGGACGACGCGGTCGCCGCGCGGTGGTCGCCCGCCTCCATGTCGAGGGCGCCGCGCTCGGAGGGAGCCTTGTAGAGGTGCTCCCTGTTGGCCTCCACCCATGTCAGGATCTCGGCCACGACGCCGAACCACTCGTCCGGGATATAGGCGTCGATGTCGGTATCGGCGTAGAGCGCGCGGGCAAGCGGCGGGTGCCGGAAGACCGGCACGCCGGCCTGTTCCGCTTCCGCGCGCAACCGGTGGGCATGGAGGTTGCGGCCCTTGGCGACCACCGTCGGCAGCGGCGTGACGCCGGGCCGGTAGTCGATGGCGACCGCGAAATGGGTCGGATTGACCACCATCGCGGTGGATTTCCGGGCGCGCTCCACGCCGTCTCCCATGATGAGTTCCTGGGCGAGCTGCTTGCGCTGGCCCTTCACCATCGGGTCGCCCTCGCTTTCCTTGTATTCCCGTTTCACCTCGTCCTTCGACATCATAAGGCTCTTGGTGTGGCTGTGGCGCTGGTACATGAAGTCGAGACCGGCGACGATGACGAAGGCGAGGCCGGCAAACAGCAGGGTCTCCTTCAGGATCCCGGCGGTGACCTGAACGAGACAGGGCATGCCGCAGCCGAGCGCGTTCATGTAGGGCGAAATGGCGCCGCGCACGACGTAGAACAGCAGCACCGAGAGAAACACGATCTTGACGATCGACTTCAGGGTCTCCACGAGCTGTTTCATCGAGAAGATCTTCTTCACACCTTGCGCCGGGTTCACCTTCTCCAGCTTCGGCATGATGTTCTCGAAGGCGAAGATGCTGCCGAACTGGAGATAGTTGGAGGCGATCGCGGCGGCGATCACCACCCCTAGGATCGGCAGGACGATCAGCGCGCTGTCATGGAAGGCGGTGGCGATCCCCTGCGCCGCGGCGGTGCGGAAATCCTGCCCGTGAAGCGCTGCGATCTGGTCGATCAGTCCGGCGAGCGTGTCGAAGATCGACCGCGACATCATCCAGATATAGGCGATGACCGCGGCGAGCGTCACGGTGGTCACCACCTCCTGGCTGCGCGCGACCTGCCCCTTCTGCCGCGCGTCGCGAACCTTTTTCGGGGTTGGTTGTTCCGTCTTCTCGCCGGATGACTGCCCGCTCATGGCCGTCCTCCCGCATTGCTCGGCCCGGAGGAGCCCTCGGGTGCGGGCACGCTGTCGGAGCCGGCCCTCTCCCCGACGGCGAGGAGCTCGTAGAGCCGGTCCACCCAGATCGCGAACTGGCTTTGCTGCCCGGCGGCATGGGGCAGCAACATGCCGACGTAGAAGATCAGGATGAAGAGTGCGATGGCGCTCTTGATCGGCATGGCGAGGATGAACACCTGGATCTGCGGCGCGAAGCGGCTGACGAGCGCGAGCGCGAATTCCGACAGGAACATGATCGCCACCACAGGCGCCGCCATGATGAACATGGTGCGCACGCCGAGATCGAGCACGTCCAGCACGAGGACGGGAAAATCTGCCGAGATCAGCGGAATGGTCTTCGTCACGGGCCACAGGAGAAAGCTCTGGTAGAGGATGCCGATGACGGTGAGGATGCCGCCGACGGAAAAGAAGTAGGTGACGAAGGCCTGCGAGAAGAGATTGCCGAGCGGCGATGTCTGGTGGCCCTGAAGGGGATCGATGCTGGAGGCGATCGCCGCGCCGCGCTGGTTGTCGATGAGGTCGCCGACGGAGGTCACCGTCCAGAACAGCCAGCCGATCATGTAGCCGAAGACGAAGCCGACGACATACTCCTTGGCGAAGAACAGCGCGAAGGTCGGCAGGTCGTGGCCGATCTCGGGGACATGGGCGAGATTGGCCGGAATGACGGGGAGGGCGAGGCTGAGGATCGTGGCGTTGCGCGCCAGTTTCGGCACGGCCGAGGCATTGAGGATCTGCGCCGATGCGATGAAGGCGTAGAGCCGCGGCAGCGAGATCAGCAGCGCGAGGATCAGATCCTCGAAGCCGCGAAAGAGGGTGAGAAGGGCATCCATGGCGCGCGCCTAGCGGATCAGGTCCGGGAAATTGTCGAAAAGCTTCATCGTGAAGGTGAGCATTTCGCTTCCCAGGAGCCCGGCCGTGGCGGCGATGGTGATGGCGACGGCGATCAGCTTGACCGCGAAGGAGAGGGTCTGTTCCTGGATCTGGGTGAGCGCCTGCAGCAGGCTCACGACGATGCCGACGACGGAGGCCACGATGATCGGCGGCATCGACAGCAGCAGCACCAGCATCATCGATTCCGTGATCACATGGACGATATCAGACGGGGACATCGGCAGCCCTACACATAGGTTTTCACCAGACCGAGAATGAGCCGCGACCAGCCGTCGACCATGACGAAGAGAAACAGCTTGAAGGGCAGCGAAATGGTCAGCGGCGAGACCATCATCATGCCCATGGCAAGCAGGATGTTGGACACGATCAGGTCGATCGCGATGAACGGCAGATAGAGCAGGAAGCCGATCTCGAAGGCCTCGCGCAGCTGGCTGACGGTGAAGGCGGGCAGCATGACCGCGATGTTGTCGGCATCGACGCGCGCCGCCAGCTCCGGCGGCCACAGCGCGGCGGTCGCCTTCAGGAAGAACTGGCGCTCGCGCTCGTCGGCATGGCGATCGAGAAAGCCCAGCAGCGGCCCCTTGGCGGCGTTGTAGGTCTGCTGCAGTCCTTCCAGCGAATTGTAGGAGAAATGCCCGTCCTTCAGGATGTCGTAGGTCTGGATGAAGACCGGTGCCATGATGTAGCCGGACAGGATGATCGCCAGCGCGTTCAGCGCCATGTTGGGCGGGATCTGCTGCACGCCGAGGGCGTTGCGCACCAGCAGCAGCACCACCGCGATCTTGATGAAGGATGTGGCGACGACGGCCAGAAACGGCACCAGCGCGGCGCCGGCCAGAACCATGATGAGATTGAGTGGATCCATGTCCCGCCTGAAAGCCTCCCTTCGCGCAGCGTGTCGATCGTGAGCCGGTTCCCCGTCGTTTCGGCCCCTCGCGGCCTTGTCCGCTCACCGCCATTCCCGCCCCGTTCTTGAGCCCCGTTCATGGGCCCCGTTGATGGGACCGCGCCCTCAGGCTTCGCCGAGAAAGACCCGCGTCAGTCGGGCGGCGAGGCGGGTGTCGAGGCGCACGAGGTCGCCTTCCGCGATGACCTGATCGCGGACCCTGAGCGTCACCTGCGTGGCGTCCGCGCTTATCTCTGCGGGCAGCGGCACCGCCGCTCCCACCTGCCAGGCCTCGATCTCGTCGAGCGTCACGAGTGCTGAGCCGAGGCTGAAGGTGACGGACGCCGTCAGGACGGGCGCGGCCGCTATCGGTTCCTGTTTCGGCTCGCGCGCGGGTTCCGGCGTGGTCTCGTCCTCGGTGCGCGCGGTTGCGGCTTCGGTTTCCATGGGCTCGTCTCCGCTGAACGGTTTGATGAAAAGGCACCGCCAGTCCTGTTCCGCCTTCTCGAAGGTGTAGAGATGGCCATCGGCCAGCACCGCGCGGGTCTCCGCCTGCGCGAGCGCGCCGAACAGCACCACGTCGCCCGCTTCCAGCGCCCTGATCTCGCGAACCGGCAGCCGGGCCTTGCCGGCCAGTCGCAACGCTGGCGTCCTGATCCGTGAGCGCAGACGGCTGTGAACCTGCCGGGCGGCAGGCGCCTGCGCTTTCAGGAGCGCACAAAGGTCGGCCGGGCTGATCCCGACGCGAAACAGGATCGGCGCATCGCCGAAGCCTGACAGGCTGCACGAAAACCACTGCGCCGCCGCTGCAGCATCGTCCGTCGACAGCCGATCGGCGAAAACGGAGCCGTCAAGCGCGGCCCTTTCGGCGAGAAAGTCCGGCAGCGCGCCGATCAGCGTCCATGCCATGCCGTCCAGCAGGGCCTGCGAGAGGACGGGCGGCATGTCCGCGAGATCGTCCACATCCAGGTCCACACCGCAGATCGCGGCGAAGGGAAACTGCTCCACCTGAAGAAACAGCCGTTCGGTGCCGCCGAAACCGATCTGTCGGACCAGCCCGTCCCGCGGTCCAGAAGGCGCGGGGCGAAAGCCGAAGGTTGCGTTCTTTTCGGCAAGCTCCACCGGCTGGTCGGCATGGCTCATCAGCGCGTTCCAGAGCGTGACATCCTCAAGATCGAGCCGCAGGTCGCGCGCCTGCCAGTTGGGCGCGTTCATCGCCCGCGCTCCGGCTGCCGGAAGAGCGTGCCGAGGTCGGAACCCCCGCCCGGCTCGATCGTGGCGTCCGCGTCGCCGGCCTCATCATCGGGCGACCGGATTTGCTGGAAGACTTTCACGCCGTGACGGGGGTAGCGCGCCTGCAGGGCATGGGCGAGCTGGGTGGCGGCGGCAAGGAGCGCCGCATCGGGATCTGCGGGATCGACACCGTGGCGAAAGACGAGGCCGACCGTCAGCGTCGCGCCGTCCATGCGGACGGTAAAGCCCGACAGGGCCCCGGCCGCGCCATCGTGCGGGATGCTTAGCGAAAACGTCGCCGGAACGGGGGCGGGACCGGGGCGCAGGGCGGCGTCGAGGCGTGTGCCGACGACCTGCACGATCCTGTCGATGCGTGCCGCGATCTCTCCTTGGGGGACGGGCGCGCGATCGGGAAGGGGAGAGGCTCTCCTGTCGCAAAGCGGGACCTCGAGACTGGCCAGAAGCACGAAGGGCTGTCCCGCCTCGCCATGGCGCTTGCCCGCTCCCTGGACGCCTCGCTCTTCGGCGTCCCGCCCCTCATTGCGGGCCTGCGTCAGCCGTTCCTCGAACCGCGCCAGCCGCTCGTCGAACGCGCCGCCGGGCATCCGTCTGTGCCTCCCGCCGGAGCCCGATCCCTTCGGATAGTCGTGTCCGTCCGCAAAGCCGTTTTCGGCGCCCCCGTTCGAAAACCCGTTTTCCGAACGCCCCTCGCGCCCGCTCATGCCGGGAAGGCTTGCGTGCCGCGCGTGGGCGGCGGTGGTGCGATCAACGTTTGTCATAGGGGAAGGGACCGTGCCTTGCAGAACAAGTCCTCGATCTCCGCTTCTTCCTTGCCCTCGGCGGCCATGAACTGCTCCATGCGCATGTCGTCGAGCATGGTGTCGTATTTTTCGCGGGTCTTCTGTGCCGCTTGATACGCGCGGCGCGCATCTTCCTCCTCCTGCGCAAGGCGCCGGCACTGCTGGATCGCCATTTCCAGCTCGTCCTTCAGCCGCTCGTGGTCCTTTTGCAGAAGCAGGACCTTTTCCTTGGTCTCGTCGATGGCCTCGTGCCTGACCGGCTTCATCATGATCGGCCGGAAGATCGCGTCCTCGCGCTCGATCAGCGTCGCCTCGCTCTGCGCCACCGCCTGTTCGCGCTCCTGCCTGATGCGGCCCGCCCGGCGCAATTCTTCGCGCTTGGCGGTCAGCGCCCGCAGCGCCGCGTCCTCGCGCGTCGCCTTGACCCGCGCCAGGATCGCGAACTTGCCGATCATTTGAGGACGGCTTTCAGCTTGGCGAGCGTGTCGTCGAACGTGTCGAATTCGTCGGTGCGCTGGCGCAGGAAGTCGTTGATCGCGCCGTATCTGGCAATCGCCTGATCGGCGGCCGGGTCGCTGCCCTGCTTGTATTCGCCGATCTTCACCAGCAACTCGACATCGGCATAGGTGGCCAGCAGGCTGTTCAGCTTGCCCGCCAGCTCCCGGTGCTCCGGCGAGACGATGGCCGTCATCACGCGGCTCTTGGAGGCGAGAATGTCGATGGCCGGGTAATGGTTGGAGGCCGCCAGCTTGCGCGACAGGATGATGTGGCCGTCGAGAATGGAGCGGGTCTCGTCCGCCACGGGCTCGTTCATGTCGTCGCCCTCCACCAGCACCGCGTACATGGCGGTGATCGAGCCCTTGTCGTTCATGCCGACCCGCTCCATCAGTTTGGGCAGGTTGGCGAAGACGGAGGGCGGAAAGCCGCGCCGCGTCGGCGGTTCGCCCGCCGCAAGACCGATCTCGCGCTGGGCGCGGGCAAAGCGCGTGACGGAATCCATCAGGAACAGCACGCGCTTGCCCTGATCGCGGAAATATTCCGCGATTGCCGTGGCCACGAAGGCCGCCTTGGCGCGCTCCATGGAACTCTTGTCGGAGGTGGCGACCACCAGAATGGCCTTGGCCATGCCGTCCGGGCCGAGGTCATGTTCGATGAATTCGCGCACCTCGCGCCCGCGCTCGCCGATCAGCGCCATCACGGTCACGTCCACGTCCGCCCCCTTGACCAGCATCGACAGGAGCGTGGACTTGCCACCGCCGGCGGCGGCGAAGATCCCCATCCGCTGGCCTTCGCCGGTGGTCAGGATGCCGTCGAGCGCGCGGATGCCCATGGAAATCGGGCTGTCGATCATCCGCCGGGTCATCGGGTCGGGCGGGTCCTGGTAGACCGGGTAATGGGCCTGCGGCGTGAACGCTTCCGCCTTGCCGTCGATGAAGTTGCCCATGCCGTCCAGAACCCGGCCCTTGAGCCCCTCGCCGACGGGAACCTGTTGCACGCGGCCCGTTGGATGGACCTCGGTGCGCGGGGCGACGCCGTGGGTCTCTCCGATGGGCGACAGCAGCGCCTCCTGTCCGGCGAACCCCACGACCTCGGCCATCAGCCGCTGGCCGGTCTTGCGGGTGTAAAGCTCCACGATCTCGCCGATCTGGACGTCGGAGATCACCGCATGGATGATCGTGCCGATGACCTTGGTCACCCGCCCGCTCATCCGGTAGGCGTCGTGTTCGCCGAGCGCCCGGGAAAGGGCCGGGGCGAACCGGTCAAGCCGGCCATCGAGCAGCGCCCGCCGCCGGGCGATGGCCGCCGCATGGCCCTCCGGCTTCGCGCCCGTCATGGCGCATCCCCGTCGCGGTTGCCCCCATCGGCCTGGGGGGCTATGAGGCCCTCAACCGGGGGCTCCGCGCCCAGTATCGTGGCAAGATTGGCGACCGCGGCATCGATGATGGCCTCCATCCGGTCGATCTGGTCGCCGAGATCGCATTCGATCCGGCCGATCCGGGATTCGACGATGATATTGGGCGCAATAAGAGCCGCATCCTCGATCAGATCGATGGTCTTGGCTTCGGGAAACAGCGTCTCAAGGCGCGTGGCGACCGGCGCGAAAGCTGCCGCGAGACCGGGGGCGACATGGATCTGGATCTGTCTTTCGTGGCGCATCTTGCGCAGCGCGCCCGCCGCCGCTTCCTCGGCAAGTCGCAGATCGTCGAAGGTCGAGATGATCTTGCGCACGCAGGATTTCACCAGCTCGGCCAGATCCGCCTCCAGGTGCCGAAGCCTCGTGTCGAGATGGGCCGCTTCGGCGAGAAGCCGCGACAGCGCATCCTCTTCCGCCGCCTGCCGCCCCTCCCGGTAGCCGCGTTCCCTTTCCGCGCGATGGTGCTCTTCCGCGTCCCGGCGGATGTCGTGTGCGTGTTGCCGGGCGGCGAGAACGATGCCGCGCGCCTCATCGAGCGGCACCATCTCGCGGGCCTTCAGCACGCCGTCGCCGCTCGAGACGGCGTGTTCGAGCGTACGCAGATCATAGACGAGGCCGGTCATGCGATCCCCCTGCGGGCAAGCAGCGTTTTCAGCTCCAAGATTTGGATTTCGCTGATGGTGTCGCCGGTGTGGAGGTGCCGGCGCAGGGCGTTGGGGAAGCGGAAGGCGAGCAGCGTCGCCGCCGTCCGGTGCGTCGCGCGGGCAAACGCCATCAGCGTTTTCAGCCCCTCCAGGACCAGCACGTGCGGCCCGGCCTCGTCCGCCGGCTCCCTGTCCACCTGTTCCCTGTCCAGTTCGGCTTCAAGGCGCACATGCGCGCTGCGCACCGGCAGATTGGGGAAGAAGACCGGAACCTCGCGCAGCGCGACCACGAAAGCCTCCGCCCCGAGGATCGCCTGCGCCTTCTGCCGGGTCGATTTGAGAACGCAGGCCCGGATCTGCGGATAAAGCTGCGCCGCCGCGCAATATCTCGATATCTCCAGCAGCCTATCGGGCGCGAGTTTGAGGAAGGCGACCGCCAGTTTCGCATCAGCGTTTCCGGCAAGCGCCTCGGCAAGCCGTGGCTCGATGGCCAGATCCGTCAGGCCCAGATGCCGGGAAAGCGCAAGGTTCAGCGGCTTTCGAAACGGCGGCAGCGCGGCGATCTTGCGAAGATCGCCCGCGTTCAGCGGGGGAAGGACGAGGTGATCCGCGTGCAGATGGGAAAGTGGGCGCGCGATATGGGCGGCCAGCAGGGCGAGATCGCCGAGCGCGGCGAGACTGGCCGGCAAGGGGAGAGGCGGTGCGGAGGGGCCCGTCGTTTCCACGCACCTACTCCTCGGTCTGTGTTTGCTGAACGAGTTGGGCTTCTGCCAGCCGTCTCGCGCCGCGCGCCCTGACGAAGCCGTAGGCGGTGACGGCATTGGACAAGACGAGCAGCGTCATCAGGGCGAGCGCGCCGCCGGCAAGCTGCCAGAAGAAGCGCTCGTCGCTCTCCCGCACGCCGAGGCCCGGCAGGAGTTCCGCCACCATGGAGCGCGGCTGCTGGTTGAGCACCTGCGGCCGCTCCGCCTCCACCATCACCACCGACACGTTTTCGTACTCCACCCCCTCGATCGCGTTGGCGACGAGACGGCGGATCTGCGGCACGAAAAAATCGAGACTGACGCCGATCCGGTGCTTGATGAACACCGCCGCCGAGGAGGGCTTGATCTGCTCGCCGAGGCCCGGGTCCTCCGGCAGCACGATATGGACGCGCGCGGTCAGCACGCCGTCGATCTCGCTCAGGGTCTTGGAGACTTCTTCCGCAAGCGCGTAGATGAAGCGGACCCGTTCCTCGAAGGGCGAGGACATGATCCCGCTCTTCTTGAAGACATCGCCGATGGAATCGCGCGCCTCGCGGGGGTAGCCGTTCTGGTTCAGGATCTGGATGGCACGCGCCAGCTCGTCCTTCTCCACCAGCAGCGTGACCCCGTCCTTGGCCATGTACTGCTTGTCGGCGCTGACGCCGTTTGCCTGAAGGATCGCGAGCATCTCGTTCGCGTCGCGCTCGGCAAGCCCGCTGTAGAGGTCCAGCTTGCACGCGCCCAGCGAAAGACAGAGCCCGACGAGGACCGCAAAGCGCGCAAGGACGGATTTCGTGAAACGTGGCATCGCGTGCAAGGTCCTGTTTCTACTGCCCTTTCATCAGAGTATCGAAAGTCTGCGTGGACTTGCCGGTAAGCTTTGATGTGACATCGATGAGCAGGGAATACTTGATGATCTCGACCTGAACGGCGAAGAGCTGCCCCTCGCGGGTCATCCAGGCGCCGGAGGTGTCGGTGAGGCGGCCCGTCTGCGCGTCGAACGCGCCGCGAAGGCGCGACAGTCCGTCGAGGATGGCGTCCCCCTGGCCGTCCGTCGCCCGAATGCCGTCCGGCCCCATCACCGGGGCGCGGTCGAGATCAAGGCCCTTCAGCGCCCGCTGCCGGTCGAGATCCGGGCCGGAGGCGAAGTTCGCGGGCAAGCCGCCCCTGGTTGGCTGCGAACCGTAGGTCGCGCCCGCACCGTCTGCCGGGGCGAGCGGGGCAACCGCTGGCGAAGAGGCGGAGGGGATGGCGCCTGCGGGCCCGACCTGTTGGCTCGCAAGCGGGCCGGCCTGCTGCATCGCCACCTCGAAACGGGCGATCGAGGGCCCGGTCCCTGCGTTCGCGATCCCGCCGATCCGCGGGGCGACCATCTCGCCCGTCTGCTGCGGCGCGAGCGGGCTCATCGTGCTTGCAAGTAGCGTGGTCGCTGCAACCATCTCGATGCTTTTCCTCACTGCGGATGCGGCGGCGGGTTCGGGATCGAAGCCGGGGCCCGAAACGGCCGGATGCGGAATTACATGCCGGCGAGCACGCCCTCGGCCATTCGGGAAAACGGGGTTTCGGGCGCGATCCGGCAGACCGTCTGGAGCGTCTCGCGCCCGTCCGACACGTTTCCCTGCTGGATCAGGGCGATGCCCAGAAAGGTTCTGGTCGCGACGGTCGTCGGCGCCTTGCTCAGCTTTCTGACGGCGCTTCCCGCATCGCCGCTGAGAATGTCGACCATGCTGTCGCCCAGAACCCCGGCCTCCTGATCGGGGCGAAGCGCGCGGACCGCGGCGAAGATGGCGCGCGCATGGGCGTTCATGCCCCTCGATCCGGCGATGAAGCCGATATCGACAAGCAGGCTGATCAGGTCCCTGTCGAGAATGTCGTCCATACCGCCTCACATCGTATTTTCCGGGGATTTGCCGGGGACTTGCCGGCGCGCGGAAATGGGTCCGGCGCTGCGGCGGGGTTTGAAATCTCCGTGGGCCTCGCGGCCCGCCTGTCTCAAGCCCTAACTCCGAATTGAATGCGCGGCTGTCTCATTTGGCACACCGCCGCTCGCCGATCCGACGTTCCTTAAGGGGGATGAAGCAAGCAGCCCGCAGAGCAAGAACCAGCCGATGACGATCACGCGCGTCCTCCAGGTCATGTCGAAACGCAATGACGTGATCCTTGCGTTCTTGCTGATCTGCATCGTCTTCATGATGATCCTGCCGCTGCCCACCTTTCTCGTGGACATGCTGATCGGCCTGAACCTGTGCCTCGCGGCGATCCTGCTGATGGTGGCGGTCTATCTGTCCGATGTGGTCCAGTTCTCCGCCTTTCCCTCCATCCTGCTGCTGACCACGCTCTTCCGGCTGGCCTTGTCGATCACCACGACGCGGCTCATCCTGTTGCAGGCCGATGCGGGCGCGATCGTCGAGACCTTCGGCAACTTCGTCGTCGCGGGAAACCTGATCGTCGGTTCGGTGATCTTCCTGATCCTGACCATCGTGAACTTCCTGGTGATCACGAAAGGCTCGGAGCGCGTGGCGGAAGTGTCCGCGCGCTTCTCGCTGGACGCCATGCCCGGCAAGCAGATGTCCATCGATTCCGACATGCGCGCCGGCATGATCGAGATGGACGAGGCCAAGCGCCGGCGCTCCAAGCTGGAGAAGGAAAGCCAGCTCTACGGCGCCATGGACGGCGCCATGAAGTTCGTCAAGGGCGATGCGATCGCCGGCCTGATCATCATCGCGGTCAATATCATCGGCGGCGTCATCATCGGCACCAGCCAGCGGGGCATGGATACCTCCCAGGCTCTCGACGTCTACTCGATCCTGACCATCGGCGACGGGCTGGTCTCGCAGATCCCGGCGCTGTTCATCTCCATCACCGCCGGCTTCATCGTCACCCGGGTGTCCTCCGACGATAACGAGGATCTGGGCAGCGACATCGCGTTCCAGCTCATCAACGAGCCCAAGGCGCTGATGATCGCCTCCGGCATCCTGCTGGGGTTCGCCGCGGTGCCGGGCTTCCCGCCCGGGGTGTTCATTCCGCTCGCCCTCCTGTGCGGCGTCGGCGGCTTCTTCATCATGCGCAACCGCCGCAAGGCGGCAACCTCCGGCCGTTCGCACGAGATGCCCAGTTTCGCCCCGGCGATCGCGAAGAAGGGCCAGCCCCCCGCCTTTCCCGATACCGCCGACACGGACGATTTCGAGAAGGTGGAAGCGGTCACCTTCGCCCTGACCGTGCCGCTGATCGTCGACATCGCCTCCGCCGTGCGCGGCGCGATCCGGCCGGAAAAACTGGACAACGAGGTCGCCCGCGTCCGCCGCGCCCTCTATTTCGACCTCGGCGTGCCGTTTCCCGGCATCAACCTGCGCCTCAACGACAATCTGAACGAGGGCGAATACCGCATCATGGTCAACGAGATCCCGGTCGCCGAAGGCTTCGCGCGGCCGGGCTATTTCATTGCCCGCGAAACGGCCGCCAACCTGAAGATGTTCGCCATTCCTTTCGAGGTGGGGGACGATTTCCTGCCCAGCACCACGAGCCACTGGGTCGCCATGAAGCACCTGCCCACCGTGCAGCGGGCGGGCATCCAGATCATGACGCTGTCCTCGATGCTGACCTACCATCTCGCCCACGTCCTGAAGGATCACGCCAGCGAGTTCATCGGCATTCAGGAAACGATGTACCTGATGAACCAGATGGAGGCGGATTTCGGCGAACTGGTCCGGGAGGCGACGCGCGCCCTGCCGATCACCACCATCACCGACATTCTCAAGCGCCTGGTCAGCGAGGAGATCTCCATCCGCGACCTGAGAACCATCCTGCAGGCGCTGGTGGCCTGGGGGCAGAAGGAGAAAGACCCGATCATGCTGACCGAGCATGTCCGGGGCGCGCTGTCGCGCTACATCACCTACAAGTTCTCCGCCGGTCAGAACGTCATTCCCGCCTATCTCCTTTCCAAGGAGGTCGAGGACGAGATCCGCGGCGCGGTGCGCCAGACCAGCGGCGCCTCCTATCTCGCGCTGTCGCCCGACGTCCACCGCCAGCTCACGGCCGCGATCAAGGCGGCGATGGGAGATCTGAACCAGCACACCTCCATGCCCGTGATGCTGGCGCCGATGGATATCCGCCGCTTCATGCGTAAGATCGTGGAGCGGGACTTCCCGAACCTCCCGGTCCTGTCGTTCCAGGAACTGGCGGCGGACGCGAACATCCAGCCGCTCGAACGCATCCGGCTGGGCGCCGCGGGCCAGCAGAAACGCCTCTCCACGGTCTGAGGGCGCCATGGGCAGGCTCGAAAAACAGATCAACGTCTATATCGGCTGCCTGCTGGCATCGCTCGGCCTTCACCTCATGGTTCATGGCCTGCCTTTCGCCGGCCCCGCGAGCGGTGTCGCGTTGCTGGCCGGGACCGGCCTGGTCCTCCTCTTCGGCGCGCTGCGCGGGCGACGGGGCGAATGGGCGCCGGCGCGGGCAGGCTGGCTCACCACCCTCGTGGTGCTGGCCGGGGCCGGCGGCACGCTCTATCCCGTGTTCTGGCCCAATGCGCTCGATGGCGTGGGGCTGGCGCACGCGGTGGAGACCACGCGGCTGTGGCCGCAGGTCCTCGTCTGCCTTTCCGGCGGTCTCGTTCTGGCCAAAAGCGACGCCGCGAAACGGCAGATACAGGGCTGCGCAAACACGGCGTCGGTCGCGCCCTACCTCCTGTTCGGACTGGCGCTCGCCTTCGGTTTCTATGCGCTGGTGATCCATCTGCGGGCGACAGGCACTCCGCAGGGTTCCAGTTGGCTTGCCGGCACGTTCGTCGCCGATACGCCGATCCACTACCTGATCGTTGCCGTCTTTTTCGTCATATTCGCCTATATCGGCGACGCGCTGCTGCGGCTCAAGACGGCGCAGCCCCTGAACGGCTCCATCCGCACGTTCATCCGCCTCCTCATCGCAAGCCTCCCCCTGCTGGGCTTTCTCGGCACGGTCGTCGGCATCATGGAGGCGCTTTCCGGCCTGCCGCAGGTCTTCTCCGGCGACCGCTCCGTCGTCGCGGACCTGACGCCCGCGCTGACCGCGAGCCTCGGCGGCATTTCGCTTGCCTTCCAGACGACGCTGCTCGGGCTGGTGGCGAGCCTCGTCACCACGCTGGCGCTGGGCTATGTGGAGAAGGCGGAAGCCGACGCGGCCCTTCGCGCAGCACCCGGGAAGGCATGAGCGTGGCGCAGGACCCGGAGAGCGGCGACCTCTTCGATCCCGGCATCGACATCCTCGTCGGGCTGACCGCCGTCGTCCTCATGTCAGTGATCGTGCTCCTGCCGCTGGCGAACCTCGCGCAGTCGCGGAATTCCGAAATCGCGATGGTCATCGACAGGCTGATGCGGCAGGAGGCGGAAGGCGGCGCGCATGCCGCCCGCCTGCTGATCGTTGCCGGGCGCGACGGGGCGACGGTCTCCGGCCCGCGCCCGGTTTTCGTGCCCCTCGACGCCATCCTCGACGATCCGTTGCTGCGCGCCAGGATCGCCGCCGCCGATCCTGAAGGCGGCGTCCCCGTCCTGTTCATCGAGGAGAGCGGGCAGGAGGCCGCGTTTGTGCTGGAGACCCTCTTTTCCCGCGCAGGCCTCGCGTCGATCGCACGGGTCTATCTCGACGGCGCCTGCGGGTTCTTCCGGCCGGGCCATATGCCCGCGCGGTGCGATTTCGGTGCCGGCAGTTCGGCCGGCGGCGGAGGCGGGGAAACAGCCGGGCAAACAGCCGGGCAAGCGGCCTGGGCCGGGGCAGGCGATGCGCAATAGCGCGTTCATCGCCCTGTCCGATCTCGTTGCCGGCACGCTGGGCATCGCGGTGCTGCTGTTCCTGCTCGTCTTGGCCAACGGAGCCGGCGGCCCGGCTCCCGAACCGCCCGCCGCGATTTCCCCCGACCGCATCGAGGCGTCGTTCGCAACCCATGTCGGCCCTCCGCTTTCCCCGCAGGATATGGTCGCCGCCCTTTACGCGCGAACATGGGGCGGGCGAACCGAGGCTGCCATGATCGACGTTTTTCCCGACCGCTACGTGCTTGTCCGCCATCACGGGGAGGCCTTCGATCCGGGCCGGGAATTCCCGCGCGATGCGGCCGCGATGCGGGCGCTCGTCTCGCGCGTCGCGCGTGAACGAGACGCCGGCGAGGGCGCTCCGGTCCTATTCAATTTCTCCAACGAGCAGCTCAACGCGGTGCTCGGCGCCGGCCTGCCGAAAGCGGGGGCAATCCGGGTCGTGCCCGTGCCGCGCGCGCTCTACCGGTCCGATCCCGGCGGCCGGAAAGTGTGGTCGGCCGGCTTTGCGAAACTGATCGCGGCGAATGCAGACCCGTCCGCGTTCCGGCGGGAGCTGAAACGGTTGTTGTCCGCCGGCGGAGGCATCCCTGATGCTTCCGTTAACCAAGATGACGAATTGCGGCGGCGGGTGTCTTTGGCGGCCCGGGCGGGCGGTGCCCTGTCTCGGATCGGGCAAGGCATTGAAAATTATGCGGTAATTTTTCTCTACGGGATGTTCGCACTGATCATCCTGCGGACCGAGAGAAAACGCTGAATCGCCAAATGCGTGCTAAATGTTACAGAGTGACGTAGCGTTTCGATGTTGAATGTTTAGGGTTTTTTAGCCTTTCGGATGATGAAGGAGGGGGCTGTGGCGTGGAACGTCGATCCATTGCAGAAGTCGAATATGACGGCGTCTCGCAATCTGGTGTCCGAGGACGCGCAAACTCCAGAAAATCTTGAGCCTCGTTCGGAAGACACGGGCGCGGCCGCGCAGGTGCGGGCGAATGCCTCGAAGTTCGAAGAATACCTGAACAGGGGCGGGATCATGCCGCAAGGGGATGGCAAGAGGGCAGGTGCCGCAACCGAAACGGATGTGGCGCAGGAGCTGGAGGCCGCCTCGGTCTACCTGCCCGGGGGGACGGCGATCTAGGCCGGGTTCGCGAACGGAGCGCTCCGGTCCTCATTAAAAATATCGCGCTCGAGAGAGTTTATCTGGAGCCGATGTCGCGCGGTCAGGCGATTTATCCTGAACAGGCATCTGTCCCGGCTGCGAACGACGCAAGTTACAGAGCCGAAAAAGAGCAAATTGTCTTGTAGATAAAGTAGTGATGGGTCTTGGTATGTTGCATTGGTTGCCCGATTACGATGATCTTACTGCTGATGTGAAGTCGGCAATCGTTAAGTCGTCGTACAAGACGGTATATAACAAAAACAGTGTGATATATCTGCAAGAGGATACGGCGGACAAGTTCTATATCGTGCTGTCCGGCTATGTCCGGCTCTCCTACATCATGGAAGACGGCACCGCGATCCTCTACGCGATCGTTCCCCCGGGAGAGAGCTTCGGCGAGCTGGGCGTGTTCGACCGGTCCCTCTACACCGACACGGCGTCGACGATCGGCACCGTCAGCGTTCTGGTGGTCAACGCGGATGTCTTCCACACCCGCGACAGCTGCGGTCAGGAGATCCGCGCGGCCCTCAGCGACCTGATCGCGACCCGCTACCGCACCTACATCGACGTCACGAAAAGCCTTTATCTGACAAGCCTTTCCGCGCGGCTGGCGTTGTCCCTGCTGCGGCTGACCACCAGCCTCGGCCACACCATGGAATACAAGGGGCGGGTCGTTCCCTACCTGGGCACGATGGTGACCCAGAGCGATCTCGGCGCCATGGCGCGCGGCACCCGCGGCAATGTCAACCGGGTGCTCAAGTCCTGGGAGCGCGACGGCCTGATCGTCGCCCAGGACCGCAAGATCATCATCCTCGATCCCGAGGGACTGGAAATGCAGACCATGAACGCAGGCTGGTGAGCGCGATGCAGGACGATCTTCCCATGGCGGGCGACGGGACAGCGACGGGCTTCGGCATGACCGACCTGGAGGAGCGGCTCGGCGGGCCACAGGGGCGCGATGTGCAGGAACGCACCACGGCGATGCTGGCCGACAGGGCGCAGCGCTTGCGCGCGCTGATGGATGCGGGCCTGCCGCCCAACGAATTCCGCAAGGCCAGCGCCGCGCATGCCGCGCTGGAGGCCGCCTTCGACATCGTTTCCCGGTTTCCCGCCGGTTCGCAAACCCGCGGGCAATAGCAGGCAAGTTGGACGAGCAGACAGGAAGGTAGACATGGCGAACATTTCCACGAGTGCGGGGATCACGGGCACGTCGGGCGCCCCGCCGACCTATCCCGGCGGCACGGGCACTGCCAATTACAGTGCCAACCGCGAGGGCTTCGACCTGATTTTCCGCCAGACCGAGCTTCAGGGCCAGATGGCGGAGATCGAGGAAGACATCCGCAACATCGAGGCGAACACGAACCTCTCCGATACGGAAAAGATGTTCTCCATGCAGATGGCCATGAACGCCTGGTCGGCGGTGACCAATCTGCGCACGAACATGATCAAGAGCGTGTCGGACTCGCTGAAGACGATCGCCCGCAACGTGAACTGACCCATGACGGTTCCGCCGGTTCGCGTTTCCCTCCCCCGGGGGCGGGAACCGGCGAGAACCGGCCTGCGGCCGTCCCGAGGCCCTCGTGCAAAGGGCGGTGGTCGAGTGCGCGCCCGGAGTGCGGCGTGCAGTACGGTGGTTCAGCGCAATGACGTCGATCAGCAACACCAGCCAATTGATCCTGAAGGTCTTCTCCGGACTGCAATCCGGCGTCGAGGTGGCCTTGTCGGATGGCGAGTATACGTTCGGTTGCGGGCCGGACGACGACCTGCAATTCGTCGACCTGCTGCTGAAGAGCGGCCATGCGCGTCTGCGGATCCGGGGCGGCGTCATCGCGATCGCCGGCGGCGCCGGAGGGCTTTCGACCGGTTCCGGCCTGCAAATCGAGGCAGGCGACGAGGAATGGCGCGAGATCGAGCCGCTCGATCTGCTGACCATCGGCGGGATCACCATCGCCATCGGAGCGCCGGACGCGAAATGGGCCGAACTGACGGCGAACATGGAGCAGCGCCGGACGCCGGGAAAGGACACGGAACGTTCAAGGCCCTCCCGTCCCAACGCACGCTCCCGGGACGACTGTGCTCCGGGATGGGGCCGTTATGCGGCGGTCGCGCTCGGCTGCGTCTTCGTTCTGGCCTCGCTGCTCTGGCTGATCGTTCCCGATCTCCACGCGGGAGCCAATGCGGGTGGCGCGCAGACCGGGTCCGATTTCCAGATCGTGCGCAGGACGCTTGACGGTTTTCCCTTCGGACGCTCCATCAGCCTTCGCGAGGAGGTGGACGGCGCGCTCTATGTCGAAGGCTACGTGGAGGCGCTGGTCGAGCAACGGGCCCTGAAGAACGCCATCGAGGAGGCCGGTATCCAGGTGCACCTGCGGCTCCGGGTCCTGCAGACCATCCGCACCCAGATCGATGCGACCATCGCCAACCAGGGGGTCGACGTCACCTACGACCTGTCGCCGGCCGGCGCGGTGACGTTCGAGGGCGTCATCCTGTCGGAAGAGGCGTCCGGCCGGTTTCTCGACACGATCCGGCGCGAGGTCCTCGGGCTCTCCGACATCGCCTACAACGTGAAGACCGAGAAGACCTATTTCGCGGAAGTCCGGCATCTGGCCGCCCGCTCCGGCGTCGACGATACCGTCCTGTTCCGGCTCGACAACAAGCGGATAGAGGCGAGCGGCGTCGTCATGACCGACAAGATCGACGCATGGGTCGGTTTCATCCAGGCCTATGCACGCCGCTACGCCGACCGGATCCCGCTCACGTCCTACGTCCAGCTCGTCAACGAGCAGGGGCAGGTGCTCGCGCAGGGACGGCCGACGGTTGTCGGCGCCTCGGCCGCCATCGAAGGCTCGCGCAAGGCGGAAAGCGGCGCGCAGCCGGAATACGTGCTGGATCTGGAAAAGCTCAAGCACGGGGTGTTCGGTGCGCGGGACGTGTTCGCCGGACTTGCGAGCTCTCCCGCCGATGAGGGCGAGACCACCGCTTCGATCGCCACGGCCGGGGCTCAGGGCGGGCCGCGCGACAGCGCTTCGGCCGGCCGCGCGCAGACGTCGCCGCTCGCGGCCTCGCCGACCGGCGAGGAAAGCCTCCTTGCCGGAGCCCGCGCGCTCCTTGAGCGACATCGCGATGGCGACAGCGGCCACAGCGGCGACGGCGGCGCGCGGCGCGCCCCGGGCGGATCGGCCGACACCGTTGTCGGCGGGCAAGCGGGTGATCCGGCGGGGGATCTGGCGGGTGATCCGGCGGACGGGCCGACGGATGATCTGGCGGACGGCCAGGCTTCCGGTTCTGCGGGCGGTTTCGCGAGGGGCTCCGCGGGTGGCCTCGTGCGCGGTTCCGGCGATGCCGCCCCGGCTTCGGGCGCGACGGCCTCGGGGGCTTCTGCCTCGGGCGTGCCTGGTGCCGAGACGCCCGACATGACCGCGCAACGCGTCCTTGAACACTGGAACGAGGTGGCGCAGCGGACGCGGCCCCCGATGTCGTCGCCAGTGTTGTCACCAGCGTCGTCAGCAGCGTCGCCGCAAACGGCTGGCGGGGCGCCGGCGGCTGCGGACCGGAACCTGCGCGCCGCGTTCCTGCCGCTGATCCTGCAGCCGAAGGCCGGGCGCCGGCAATGCTGGGACGGCTCCGCGCTGACCGAGTCCGATCTCGTCACGGTGCTGTTCTGGCTCGATTTCCTGAGCCTGACGACCGAGAAGTCCCTGGTCTCCTTCGACGAGGCCAGCCAGTACCTGCTGCTCGAAGCGGCGCTGAACCCCGAACGCACGCGCCAGTGCGCGCAGCGGCTGGCCGGCGAACAGGGCCTCCCCCTGCCGTCGATGTCGTTCTACCTCGACGAGGCCCGGCGCAATCCGGCCTTCGTCCGCTTTCTGGTGCGCGACTTCCGGGTGCCCGCAATGGAGATCAGCGGGGTCATGCTGCGCGAGCGTATCCGCTACCTGCAGATGAAGAACGGCGTGAAGATCCGCGAGGGAAGCTCCCCGGATGTGAGCAGCCGTCTATCGAGCGTCGGGGCGCTCGGCGCATTGGTCCGTTCCGACAAAGGTCTCGTCCCGGTGATCTATTCGGATGATCTGTCCTGGAAGGCATTCAACTGAAATCAAGCGAAGAACAGCTGAAGCGACAGGATGGATAGTGGGAAATCGCGAATAGGAGCCGGGCCGTTTCCGGTTCTGTCAATGCTGATGAGGGGCCTCTGCGGGGGCGCAATCGCGGGAATGTGTGAGAATGCGCGTCAACTCGATCTTGTGTCATGTGAAGCGGCTGCTGCGCGCTGCGATCGCGCCGGTTCTGCTTTTTCAGGTCGGTTGTTCGGGCGTTCAGGCGCCGGATGCCATTGTCGGCGAGCCCTGGCTTGCGGGCTATCGCGATGAGCCGCGGGGCCGGGGCATCGACACGGCGAAGGTCAATCTTCCCTCCAACGGCAGGGCGCCCGTCGGGGTCGTGGCGATCATCGAGAACGAGCCCACGAACATTTCGGTGTCCGGCGAAGAGGTCCGGCGCAACGAAAGCGAACTCAACGATGCGGGCGTGTCGGGGACCGACCTCGGCGAACGGGTGGAGATCTCGTTCGACAACGACAGCCTCGACTATGTCGTGAAGCAGCTTCTCGGCGGATTGCTGACGGCGAATTACGTGGCGGCGGACCAGCTGGAGGGCCGCGTTTCCTTCCGCACCGAACAGCCGGTGCCCCGTGCGCTCATTCCCTCGATCCTGCGCGATATTCTGGCGCGCCACGGCTACGTCATGAAGCTGATCAACGGCGTCTACCAGATCGGCAGCGGCGAGACGATCGCCGCCATGGAGACCAACGCGGCGGCGGGCGCGTCGGGGGAATACGTCACGAAGATCGTCAATCTGAAGCGCGGCAGCGCGGAGGACATGGCCGGCGTTGTCGCCACGATCCTGCCGCGCGGCGCGACGGTGACACCGGTGGCCAGCTCCAATTCGCTTGTCCTGCGGCTCAGCCCGGTCGACGTCCGGCCGGTCACCGAACTGATCCGGGCGCTGGCCGACAGCGGTGCGGGAAACAGCCTCGTCGCGGTCATTCCGGTTCGCGAAAGCTCGCCGGAAAAGGTGGCCGCCGCGATCGGCGCCTACTATGCCAGCCAGTCGATATCGGCTCCCGATGTGCCCCTCGTCATCCCGCTGGAGGATCAGCAGGCCTTGCTGGTGGGCGCGCGAAACGAGCGGATCCTGCGCAACACGCGCACCCTCATCTCCGGTCTCGACAAGGACAACCGGGACGTCGCCTCCCTGCGGGTCATTCCGCTCCAGCACCTGCCGCCGGCCGATATCGCGAACCAGCTCAATGCGATCTTCGCCGGCGAAGGCCCCGCCGCCGCCGGCAAGCCCCCGGCCGCGACCGGCAGCGCGCGCGCCGACGACGGTTCCCGGACTGGCCCCGAGACCCGGCCCGGGGCCCGAAACGCCGCCGCGTCGGACGGCGGCGGCGGAGACGGCGAGAGCGTCACGCCGCCGTCGATCATTCGTTCCTCCAACGGCAGGGGGCAGGGCTCGCCGACGGCGGCCCGTTTCGAGATCGGCCGCATCGAAGGCGCCTTTGCCCCGCAGGTCGACCCGACCATTCCCCAGGCCGACACCGGCATCTCCATCGTGCCCGACACCCGCAACAACGCCTTGCTCGTCTATGCCACCTTCCGTCAGTTCAAGCGCATCCGCGACGTGGTCCGCGCGCTGGATCTGCCGCTCGCGCAGGTCGTCATCGAGGCGACCATCGTCGAGGTGGATCTGACCGACGATCTGGACTACGGCGTTCAGGCCTTCCTGCGCGGGGAGGGGGTGGATGTGCGCTCGTCGCGAACCCCGTTCATCACGGATCCGGGCGGCGCGGGCGGCGTCGCCTCCTTCGATATCGATTTCGGCGACTACACCGCGAGCTTCGTCCTGCACGCCCTTCAGGCTGTCACCGACGTGAAGGTCATCTCCTCGCCCTATCTGACGGTGCTGGACGGCCGCGCGGCGCGCCTGTCCGTCGGCGACCAGATCCCCTACCTGACCAAGCAGACCGCCGCCACCAATACCGGCACCACCACCACGACGAACGAGATCGAGGTGCGCGACGTCGGCATCATTCTGCAGGTGACGCCCAGCATCCGCTCCGACAATTCGGTCGTGCTCAATATCCAGCAGGAAGTCAGTTCGGCGAAGACCGCGGCCAACGGCGATGAACTGACGCCGATCATCCAGCAGCGCACGATCAATTCCGACATCGTCGTGAACTCCGGCAAGACCGTGCTTCTCGGCGGCCTGATCCAGGATCGGGACGACAAGGTGACGACGGGCGTGCCCGTCCTGTCGCGCGTGCCGGTGATGGGGAACCTGTTCAAGCAGACGACAAGCCGGAAGAACCGCACCGAACTGGTGGTCATGATCACGCCGCGCGTGGTCCGCCGTCCCTCCCAGATCCAGAACATCACCCGGCTCATCCGGGCGCGCCTGTCGACGCAATGACCGCGTGTTCGGATGACCGCCTGTTTGAATGACAGGTTGTTTGAATGACCGGCTGTTCGTGAGACGGGCAGGCGCCCGGGCGGATCAGGCGAACTGCAGCGCCAGCAGCCTGGTCTGCGACGCGCGCCGCTCGGCCCTGTAGGTCGCGCTCCGGCGTGCGATGCGGGAGGCGAGGGCCAGATAATGGCGGGCCGTCTTCTTCTCGTTGAGCCGCAGGGCGCAATGTCCCGCAAGCAGGCCGCTGCGCGGGTGCGGCATCTGCGAGGTCACGGAGGCGACCGCCAGATCGTAGCCGCTGCGATAAAATCCCTGTCGCGCCGCACAGGCCGACAGGGCGATCCGGCCGTAGCCCTGGACATCCTCAAGCGAGGCGATCAGCGCGAACAGGCCGGTTGCGTGGACGTAATCGAGCTGTCCGAACCGCTCGCAGGCCGCCCTGTAGACATCGTGGATGCTGGAAAGCCCGTCTGCCCCTGCCGGGAAATGGGCCCGAATGAACGCCTCAAGCCCCGCATCGGCGAGGTCGGCAAGGCCGCATTCCTCCAGATAGCGGCACAGGATCTGCGCGTCTTTCGTGTCCGAGGCCAGCCTCTCGCGAAGCTTTGTGAGGAGACTTCCGATCAGGGCATTCCCCGCGAGCGCGTCCGTATCGGCATGCCCGAAATACGTCCTGCCCAGAGCCTGCTCGGGCAGCGGAGCGACCAGAGTGCCTTGATCGTTGGGTTCGCAGAACACAGTGGCTCCAAAATCAATCAATGCGCGTTGCACAGTATGAGAGCAGGTTCAGTGTCCTTGCGATGGATACCAGATAAAAAAGTTTTATGCCAGTCAATAAAATATAACGATCAATGGACCTGTATGCGCAAATGTTTCCTCTGCGGCAGGCGGTGTATGTCCGGTCATCACGCAACGGGAGAGGCGACTAACGTGCGGCCCCCGTCAGCTCATCGCGAAACCCTCGTGCCGGCCTGCCCGATCATCCGGGCCGGCCTGATCGTGCAGCGCGGCGAGGCGGTCCAGGCAGACCTCGACGCTCTGCCGGTTGACGTCGTCGTTGGACAGGCTCGCGATCAGCAGAAACCCACCGTCCGCTGTCATTCCCGCATTGATCGGAGCGTGCAGATACGGCTCCCACCCGGCGAGGCCCAGGAAGCTTTCGAGGTCTTCCGTCCGGGGCGGGCGGCGGGGCGTCCGCTTGAGGCTGACAAGCGTGCGGCGCCCGTCCTGGGCGGGAAAGAAGCTCATCAGCCCGGCGCGGTCCAGCCTGAAGGACACGCTGCCGGTTTCGGACCGCACGATATGGTCGATCTGCAGGCCCGCGGCAAAGTCCTCGATTGCTTGCAGGACGCTTCGCGTGAATGGGGCGGTCATGGAGCTTTCCCTGAATGCGGTGGCGCGAAAGTGGTCCTGGTCAGGCGATGTCCGGATCGTGCTGGGCCTCGAAGAACTGCTCTTCGACTTCCGTGAGCTCCGTCTGCAGCTGCCGCAGCGCGTTCTTCTGTTGCAGGCAGGCCTGATCGGAGGGGAAGACCTGGTCGGGAGCCATGGCATGAAGATCCCGCAATTCATTGCCGAAAACGACCATGGTAGGCGGGAACCCGGTTTCGAACGGCTTCGTCAGCGCCCGCGCGTCGGCAAGGCTCGCGGTGGGTCTGGCGCAGAAATGAAGAAGCGCGCTTGTGAGCTCCACCGGGCCGGCCGCGCCCGCGCCGTTGGCGAAGTCCGGATCGATGCGCTGAACCCTGGCCAGCACCTCGAAGGAGGCATCGAACAGCGTGCGCATCGTCTTCAGCTTGCCCAGTTCCTTGACCAGCGCGCCCAGAAAGACGGGATCCGTGCTGGTCGTGGTGGAGGCGAGGTCGTTGCCGGCCGCCTGCATGAACAGCTCCACCACCGTGTCGAAGGCAAGGCGCAGATTGAAGCCGGACAGCGTGTCGAAGATCCGCGCCATGGTCTGCGGGCCGCGCAGCATCTCGCGGTAGTGATCGCGCAGCGCCGCCGGGTCGGTTTCCAGCGAGGGCGCCGCGTCTCTTGCGAGCGCCGCCACCGCATAGCCGGCGCGAACGTCCCGCATGAGATCGGGATCGCGCTCGAACCGCGCGCCGGCGGCCCCCAGCTCCGCGCGCAGTGCCTCGCGCGCGGCCGCCCGTTCCGGGCTCGGCCCGCGGCCCTCGAAATCGGCCTGCGTATCTTCGTAATAGCGGCTGACGGCCCGCAGGGCTTCGTATTGGTGCGTGACGTCCCTGTCGAAATCCCGCAGGGCGTGGAGGATGTCGTCCGCGGAGACGGCCCCGCCGCCACCGCCGCCCTTTTCGAGCAGGTCCTCGTATTTCTGCAGCGTCTTGACCTGATCGCGCAGATCGTCCTCGTGCGGCTTGTCGGGCAGCTTGTCATAGTAGTCGGCAATGCGCCTGAGCGCCTCGCGGTTGGCGCCCTGGCCCTGGCGCAGCTTGTCCTGGCCGAGCGAGCGCTTGTCCTTGAGATGGGCCGCCGCGTTGCCGATCTCCTCCTGAATGTCGGACAGGTCGTTGTTGATGACGGCGGCCGCGGCCGAATTGCCCTTCTGCGCGCCGCGCGCCTGTTCCAGCACTTCCGCGCCGACCGTCGATTGCACGTTGCCGGAGGCGACCTGCTGGCGAAGCGTATTGATTTCAACCATGCCCATTTCCCCGAGGGTCGAGACAAACGGCCCCGCGCCCCGTACGCCGACGAACCTGTCGATCGGCCGGGAAGGCCCTGGCTGTGAAAATACGTGTCGTTTCTTCGCACCAATGTGCCGAATGGCACACCGGACACGTCATTGGCGCATCACTATCCCGCTTCATGATGGATCGGCGGAAGGATGAAGGCCTGTGTCGGTTGAAGACGACGGGCGGGGCGGCGGTTTGCGGGCTCCGTGGCGCGAGCCTCCCCGAAACGGCACGCTTCAGGATGCGCAGACGCAGATACGGCGAGCCGAAAGGTCCCTGCTTGCGTGGCGCGACGGGTCCGTGCGCCGCGAGGCGGGGTTTGCAGAGGCTTTCGCCGGCATCGAGGCGCAGCTTTCCGCGATCCTGGCGACGCCGCTGCTGCGGCACGATGCGCATTGCCAGAGCCTTGTTCTCCGGATCGCGCGCGTCGGGACGATGGAGGATTTCGCGTCGCGCGTGGCTGATTTCGAACGCCATGTCCGCCGGATCGCCGGCCAGACATTCGAAGGCGATGCCGGTGCCTATGACCCCGTCGCGCCCTCGCAAACCGGATTGAGCCGCCTTTGCGGCGAACGGCCGGTCGCGCTGACCGGCGGCGATGTCGGCGGCGATCGCGCGGCCTACAGGACGCGTCTGAAACTGTAACCGGGACCTGTCTCATGCCGAATTTCTGGGCGACCACATTTTCCTTTCCGAGCGCGTCGATGCCGGATCCGAACCCGCTCAAAACCTTGCCCGGGTCCGCGGATGACGGGTCCGCGGATGCTCTCAACAAGGGAAATGCGGAAACCCTGTTTCCCTACATGGACGGAACATCCGCCGAAACGAGCCTGCCCAATCCCGTCGATGAGACCGGCGCGGAGGTCGATCTGGCGACGGTGGATCTCGCCAGTATCACGCCCAAATTCTTTTCCGGCCTGCATTCTTCCCAGCAATTGCAGCTCCTCAATCGCGCCGAGGCGGGCGGCAAGCTGGTGCTGACGGGTGGGGGCGAGCGTCTCGATGTGCTGCTGGGGAGCGACGGGCGAACCGTGCTGGTTCTTCAGGCGCTCTCCAAGACCGATCTGGCCCCGATGCCCAATGCGGATCAGGCCCTGATCGCGGACTACACGACCGCGCTCAATGCCACAGCGCCGGATGTCGTCGCCGATCTTGCCGCCGCATGGGGCGTGTCGCTCGGCGCGACGGCGACCTCCTACCGCGAGGCGATGAAGGCGCTGGTTCAGGAAAAGATCGACTTCATCGAGAACGACGGCAGCGCGAACAGGGACCTGTTCACGGATCAGCTGAACCTGATCATCGAGCGCATCGACAAGAACAGCCTGTTCTCCTCCGCCAACATCAACAGCGAGATCTCCGATATCGTGGACCGTTACACGCGGATGCGCCAATTCGAGAAGGCGGTCTCGGCGCAGTCCTTTTCCGACAGCGTCACGGTCCCCGAGAAGCTGAACAGCCTGGACAACAATGTGACGATCACGTCGGGGCTGGAAAGTTTCCTGGCGCAGGAAAAGCGGCTTCTGGAGCTGGCGAAACAGCGGCATTCCATCTCTCAGAGCGGCTCCCTCGATGGGAAGCGGCTGGACCTTCCCTCGCTGATCTCGATGCTTCAGCTTTCCTACAACATCAAGAAGGAGGCGGAGGTCGCCGTCCTTACCGAGGAACTGCAACAGCAGAATGCGCTGCTGCGCGACTACGCGGCCATGCAGAAGCTTGTGAACGATGTCCTGAAGACGTTTCCCTCCGGCGAGGAAGGCAGCAAGCAGAAGCGGAACATCGACGGCACGACGGATGAGAAGGTCGTCTCCGGAGCGGATCCCAACTGGTCGACCGCGAACATGGATCTGGATACCCAGGAGCGCCGGGCGATGATCATGTTCGACAGCTACTATTCCGGCCCGAACCTGCTGAAACTGGGGCACCCGCTGGAGGATCTCAGAGGCATTACGCGGCCTCTGGAGGACTTCTCCAAGCGCAAGGTGATCAACGACAAGACCAAGGAGGAGGCGACCGTTCTGGTCACCAAGACCCAGTCAGCGTGGAACATCTATTCCACGCAGCTGGCCGACGCGGTGACGCTGATCAACCAGAACAGCCAGATCCTGACCAATGACATCTCGTCGATGAACCAGGAGCGCAACCGTCACTTCGATCTCGCGAACAATGCCCTTCGCAGGCTGAACGACAGTCTGACATCGATCGCGCGGATGTAGGTGACGGAATGTCGACACCGATCCGGCCGCTCAATATCGGGCTCGAAAGCGTTTCGCGCTGGCGGGTGGATGACGAGGCGCATCTGCCGGTGCGCGGGCGCGATGCGCCGAAATTCCTGCCCAGGCAGGGCGAGCTGGACGAGATCCTGCGCCGACCGTCGCTGGACGAGCGCCTGACGGAACTTTTGCAGCCCGCATTCCTGGATTCGGAACTGCTGCGCCCCTCCGTGCTGTCCGAAACGCGGTCCGACACGCACGATGCGCTGGGCGCGCTCGCGCAAGGGGCGGGCGGCGAGGTGCGCCGGGTGCTGGGCGAGGCGCGGGCGATCCTGGCGGACGAGCTGGAACTGGAAGACGAGGTCCGCGCTGCTCTGGCCGCGCTGCTCAAGGGGTAGCCATGCTGGAGCTTGTTTCGCTCGCAACGGTTCTGACGGCCCGGCAACGGGATTATCTGGCGCTGACAGTGTTCGTGCTGGCCAGTCACGAGCGCCCGGAAAAGGCGCTGACGCTTGTCGAGGCGCTGACGGCCATTGGCGGCGAAACGCCCGAATTGCTGCTCGCCCGCGCAGTCCTGCGCTTCAAATGCGACGACTATGCCGGAGCGCTGGAGGATCTGGAGGCGTTGGACCTGTCCGATCCGCCTGGCACGGCGGCGCGCGGCCTGTCGCCGGAAAAGCGGGCTCGCCGTTACCTGCGCGCGCGCTGCTACTGGGAGACCGGACGCACGCTGGAAAGCGCCGAGATCGCGCGCAGTCTCATCTCCGAATAGCCCGTTATCGGAACGCCGCCTTTTCATCCCGCGCAGCTTTCGAGGTTTTGGTGTGCCTTACAGCACACAGAAAGTCTCCCTCGGCTGTTAGGTAGTCGAACAACAGCATTTCCGTTCGGGTGGAGGCAGCCATGTCGATCATGGATACGGATTATTCTTCCGCGGAGGACTTCACGAGACTGCTGGAAGCGTCGGCTCCCGCGATCGAGACCATTCTCCAGGCTTCGGGACTTGCCGAAGACAACCGGGTCCGGCTGATGCAGGCGGGCTACGCGCCGAAGGAGATATTCGATCTCACCGACCGCGAGATGGATGCCCTGTTCCAGTCCGGTGTCCGGGCGCTGGGCGGCGGCGATCTGCAGGGCGCGCAGGACATGTTCGCCATGCTCTGCAAGCTGGACGGGCTCGATGCCCGCTTTCCCTTCGCCCTCGCCGGCACCTTCCAGCTCCAGGAAAAGTTCGCGACCGCCGGCAAGCTCTATGCCGTCGCCCTCGGGCTCGATGCGACCCATGTCGATGCGTACCTGCGGCTCGGCGAATGCCTGTTGGCAGCGCGCGAGCCCGACAATGCCCGCGAGGCGTTCGAAGTCGCCGTCGCGCTCGTCGAGCGGGGGCACGGTGCGCCGGAATTGAAGGCGGATGCGGAGGCGATGCTGGCCCTGATCGCGGAGGCCGGAAGCGACCCGGCCGGGCCGGCCTGACATCGAGATTATTCATTCGTCACAACACGTTACGCAAACAGGATTTGATGTCATGTCGGACGTGAACGTTATTCGCTCCATGGATCCCGCGCTGGCCGGCCTCGGGCAGGGTGCGGAGCAGGCGCAGGGTCAGCAGGAGGCCGACGCCCTCAGGGCGGGCCTTGCCGGGTTCGCGGCCACGGCTCTTCCGGAGGCCGGCGGCAATGGCGCGAAGGGTGCGGCGGGGAGCGCCTCGCGCAGCTATGGCGCGGTCATGGGCGCGCTCAGCCGGCTGATGTCGAAGGGCGGCGGCGACGCGCTCGACGCGGAACTGGCGATGGCGATCGCGAAGATGAAGGACGTCGTCGGCGACGTCCAGACCGGCAAGCTGCTGAACGACGAGGAGAAGAAGCGGGCCTCGCTCGGCGAAAAGCAGAAGAAGATCGAGGAGGCGCAGGCCAAGTTCGACGAGGCCCAGGACGCCAAGAAGGACGCGGGCATCTGGGGCTGGATCAAGACCGCCTTCTCTGCCATCGCGGCGGCCATATCGATCGCCATCGGCGCCGCGCTTGTTGCCACCGGTGTCGGGGTTGCCGTCGGCGCGCTGATGATCGCCGGCGGCGTGGTCGGCCTGATCATGACGGTGGATTCGATCGTGTCGGCGACCACCGGCAAGGGAATGCTGGGCAATGCCGCCTATGCCATTGCCATGAGCCAGGGCAAGACGGCGGAGGAGGCCGCAAAGATCGCCTCCGACTGGGATACCGGTTTTTCCATCGCCATGGCCGTTGTGGCGGTGGCGCTCGCGGTCGCGACCATCGGCGTTGGCTTCTCCAGTCTGGCGTCGGCGGCAGAGGGCGTCGCGGAGGCGACGCAGGTGACGATGAAAGCCGTCCAGATCGCCGGCGAGGCGGCGGCCGGCATCGCCACCGTCGGTGAAGCCACCTCCTCCATCGGCCAGGCGGTCACCAACAAACAGGCCGCCGATCTCGGCGCCGAGGCCAAGGCCAATCAGGCCGACGGCAAGAGGATCGAGGCCTTCATCCAGACCCTCGACGATTTCATCGACATCCTGATGGCGCAGATCTCCGGGGCCAATTCGCGCTTCAACGCCATGCTGGAAACGGTCCAGGGCTCGATGAACGATCGCGCCAACACGATGGCACGCGCCCACTTCACGGGCTAATGGCCCGGGCTTTCCTTTTGAGCGAAATTTGCTGGAGGTTGAGACATGGCCATAACGCCGACCCAGGCGGGCATCGACCCTCGATACCTTCCCGGTTCCTTCATGAACGCGGAAGGCGAACTGACCGTTTCCCCGGAACAGGCGCGGCAGGTCGCGGCCGGCATCCAGGCCCGGGCCACGGGTCTTCCGGCCGGCGAACAGGCGATTTTCCTGTCGCTGGTCAAGAGCCCCGATTTCAGCCCTCCCGCGGATATCTCCACCGCCGACCTGAACGACGCGCTCGACCGTTTCGAGACGGCCTCGCGCATCATCGCGGATTTCGCCTCCAGCACGTCGCCGGGCGACAATTCCCGCATTCTGGCGCGGCTCATGGTCGAACTGGGCGGGCTCCAGCGCAAGGATGCGCTGAACAACAGGCTGGCGTTGCGCCAGCAGGCGCGCAGCGAACTGGAATCGCAGGCCGATCAGCTGGAAAAGGCCGGCAAGGAGGCCGCCTCCGCCGCCCTCATCCAGATGTGCGTCAGCATCGGCGCGGCCGCGTTTTCCTTCGCGGCCTCGGCGATGTCGCTCGGCGGTGCGATGAAAAACGCCTCCAAGCTGAAGGACCTGAAGGCCGCCATGCCGAAAGCCGGAGGCCTTGACGGCGCGCCGAACATGAACGGTGCCGACAAGCTGGGCAAGGCGGGCAATGTCGGCGATGCCGCGACGGAGGCTTCCGGCGCCACCAGGGCGGGCTCCGCGACCCGGCCGGCCAATGTCGCGGAGACCGAGACGATCGAGGTCAAGGTCTCCATCCAGAGAACCCGTGGCACGGTCGATGCCGACGGCGCGCCCTCGATCAATGCCCGCGATCCGAATGCCGCAAATTCGACGAATGCCTCCAATTCGGCCAATGTCGGCAACGGCGGAAATGAGAGTGCCCCGCCGCCGCCGCCGCAAGGCGGCAATCCGGTCGATCCCGCCGGTCCCTCCGAGTTCAAGCCCGGATTGACGGATATCGAAATACGCCAGGGCAAGGTCCAGGGCGCTGCGGGTATGGCCAAAGCCATCGGCGATATGGGACAAGGCTCCGCCGCCGGAGCGGCCTCGGGCGCCAATCTGGCCTCCAAGGAAGCCGAAGCCCAGGCCGCGCGCGAGGCCGCGGATGCGGAACTGACCAAGAGCTACGCCGATCTCAGCGCCGAGGCCCAGCAGAGCCTCAACGACATGATCAAGACGCTGATCAATTTCATCAAGGAAATGCGCGACGCGGAGGTGGCGCAGATGACGGCCATCACGCGCGGCTAGCCACGCCGACGGCGGCCGGCCGGGCGGCCTTCCGCCTCCTTCGTTTTCCGCAGACAGTCGAACGAGAGTGCGATGGAGCGCCCGGTCTTCGAAAAGCTCATACGCGATTTCTGGAGCCATCTTGCCTTGGACGCGCCGGTCTTCGACGCGGACGACGAGGTCGTTCTGGAAGTCGACGATCTCGACGTGACGCTGAGGCCCGGCGACGACGACGAGACACTCGTCATCGAGATGCACGTCGGCCGGCTGTCGCAGGACGAGACGACGCGGCGCGCCGAGCTGGAAAAGATCTTGAAGCTGAATTTCGCGCTGTCGCCGGCACGCGACACGCTCACGGTTCTGGAGCCTGAGACCGGCGGGGCGGGGACGATCCTCGCACGCGGCTTCTACCGCACGCCGCAGCGCGATTTCGCAAGGCTCGCCGATCTTGTCGCCGACGTGATTTCGACCGGCGAGACGCTTCGCATGATCGTTGCCGATGATCGGCTGTCGCCGCATTTCGCCGGTGGGCCGGGCCGGGGCGGGGAGCCCGCGGCAGACGCCGATCTCCTTATTCTGAAACCTTGATGTCCGCGCGGGCGCGGCCATCCATTGGGGGGCATCATGGAAACCCTGTTCGGTCAGAAAGTCGAAACCCTGCCGGAGGACGTGGCGATACAGCTGTGGAACGGCGCGTTGCGGGACGAGCTGGGGTTGAAGAGCGGCGATCTCCAGATCGCACTCGGCGTCGCCAACATGAAGAACCGGTCGGGCAATACGCTCACCGCGCTTCGCATCTACATGGCGCTGGTCCTCTGCGATCCGTCGAATTTCGAGTGCCTGCAGGGGCTTGCGAACTGCGCCTTGCAAAACGGGCTCTATGAGGCCGCGCTCGAGGCGGGCTCGGCCATGGTGGTTCTGAAGCCGCGCAATCCGTTGGGCTATTATTTCTCCGGCACCGCCTGTCTCGCGATGGGGCATCTGGCCGAGGCGAGGGAGGACATCGTCGAGGCCCTGAATTTTGCCGGGACCGATGAGCACCGCACGCTGCGCGGGGAATGCGAAAGGCTCCTGAAGCAGCTTGAGCTGCGAAAGAGCGCATGACATCGCCTGAAACGGCCGCGCGCGCCGCTGGCGGCTTGGCGGGGCTTCAGGGGGCGGCGCTGGCGCTGCTGGAAACGCTGTTCGCGCGCAGCCTCCAGCCGCTGGGCATCAATGGCGAAGCGGTCTTCCGGCGGCTTGCCGAAACCGGCTCGATCGGCGGCGCGCTTGGCCTGGACGAGGCGATGCTGGAAGCTCTTTACGCGCGCGCCTACCAGTATCTGCGGCTTGGGCAGGTGGCGCGGGCGGAGGAGGTGTTCCGCACCCTGTGCGCGCTGGACGGCACCAGCCCGGATCATTGGCTGGGTTTCGGCATCTGTCTGCGCGCACGCGAGAATTTCGCACAGGCTCTCGATGCCTTCGACCGAGCGGCCGAGCGCGATCCCGCCTCCGCGGCCCCGCATTTCCACACGCTCGAGGCCTTCATCCGCGCCGGGCGCTGGCAGGAGGCGCGTGCGGCCCTTGAGCGTTTCGATGCGGCCGCGCCCGATGCGGCAAGCGCCTATCTGAGCGAGGCCGTGATGCCGTTCCGCAAGGCGCTCGAAATCCACTTCGGATAGAAGGGGCCGGTTTTGTCATCGCGCATCGGCGACCTGCTGGAAGCATATCGGGATCTGGTGCGCAGCCGGACAAGTCTCCCCGACGCACCGGAACCGGAGGCGGACGTCCCGGTCGATGAGGCCGGATCCCCGGCCCTCGGCGATATGGCGGATCTTGCCGCACTGATGGATCTGGCTGAGCGCCTGCTGCGCAGCCCTCCCGGCGGCCATGGCCGACTTTCCGGCGGCGGCGCCGGTCTCGTTCCGGGCTTGCGGGAACCGGCAGGGACGGCGCCCTTCGCCGCCATGCGCATGGCCGTTGAGAGCCCTGGCCTGACCGGGGAGGCTGCATCCGAGACGCGCTTCCCATCTCCCGGCGCGGCGGGAGATGTCCCCGCCGTGCCGGACGAGGCGGAGCCTTTGGAGCGGTTTTTCCGGCTTCTGGACGTGAGCGACGAGGGCGGTCTCGCGGACTTGGACAGGATCGGGGATCCGGACGCAGGCGGGGATGCGGGCGGGGCCTGGAGCGACGGCGGTCTCTCCATGGTGATCCTCAACGCGGCGATGATACCCGGCTGGCCCGGCATCGCCGCAACCGCCACTTTCCGCGAGAAGGCGGCCGCCGGGCTCGTGCGGAAATTCGCCGGCGACGGGAGCTTCTCCGACGAGGAGATCGGAGCCTATCTGGCCGGCCTTGGCCTCGATCCGGACGTTGTGGAGAAACTGCGAAGACAGGTCGCATCGCTGGATGCGCGCGGCCGGAAGGTCGCCATGTGGCTCGCCTGTCTGATTTCGCTTCTCGGCAGGATCGTCTCGACGTTGCGCCGGGAGCTGGAGGATATGACCCCCGGACTTTCTGAAGATCCGGCGACGCGGTCCAGCCGCGACCGGCTCTATCTCGATTAGGGGGCGGACCCTTGCCGTCCCATTTCCGGGGGCGCCCGCAACGGCTGCACCTTGCATCAAACGGCACAGCGCCGGACGCGCGATCGCGGCATGATCTCCCCATTTTCAAAGCCGAAGGAGCGTTGCTGATGGATCCCACTATTCCGCTGAAGTCGGCCCTGTCGGCGTTGCTGTCGCGGCAGGTGCAGGCCGGACCGGATGCGCCCGAGCAGGCCCATACCGAACAGGCCTTACCGCAACAGGCCACGGCGCCGGCGCTCGGCGCGGTGCTTCTGGATTTCTTTCGCGCCAGCTCCAATCTCGGCGTTCTGGGGCTTCATCGGCCGCGCAATGCCGGCGATGTGGAGGCGATTCTGGCGCAGCTGTCGCTGACGCTGGACCGGCTGGCATCCGACAATGACGGCGCGAAGGGGATCGCCCGGGCCGCCCAGCGGCGCAACGTGCTGAGCGAATTGAATGCAGGCTATGCCAGCGCCGAGGGGCTGCGTCTGGCGGTCGCCGACAAGAGCCGGCAGCTGGATGAAGTGACCGCCACGCGGGACGCCATGAGCGGGGACCTGTCCGTCCTGGAGGCGCGGGCGGGCGCACTGGCGCAGGCGATCCCCGGCCTGGAAGGCGACGAACAGGCCCACGCCATGGAGGAGCTGGCGGCCGTGAACGCGACGATCTCCGATGTCGCCGCCGTTATCGCCGGGCTGAACGGCGACATAGATACGCTAGCCGCCGAAATCGCCGGCCTGAACGGCGCGTTGAGCCTTCTCACCGTCTTTGCCGATTTTCTTGCGGACTTTGTCCTGAAGACGACCTCCCGGGAGGACGGAACCCGGGTCGACGACGCGCAGGACCATGCCTCCCGCATCCAGCAGGAAGACACGGCCGGCGAGATCCTGCCCCTGCTGGAGGAGATTTTCGAGATCCGTCTTGAGGACGAGGCGGTGCGGGAGGTCATCGTCGACAACGATCTGAGCGAAAACGAGGTTCGGGAGACGGTTGAAAGGGCGATCGGCCTGGCGGCGACGGTTTCCGCCGCGATCGAAACCCTGTTGCTTTCGTCCGATCTCGTCGCCTTCGACCCGAACGCCGTCGCCGGGGCGACCGGCAAGGCCGGGAGATTGCAGATTTCTCTCTAGACGTGGGCGACGGTCGAGCGGGAGGGGCTGGGGCGTGCGTGCCGGTCCCTGCCGCGTTACACGTCGGGCGGATTGACCGTCGCCCGTCGGCGCGTTGTCTGGTTTTTGGAAAGAATGGTCGGAGTGGCAGGATTTGAACCTGCGACCCCCTCGTCCCGAACGAGGTGCGCTACCAGGCTGCGCTACACTCCGACTGGTCCGGCTCAGGGTATTGAAAGCGCTTCTGGTGGCCGGTCGAGGTGTTTCGAACCGGCAGCGCTCCCTGAGGGACGCGGTCTTATAACGTCCTCGTTCCCCGCTCGCAAGCGACGAGTTGTGCCTTTATCCACCGTTTCGTGACGGCCCCGAAAAAAGCGCGTGGAAATTGTTCCCGTTCGGATTTTCCGACGCGCAACGTCGGCGGGGGCAGCGGCGGGCGAACTTTCGCGGCAAACGCGCCGGCCGGCCGCACCAGTCGGGGACAAGTGGAAAAAGCGGCGGGCCTCTGCGCGTTCCCCGGCTTGCGAGTGCAACGGCTTGCCGTTATAGGAGGGGGCCACGGCCAAGGGCCGTTCGTTGGGGCGTCGCCAAGTGGTAAGGCAGCGGCTTTTGGTGCCGCCATTCGCAGGTTCGAATCCTGCCGCCCCAGCCACTTCTCCCTTCTTTCAATTCTCCGCGTTCCGAAAAAAAAGCGCCCCGTGCGGCCATCGCGTCATAGTCGCTGACCGTTCGGCGCCCGTGCCGCGTCGGCGAAGGATCACCGCGCGGTTGCGGTGTGGGCTCTATGTCATCCGCCGCGCGATTCGCACCCGTCCTCATCACCGCGGTGGCTTTTCGCCTTGCCAGATCGTCCGTCGGTCGCGCGCCGGCCGCAGAGCCATTTCCGGTGCGCCGGTTCCCGGCTTGGCATCGGTATAATCACAGAGTTTAGATGTCACCATTCTTATGTATTGTTATATATTAATACTGATAGTGGTATCATAATAAACAGAATTGCATACAATATATTTTGTTAACGGGTCTGTTTTATTTAATCTCAGAGAAGGGGACGCTTCGGAAATTAATGGGAACACGAATGGTCGGATTCTTGAAGCAGGCGAACAGCGATCTTCTGGCGTCCGCGTTGCACGCGCTGACGAACAACGTGATGGTCGCGGACAAGGACTACCGGATCGTTTACATGAATCCGGCGGTCCGCACGCTTCTGAAGCAGGAGCAGGAGAGCATCCGCGAAAGCTTTCCCGACTTCGATGTCGACAAGCTCATCGGCCGGTCCATCGACGAATTTCACAAGAAGCCGGCTCATCAGAGATCGCTGCTTGAAGGCCTGACCGAAAAACACACGGCAACGATCCGGATCGGCGGCACGACATTCGATCTCGTCGCCAACCATATCGTCCGGGGCGGCAAGCGCGTGGGCACCGTGGTCGAATGGGCAGATGCCGCCGCGCGGATCTTCACCGTTGAAAATGCCTCCAAGATGGAAGCGCTGGCGCGCTCCCAGGCGATCATCGAGTTCGATATGGACGGGACCATCCTTACCGCGAACGACAATTTTCTCAATGCGCTCGGCTACACGCTGGAGGAGGTGACGGGCAAGAAGCACGCCATCTTCGTCGATCCGTCGGAGCGTGAGAGCGAGGAATACCGGCGCTTCTGGGAAAAGCTGCGGGCAGGCGAGTTCCAGTCGGCCGAGTATCGCCGCATCGGCAAGAAGGGCAATGACGTCTGGATCCAGGCGACCTACAATCCGGTCTTCGATGCGCAGGGCAAGCCCTACAAGGTGGTGAAGTTCGCCACCGACATCACCCAGCAGGTGGAGGAGCGCCGCCGCCGACGCGAAATCCAGCGTCAGATCGATGCCGATCTGAACGAGATCGTCGGCGCCGTATCGCGGACCGCGGAACAGGCGACCAGCTCCGCCGCCACCTCGTCGACGACGGCCGACAGCGTCCAGACGGTTGCCGCCGCGACCGAGGAACTCGTCGCCTCCATCCAGGAGATCAGCCGGCAGGTCAAGACCGCGCTCGACATATCCCAGCGCGCCGTCTCCGAGGCCAGCAAGTCGAGCGAGATCATGTCCGGCCTGTCGGAGGACGCCAAGACCATCGGCAACGTCATCGAGCTGATCGACAGCATCGCCAACCAGACCAACCTTCTGGCGCTCAACGCCACCATCGAGGCGGCGCGCGCGGGCGAGGCCGGCAAGGGCTTTGCGGTGGTGGCCTCCGAGGTCAAGAGCCTCGCCTCGCAGACCAGCAAGGCGACGGAGGATATCTCCGCCCAGGTGCAGTCGGTGCAGGCCACGACGGAGCATGCGGTCGGTGCGATCGAGGCCGTGCTTTCGATCATCAACCAGATCAGCGAGATCTCCGAGAACGTCGCCTCCGGCGTGGAAGAACAGAGTTCTGTCACCGCCGAGATCTCGCGCAGCATGGTGACCGCCTCGGAGGGCGTGGCCACGCTGACGGCCAACATGACCTCCATCTCCGCCGCGACCGCCCAGATCGACGGCGCCACGCGCAAGGTGAGGGAAGCCTCCGCCTCGGTCGTCTAGGGCAGCGTACGAAAGCTGGGAAACGGCCCGATCCATCCACCGTCATCACCCGGCGAAGTCCGGGTGATCCAGCACGCGCAGCCCACGTCGCGGACGAAGGTGGATCGCCCGGACTTGCGCCGGGCAATGACGACGGAGGGGGCAACGCACCGATCCCTCCGACATGCCCGTGCTTGCGACCTACCGCCCGTAGATGTCCTCGTAGCGGATGATGTCGTCCTCGCCGAGATAGGAGCCCGACTGCACCTCGATGAGCTTTGTCGGGATCTTGCCGGGGTTGGCGAGGCGGTGGCGGGCGGCCAGGGGTATGTAGGCGGCCTGGTTTTCCGACAGGAGCTGCACCTCGCCGTCGATGGTCACCTCCGCCGTGCCGGAAACCACCACCCAGTGCTCCGCGCGGTGAACATGGCTTTGCAGCGAAAGCTGCGCGCCGGGCTTCACCATGATGCACTTGACCTGGAAGCGCGCGCCCTCGCTCAGGCCCTCGTACCAGCCCCACGGCCGGTAGACCCGCTTGTGCTCGATCGCCTCGATGCGGTTTTCCGCCTCCAGCCGCTCCACGATCTTCTTGACGTCCTGCGCCTTGTCCCGGTGCGCGACCAGCAGCGCATCGCGGGTGTTGACGACGAGCACGTCGGAAAGTCCCAGCACCGCCACGCTTGCATCCTGCGAATAAACGAAGCTGTCCGAGGTATCCATGAACAGCGCCTCGCCCAGCGCCGCGTTGCCGTCGGCGTCTGCGGGAAACACCTCCCGTACCGCCGACCACGAGCCGAGATCACTCCAGCCCGGATCCATCGGCACGCAGGCGACGTTCTGCGCCCGCTCCATGATCGCGTAGTCGAAGGAGATGTTCTCGATCGCGGCAAAGGCGGTCGCCTCCAGCCGGAGGAAATCGAGATCGGCCGTCGCCCCGTCGATTGCGGCGCGTGCGCCTTTCAGGATGTCCGGCGCATGGGTCTCGAAGGCGGCTTTCATCGTGCTTGCGGAAAACAGGAAGATGCCGGCGTTCCACACGTAGCCGCCGTCGGCGAGATAGCCCTCGGCGCGCGCCCGGTCGGGCTTTTCGACGAATTCCAGAACCGCGCGCACCGCGCTTTCTTCCCCGCTCCCGTTTTCGGCGTCGCCCAGATGGATATAGCCGTAGCCGGTGTTCGGCTCGCTCGGGCGGATGCCGAAGGTGACGATCCGGCCCGCCATTGCCGCTTCCTTGCCGGCCGTCACGGCCGCCAGAAAGGCCGCCTCGTCGGTGATCAGATGGTCGGAGGGCAGCATCAGGATCAGCCCGTCGGGGTCGTTCTCGCCCACCATCAGCGTGGCGATGGCGGCAGGTGCTGCGGTGTTGCGGCCCTGCGGCTCCAGCACGATGCGCCCGCCGGCAAGGCCTGCCTCCGCCATCTGTTCGCCGCAAAGAAACCGATGGTCCTGATTGGAAATGACGAGCGGCGCGGAAAAGTCCTCCGCCGATACCCGGCGACAGGTCTTCTGGAAAAGGCTCTCGTCGCCGAAGATCTGCAGGAATTGCTTGGGGTATGCCTTGCGCGACAGCGGCCACAACCGCGATCCGGAGCCGCCGGAGAGAATGCAAGGATGGATCATGACCGCAAAAACCCTCTACGCATGTGTCGGTCGGGCGTGACGGCAGGCGCCGATTCGAAACGCGCCGGGCCACCGCCGGGCCGTCGGCGGGGGCCGGCGACGGACCGGCGACTTTGCACCCCTGATGCTGTAGAGGCTCGCCCGGCTTTCCGCAACCTCGCCAACCCGCCGCCCGCCGGCAACCGCGAAAGTTCCCGTCCTTGTTCCCGCCCGGCCTCCTTCCTCCAAAGATCCTCGCCCGTGGCCGTTCCGCCGCCCCGGTGGGCTCTTCGTCGGCGTCGCTCGCGGCCGCTGCGGCTCGGCGCGCATGGCGGAAGGCGCGCGCGGGCATCGGTGCTGCGGGCCGGCGGGGCACCGGTGATCGGGCGATCGCCGTCTATGCGGTGCTGATCGTCCTGACGGGCGGTCTCGTCGCCGCGCTGCTGCTCTTTCACGACGAATTCACGGGGCTTGTCGGGGCAGGGGAGGTGCCCGTCCACTCCGCCGCGCAGGGGCGTGGCGAAGACGGTGCCGGTTTTCGCGCTGGCCGGCCGGATAGCGCGCTGGCGCCCGCCCGGCCGCCCTATTCGCGCTTTGCGCCCACGCTCGATCTTTCCCCGCCTGTGGAGGCGGCGGATGCCGAAACCCTTCGCGCCGGTCGCCGAACGGTGCGCCTCGCCTTCGTCGCGCCCATGCCCGGCGGGGCCTTCTGCGTCGACCGTTTCCTCAATCGCGGCCGCTGTTCCACGATGGGGCAGGTCGCGTTGCAGAGGCTTGTCGGGCCGGTTGGGGCGGAATGCCGGCCGGTCTTCTATCCGGCGGGCGCTGTTCGCTACCAGTGCTTTGCCGGCAATGTCGACATCGCCCGCCACCAGCTGGCGGCGGGCCTTCTGAAGCCAGATGCACTGATGGCACTCCCGCGTCCCGCCCTGCCCTCGAAAGTGATCCCGCTCCGCCTGCGCAGCACCTTGTGACGCGGGGTTTGGAGCCGCCGTGACGCTCCGAGCCAGCCCCTCGCGTCCCCCTCCCCCTTGAGGGGAGGGGTTAGGGGTGGGGGTAAAGCCGCTTGTTCAGAACCTGCCGCCTCACCCCCACCCGAACGGCTGTAGGCGCCGTTCGACCTCCCCTCAAGGGGGAGGTGGGCCGTGGGGCAGCTCTTTGGTCCTAGATCCACCTGCAAGACCTGCCGCACGCAACAGGGCCAGCCCCTCGCGTCCCTTTCCCCCTTGAGGGGAGGGGCCAGGGGTGGGGGTACCCCCGCTTGCTCCGAACCCCGCCTCCCGTCAAAAGCCTCCGCAATCCGCCGATCCGCGACAAAAGGACACCGTGGCGGGATGGCCCCTTCCGTCGCGCGCCTCATTCTTGCCATTGTGTTAACGCGACCGGCACGGCCTTTTCTCCGGGGTGCGCAGAGCACCGGTTCGATTGAGCGGAGAAAGGCGAGAAGACCGCAAGGCAAGGCGCCGGAGTGCGGGCTGCCGGACCGTTCTCGATTGCGAGCGGCGAACCGGATCCCGGTTTCCCGGACAAGGTGGACGAGCGGGTACTTCGCAGCCGTCTTTCGACCGCCTTTTGATCATGATGAGCATATGGAGTGCGCTGATGATGATGACCGATTGCGAGTTCGAATTGCTTGAGAAAATCTCCCGCCACGAGCTGCCCGAAGGGTCGGAATACGTGCCTCTCGCCGCGCTGAAGGCCGCCTTGCCGGCCTATGACGAGGACGCGCTCAAGGTCGCGGTCGAGGATCTGTGCTCCATGCAATTCATCGAGATGAAGGATGGCAGCCTTGCCATCACCGACATGGGCGTCGCGGCCGTCTGCTCGCTGTAACGCCACACGCCGGGCCGCGGCCTGCGCCGGATTGCGGCCCGACAGCAGCCTGATTGTTCTAAAGGCTGCCGCGCGACGAAGGCAGGCGAGCCCGGGCACCGAAAGCCCGGGCCGGCATGGTGCCGCGCCCTTGCTCTTCGTCCGCATTGAACCGTTTCATCCGGTCCGAATTCTCCCCCTCATACCCCTCCGCCGTCATCACCCGGCGAAGTCCGGGTGATCAAGCGCGTGCCCAAAATGCCGCGACTGGCGATGGATTGTCCGGCCTCCGCCGGGCGATGACGGCGGAGGGTCGTGAGGGGGAATGGTCGAAGGCACGCAACCCGATACCATTTCCGGTACAGCCTCCCGGGATGCCCTCGGTTTTTGCCGGTTTCACCGAAATATCGACACGGGCAACGTCATCCTGCGGGGCCCGCGCGAGCGGGCGTCTCGAAGGATGGCGCCTTGCACCCGCCGCCCATCCCTTGCGCGCAACGGCAAACGAAGACCCGCGTCGTGGAACGCCGGGGCGCACGCGCGCGTTCCCCCCAAGAGTGCTTTCAAGAGTGCTTTCGCGCCCGGTTCCGCGCGGAAAACCCCGAAAAGGAGGAGACCGATGGCACGCTTCACGCCCCCTCTCGACGCAATCGTGTGGCCGCGCCGCCGCATCGTCCGCACGGCTCCGGCCAAGGGCAGCACCGCGTCCGCGCGGCAGCTTCGCCTTGCTCCAACGCCGGTCGCCGCGGCTGCCCGCGCGCTTTCGCTCGCCTGTCCGCTGGCGTTCCTCGCGCTGCCCGCGGCATCCCAGGGCGACGTGGAGCGTCCGGAAACGGTCGAACGCGGGGCCGGCGCAAATCCGTGCACGGTCGATCCGCGTGCGGACGACAAGGATGCGGGCGCAAGGGCCGGAAAGGACGAAACGCTCGCCACGACGCTCGATGATTGCGACGGCGTGCTGAAGCCGGCCCCGCAGGCCGGCAAGGGCATGGTGGTGGAGCCGCCATCCGAGGGGCGCACGCCGGTGATCAAGCCGAAGACCCTGCCGGGCGATCCGCAATAGGCTCGCGACGGACACTCAATGCGCGGGGGCGGCAAACCCGATGAAGACACAAGAAAACCGGATCCCGCCGGTGGGATCCGGTTTTCTTGTGTCTTCGCGTGGTGCGGGGGAGGGGCGGCCGCCCTACTTGCCGTCCTTTGCGCCCTTGTTGAGATCGCGCCGCGCGCGCTCATTCTTGTCCAGCTTCTCGAAGCTTTCCACCACGCCGTCCGTCTCCTGCCTGGCGTCGGGCTGGTCGTGGCGCTGGTTGCGCACGCTCGCCTGATCGTCGCCCTGCAGGCTGTTGCGGCCCATGCGGTCCTGCGCCAGATCGTTCTCTTTAACGTCCCGGGCGCGTTGCTGTTTTCCGGCCATAGCGGGTCTTCCTTTCGCCTGTTTGGGTGTCTGGAAATCAACACGCGAGGCGGGGCGGCGTTCCGTTTCTCAGGCCCGTTTCACCCGCGTGAGCATGGCATCGTTCAACGACTGGCGCGTCCTGCGGTCGCCGGGCCCCGGATCGCCCGGTCTCGGATCGCCCGGTCTCGGATCGCCTGGTCTCGAATTCCAAGGTCCTTGCCTCATTGGGGCTGGCCTGCCGGCGCGGCAGCGGGCTCATTCTGCGTCTTTTCGCCGACCACGGACAGCGAGGCCGTATCGCCGTCGCTGTTGATCCAGCCGACCACCGCGTACGCGATGACGAGGGCCGCAAGGCCAATGCCGAGAACCAGCAGCATCGAGGGGCCTTTCTCGCCCTGGCGCGCCTCGCGCGGGGTCTTCTTGATTTCCTGTTCGTCGTTTCCGCCATCGTTCCTGTCGGCCATGTCGTTCCTCCTTGTCCGGCGCGGGGGGGCGGGCAACGTTCGCGCTTTCAAAAGGACCAACGGCTCAGCGCCGCGCGCGTTCCCCTGCGGCAGGCCTGAACAGTGGCAAGGCGCGCAAAAAAGGCCGCGCTCCCGGCGGAACGCGGCCTCTCGTGCGCTGGCAAGAAAATCGGCGCGGACCTTACATCGCGCGCGTCATCAGCGACTCCAGCGGCTCCGCCTCTGCCTGCTCACGCGGCCGGGACAGGAAGAACTCGGCCACCATCAGGCCCTTTTCCTCAAGCGGCAACGGCGACCGGCCGCGCGCGGCAAGTCCGGCGAATGCCCGCTCGCGTTCCTCCCGATCGGCGAAGCGGCGCTGGATGAACGGCGTGTCCTCCAGCTTCTCCGTCACGTAGCCGTGTTCGGCAAGCATCGCGGCCACATCGTCGAAGCCGGCGGTGCGCAGCACGAAATTGGCGAACCACGGCCTCTCCGGCTTGGTCAGGGCCGGCAGCAGACGCTCGAACGTGCGCGCGTTGACCGTGCCGACACCGCCCGTGGTGGTGACGAGATCGATCCCGGCAAGCGCCGGCCGCGCCGCCTCGGGAAGCGCTTCCGCTTCCAGGTTGACGGCAAAGCCCGCATCGAGCAGGCCGGCCTCGAGCGCGAACGCGATCGCCTTCGGCGCCATGTCGATGCCCGTGACCGTGATGTCGCGCTTGGCACGCAGCGCGGCGAAGAAGCGGTGGTCGAGCGCGATGATCTCGTGCGGCTCGGTGCGTTCCAGATGGCTCTGCGACCAATGGCTGTAAAGCTCGCCGATGGACAGATCGTATTTCAGGATCGCGGCGTTGATGCCGTAGGCGGCGCCGAGGTCGAGCAGGTTCACCGGCCCGCCGCGCGTCGCCGCCAGCCGCCCGATCAGCCGGTCTAGAACCGGCTTCGCGGCATCCGGCAGCCGGTAGCCCAGCGGCTGCAGCACGCGGAAGAACTCGCGCGGGTCCTCATGGGTGTTGACGCGGTCGAGGCGGGTCCTGGTTTCATTGATGTCTTCGATGATGACGTCGCTCATGGTCGGATCCCTTCATGTCTGTTGGTCTCAAGCGCCTTCCCGCCGTTCGGGCCTGCCTGCTGGGCAAAGCCGGGCGAACGGAAGCCGCTCCGGTGTTCGCTGGGTGGTCGTCAGGTCCCCGCCGCCGGACGCGCGCCGGATTCGGCCGAACCCGGTCGGCGCAGTCACGCGCCGGGCATCGGCGGGCTTTCGAGGCGGCAAGGGCGGGCCCGCACGGCCATTATCGCGTGCGGACGCAAGAACTCCGGAACCCCGGCGTCAAGGCGGCCAGGTTGAAGTTCCGTGTGGCAAGCCCCAGTACGAGCTTGAAAGGCTGATACCACAGATCCGATCAGGTTTGAACCTGTACTCAGCACGCGGCGATTTGTGGTATAAAAGTAATAGAACGAAAGTCGGAACGTGCCAGAGGGACGAAGATTATTTCGATATTTTGCAGCGTCCTGCCGGATAGACCGAGAAAATTCCGGTTATTCAATAGAAAAATATTTTTTCTTGGAAGCGTTTGCCGGGGCGGGCCTTCCGGTCATTGCCACGAAACGGCATGCCGTCATCGGCTCGGTTTGCGACAACCTGGATATCCGAGCTCCGCTCTATCCATCGTCATCACCCGGCATCGTTCGGGCAATGACGCAGGAGAGATTGAGGAAAAGCCACGGCGCGGGGGAAGCGCATGGCGCGGTCCATCGCCCGGCCGCGGTCCACATCCCCGACCTACATCCCCGGCATGGTGGGATCGGTCGGCATCGTCATCATCGTCGGCATCGGCGCCGGGCCGGTGTTGCCCACGCTGTCGCCCACGGTGATGCCGGCATCCGCATCGTTCAGCACCACCACCGGCGAGCCGAGCGGCACGCGGTCGTAGAGATCGATGATGTCCTGATTCAGAAGGCGGATGCAGCCGGAGGAGACCGCCTTGCCGATGCTGCCGGGCTCGTTTGTGCCGTGAATGCGGTAGAGCGTGTCCTTGTTGCCCTGGAAGAGATAGAGCGCGCGCGCGCCGAGCGGATTGCCGAGCCCGCCGGGCATGCCGTTCTTGTAGGGCGCCACTCTGGGGTCGCGCTCCACCATTTCCTTGGGCGGCGTCCAGGTCGGCCACTTCTCCTTGCGCTTGATCTCCGCCGTGCCGGTCCAGCCGAAGCCCTCGCGGCCGACGCCCACGCCGTAGCGCATCGCCTTGCCGTTGCCGTAGACGAGATAGAGAAAGCGCGCCTGCGGATCGACCACGATCGTGCCGGCGTGATAGGGGCTGGGATAGTCCACGAACTGGCGCAGATACTGCGGCGGGATGATGCGCAGGTCGACCGCCGGCACCGGAAACGCGTCGTCGTAGATCGCGCCGTACATCCGCCGGTAGGCCGGGTCGAGCCTGGGATCGGCGAGCTGCGGCGGCGCCTGGCGCATGCGCTGGGAGGAGGCGCAGCCGGCGAGCGTCAGCGCAAGGCCGGCCAGAAGGGCGCGGCGGCTCACCATGGCAACGCCCGGCAGGCTTCCCGCCGCCTCGCCGCCATTCCCCGTGCAGCCATCGATGTGTGAATCGGAGGCGTCCCCGGCCGTTCCCGCCCCGGCATCGCATCCGGGCTGGGATGAAAACATCTTGCGAATCATGTCGGTGTCCTGCTTACGCGCTCACTATGGTCCAGTTTTCCGTCGTGGACATCCGCATCATCGCGACAGTCCTTTTCCGATTGTCTTGTCCGCCGGTGGTCTTGTCCCCTCCGGCCCTTGCCCGAACCTGTCCGGCGTCGGCTCTTCCCGCAAGGCAGCCGGTATCGGGCGAGAAATGGGCCACACCGGGGCAAAGGACGATCCGTTGCCGGTGCCACCGCCGTTTTTTTGTACGGCGGCATGCCCTTAACGTGCAATCGCGACATCGGGTTCCCCCGCGCGCGGCGAGACTTGTTCTTGCAACCGTCTGAAATCGCGTGACGACGGCGGTTCTCAGCCATTTGTACGGAGAATCACGCTTACGTCCTTCTACTCATGCTTGTAATCTGTCGTTCGGTAAGCCGCATTGGTCCGGAGCGGTATCGGCGGGGGCGACATGGCGATAGATGGCGATCGGCTCGATCGGGCCGTGACCGGCTTTTATGAAGCGGCGATAGATCCCTCCCTCTGGAGGCCTGCGGTTCAGCGGTTCGCCGATCTCGTCGGCGCCCAGTCCACCCACATCATGGCCTTCGACACGTCGGCCGGCACGGAGACTATCGGCTTTCTCGACGGGGTCGACGGATCGGCCTACCAGGGCTATCTCGACACCTACCTGCCGCATGACATCCGCGTGCCGCGCCTGCTCGCCGCTCCCGTCGGCAAGGTGCTGCGAAATCCGGATATCTGGACGCGCGAGGAGCGGCTTTCGAGCCTCATCTACAACGAATTCCAGAAGCCCAACCGCATCTTCGAGATCACCGGCGCCCAGCTCGGCATGGAGGGGCATCTGAGCTGGTTCGGCGTCGGGCGGTGCCACGAGGTCCCCTTCAGCGAGGAGGAGGTCGCCGCGATCAGGCACGTGGTGCTGCATGTACGCCAGGCCCTGCGCATCGCGCTGGCCTTTCACCGCGAGCGGACCAAGACCGGCGCGCTGGCCGATCTGTGGAGCCGCAGCGGACGTGGCGTCCTCGTCCTGTCCACGGCCGGCGTCGTCCTTCATGTCAACGAGGCGGCGGAGGCGATGCGCCGCGCCGGCGTCTTCCGCCTCGCCTCCGATCGGCTCGTCCTGCCGACTGCCCGGCTCGCCGCGGATCTCGCCGGCGCGCTGGAAGCCGTGCGCGCGGCATCTCCCCAGGCTGCCCTCCAGTCGGCCACCTGCGCCGGACACGAGGCCGGTCTGTTGGTCGGCGGGCTCGCCGGCATTCATGCCTTGGCGGATGGCGAGCAGATCGGCATCCGTTTCCTGCCCGTGTTGAAAGGGGCGGGGGCGGACGGGTCGGCCCTTGTGGTCGTGCTGGTGCCGCTGGCGCGCGAGCCGCTGCCGGGGGCGTCCGAAATCTCCCAGTTCGCGGGGCTCTTCTCGCTGTCGGCGAGCGAGGAGGCGGTCATCGCGGCGGTGGCGCAGGGCATCGAGCTGTCGGACCATGCCAGAGCCCGTGGCATTGCCCTGGATACGGCGCGAAAGCATCTGAAGTCCGCCCTGTCCAAGACCGGCTGCCGCAGCCAGAAAATGCTGGTGCGCCTGATCGAACGCTTCTGCTTCCTGCGCCTGAGGTAAGCTCGGGGGCTCTCCGCTCTCAGTCCCGTATGCGGCGTCGTCCCTGTATGCTCCTTGCGCGATCTCTCCTTCGTCATTGCCCGGCTTTGTCCTGCCAATCCACCTCCGGCTGCGGCGTGGGCTCTGGATCACCCGGACGGAGCCGGGTGATGACGGCGGAGGGGTCTGTTCCAGACGGCGAATGGCTGGTTCATCCGTCACGCGGGCCTCGCACTCGGTGCCATATCCGCAAGCGCTTGCGCGGGTAGGCGGGCAGGGGGCAGACGTGGGGAGATGGAGTGTCGCATGGCGTCTTGCGCGATCTCTCGTCCGTCATTGCCCGGCTTTGTCCGGGCAATCCACCTTCGGCTGCGGCGTGGGCTGTGGGTCACCCGGATGAAGCCGGGTGAGGACGGCGGAGGGATCGGTTCCAGAGGGCGAGGGACCGGCTTCTTCGTCACGGGAAAGGGGCCGCCGCGGAGATCCGCAGCGGCCTCAAGTTGAAAGTCGCAAGTCGCATGAGATTTGACAAGAAATCTCGTGGCGAGGTCCGAAAACGGGAAAATGGATGATTCCCGCCGGGCCTCCGTGCAATGAAGCCGGAAGAAGGATCAACGCAGGTCGGGTGGACCCCGCGCATTCTTCCAGCCCCAATCTTCCACCCGGGAAATGGATCGTGCGGAAGATGGACGATGCTAACCTCTCCCTGCAAATGCCGACCACCCCCAAATGGGGGGTGTCGCCGGCCCAAGCCGTCGATAACGCTGCGGCATGATGGCCCGCCGCAAGTGCCCGCCTGCTCCGCGTGCGATGGAATGTGCATTATGTCCCGCCGGCGCTGGAAACGCGCGGCCACAGCGCCTATTTTCGCCGCTTGCCCGACAGCGGCCCACAGACCGAGGCGCCAGCGCGCCGCAGAGAAAGTCCCGATCCGTCCATGACCGATATCTCCGCATCCGCCCCGTCCGCCGCCTCCGCCGCCACGCCGGCGATCGTCGCGGCCTCCATCGCCCGGCGCATCGCGAGCGAGATCGGCGCACGGCCGGAACAGGTTTCGGCCTCGGTGGAGCTTCTGGACGGCGGCGCCACGGTCCCCTTCGTCGCGCGCTACCGCAAGGAAGTCACCGGCGGGCTCGATGACGGCCAGCTGCGCACGCTGGAGGAGCGGCTGGTCTACCTGCGCGAGCTGGAAGACCGCCGCGCCGCGATCCTGAAATCGGTCGACGAGCAGGGCAAGCTGACGGAAGAACTCGGCAACCAGATCCGCGCCGCTGAAACCAAGTCGACGCTGGAAGATCTCTATCTGCCCTACCGCCCGAAGCGCCGCACCAAGGCGCAGATCGCCCGCGAGGCGGGGCTGGAGCCGCTCGCCGACGATCTGCTCGCCGACCCGATGCGCGATCCGCAGGCAGAGGCCGCGAAATACGTCGATGCCGAAAAGGGCGTGGCCGATGCCAAGGCCGCGCTCGATGGCGCCCGCCAGATCCTGACCGAGCGCTTTTCCGAAGACGCCACCCTCGTCGGCAAGCTTCGCGACTATGTTGCCCGCACCGGTACCGTCGCCTCCCGCGTCGTTGAAGGCAAGGAGGCGGAGGGCGCCAAGTTCTCCGACTATTTCGACTATTCCGAAAAATGGGCCGATATCCCGAGCCACCGCGCACTTGCCCTTTTCCGTGGCCGCAACGAGGGCATCCTGTCGCTTGACCTCAACACGGAGGCCGCCGAGGGGCAGGGGCTTTCGCCGGCCGAGACAATGGTGGCCTCGGCCTTCGGCATTGCCGACAAGGGCCGGCCGGGCGATGGCTGGCTGATCGAGACGGCGCGCTGGGCCTGGCGGGTCAAGATCGCGCTGCATCTCGATCTCGACCTCATGGGCACGCTTCGCGAGCGCGCCGAGGAGGAGGCGATCCGCGTCTTCGCCCGCAACCTGAAGGACCTTTTGCTGGCGGCTCCCGCCGGCGCCCGCGCCACGCTCGGCCTCGATCCCGGCATCCGCACCGGCGTCAAGGTCGCGGTCATCGACGAGACCGGCAAGCTGGTCGACACCGCCACGGTCTATCCCTTCCAGCCGAAGAATGACGTGGAGGGCGCGCTCGCCGTCCTCGGGGCGCTGTGCATGCGCCACAAGGTCGATCTCATCGCCATCGGCAACGGCACGGCGAGCCGCGAGACCGACAAGCTGGCGGCTGAACTCATCAAGCGGCTGCCCGGCAAGAAGCCGACCAAGGTCACCGTGTCGGAGGCGGGCGCGTCCGTCTATTCGGCTTCCGCCCTTGCCGCCCGCGAGATGCCCGATATCGACGTCTCGCTTCGCGGCGCGGCTTCGATTGCCCGCCGTCTGCAGGATCCGCTGGCGGAGCTTGTGAAGATCGAGCCCAAGGCCATCGGCGTCGGCCAGTATCAGCACGACGTCAACCAGACGAAGCTCGCCCGCGCGCTCGATGCGGTGGTGGAAGACGCCGTGAACGCCGTCGGCGTCGATCTCAACACCGCTTCGGCAGCCCTTCTCGCGCGCATTTCGGGTCTGACTGAAAGCCTTGCGAATGCCATCGTCGACCAGCGCAACGCCGCCGGCGCCTTCAGGAACCGCAAGGAATTACTGAAGGTTTCCCGTCTCGGCCCCAAGGCCTTCGAACAGTGCGCCGGCTTCCTGCGCATCACCGACGGCGACAATCCGCTCGATGCCTCCTCCGTCCACCCCGAAGCCTATCCGGTGGCCGAACGCATCGTGAAGGCCTGCGGGCGCGACATCCGCACCCTGATGCGCGAGCCCGGTGCGCTGAAGCAGCTCGACCCGGCCGAGTTCACCGACGAGACGTTCGGCCTGCCGACGGTTCGCGACATCTTCAAGGAGCTGGAAAAGCCCGGCCGAGATCCGCGCCCGGAGTTCAAGACCGCCACCTTCCAGGAAGGCGTCGAGACGCTTTCGGACCTCAAACCCGGCATGGCGCTTGAGGGCACGGTCACCAACGTCACCAATTTCGGCGCCTTCGTCGATATCGGCGTCCACCAGGACGGCCTCGTCCACATCTCTCAGCTTGCCGACAAGTTCGTTCAGGACCCGCATGCCATCGTCAAGGCCGGCGACATCGTCCGCGTCACGGTGCTTGAGGTCGACATTCCGCGAAAGCGCATCGCACTCACCATGAAAAAGGACATCGGCGCCGCCCGCGACGCCCGTCCCGATCGTGGCCCTGCACCTGCCAAGGGCCGTCCGGGCGGGGACAGGCCGAATGGCGGGGGCGGGGATAAACGCCGCAACGGTGGCGGGGACAAGTCGTCTCGCGGCGGCAGTTCGCGCGGTTCGACAGACACCGGCAACAACGCACTTGCAGCCGCGCTGGCTGAAGCGATGAAGCGCGGTCCGAAACGTTGAGCGCGATCTTTCGTCGATTGGTCGGCATTCAAAAGAAAGTTCAAGGAAATCAGTGCCGGTTTCGTCGCCTGCGAACGAAATTCTAATTGGTTGCGAATAGGGGTGAAAGCGTGGGGCTACCCCGCCTTTCGCCCCGACCGCCAGACATTGACGTAGTTCGCCAGAAACACGATGCCGCCGCCCAGAAACACATACGGATCAAGCGCTTCGCCGTAGGCCAGCATGCCGACGACGGCGATCAGCGGCAGTCTCAGGAAGTCCATCGGCGCCACCACCGAGGCATCCGCATGGCGAAACGCGCGCGCCAGGCTGAAATGCGCGCTGAGGCCGCCGAGACCGACGACAACCACCCACGGCACGATCTCCCATTCGGGCACCAGCGGCTGGCCGACCAGCATCACGGCCGCCATGACGGCTTGCATCAGCGTCATCCAGAAGACGATGCAAAGCGTCGATTCCGTGCGCGAAAGAGACTTTGTTATCATGATGTTGGCGGCAAAGCCCACGGCCGCGGCAAGGGCTGCGATCTCGCCGATGCCGACCGCGCTCACCCCGGGGCGCACCACGATCAGGACGCCGGCAAAGCCCGCGATCGTCGTTCCCACCCGCCATCCGGTGAAGCGCTCGCCGAGAAACAACGGTGCCAGCAGCGCCACCCAGACCGGCGAGGTGAACTCCAGCGCGAAAAGCTGCGCCAGCGTGATCAGGCCGACGGCATAAAACCACAAGTTCTGCCCGGTGAAATGCGCGAGATTCCGCCAGAAATGCGTGCCGATCCGGCGGGTTTTCACCTGTGCGAAATTGCCGGTTGCCGCCAGCGCCGCGACCACCACCACAAGGCCGATCAACGACCGGTAGAACATGATGGAAAAGGTGTCGAGATGACCGGAAAGCTCGCGCCCGCCGATGGCCATCGCCGAAAACGAGAACAATGCCAAGGACATCCACAACGCGGCCCGGATCGGTTGATTGCTTTCCTCCGGCGCTGCGCCCGTTGCCACTCCGCTCATGCAGTTGCCTTCTTCCCGGTCGTGATCCCGTTGCAAGTGCGCCGGCCGGCTCTCGCCGGATCGACGGTCGTTGCATTGCCCGTACCGGTATTTTTCTCATCTGTCGAGCCGCGGCTTGCGCATGTTCCCGTGCATCCCGGCGCCGCTCAGCCCGCCTTTCTCCCCGATCGCCAGACATTGACGTAGTTTGCCAGAAACACGATGGCGCCGCCGAGAAACACATAGGGATCAAGATGTTCGCCGTAAGCCAGCATGCCGACCACGGCGATCAGCGGCAGCCGCAGGAAGTCCATCGGCGCGGCCACCGAGGCATCGGCATGGCGAAACGCGCGGGCCAGCCCGACCTGCGCCAGAAGTCCGCTGACGCCCACGACCAGCACCCACGGCAGGTGTGCGGGATCCGGCAGCGACGGCAGGCCGTTTCCCGTGACGACGGCCGTGATCGCGACCATGACCGCGCCCAGAACGACCTGGATCGCCGTCATCCAGAACATGATGCAAAGCGTCGGCTCTGTGCGCGAAAGTGACTTTGTCATCATGATGTTGGCCGAAAGACAGATGGCCGCCGCAAGGGCCGCGACCTCGCCGGTATCGACCGCGATCACCCCCGGCCGGACCACCACCAGCACGCCTGCGAACCCCGCCGCCGTGGTCGCCAGCCGCCATCCGGTGAACCGTTCGCCCAGGAAAACAGGCGCCAGCAGCGCCACCCAGACGGGCGCGGTGAACTCCAGCGCGAAGACCTGCGCCAGCGTCGTCTGCCCGACCGCATAGAACCACAGGCTCTGGCCGGAAAAATGCGCCAGATTGCGCCCCAGATGCGCCCCCGGCCGCCGCGTCCGGATGACCGGAATGCGGCCCGTGGCGGTCAGGATCGCAGCCACGATGAAGAGGCCGATCGATGAGCGACAGAGCATGATGGAGAACGGATCGAGCTGGCCGATCAGCTCGCGCCCCGCCACGGCCATTGCCGAAAAAGACAATACGGCCAATGACATCCAGGCCGCCGCAAGGAGAGGTTGGCCGAAGCCGTGCGGCATCGGCAAGGTCGCGCTGCGCGCCTCGTTCATGGTGCTTTCGCCTCGGTTCCGGACGGCCGGCCCTGCTGCGACCGGTCTCAATGGTGCCGGGAGAGGCCCCGCCGGACGGCCAGTCCCGAAAGCGCCGCGACGAACGGGTTCCCGCAAAGCCGCTGGATGCGAAAGGCAAACCGCGCCGGCCTCCGAACCGTGCCCGGTTCAGGATATCGTCATCGCATGTGCTGTCATGATCGGCCGAAATCGCGGCCGCATTTAAAAAACAAGTAAAAACAAAATATTAGTTCAAAATATCAGTCTTGATTTATCCGCGCCGGCATCGCCTGCCACCGCGAAGCGGGCATCGTATCCAATATCCGCTCCTTTCGCCAGCCCGTGCGCGTGCAAGGGCTGGCGAAAGGAGCGGCGAGCGGCGCGACGCGGTGACGCCATGCCGCTGATCGGCGCTTCCTATTGTCAATTCCATCAGCCGAGCAGGCATTGTAAACATATGCTTCGTGACGCGTAAAAGGGGCAGACATGAAGCGGGTCGTACTTTCTATCCTTTTGTTTGTGATCGGTTTTTCTCCGGCCTGGGCGGAACATTTCGACTATCGTGTCAAAGCCGGAAAGGCCAACGAGGTCTACGTGTTCGGTCGCTACAGGGTGCTGACATGCCAGGCCGACATCCTGCCGCAACTCACCGTGCGCCAGAAGCCGAAGCACGGCAGCGTGAAATTCGTGAAGTCGATGGTTCGGCTCAGTGCCGATACGGGCAAGTGCGCCGGACAGCAGATCAAGGGAATGAAGATCATCTATACCCCGGCCCGTGGCTATCGGGGAAAGGATGCGTTTTCAGTCTCTTACCCCTATTTTGTCTACGAGAGCGGGATGCAGCGCAGCACCGAGACGATGTCGTTCTCTCTCGACGTCCGCTGAGGCGACCGGCCGCCGGGCAGGGCGCTCGGCGGCCAAAGTGTTGAACATGGTGTTCGCCGCATTGACCTTGTGCGCCCTGCGGCCTATCGCATGTCGCCATGAACAGGGTCTCCAAAATCGCGCTCGGCAGCGTCTTCGTCGGCATCGCCGTGCTCGCGCTGAAATTCGTCGCCTTCTGGCTGACGGGTTCGGTCGCGCTCTATTCCGACGCGATGGAGTCCATCGTGAATGTGGCCTCGGCGTTCGCCGCCTTCATCGCGGCGCGCTACGCCTCAAAGCCGGCCGACCAGAATCACCCCTACGGCCATCACAAGGCCGAATACCTGGCCGCCGTGCTTGAAGGCGTGATGATCGTCCTGGCAGCGGTCGCGATCTTCTACCAGGCCTGGGAAGCCTTCCGTACGCCGCGTTTCCTCGATCAGCCGACGCTGGGCCTCGCCGTCAACGGCGTCGCCGGGCTCATCAATCTGGTCTGGGCGCGCTACCTGATCGTCTCCGGCAAGCGCTTCCGCTCGCCCGCGCTCGATGCCGACGGCCGTCATCTGATGACCGACGTCTGGTCGTCGGTCGGCGTCATCGGCGGCGTGGCGATCGCGGCCTGGACCGGCTGGCTGATCCTCGACCCGCTGCTTGCCGGCGTCGTCGCGCTCAACGTGCTGTGGTCCGGCTGGGGGCTGGTGCGCCAGTCCGTCGGCGGACTGATGGACGAGGCGCCGGAGCCCCATATCCGCGACCACATCCGCTCCATCATCTCCCAGCGTGCCGAAGGGGCGCTGGAGGCGCACGACTTGCGCACGCGGCGTGCGGCGCAGAAGACCTTCATCGACTTCCATCTCGTCGTGCCCGGCTCCATGACGGTGGCCGATTCCCATGAGATCTGCGACCGCATCGAGGAAGCCCTGCGCGCCGAGGTTCCCGGCTCCATCATCACCATCCACGTGGAGCCGGAGGAAAAGGCCAAGCATCAGGGCATCGTCGTCGTGTGAGGGCTCCCGCCCCGCTCAAGCCTTGCGGGCCAATGTGAGACATTCTACAGACGGAATGGGCTGCGGCCACGGCGGTGGCCGGGGGCTTGTCTGGACTGAGCGCTTGTCCGTCGTTCCGAAGGAACGCAGACGCGCCCCAAGGAGGTCTTCCGCTTGCTGAGCGCATGGCAGCACCTGAGCCGGCTCGCCCGGGCGAGCCGGTCCATCCCGACGACGGATCTCTACTTCGCCAACGCCTGCCGCGACTGGCTGAAACCCGGCCCCGGGAGCGCGGCAAGTCGTGGTCCGCGCATCCGCCGGATCGGCGCCAACAGCTTTCTGTGCGGCGACCAGGCCGTCGTCTGCCGGCGCGATGCGCCGCGGGTTGTCGAGGCGATCCTCGCCGATCCGGCGCTCCGCCTCACCTACGTGATCGACGACGATCTCGATGCCGCCGGCGTCGACCAGACGCTGCCTTCGGATTACCGTTCCCGGCTCGCGCGGCTTCGCGAGGGTCAGTACCGCGCGCTTGTCGAGCGCGCCGAGGCGATCGTCGTTCCGACCGAACATCTTGCCGCCAAATACCGGGCCACGCACGACGTGCGGCTTTTCGGTCCGGTCTGGGCCGGGCCGCTTGCCGACGACAGCCATTTCGAAAGGCTGGAACGGGGCAAAGCCTTCCAGATCGCCTATCTCGGCTCCGTCACCCACGGTGCCGACCGGGCCTTCGTCATCAACGTCCTGGAGGCGGTGCTGGCCGCCCGCCCGGATGCCGCGGTGACCATGATCGCGCGCGGCAAGCTCGGCTGTTCACTTGACGGACATCCGCGGCTGCGGCTGCGCCGGCCGCTGCCCTGGGCGCTCCACCGCGCCCGTCACGCCCGCCTGCGCTTTCACCTCGCGCTCTATCCGATGCTGGATACGCCCTTCAACCGGGGCCGTTCGGTCAACAAGGTGATTGAGCACGCGGTGCTGGGCGCGGTTGGTCTCTACAGCGCCGACTGGGCCTTCGCCGACCGCATCCGGAATGGCGAGACCGGCTTTCTGGCGCCCAACGAGGAGGGCGCCTGGGTGGCCGCGATCCTCGCCGCGATGGACGATCCGGCGGGGCTGAGGGCGATGCAGGCGAAGGCCCGCGCGGCGGCCGAACGGCTCAACGACCCCGCACCGCAGCGCCGCTTCTGGGGCGAACGGCTGGGGCTGGAAGTGCTGGCGGAGGTTTGAGGCGTCTCGGTTTGTCCCTGGGGGCGTCCGCAAGCTTTCCCGCGATGAGCAAATGGCCCATCCTTCGAGACGCGCTCTTGCGAGCGCTCCTCAGGATGACGTTGTGTTTGTTGCTGATTTTGCGGAAATAGCAACACGAAAACGTCATCCTGAGGAGGTCGCGAAGCGGCCGTCTCGAAGGATGGGCCGCTTGCTCCTGGTCTCACTCCTTGGCGAGAAGCCGCGCCACGACAGGCTCGAGGCTCTCCCGCCAGTCGGGCAGGCGAATGCCGAAGGCCTTTTCGAGCTTCGAGCCGTCAAGGCGGGAATTCGCGGGACGCTTGGCCGGCGTCGGGTATTCCGAGGTCGGAATGGCCTCCACCGGAATGCTCGGTCCGCCGCGCGCCCCGGCGAGCTCGAAAATCGCTCGCGCAAACCCGCACCACGACGTCTCGCCGGAACCGGCCAGGTGGTAGATGCCGGCCCGGTTGCCGAGATCGTTCTCGTAAATGTCGGCGGCTACCGAAATCAGCGCGTCCGCGATGTCGAGCGCCGAGGTCGGCGAGCCGATCTGGTCGTCCACGACCCGGAGGCTGTCGCGCTCAGCGCCGAGCCGCAGCATGGTCTTGACGAAATTGCCGCCAAACGGGCTGTAGACCCAGGCGGTGCGGAAGATCAGCGCATCCGGCAGGGCGACGCGCACAGCCTTCTCGCCGGCAAGCTTGGAGGCGCCGTAGACGCCGAGCGGTGCGGTCGGATCGCTCTCGACATAAGGCGCGCTCTTGCCGCCGTCATAGACGTAGTCGGTGGAGACGTGCATGAGCGGCAGGCCGCGCCGGGCGGCGGCTTCCGCGAGCCTTCCCGACCCCGCCGCATTGACCGCGAAGGCTGCCTCGCGCTCGTCTTCCGCCTTGTCGACGGCCGTATAGGCGGCGGCGTTGATGATCGCGGTCGGCTCGAAATCATCGGCTGCGTCCGGCAGGTCGGTGACGGTGGCGAGGTCGCATTCCTCCCGCCCCAGAGCCAGCAGTGGCACGCGGCGTTCTCCCGCCCGTTCGGCGAGTGCGCGGGCGACCTGGCCGTTGCGGCCGATAATCAGAAGACGCGGACCCTCGATCATGCCTTCAAAAGCCCCAGTCGCTCGCCGGAATAGGTTTTCTCGCGCAAAGGCCGCCACCAGGCCTCGTTGTCCAGATACCAGCGCACGGTCTTCTCCAGTCCGGTTTCGAAGGTTTCTCGCGCCCGCCAGCCGAGCTCGCTCTCAAGCTTCGTCGCGTCGATGGCGTAACGCGCGTCATGGCCCGGCCGGTCGGCGACGAAGGTGATCAACTCGCCGTGGCGATGGTTCTTCGGCGCCATCTCGTCGAGACAGCCGCAGATGCGCTCCACCACGTCGAGATTGGTGCGCTCGTTGCGCCCGCCCACATTGTACTTCTCGCCGAGCCGGCCCCGGGTGAGGATCTCGAACAGCGCCCGGGCGTGGTCCTCCACATAGAGCCAGTCGCGAATGTTGGCGCCGGTGCCGTAGACGGGCAGGGGCTTTCCCTCCAGCGCGTTGAGGATCACCAGCGGAATGAGCTTTTCCGGGAAATGGTAGGGGCCGTAATTGTTGGAACAGTTGGAGATCACCACCGGCAGGCCGTAGGTGCGGCCCCAGGCGGTCGCCAGATGATCGGAGGCCGCCTTGGAGGCCGAATAGGGCGAGGAGGGATCGTAGGGCGTTTCCTCGCGAAAGAGCCCGTCCGCGCCGAGCGAGCCGTAGACCTCGTCAGTGGAGACGTGCAGGAAGCGGAAGGCGTCGCGGCGCGCGGCCGGCAGGCTGTCGCGATAATCTCGCGCGGCCTCCAGCAGGCGGAAGGTGCCGACGATGTTGGTGTCGATGAAATCGGCCGCCCCGGTGATGGAGCGATCCACATGGCTTTCGGCAGCAAGATGCATTACCGCATCGGGTTCGTGCCTTGCGAAGATGCTGGCCAGAGCCGCGCCATCGCAGATGTCGGCCTTCTCGAAGGCATAGAGCGGGCTTTCGGCGACGGGCGCGAGCGAGGCGAGGTTGGCGGCGTAGGTGAGCTTGTCGACGTTGACGACCGACACGCCGAGGTCACCGACGAGATGGCGGCATACCGCCGAGCCGATAAAGCCGGCGCCGCCGGTCACCAGAACCTTCATGGAGCTTGTCAAACCGTCGTCTCCGTGTGTTGCGAATGGCTGTGTGAAAAGGCTTTCGTCATTTTCAAATCGAATGGTCAGGCAAGGCAGATCACGCGTAATCGGAATAGCTGAACCAGGCCGGCAGGTCCTTCAGGCGCGGGTGCCTGCGATCCTTGTCCGACAATGTCACCTCGGCCGGATCCACGGGCCAGGAGATGCCGAGGTCCGGGTCATCGAAGGCAAGCCCCTTGTCGCAATCGGGTGCGTAGACGTCCGTCACCTTGTAAAGAAACTCGACGTTCTCCGTCAGGGTGCAGAAGGCATGGGCAAAGCCCGGCGGCACCCAGAACTGGCGCCAGTTTTCCGCGCTGAGCTCCACCGCCAGATGCTTGCCGAAATTCGGCGAGCCATGGCGGATATCGACGATGACGTCGAGAACCGCGCCGCGCGAAACCCGCACGAGTTTTCCCTGCGCATGCGGCGGGGTCTGGAAATGCAGGCCCCGGATGACGCCGCGCGTGGCGGAAAAGGAATGGTTGTCCTGGACGAAATCGGCCTCAAGACCGACCTCTGCGAGTGCCGCTTTGTTGTAGACTTCGGAGAAGAAGCCGCGCTGGTCGCCGAATTTCTTCGGGGTCAGAACCATCGGCCCCTTGATGTCAAACGTTTCGACCTGCACGCCGTTTCTCCGTCCCGTTCCGCGTTTTCGTTGTATTTTCAAAGGCCTGTGTCGGTCGTGGCGAAATTCTGCTCGACCACGGTCTTCAGATAGTCGCCATAGCTGTTGTTGTAGCCGGCGGCAAGGGCGAGCACCCGTGCCCGGTCGATATAGCCCAGTCGCCAGGCGATTTCCTCGGGACACGCGATCTTGTAGCCCTGGCGCAGTTCCACCGTCTGAACATAGTTTGCGGCCGCCAGCAGGCTGTCCACCGTGCCGGTATCGAGCCAGGCCGTGCCGCGCTGAAGGCGCACGACATTGAGATCGCCGCGCCGCATGTAGGCCTCGTTGACGGAGGTGATCTCCAGCTCGCCGCGCGGCGAGGGCGTGACGTTGCGCGCGATCTCCACCACGTCGGCATCGTAGAAGTAGAGCCCGGTGACGGCGAGGTTGGAACGCGGGTTTTTCGGCTTTTCCTCAAGCGACACGGCCTTGCCGGAGGCATCCATCTCCACGACGCCGAAGGCGCGCGGGTTGACGACCGGATAGGCGAAGACGCTGGCGCCCTTCGTCAGCCCCGCCGCCTGCTGCAGCACCTGGGTGAAGCCGGCCGCATGGAAGATGTTGTCGCCGAGCGCCAGCGCGCAGGGAGCGCCGTCGATGAACTGCTCGCCGATCAGGAAGGCCTGGGCGAGGCCGTCGGGCTCCGGCTGCTCGGCATAGTCGATGGAGATGCCCCAGCAGGCGCCGCTGCCCAGCAGCTCGCGATACATCGGCAGCGCCTGCGGGGAGGAGATGATCAGGATCTCCCGGATGCCCGCCAGCATCAGCGTCGACAACGGATAGTAGATCATCGGCTTGTCGTAGACCGGCAGAAGCTGCTTGGAGATGATCTGGGTGACGGGATGCAGGCGCGTGCCAAGGCCGCCGGCGAGAATGATGCCCTTCATGACGTTTTGCTTCGGCGCGCGCCGAATACCCCCGATTTCGCGAATGGAGCCGATACCTGTCGGAATCACGTTCCATCATGAGCCCGACAAAAAGGGCGATTTCCCGTCCGGGCAACCTTATCGCGTCGGCGATCAGGCGCCCCTGCACGAGTCGTATCGGCAATGCGGCCACGTCAGTCAACAATGCATGTCGGGCGAAGGGTACGGCTGCGCCGTTTTGCGGCGGCACCCCCTAGATCTTGCCGCTCGTGCCGGGAATTCTGCAACCGCAATGGCTTGATGATCGGGGCGGCGTCGGTTGCGCGTGGTGCCAAGACGTCAACTGACGTGGCGGCCTTGGCAAAATGGCAGATGTGCATCAGTATTTCGCGACAACGCCGATATTTTCCGATGCCGTATTCATGTTTCGCTAGGGGCGGTGACGCATGATGGCGCCAGTATCAACAGCCTGCGGCATGAGAGAATGACTGTCGATCACACCCTTTCCGGACTTTGCGCCTGTCCCGCCTGCGCAGGCGACAGCCAGTTTCAGGCCGAGGCGGTGACGCCGCAGGAGAGCTATACCGACGTCTGGACCCTGTCGCAGATCTCGGACCAACTGTCGCGCTCCAATGCCGAATGGTCAGGCTCGACCGTTACCTTCGGGTTCTCGACCTCCGCGCCATCCTATTCCCTCGGCACCGACGGCGAAGGAAACGGCTATTCGGTCTTCTCCGAGGCCCAGAAGGCGGCCGCACGCGATGCAATCGAGGCGTGGGACGAGCTCATCGCCGTGAATTTCGTGGAAAGCACATCGTCCGGCGCGCAGATCCAGTTCGCCAACACCACGACGGGACCCCAGGTAGCCTGGGCCTACTACCCGTCCTCAAGCAGTGCAGGCGGTGACGTCTGGGTCAATCCCGATTACAGCTACAACAGCCGTCTCAATTACGGCGAATACGGCTACCTGACGCTGGTCCACGAGATCGGCCACGCCATCGGCCTGTCGCATCCTGGCGATTACAACGGCGGCTCGCCGAGCTACTACTCCTCGGCCGACTATCAGCAGGACACGCGCCAGTACACGGTCATGTCCTATTTCTCCGCCTCCTACACCGGCGCCGACCATTCGCCCCCGGGTGGCTCAACCTCCTACGCGGCGACGCCCCTGCTGCACGACATTACCGCCATCCAGGACGTCTATGGCGCGAACATGACGACGCGCACGGGCAACACCACCTACGGTTTCAATTCCAACGCCGGCCGCGATGCTTTCGATTTCACGATCAACACGGCCCCCGTCGTCGCGATCTGGGACGCCGGCGGCATCGACACGCTCGATCTTTCGGGCACGGGCTACAGCCAGGTCATCAACCTGACGGCGGGGGCCTTCTCCGACGTGCTCGGCATGACGGACAACCTCGCCATCGCCTTCAACGTCACCATCGAGAACGCCACCGGCGGCTCCGGTTCCGACGACATGACCGGCAACGACGCGAACAACCGGCTCATCGGCAATGGCGGCAACGACATTCTGAGGGGAGGCGCCGGCAACGACGTTCTGCGTGGCGGCACGGGCGCGGATGTTCTCGATGGCGGTGTGGGTATCGACTGGGTCGACTATTTCACCTCCTCGGCGGGTGTGACGGTGAACCTCGCCGACAGCGCGAAAGAGAGCGGTGGCGATGCCCAGGGCGACCTCCTCATCGACATCGAATATGTGCTCGGCTCCGCCCACAACGACGTGATCCTCGGCGACGGTGCGGGCAACATCCTGCGCGGCTACGACGGCAACGACCGGCTGATCGGCAACGGCGGCAACGACATCCTGCGCGGCGAGGCCGGCAACGACGTGCTTCGCGGCGGCACGGGGGCCGACATCCTCGACGGCGGCGCCGGCATCGACTGGGTCGACTACTCGACCTCGTCGGCGGGCGTGACGGTGAACCTTGCCGATGCGGGCAAGGAGAAGGGCGGCGAGGCCGAGGGCGACACGCTGATCGACATCGAATACGTGCTGGGCTCGGCCCACAACGACGTGATCCTTGGCGACGAGGCCGGCAACCTCCTGCGCGGCTACGACGGCAACGACCGTCTTATTGGCAACGGCGGCGACGACATCCTGCGCGGCGAGGCCGGCAACGACGTTCTGCGCGGCGGCGAGGGCGGCGATATCCTCGACGGCGGCGCCGGGATCGACTGGGTCGATTACTCGACCTCGTCGGCGGGCGTGACGGTGAACCTGGCCGATGCGGGCAAGGAGGTCGGCGGCGAGGCCGAGGGCGACACGCTGATCGACATCGAATACGTGCTTGGCTCGGCCCACGACGACGTGATCCTCGGCGACGGTGCGGGCAATGTGCTGCGCGGCTACGACGGCAACGACCGGCTGATCGGCAACGGCGGCAACGACATCCTGCGCGGCGAGGCGGGCAACGACGTTCTGCGCGGCGGCACCGGGGGCGATATCCTCGACGGCGGTGCCGGCACCGATTGGGTCGACTATTCGACCTCGTCGGCGGGTGTGACGGTGAACCTTGCCGATGCGGGCAAGGAGGTCGGCGGCGAGGCCGAGGGCGACACGCTGATCGACATCGAATACGTGCTGGGCTCGGCCCACGACGACGTCATCACGGGCGATGCCGGCAACAACTATCTGCGCGGCTATCTGGGCGATGACACCCTCACCGGCGGTGTCGGCAACGACATCCTGAGAGGTGAGGCGGGGGCCGACACGCTCGATGGCGGAGACGGCTTCGACTGGGCCTTCTATCTGGGATCCTCTGCCGGGGTGAATGTCGATCTCTCCGACGGGCTCGCCGAGAGCGGCGGCGATGCGCAGGGCGACATATTGACGAACATCGAGGCGCTCTATGGGTCCGACCATGCCGACACCCTGACGGGCGATGCCGGCAACAATACGCTGCGCGGTGGTGGTGGCAACGACACCCTAACGGGTGGCGGCGGCAATGATTTCCTTCGGGGCGACGGTGGTGCCGACACCTTCGTCTTCGCCGCCGGGTTCGGCACCGATATCATTGCCGATTTCGCCGATGGCCTGGACCAGCTGCAGTTTGCCATGGATTTCGGTGTGTCGACGGTCGCGGATCTGTTTTCCACCTTCGGGCACGCGGCGGGCATCGACTACATCTTCGACTTCGGCGCCAACGGATACGTGACGATCGCCAACGCCACCGAGGCGCAACTTACAGACGACGTCTTCCTCGTCGCCTGACGGCGGTATCCCACTCCGGGCGATTCGCCCGCATGCCGCCCATCGAAACGGCGGCCCGATCCAGTCTTTACCCACGGCAAGCCGAGGCCGGCGGCATTGCGCGGCCCACACCCGCAAGGCGCGCGTTTTCTTCGGGTTCCACAGGCCCCGATGCCCCGCCATTTGCCGGGGTTTACATCCTATGGCGTGTAAGATATTGAACGCTCCCAAGATCGGGCGAGCATTTGCGATCAATACGTCCGTATCTACTGTGTCATGCGTCCCGTTTGCTTGCGCTTTTCCGATCTCTCTTTGAGTTTTCCGAGGAAAATAGAAGTATCGGAAGGCTTGGGAGATTCAGTCGAAATACACGCCGTTCCGGCAGGCTCGCCCGGGTACGGAATGTGTTAGATCTTACAGGCGGTTATACTTGGGCATGCAGGCTATCATTCTTGCCGGCGGCAAGGGGACCCGACTTGCCCCGCTGACGCTTGATCGGCCCAAGCCTCTGGTCGAGATCGCGGGCAAGCCGATGATCGCCCACCAGCTGGAGCTGCTTGCGCGTTACGACATTCGCGATATCCACATCCTGACCGGCCATCTCGGCCACATGTTTCCCGAACTGCTCGGCGACGGCAGCCGCTACGGTGTGCGGATCGGCTACCATCTTGAGGACCGCCCTCTTGGCACTGCCGGTGCCGTGAAGTCGATCGTCGCCGACCTCGCCGACACGTTTCTTGTGCTCTATGGCGATGTCGTGCTCGACATGCAGCTCGATCATTTTGCCGAGGTACACCGGGCAAGCGGCGCGCTCGGAACGCTCGCCGTTCATCCCAACGACCATCCCTTCGACAGCGATCTGGTGTCCTTCGACGAGCGGGACCGGGTCACGGCGTTTCACTCCAAGACCCGTCCGGCCGATGACAAGCACGAGAATTTCGTCAATGCGGCCGCCTATTGCCTCAGTCGTGGCGTGCTCGATCACATTTCGGACGAACCGGAGGATTTCGGGCTCGTCACTTTCCCCCGGATCGTCTCGGCCGGCGGCCATCTCCAGGCCTATCGGACCGCGGAGTTCATCAAGGATGTCGGGACGTTGCAGCGCCTCAAGGAGACCGAGGCGAAGATCGACAGCGGGGAAGTCCGCTCACGGAATCGTGAAAATGCCCAATTTGTGGTTTTCCTCGACAGGGACGGGGTCCTGATCGAAGAGGCCGGCGACGCGCTGGCTCCTGAGAACATTGCCCTGGTGCCGGGTGCGGGAGAGGCGGTGAAGCAGCTTCAGGAGGCCGGCTTTCTCGTGATCCTGGCGACGAATCAGCCGGGCATCGCCAAGGGCTTCATCGATTGGGACGACGTACACGCCGTGCATGCCGAGATAGACGATCGCCTCGCCCGTTCCGGCGCATTTCTGACGGACAAGTATGTCTGTCCGCACCATCCGCAGGCCGGGTTCGAAGGCGAGCGCGCGGAACTCAAGATCGCGTGCGACTGCCGTAAGCCGCATCCGGGCCTGCTGCTGCGAGCCCGCGATCACTACAACATCGATATGGGCCGCTCCTTCATGATCGGCGATCGCACGGTCGACACCGCTGCCGCACTGGCGGCAGGCTGCACGCCGCTCATGGTCCGGACCGGTTTCGGCGGGCGTGACGGCATATGCGATGTCGGCGATGTTCCGCTTTTCGAAGATCTGCCGGCCGCCGTCCGGCACATCTGTGCCAAGGCAAGAGGCTCCTGACGACATGATCATTTCGCGCGCGCCGTTCCGCATCAGCCTGATGGGCGGCGGCAGCGATCTTCCGGCCTACTACGAGCGGTTTTCCGGCAAGACGCTGTCCTTCACGATCAACAAGTTCGTCTACGTGGCGACCAACCAGAGCTTCCACCAGCGCTACCGGTTCGTCTACAGCCGGGTGGAGGAGGTGACGTCGCTCGACCAGGTCGTCCACCCGCTCATTCGCGAGATCGCGCGCGATTATCCGGTGCCCTTCATCGACTTCGCCTCCTTTGCCGATGTGCCGGCGGGAACGGGCCTCGGATCCTCTTCCGCCTTTGCCGCGGCGACCGCGCTGAACCTCGCCTCCTACAGCGGCGTATCCATTGCCGCGGACGATCTTGCCGATTACAGCTGCCGCATCGAGATCGACCGGCTCGGCGAGCCGATCGGCAAGCAGGACCAGTATGCGGTCTGTCTGGGCGGTTACAACACGCTGCACTTCAACCGGGACGGATCGGTCTGCAGCGACCGTCATTCCGGCGTGCGGGTCGGTCGCTTTCTGGAACGGCACCTGTCGCTGGTCTTCACCGGCATCACGCGGCGGGCGAATTCGACCCTGGCGGAGCAGACCCGGAACCTGCGCGACGATCAGGCCGTCGTGGATTGCCAGCGCGAGATCGTCGAAATGGTGGGCGCCATGCACGAGGCAGTCGCCATGCGCGATGCGAAGGAATGCGGGCGGCTGCTGCATCACAACTGGGAGCTGAAGAAACGGCTTTCGAGCAACGTCGGGGAGCAGTCGATCGACGAGCTTTATCAGAAGCTTCTGTCGATGGGTGCCTATGGCGGCAAGGTGCTTGGCGCCGGCAATGGCGGCTTTGTCGCCGTCTTCCACGACGATAATTTCAAGGAACGGCTGAAAGAGGTAGGCTTGCCTACGCTGGAATACCGATTCTGGCCCGATGGAGCGGAGGTCGTCGAGAATGACGCGGTATTGCTTCCCCGATAGGAAATACGCCTCCGCGGGCGACTTTGCCGGCGATTATGCCCGCCAGCTGAACGAGGCAATGGCCGGGGTGGACCGGGATCAGATCGACGGGGTCGCCGGCTGTCTGGCGGCCGCCATCGATGCCGGCCGGGAAATTTTCGTCTGCGGCAATGGCGGATCCTCGGCGATCGCCAATCACGTGACTTGCGATTACGTGAAGCTGCTGGGCCTTGCCACCGGCAAGCCGGTGCGCCTGTCGTCGCTGAACGCCTACAGCGAGCTCAATTTCGCGATCGCCAACGACATCGCCTTCGAGGAGGTGTTCGCGTTCCATATCGCCCAGCGCGGCCGCGAGGGCGACGTCCTGTGGGCGATCTCGTCCTCCGGCAGTTCGCCAAACATCGTCAAGGTGCTCGAGACGGCCCGCGCGAAGGGCCTGGAGACGATCGCCTTCACCGGGTTCGAAGGCGGCAAGGCGAAGGATATTGCCACGCACTCGGTCCACGTGCCGGCGGGCAATTACGGGATCGTCGAGGACGCGCACCAGATGTTGGCGCACATCGTCTGCCAGTACGTCAGACACCTGCATGTGAAAGAAGAGACATTGGGATCGGTCGTATTTTAATGAACACGCAGGTTATCATCCTCGGCTTTCACCGCAGCGGCACGTCGCTGTTCACCGACTACCTCAATCAGGCCGGACTGTTCGTGGGCTCCGATCTCCTGGGGGCCACGCCGACGAACCATCGCGGACACTTCGAGGACCGCGGCATCGTCCACTTCCACACATCCATGCTGCAGCGGGCGGGGGTGAACTGGCTGGCGAGCGCCCCGTATTTCCCGATCTACGTGCCGCAGGACCACAAGGAAGTGTTGCGCCTGCTCGCCAATCGCGACGCGCATAATGCGGTGTGGGGCTTCAAGGATCCGCGCACCTGCCTGTTCTGGGATCTGTGGGATACCCATGCCAGCAATCCGGTCTACGTGGTGCCGCTGCGCCATTACGAATTCTGCGTCGACAGTCTTCAGCGCCGCGCTTTCCGCGATGCCAACACGAAGAATGTCGGGCGCCAGCACAACCTGCGCATCGCGAACAATCCGGACATGAGCGCCGCGTCCTGGCTGCTGCATATGGCCCGGGTTCTGGAATGCGTGTCGAAGGCGCCCGAACGCTCCTTCGTCGTCGATATGCACCAGCTGAACAAGGAAAGCAGGCCGGTGCGGATGGTCAACGAGAAGTTCGATCTCGCTCTGGAGGACATCGAGTTCGGCCGGGTATTCGATCAGTCGCATTTCAAGGCGACGATGCGCCACCCGCCGGTTATCAGCCCGTCGCTGCGTCAGCAATGCGAGGAACTCTGGCAGGAACTGCTGGCACGTGCCGATCCCGAAGGAGCATCTGCCGCGACAAGGGAGGTGCGCTCCTACCGCCCCTTCGTGCTGAAGACCGACAATGCGGAATACGAACGGCTGCGGCTCGAGGTCGGGCTCGGCGGCGGTGTGCGACGTGACAAGAAGGCGCCCCCCCGCCCGGCCGTTGCCCGCGCCATGAATGACGGCGAGGTCGCCGGATTGTTCGCCGAACGCATGCGCGCCGGTCGCTACGGCAAATTCCTCAAGTTCATGGAGCCCTTTCTCTCTGCCGTTTTCGATTGGCTGAACAAACGATGAGAGCGATCGGTCTGACTGCGACGGCCTCGATTGACGAACGCTTCGCGTCATTTTCCTCGACGGCGGATGCTTACGGCTTTCTGAGGGAGCAGGCTCTCGCCGCCGAAGCACAGGCGCCGGTCGGGCCGCTTGTGATCTTCGACGTGGCGAGCGTGCCGCTGCCCTGGTTCGATGACAATGCGGAGTGCCGTAGGGCCTTCGTCCTGCGTGACCGCCGCGACGTTGAGACCTTCATCGTGCTTTCGGGCCGCATGACGGCCGGTACGTTCGACCTGAGCGATCTGGTTCTGGTATCCGAAGAGGTGCCGCTGAACGGCAACGAACGCGCTGTGCTGCGGGCGGCCCAGGCGGAATTTTTCAACGATCTGGACAAGGTCCTGATGCCGGGCGGCGTGCTGGACGTTTGGGAGCAGCGCCGCCGGCGGTTCTTTTCCGTCGATGCGCAGATGGCGACAGGCTTTCATGTTCTGCGCTATCGGGCCCGTGAGCCCATTCCGGTTTTCCGGAGGCTCGTGACGGGAGCCTTCCTGTTCGAGGAGGACATGGGGATCAGTGCGACGGCGGCTGTCATCGATGCGCCGGCTTCCCTGGACGAGGCTTCCGAATACGCCGATTTCGACGAAATCTTCGCGTTTCTCGGCTCCGGCGTGTCGGTTGTCGAAACCGTTTCCCTCTTTCGCAACGCGACGGGGCGCAATCCGATGATCGTCGATGAAGTCGCCTATTCGGTGGAAGGCGTCCCGAAGAGCTTGATACGGTTGCGTCTCGCATGATCCATTACATCGTCTGCAACAATCCACCTCTTGGTACTCTGCCGGTCGCGAGCGGTCCCGGCATGCGGGCGCGACAGCTTTACTGGCAAGTCAAGGCGGCCGGACATGAGGCGCGTTTCGTTATGTTCGCCGACCGCTATTCCATGACTTGCGGCGTCGACAACCTTCCCCACGGCCACCGCGAGATGCAGCTTGTCCCCAATGGACTCTTCGGCGACTTCGTCGAGCGGATAGAGCCGGGGGTCTTCATCTTCACGCAGGCAAATTTTCCAAGCGAGTTGAGCAAGGCGGCGCGCCATCATCACATCGTCTTCGACTTCATCGCGCGAAAGGATCTGGAATTCATCGCGAGCGGCAAGGAGGCCGCGGCGTTGAAATATCTCGACGATGTGCGGACCTACATGGACCATGCGCATACGGTGCTCGTGACGTCGCCGAAACTCGCGGCCCACGTCGAGGCGGAATATGGCCGCAAGCCGCTACTCAATCCGTTCGCGTTCCAGCCCGAGGACCATGTGAAGTTCGTCAAGCCGACGATCACCTTCGGCGGGCGGATCCACAAGTGGACCAACTACGCCATTACGTTCGACGGATTGGCAGACTACTTCGAAACCCATCCCGAGCACCGCGGGCTGTTCATGTTCGACAGCGCGATAGAAGGCGTCGAGGATCCGCACGCCAAATCGGTCAACCGGCTGCTGACGCTCCCGAATGTGACCAGGGTCGGGATGCTGCCGACCCGCCAGGCGGCCGAGCTGGTGGGGCGCTCGCATCTGTTTGTCGACAGCAGCTTCCAGGGTGAGGAGCGCGATTTCGCCACTTCCATCCGTACGGTCCATGCATTGTCGCTCGGCACGCCCGTCTACCACAATGCCGGGACGGGGCTTGACGACGTCTATCCCGATTTTCCCGGCCGTCTCGGCCCGGAACCGGATGCGGCGGTGGTGGAGCGCACCGTCGACGACGCGCTGTCGGGGGCATTCGAGGCTCCCCTCAAGGCCGTGCAGGCATCCATGAAACGCATGCTGTCGGAGAAGGCGTTGGCATGGTGATCCCCAAGAAGCGCATCTTCTTCGTCGTGCCGAATTACAGGCAGGTCGGCGGCATCGCCAAGATGCTCGACTATGCTGTCCATGCCGACCCCGAGCGCTACGAGGTCTGGTTCGCGACGCTGTCCAACCAGCATGCGAAGGCCGGGCTCACGGCGAAGCCGTATTATCAGCGTGCCCAGCACGACATCCAGTTCACGCTGCTGAACGATGCGGATCTGCGTGACGGCGATCTGGTGATGATCTCGCTGCCCAGCAACTTCTATCGTGTTCTGGAGCGCGCCAAGGCTCTCGGTTATCCCGACATCCGGTTCATCCACCTGATCCAGAACGTGCGTCACAACAACATGTTCTTCGACAGGGGCGCCGCCCGCGACCTGTTGATGAAGAACATGCTGCGGATCTGCATCACCGATCAGGTCTATGACGCGGTGAAGGAACTCGTGCCGGACGAAAACCTGATGGAGTTGAATTTCCACGGTTTCGATTTCGAGTTCTTCCGCCGTCCGGCCATCCGCGCAAATCCCAGGCTGCGACTTGGATACAACCTCTTCAAGTCGAACTTCGGCGAAAGGGTGCGCGAGGCTTGCGAGGCCAAAGGTCTGCCGGTGGAGTTCGAGGTCGTGCCGCGCGGCGTCTCCTGGGAAAACCTGCGTGCCGCCTACCATGCGTGCGATGCCTTCATCGGAACGCCGCTGCGAGAGGAAGGCTATTACCTGCCGGGTATCGAGGCATTGGCCGGCGGCGACGTCTTGATCTGTTCCGATGCCGTCGGAAATCGCTCCTATCTCGCCGCCGACGCTGCCTGGACGGTGGGGTACGAGGACGTCGACGATTATGTTGCGAAGATCGAGCAACTACTGGCAATGGCACCGGAGGATCGCGAACGCCTGCAGGCGTCCGCCGTGGACTTCGCGTCGCAGTTCTCGCTGGAGATGGAAAAGCAGGGCTTCAGGTCGTTCCTGGAAAAGCATGTGGCCGAGTGAGGGCACCCTTCCTTGCCTTCGTTGGCTGCCCCGCCTCTTGGCCATCGTGCCGTTCACGCAAGGTGATCGGTAAGGCGCGTGGTTCCTGGCTGTTCAAGTCAGCCCAGCGGCAAGAATGTGCAAGGCAAGCGCCTGGCGCGAGAGCGCTTCGCTCGGTCGCTTCAGCCCTTGCGGAAGTTGCGTCGATAAACTTCCGGAAAGTGCGATCAGGGATAGGTAATTTCTGCATTTCCCGCGTTCGATCGCGCTCCGTCTTGTTCAAATCCTCAAATTAAAACCTGATTTCTTTGGCGCGCGCGCGCTGAGCCGCTAATGTGCCGCACCGGATTCTGGTGCGGTACCGTCATCTGGAGCAATCGGCGGACGTGCGCCGGTGGTTGGCGGTGGTCAAAGCCTGCTTGCGGCGATCGGCACGGGAACGAAGTGCCGGGACAGTAGCGTCGAGGCCAGCGGCGTGGCCGGAACGAGGGGGCCAGCGGCGTGGCCGCAGTGAGGGGGGAAGTCATGGATCGCATCGTCGTGCAGCCATTCGGCAAGAGGTTCGTGCTGGCCCTCTTGCTGGTGGCGGTGCTGGCCGTTCAGTTCTGGACGCAGTCGCGCTATCCCGCACTGAACGAGAAGGCGATGATGAGCGGCGCGATCCAGCTGGAGGACCCGCTGGGCTTCGAGGCCAAGTTTCCGCTCAAGCCCGACGACACGATGGTCGAGCGCATCGCCAAGTCCACCGGCAACTGGATCAAGACCAACCAGCGCGGCATGACCTTCGGCATCCTGTTCGCCGCCGCCTTCCTCACGCTCTTCGGCTATATCCGCAAGCACAGCTTCAGGGGGAGTTTCTCCAATTCCGCGCTGGGGCTGGTGATGGGCGCGCCGCTTGGCGTCTGCGTCAATTGCGCGGCCCCGATCGCGCGGGGGCTTTATTCGGGCGGCGCGCGGGCGGAATCCACGTTGTCCGCGATGATCGCCTCGCCGACGCTCAACATCGTCGTTCTCACGATGCTGTTCTCGCTGTTTCCCTTCTACATGGCGATCACCAAGATCGCGCTGTCGCTGGTGATGATCCTTCTGGCGGTGCCTGTCATCTGTCGCTTCCTGCCGAAGGAGCAGTTGCAGGCCTCGATGGCCAGGCGCGCAGCCACCGTGACGCCCGATCCCCACACCAGCGCCACGGATCAGGAAAACCTCTTCTGGGCGGTTCTCTACTTCGTCAAGGACTACGCGATGAACCTCTGGTTCATCGTCAAGACGACCGTGCCCCTAATGCTGCTGGCCGGCTTTCTCGGCGCCCTGGTGGCAAGCCTGCTGCCGGCAAGCCTTCTGGAAAACGCGGGCTTCGGGGTCTTTGGGCTGGTTGCGGCATCGCTCATCGGTACCTTTCTTCCCGTGCCCATCGGGCTCGATGTCGTCGCCTCGGGGGCGCTGCTTCAGGCAGGACTGGCGCCCGGCTACGTCATGGCGCTTCTGTTCACGCTCGGCATTTTCTCGATCTATTCGTTCTTCATCGTCGCCACCGCCATCTCAATGCGCGCGGCCCTCCTGCTTGGCGCGACGATCTTCGTCGTGGGCATTCTGGCGGGCTTCGGCGTCTCTCAGTATCACGCCTGGCAGACCGAACGCGCGCTCAGGATGCTGACCGGCTGGGAGTTCTCGCTGATCGGGTCCGCCCATGCCGCGGAGACGGCGGGCGCCCATGCCGGGGTTGTCCGCGAATTCACGGTTTCTGGCGCAAAAGGCGTTGTCGAAAAGCATGATTTCGCACAGCGCTCTTCGGCCGGCGAACTGCCGTTCTCGCGGATGGAAGCGTGGCATCTGGGCATCGACAAGCCGACGGAATTCTCGCTCGCCGACATGTGGCCGCCGTTCTGGGAAGGGCGCTCGATCGCGGCCGGCGACTATGACCGGGATGGTGCGACCGACCTCGTCTTCGCCTCCACCGAGAAGGGGCTCTATTTTTATTCCGGCGACGGCAAGGGCGGATTTCGCCCACAAGCGTTCGACATCGGCCGGATCGCGGAAATGCCGGTCTTCAATGCGGTGCTGGTCGATATCAACGGCGACGGCTGGCTCGATCTGTTTCTCACGACCTATCAGCAGGGCAATTACGTGCTGAAGAACGTGGAAGGGCGTTTCGACGTCGCCAACCTGACGCCGGTGAAAAACCGCGACGATGCCATCCTGACCATGGCCGTGAGCTTTGCGGATTTCGACCGCGACGGCGATCTGGACGCGGCGCTCGGCAACTGGGCGGCGGGCTGGTATCGCAAGGTTCCCGGTGAGGAGGCGCGCAACCGCATCGTGCTCAACGAGGACGGCCGGCTGACGGGCGAGCGCTTCCAGGATCTGCCGGGACTGCCCGGCGAGACGCTGTCGATCCTGTTTTCCGACATCAACGGCGACGGCAACGCGGACCTGTTGGTCGGCAACGACTTCGAGATGCCGGACATGTTCTATCTGGGCGACGGCAAGGGCGCGCTGACGGCGGTGACGCGCGCCGACGGGCTTATCCCGATGACCACGACCACGACCATGGCGCTGAAGACCGCCGACCTGCACAACACCGGCAGCTCCGCGATCTACGCCGCACAGATCGCTGGGCGTTCGTCCGGCGTTTCAAAGAAGCTCAAGATGCGCTCGCTCGACCACTATTGCGAGGGCATCGAGCGCGAGGCTGATCGGGCCGTGTGCGAGAAGAACATGGCGATCAAGCGCTGGTACAAGTCCGGTCACAGCTTCGACCCGGGCTTCGCCTCCAAGTGCGCGGAGATGGAGGGGCGCTATCAGGCCGAATGCAAGGCGATGCTGGTCAAGGATCTGGCCATCCAGAACCGCGATCCCTCCATCTGCAAGCTGATCCCCGCCGACGCCACGCGCGCCCGGCAGCTGTGCGAGATCCATTTCCGCCCGTTCCGCAAGCCGGACGAGACGGAGATGGAAAAGACCGTGCCGCAGATCCTGCGCCGCAATGTGCTGCTGGAGCCCCGCCCCGGCGGTGGCTTTGTCGAGACAGCCGAGGACGAGGGGCTCGATGTCGGCGGCTGGAGCTGGGATACCAAGATCGGCGACTTCGACAATGACGGCTTCCAGGATGTCTACATCGTCAACGGCACGTGGGTGCCGAACGAGGTGAGCCCGTCGAACCTGTTCTTCCGCAACAAGGGCGACGGCACCTTCGAGGAGGCAACCGACGCCTTCGGGCTGGCCGACTACCTGATCACGGCCGCCGCCCTGCAGATCGACCTCGACGGCGACGGCGATCTCGATTTCCTGACGGTGCCGGTCAATGGTCCGGTCGAGGCCTTCATCAACAATTCCACCACGGGCAACGCGATCGAGATCGCGCTGGAGGACTATATCGGCAACAGCGCCGGCATCGGCGCCCGCATCGAGGTGCGGGCGGGCGAACGGCTGTGGACGCGTGAGATCCAGCTCGGCGGCGGGTTCATGTCATTCGACCTGGCCGAAGCCCATATCGGGCTCGGCGAAGTGGAAGCGGTGGACAGCGTGACGATCCGCTGGCCGGTCGGCGAGCTGATGAAAATCGAGGGCCCGTTGCCGGCGGGCGCGCGCTATCTTGTCAAGCGCTACGGTGATCCGACACTGTAACCGGCGGCGCATGTCGGCGAAAACCGCCGGTGCGGATGATGGCGCGGGCGCGGTGGATGCAAGCGAAATATCAGAACGGAATATCAGGAGGCGACATGCAGCGTGGGACGGCCTTGCGGAAGACGCAAAGGGTGGCGAAAAGGGCCGCCTTCCCCCTCATTCTTTGCGTCCTCGCCGGGGTGGCGGCCAGTGGGCCCGTTCGCGCGCAAGGCCAGTCGGGCGAGACCGCCGGGCCTGCCGCCGGAGCGGGAGCCCCGGGTGCACCCGGTGATGGGTCCGGTGCCGAAGGGAAAGCTGCAGCCGGTTCGGGTGCGGCCGCCGTTGCGCCCGCTGTTGCGCCGGACGGCACGCCCGACATGTCCGCATCCGAAGCGGCCTACCGGCGCGGCGATTTCGTGACGGCGCGGGCGGAGCTGGAAAAGCTCGTTCCCACGGGCGATGCGCAGGTGCTCTACCGCCTTGCGTTCATGATGGTGAACGGCAAGGGCGGCGCGCAGGATATTCCCGGCGCGGCGGCGCTGCTGAAACAGTCGGCGCAAAAGGGCAACGTCGATGCGCAGACCATGCTCGGCCAGTTCTATTTGCGCGGCGCCGGCGTTGCCCGCAACCTGCCGGAGGCCGCGCGGCTGTTCCAGCTCGCAGCCGAGAAGGGAGCGCCGCAGGCGCAGTTCTTCATCGGCAAGATGTACCATGAGGGCGTCGGCGTTCCGGCGGACCCGGTAAAGGGCCTGACGTGGCTGCAGGCATCCGCCCGGCAGGGCGTGGCGGAAGCGATGTTCGAGCTTGCCCGCATGTTCGGCAAGGGCGACGGCGTGACGGCGGACGAGGCGGAATCGCTGCGCTGGCTGGAGCAGGCCGCCGATGCCGGCCTGCCGCTGGCGCAGTTCACGCTGGCGCAGAATTTCTCGCGCGGCGGCGCGGTCGAGCGCAACGACGACAAGGCGCTGGCGCTCTATCGCAAGGCGGCGGAAGCCGGATACGTGCCCGCCCAGAGTGCGCTCGGCGCGCTCTATTTCGCGGGCGAGGGCGGGCTTGCCAAGGATACCGGCGAAGCGTTCGTCTGGTTCACGCGTGCAGCCGAGGGCGGCGATGCGAACGCCCAGACGAACCTTGCCTACATGTATGCGACCGGTACCGGCGTGGCGCGCGACGAGGCCATCGCCGCCAAGCTCTACAACCAGGCCGCCGAAGCCGGCTTGCCGCGTGCCCAGGCGGCCTTTGCGGTGATGCTGTCGGAAGGCCGCGGCGTTGCGAAGAACCCGGCCGCGGCCGAGCAGTGGTATATCCTGGCCGCTCGCGGCGGGCTGGAAGCGGCGCGCAAGCGGCTCGGCGAACTCTATGCCGACGGCACATACGAGGCGACGGATCGCGCCGCCGTCGTGCCCTGGGTCCATGAAGCGGCCCTTGCCGGCGACGAGACGGCCGTGAAATGGCTGGAGACGGCGAACGCCGATGGCGTGCTGGCGGCCCGGGGGCGTCTTGCCGATGTCATCGCCAAGGGCACGGCGGACGCCGCGCCGGATCCGGCGCAGGCGCTTGAGCTCTTCCGCGATGGTGCTGAGAAGGGCGATCCCTATTGCCAGCTTCAGCTCGGTCTTCTCTATGCGCGCGGAGAGGGCGTGGAGCAGGACTATGTCCAGGCCCACAAGTGGGTGAACCTGTCCGCTGCCGACGGCAACGCCGAGGCGGTGCGCTCGCGCGATCTCTTCGCGAGTCTGATGACGCCGGAACAGGTGAGCGAGGCGCAACGGCTTGCGCGCGAGTGGAACGCGGCGCATTTGGCCGAGGCGCAGTGAGGAGGCCCGCATGACGGCGAGGCTCAAGGAGCAAGCCAGCGCGCGAACCAGCGCATTGAGGCGACCGCCGGCGCGGCGCGGCCTGCGTGCGGCTGCCGGCCGGTTGCGGCGTTGCGTTTCGGCGATTGTTTTCGCCGTCCTGCTCGTCGCGTTCGGCGGTCCAGCGATCGCGCAGGGCGATGCGGATTCGTTACCGCAAAAAGCCCAGGAGGCGCTTCAGCGCAACGACATTGCTGCCGCCATCGCCCTTCTGACCCCGGCCGCCGAGGCTGGCTCTGTCGCGGCGCAGTTGCAGCTTGCGGGCATCTATCATCGCGGCTCCGGCGTGCCGCAGGATTACGCGGCCTCGGTGCACTGGTACACGCTTGCAGCGCATGCCGGCAACGCCCAGGCGCAGAACGCGCTCGGCGCCTCCTATGCCGCCGGCCTCGGTGTGCCGCAGGATTACGCCGAAGCGTTGCGATGGTACCGGATGGCGGCAGAGCAGGGCGATCCGCGCCACCAGTTCGATCTTGCGACCATGTACGACAACGGCTACGGCACGCCGGCGGACCCGGCCGAGGCGGCGCGGTGGTACGAAAAGGCCGTGGCGCAAGGGCTGGCAGAGGCCGAGGCCAATCTCGGCATGCTCTATCTGGAAGGCCGCGGCGTTGCGGCCGATCCGGCCCGCGCCTTCGCGTTGCTCTCCTCGGCGGCCGACAAGGGCGAGGCCAAGGCGCAGAACAATCTCGGCTTGATGTATGTGCGCGGCCAGGGCGTCGTTCAGGACTACGAGAAGGCCGCCGCGCTGTTCGCGAAGGCGGCGGAGCAAGGCCTGAAGCCGGCCATGACCAATCTCGGCGTCATGTATGTCAACGGTTTCGGTGTGCCGCAGAGCGAGACGAAGGCCTACGATCTCTATCGCCGCGGCGGGCGGGCGCAGGCGGCGGGGGCCGCGCCGGACATCGATCTGGAGGCGATCGGCGCAGTTTACGACAGCCGGCTGGCGCCGCCGTTCTCGGGCGGCTGGACGGTGGAGGCCTACGAGCAGGCGGCCGCGCGCGGCGATACGCTTGCCGCGTTCCTGCTGGGATACGTCTACGCCGTCGGCGTGCGGGTTCCGCGCGATTATGCGGCGGCGGCGCGGTATTTCCGCAAGGCGGCTGCCGGCGGGTCCGTTCCCGCGATGACGAACCTCGGACTGCTCAGCATGCGCGGGCTCGGGACGCCGCAGGATTTCGTCACCGGATACATGTGGCTCAATCTGGCGAGCGCGGGCGGCCATGCCGAGGCGATGCAACTGCGCGCCATGCTGCGAACACGCATGACCGCCGGCCAGATCAACGAGGCGCAGGATCTGGCAAATCGCATGTGGGCGAGGCCGACCGGGGCAGAACCGGCTGGCCGGAAAGAATAGGTCAGTACGACTGCGGGCGATACTCTGCCGGCAAACCGCTTTTCCAAATTGGTATTTGTACCCATGTGCAGAAACGGGTGTTCATGCCCGCCGGGTTCAGAGAAAAGGCTCTGAATCAAGAGGGAAAATCAGTCGGTCATTTCGAGGTGAAAGATATCCGCCTGTCTGGACGCGTTTCATCCTTGTTCATATTTCCCTGTTTCCGTTGTTTTCTTAAGTGACCACGTTGGCAGCCGGGCGCGCCTCGGTTACAGTGACGCGAAGTCATACTGGAGTATAACCGGCCAGAGCGATCCGGTCTGATCTGTCGGGATATGCGCAAGGTATTGATATCGAGCGAATTTCCGGCGCTCAGAGGCTGCGTTTGAATGACGGGAATACGCTCCGGGCGGATCGGTCGGGCGGATCCGCAGATTCGCGGAACGGCTTACGCGGTGCGGACATCTGCCGCACGGTGAGGGGCTTTCGCCGGGTTTCGCGCCGGATCGGGTGATTGGCGCTGAGATATGTTTCCGCCGAAGCGTGCGGAAACGTGAATGAGGGGGCGTGATGACACGCGGTGTGTTTACCGGCCGGCCGGCGCAGCGCCCGGCGACAGGCAAAACGGAACGTCACGCGCGCGCCGGCGGGCGGTTCGTGTCGGTTCTGGCCTTTGCCGTGGTCATGGCCGGATCCGTCTGGCCGGGCGCGACATGGGCGCAAAGCGACGAACTGGTCGCGACCAGCCGCTTTTCCGCAGCGACCGTCGGTTTCGATCTCGGCGGCGACTATCGGAAGGTGACGCTGACGATCTCCGGGCCGAACGGCTTCTCCGTCTCCGCGCAATCGGAACGTACGGCGCCGGTCATCAATCTGCGCAAGTTCGGCAAGGTCGAGGATGGTCGCTACAGCTATCAGCTGACCGCCGCGACGTCGAAGCGCATCGCTGTTCGCTCCCAGCTGGACAACGGCCGTGGCGACAGCGCGAAGAACGAACTTTATGCCGGTGTGGGCACAAGCGGGTCGTTCCTGGTGAAGGATGGTGTGATCTACCAGCCGGTCGAGGAAGAGGAGCGATAGGTCCGGGGCAGCGCGCGTTTGGAAGTGGTGCGGTGGATATGCTTCCTCGCCATCGCTTCCATTGCGTCAGCGATGCGGGTCGCTTGCCGGATCCGCCTGCGGGCGGAAGGGGGGCATCGCTCCATGGATTGGAGAGACTTTCGCGACTGGGGCAAACGGTTCGAAGGGGTGTGTCTGGTCGCAACTGCCGCCGTTTGACGGGGTGAACGGGCAGACGCCGGGCTCGCCGGAGGCCGGTCTGGCTCTGGAGATCCCGTAAGGCGGGGAGGGCCGGACGTGGCCTGGAAAGTTACAGACAAACGTGTTGCCGGCGGGGGCCGGAGGAGAGGGTGCTGATGAAGAAGCTTGCTGGACTGGGGCTGGCCGCTGGCCTCACAATGACTTCCGCGCTTGTCGCGGGGACGGCCTTGGCCGACGAAGTTTTCGTTCAGGACGTGATCGTGCAGGGCAGTCTCTGCGTCGGCGTCGATTGCGTGAACGGCGAAGCCTTCGGCTTTGACACGATCATCCTGAAGGAAAACAACCTTCGCATCTATTTCAACGACACCTCGGCCTCCTCCTCGTTTCCTAACGTGGACTGGCGCCTGATCGCCAACGAAACGGCGAACGGCGGGCAGAACATGTTCGCCATCGAGGATTCCACGAACAGCAAGAAGCCGATCTGGATCCAGGCAAATTCGCCCGACAACCTGCTTTATCTCTCGTCCGCCGGGCGGGTCGGCATCAAGACCTCCTCGCCCGCGGTCGATCTGCACATGCGCAGCGGCAACTCCCCCACCCTGCGCCTCGAACAGGACGGCTCCGGCGGCTTCGCTTCCCAGACTTGGGACGTCGCCGGCAACGAGACGAACTTCTTCATCCGCGACGTGACGAACGCGAGCCGGCTGCCGTTCCGGATCGTGCCCTCCGCACCCTCCAACGCGCTCTTCATCGCCGCCGATGGTCACGTGGGTCTCGGAACCAATACGCCCGACGGTCCCTTCCAGGTGGAGAACGGGAGCGGCACGACTGATGATTTTCTCGTCAATTCCAGCGGGTTCGTTGCGATCGGCAACAATGATCCGAAGCAGCCGGTGCATATTGCGGGCGATGGCACGCGGCGGCGCGGCATTCGTCTGGAGCAGACGACCGCCGCGACGCGCTGGGACATCAACAATTACGAGACGGGCGCTGCGGAAGGGGCCGGCAATTTCGGCATCAATCTCGGCGGCGTCGGAACCATGCTGGTGATTACCACGGCGGGGACGGTCAGGATCCCCGGGCTGACGAACTGCGCGCCCGGCACGCTCCAGACCAACGCGGCGGGGGATCTTTCCTGCTGATCTGACCTGATCGGACGAAACGTCATCATTCGAATGAACACGGCCTCCCCTTGCGTGCGCAAGGTGGGGCCGTTTTTGTGATGCGCTTGAGCCGATCGCGATCCGTTAAAAGCAATGCGGTTGCCATGGCCATGCGGCCGGATGTGGCCTCGGGGCTATGCCCCGGCGCGCTGTCCCGCCTCTCGCCTGTGCTGCCCCTGGGGACATATCGGGCTGCTGGCTTGGTCAGGCGGGGCTTTCGTCTTCGTCGACATGGCGCGGCCTGCCGAGCTTCAGATAGACGACGTCGGTTCGTGATCCGGGCATCGCGCGAACGTATTCTTCGTGTCGAACGACCAGATCCTGCGCCGCCAGCTCGGCCTTGAACATGTCCAGGTCGCCGTGCCCGGTTTCGTCGACGATCTTGCCTTCATTGAGATTCCAGAGGTCGTCCGTGCCCGGGATCAGATCGAGCGACAGCAGCACCTCGCCATCAGGCTTGAGAAGCCGGGCGGCTTGCGCCATGACGGCACGGCGGGTGATCCGCGGCATGTGTTCAATGACGGAGATCGAATAAATTACGTCATAGCGTTCGTCGTCATCGAACTCGCTGGCATCGATGTTGAACGAGCGGATGCGTGCGTCTAGCTCGCTATAGTCGAGATAGCCCCATTCGTTCCATTGGGGCGTCGGCGGTCCGGTCCGGATGCGGTCATGTCTGTCGACGGTGGTAACGCGGGCCCCTCGTTGCGCGAGAATGAGCGGCACGCAGCAGATACCCGCACCTATATCCAGGACGGATTTGCCTTCCACGTCGCGCAGCTGCTCGGCGAACCAGGGATACTCATGGGTTCGGCTGATTGTGAAGGGGAAGAAGCCGAGATGCTGGCGGCTGTAGTCCACCAGTTCGCGCAGGACGTGCGGATGGTCGGTGTATCGGCTGCCGATGACCCGCTGGTGAAGCCCGATATCATTGCGCGAGCGGCGGTCTCCCAACCCCTTCTCGGCAAAGTGCAACGAGACGTCGCGATAGCTTCCAAGCCGATGGACTGCGGAAACCGGCTTCAGGCTGGAGATGTATGAGGGCATCTCGGCCGAATTGAAAGAGATCCCGGCGCCCTTTATAGGCGTGGTGTGGGAGGAAAAGAACAGGCCCTTGCGCGCGACGCGCACCAGATTTTCGGCAAGGTCGCGCGCGGCCGCCTCATTGGGCTGATGGATCAGGACATCCATGCAGGTCACGTAGTCGAAACTGTCGTCGGGAAAATCGGAAAGATCCTTTCGCAGGAAGGTCCATTCCGGTCGCCTCCGCGAAGCGATCCGCAGAGCCTCCCCCGACACGTCTATCCCGGTATAGTCGCCAAGCGGCAGCGGCGCGAACAACTCCAGATCGCCGCATCCGACATCCAGAATGCTTTCGGATGCGATGAGATCGAAATACGGCTCAAGCAGCGCCCGCTTGTGAGAAAGCACGTCCCCACGCGATCCCAGCCCCGAGCCCAGCTCCGGGAACTGCGCGTAGCGAAAGTCCCAGAAGATCTCGTTGCTGAAGGCGCGGCGCCTTTGCGCAACGAGCGTGGCGTTGCAGCGCTCGATCGCCTCGTCGATCCAGCCGACGCCGGTCTTGCGCAGAAGGCCATGCGCGTCGAGCCGGTTGTGATAGTGCAGGGCACAGACCGGGCCGGGCTCCAGCACGCCAAGCGTATCGGCATCGATATGGGTCGGCAGATTGGCGGTCACGGGCAGCGGACTGACAGGGGTCTGGCTTTCCAGCAGGGCAAAGCCCATGCCGAGCTGGTCGCAATGGCCGGCGTATTTGCCGAGGAGGTCGGCGGCGGCGAGGCAGGTCCTTGCATTCCTTTCCCAAAGCGGGTGGATCTGCCGCGCGAAATCTGACGGCATGATGTAGACGCCGCCATTGAAGTTCGTCGCAAAGACGTCCACCTCGGGCGCGAGCTCCAGCGGGACGGTCGGGATATCCCCGGTAATGCCGCACAGAGCCGCCAGTTCGCGCCACATCTCCTCGGGCGGATTGTTGTTGTCCACGACCTTCGCGCGGAACTTTCCTTCCTCGACGAGATCGGCCGGGTCGCAAAGAAACGCGATATCCGTATCCGAAAGGACAACGAAATCGGCTTCGAGAAGCTCTTGCGTTTCCAATTGCCGGATCTTGTTGCAATAGACCGCCGGCCCGTCGCCAAAAGGCTCGATCTCGACCAGCGTCACGCCGTGTTTCCGCATCTCGGCTTGCAGCGTTTCGCCAAGCGCGCCGCGCACATGATGGACGAAGAGACGACAGCGGGTCCCAAGGGCGCGCAAGGCGCAGAGCCAGTTCCAAGTCTGGAGCCTGAACTTCGGATTGTTGTCGACAACGCAGGATAGGTGAACGGTCGGACGCGTCTTGCCCTCAGAAAGAGATCTGGGCTGCTCCAACATGTCCATCGACGAAAATCATCTTTCGGTAAGGGCTGACGAGAAATGTTTCTAACAGTCTTGATAATGCAGATGCAATGTGATTTCGACTGGGAGAACGACTGCGCCGTTACCGTCAGAAACGAGCGGCCACCTTGGGCCATATATGGTGTGCGGGAATGCGCCGACGTCTCTTTCTTCATGTGGGGCTGCCCAAGACAGGGACCAGCGCGGTTCAGGCGTGGTTGTACCGCAATGCCGATGCTCTGCGCCGTTCCGAGATGGAGTATCCCGACGCGTTTGCCCCTGGGGGCGATCCCAGCCATCGGTGGCTGGTTCGCGGCTTGCTTTCGCGTGATCTCGCAGATCTGCGAGCGGTGCTGGACGCGGCGTCCCAGCCGGACATCGTGCTCTCCAGCGAGGGACTGACGAACCATCTCTATGATTTTTCGCCCGAAGCGCTGGACATGTTTCGCAGCATGACCGGCGCATTCGATGTCACGGTGCTTCTTGCAACGCGCGAGATGGATGCGTGGCTGCGCTCGTACTACCGACAGGCGATAATCAACCCGGGAAACAGGATGAGCGATCTTTGGGGAACGGCGCTTTCCTTCGAGGATTTTGCCCGTCACCCCCGGATGCGACAACTGGCGGATCATCCCGCACTGATCAACGATCTGCGGGCTGCCTACGGCGCCTCCCACCTGGTGCGGCTGGACTATGACGGCGACTGGTTCTCCGGGCTTGCCGGCGCGCTCGGTATCGATTGCGCCGCCTCGGCGCCCGCCGATCGTGTCAACGAAAGCGTGCCGGGGTGGATCGCGGCGCTGATGTTGCGGATCAATCGCCTGGGAAAGAGCGAACCGGAGAGGCGATTGTGGCGTGCTGCCATCCAGATGCATTGCCCGACGGGCAATTCGGTCTTCCGGCAATCGCTGGCGGGCATTCGCCGACCCGATATCGCCGCACTTGACCGGTCAATCGTGGAGAGGGAAGTCCGGGAGCGGGTTCATGCTGGCCGGGGGGACATTGACGGCCTATTGGGTTTTTCGGATTTCTTGAAGGAGCAATCCCCGTAAGTGTGGGACTCATGAAATAATCGGGCATCGCGTCACCGTCGCCCGGGAAAGGCGGTGCGCGCGAGCCGTTGCAAGGCAAATGCAGAAGCGCGAACATAATAGCGGCGCCACGTTAGGAAACCTCTGTCCATGAAGCCCACCAATTCCGTTTTCACCGGTCTGCCGACCACTGTGTTCGAAACCATGTCGCGGCTCGCCGTGCAGCATGGTGCGATCAATCTCGGCCAGGGCTTTCCCGACGTGGACGGCCCCGAGGATGTGCGAGCGCAGGCCTCCGCCGCGCTGATGACCGGTTCGAACCAGTACCCGCCGATGCTCGGCCTGCCGGAACTGCGCCAGGCGGTGGCGGATGCGAGCAAGCGCTTCTACGATCTCGATGTGGATTGGCAGCGCGAGGTTCTGGTGACATCGGGCGCCACCGAGGCGATCGCCGACTGCCTGCTGGCGCTGGTTGAGCCGGGCGACGAGGTGATCCTCATCGAGCCGCTCTACGACTGCTACCTGCCGATGGTGAAGCGGGCTGGCGGCACGCCCGTGCGCGTGCGCGTGACGCCGCCGGAATGGAAGCTCGATCTCGATGCGCTTGGCCGGGCCGTCACCCCGCGCACCAAGGCCATCCTCATCAACAACCCGATGAACCCGGCCGCCAAGGTGTTCTCCGAGGAAGAGCTCGCCGGCATCGCCCGGATCTGCGTCGACAACGACCTCTATGCGATCTGCGACGAGGTTTACGAGCACCTGATTTTCGACGGCGCCCGTCACCGCCCGCTGATGACCTTCCCCGGCATGCGCGAGCGTACCGCGCGCATCGGGTCCGCCGGCAAGACCTTCTCCCTCACCGGCTGGAAGGTCGGCTACATCACGGCAGCGCCCGCACTCCTGGATCCGATCGCCAAGGCCCACCAGTTCGTCACCTTCACCACGCCGGCGAACCTGCAGAAGGCGGTGGCCTATGGCCTTGCCAAGGGCGATGTCTATTTCGAGACGCTGGCATCCGATCTGGCGGCCAAGCGCGACCGGCTGTCGGACGGGCTTTCGCGCCTCGGCTTCGCGGTTCTGCCTTGCGCTGGCACCTATTTCGTCACCTGCGACGCCTCCGGTCTGATGCCGGGGCTGGGCGATGTGGAGATCTGCCGCCGTCTGACGGTGGAGGCGGGCGTGACGGCGGTGCCGGTGTCGGCGTTTTACGGCGACAACGCGCCGGAAAGCTTCATCCGCTTCTGCTTCTGCAAGAAGGACGAGGTTCTCGACGAGGCGGTGGCAAGGCTCTCGCGCTGGCTTCACGACGCGGCCGCGGAGGCTGTCGTCGGCTAGGGGGCATGTCGGCGGGGCTCACGCCCTGCCGACCGATTGTCCCGATGCTCTCTCGGTGCATGGGGGCAATTTAAAGTGGTGTCCCCGACTGAATGCTACCGTTTTTCCTGCGGTTCTGTTCCCCCGTATGCATGCATCGTATTGAGGCCGTTGCGGCAAAATATTGCAGGCATTGATGTTCTTTCGGTTTTGGTGTCGATGGTCGTTGGCTGAAGCCTGAAGACGTTCGCGTAAATGCAGTGGCGGACGCCGTATCTGTAGGAAAAGGAGCTACCCGATGAAACTCAGTGCTCGCAATCAGCTCAAGGGAACAGTCGTCGATGTCGTGAAGGGCGCCACCACCGCTCACGTCAAACTCGACATCAATGGTACGATCGTCATCTCCTCAATTACCAATTTCGCCGTCGATGAACTCGGCCTGGAAAAGGGCAAGACGGCCTATGCCGTGATCAAGGCCTCCGCCGTCATGGTTGCCGTCGACGACTGATCCGGGCGACACCTGAATGCCACGATGCCGGGGCGGGCCCGCCCGCTTCGGCAACCCGCCTCGCCGGGCGGATCGCCGCCACCGTCCGCTATGCCGCCGTGTCGCTGTTTCTGCTATGGGGTGGCCGCGCCGGTGCGTGCCGTCCTGCCATGGAGCTGATCTATGTCCAATCCCATCGTCGTCGAAGTCACCCGCGGGGGGCTCGTGGAATCCCGCCACCGCGGCGCTCTGGCGGTCGTCGATACCGACGGAGCCGCGGTTGCCACGTTCGGCGACGTCGCCCGTCCGGTCTACCCGCGTTCTGCGGTGAAGGCGTTGCAGGCCCTGCCGCTGGTTGAATCGGGGGCGGCGGAAGCGCTGGACTACGATCCGGCTGAGCTTGCTCTGGCCTGTTCGTCGCACAACGGCGAGGCCGTCCACATCAATGCCGCCCGCGTCATGCTGATCAAGGCCGGCCTCGACGAGAGCGCGCTGGAATGCGGGGCGCAATGGCCTCAGCTGGAGGAGGACCGGGCAGCTCTTCATCTGGCCGGCGAGAAGCCCGGGGCGATCCACAACAACTGCTCCGGCAAGCATGCCGGTTTTCTGGGGCTCGCCCGGGTGATGGGTGTGGAAACGCGCGGCTACGTGAAGCCGGATCATCCGGTTCAGCGCGAGATCCACTCTGTTCTGGAAGCGATGACGGGCGCAGCCCTCGGCCAGGACGTCTGCGGTATCGACGGGTGTGCGATCCCGACCTTCGCCGTCCCGCTGTCCGGTCTTGCCAAGGCGTTTGCAGCATTCGCGACCGGCGAGGGGCTGGACCCCGGCCGCGCCGAGGCTTGCAGCACTCTCTACGAGGCCTGCACCTCCAATCCCTACATGGTCGCCGGCAAGGGCCGTTTCTGCACCGACGTTATGACGGCATTCGGCGATCGGGTGTTCGTCAAGACGGGGGCGGAGGGCGTCTTCTGCGGGGCGATCCCGGAACTCGGGCTCGGCATCGCGCTGAAATGCGACGACGGCGGCACCCGGGGCGCCGAGGCGATGATGGCCGGCGTCATCCGCACCCTGCTGGATGTGGACGAGGACCAGTCGGAGGTTCTGGCACGTTTCGACAACTCCCCTGTCACGACGCGACGCGGTGTCGTTGCGGGCCATGTCCGCACGGTCGATGGATTTGCGGAACTGGTGCGCGGATAGGAGAGGGGGAGTTTCCGGCCTCTGAGCAAGATGATGGATCCCGACCCCCACCCGAACGGCTGAAGGAGCCGTTCGACCTCCCCTCAAGGGGGAGGTTGGCCGTGGGGCTGGCTTCTTTCCGTAATCCGCACGCACAAAAGACGCCGGGATGCCCCGGGGCGTACACCTTGCGTCCCCCTCCCCCTTGAGGGGAGGGGTTAGGGGTGGGGGTGCCCTTCCGTTCCGATACGGACCGCCGGCACATCCCAAAGGCCATAAGCCTCCTGGACGCGCCCGCTCTGCTATCGGACGATGGCGTTGTCCCGAATGAACGTTCCGTTCTGCAGGTCGCGTACGGCCTCAACGAGTTCGTCGCGGGTGTTCATGACGATCGGTCCGTGCCAGGCGACCGGCTCCTTGATCGGGGCGCCGGAGATCAGCAGGAAGCGTATGCCCATCTCGCCGGCCTGAACGACCACCTCGTCGCCTGAATCGAAGACGACCAGCGTCCTGTTGCCGCTCTCGTCGCGCACGTGCACCTCCTCGCCGTTCACCTGCTTCTCGGTCAGCACGCCGAAGGGATCGGAGGCGTCGCGGAAGCTGCCGGAGCCCTCGAAGATATAGGCGAAGGCCTGGCGGTAGGTGTCGACGGGGAAGACCTTGCGCTTTCCCGGCGGGACGAAGATGTCGAGATACTGCGGATCGGCGGCGATGCCGTCGACAGGGCCGGTCTTGCCCCAGAACGATCCGACCACCACGCGCACCGTCGTGCCGTCGTCGTCGACGATCTCCGGGATCTCGCCGCCGGGAATGTCCTGGTAGCGCGGATCGGTCATCTTCAGCCGCGAGGGCAGGTTCGCCCACAGCTGAAACCCGTGCATGCGGCCTTGCGCGTCACCTTCCGGCATCTCCTGGTGCATGATGCCGCTGCCGGCGGTCATCCACTGCACGTCGCCGGCGCGCAAGGTGCCGCGATTGCCGAGGCTGTCGCCGTGCTCGACGGAGCCTGCAAGCACGTAGGTGATGGTCTCGATGCCGCGATGGGGATGCCACGGAAAGCCGGCCAGATAATCCTCCGGCCGGTCGGAACGGAAATCGTCCATCATCAGGAACGGATCGGTCAGCGAGGGATCGCCGAAACCGAAGACACGGTTGAGTTTCACGCCGGCACCTTCCATCGTCTGCTTGGTGCCGGAAATCTGCTTGATCGGACGGATGGACATGGGCCACCTCCAAACATGAGGAACGTTGTTGACCCTTAAGATGGCGCACAGCGGCTAAAACGCCAGACCTGCCAGGCTGAACGCACCGTTCACGGCCGATGAACCCTTTGGGCCCGGGCTCAGCTCACCCGGTTGCCCGCCACCGTCAGATGCGGCCAGGCCTCGGGGCTGGCGGCGAGATCGCCCGTCGCCCGCTCGTTCCAGCGATAGCCGACGATCGCGCCGTTCTCGATCTCTGAGAGGATGTTGTTGGCGATGATCGTGGAGCGTGCGCCATCTGCCACCGAAACCGCGATGCCCACGCCCGCCTTGCGCACGACATTCGCCGTGGCCGTCACGTTGCGCAGATAGGGCCCCCAGCCGAGCACCATGCCGATTTCCGGCGCATTCTCGATCACGTTGCCGGTAACGGAAGTGTCAGCCTCCACCGCGATGCCGATACCGCGACCCTGGTTGGGATCCTCGTAGGGGATCGTGGTCTTCAGGTTGCGAACGATGTTGCCGCTGACGACCGCAAGCCGGCCGTCGTGATCGAAGTTCGACACGGAAATCCCGGTTGCCGCACCGTCGACGAGATTGGCGGAGACCACGGCGCCCTGCGTGCCGAATTCGACGAAAAGCCCGGTCTCGCCGCTGCGAAGCGCGGTGTTGCCGGTCACCTGCACGTTCGATCCGGCATTGACGCGCACCGCGGTGAAGGCGCAGTCGGAAATGTGGTTGTCGGCCACGATCACGCCGTGTGCGCGGAAGACGTTGATGCCGTTGCCGTTTTGTCCCGATCCGCCGTCGCGTGCGGCGATCCGCTCGATCCGGTTGCCGGAAACGATGGTGTTGTCCTCGCCCTCCTTCCAGCGGTGCACCAGAATGCCGCCATTCGCGCAATCGGCGACCGTATTGCCGCAAAGCCTCAGGCCGCGCGCCTCCACCGAGCGGATGCCGGCTTCGGCCGCGCCGCGCACGGTGGTGTTCTCCACGCGGCCGGAGGAACGCTCAAGCACGATGCCGCTCGCTGCACTGCCGAGCACCTCGCAATCGGTGATGGCGAGCGCGCGGGTCTGCGAGAAATGCGCGAGCGCGGGAGCATAGTCGCCGAGCCCCCGGTTGGCGCCGTCGAGCACCAGCCCGTCGAGGCCGACATTCTCCGTGCCTTCGGCAAAGATCAGGTGGCCGTCGCCGCGATAAAGGAGGCGGGTCTGTCCGGGAACGCCGATCAGCCGGGCGCCGGAGGGCAGGCGCAGGTTGGAGACGGTGTAGCGGCCGGCGGGAATGAACAGCGGCCTGCCGTCGGCGGTGGCCGCGTCGATCGCCTTTTGCAGGGCGCGGCTCTGGTCGTCAGCCGCGCCGGGGCGCAGGTCCGGGGCTTGCGCGGCGAACGAGCCGCGCATGTCGGCAAGCCGGATCGCGGCGTCTGCCGGGCGCGCCAGCGCCGGGACGGCGAGTGTCGTGATGGCGCCGGCGAGAAAGGCGCGACGGTCCATGGACCTTCTCCAGCAACGGGATGCGCCCTTGAAGGGGACGCCTGATCGTCGATGGAGACAGAAGGGCAAGGTTCATGCCGGCAAGGCATGTGCCGGATTGGCACGCTTTGGCGTGCAAACCGGGAGGTAGGCATAAAAAACCCCTCTCCGAAGGGGGAAGACGGAGAGGGGCAGGAGACCGACGCCGCCGGAGCGGCGCGCGGTGCTGTCAGAGATGGATCTGTGCGTAGCGCAGCGCTTCCACGACCGTGTGGGTCTTGTTGGAGGCGTTGAGCTTGGAACCCGCGTTCTGCAGATGGGCGTGAACCGTGCGCTGGGAGATCTTCAGAAGTTCGGCGATGTCGGCCGCGGTCTTGCCCACAGCGGTCAGTTCCAGCACGCGGCGTTCGCGAGCGGACAGATCGCCCGGGCGGTCGGTGGAGACGACGCCGAGCTGGATCAGCCGGCGGAAGGCGACGGTGGCGAGCATGCTGAGCCCCGATATCTGCTCCGGAGCGATTTCCATGTTCGGGCCCGCGCAGATGATCGTGGCTTGGAAGGGCGAGATGTCGTCGACGGGCACCAGCAGGACGTTGACGTCGCCGTGGTTGCCGCCGGCGGCCTCCAGAAGTTCCGAATGCTCCGTGTCGGCTGTGCCCGACTTCCACACGAAGGGGCGGATGGCGGTGAGCGAGGCGAGCAGGACGCTGTCGGAGGGATGCACGCTGTTGAGCTCGGCCCCGTCGCGGCGCTTGTCGGGCCAGTTCATTCGCAGCACCAGGTGATCTATGGGGCGGTTGGGCATCGGCAGACCCGTGATGAGCACGTGGGTCGCGCCATAGTTGCGTAACACACCTTCCAGTCCGTCGAGCACCAGCCCCGGATCCGTCGCTCGGCTGAGCTTCCGGGACGTCTCAAAAAGGTCGGTCATTCCGTCCATGTTCTTGGCCTTTCTGAACTTGGCTCGTTTGAGGCAACGTGCGCAATATCGATCGCTAAGCCGTCAATTGCGTTTAAAATGCGAACGTAGAGCCCGCCACTGGCGAAAAAGGCAGGGGGCGATTTCCCCCTCGCAGAAATTACCCTACGTTGAAAGTGAGGGCAGGTCGATCAAAATTCCTTATGTTAGTATTCATTCTAATGGGTTTTTCCATGATTGTAACACTGCTGAAAATGACATTGCGCCGCCGTAACGTCCGCGATTTTTCCCCAAATAGTTGTGTTGCACGGCCTTTTCCTGCGTGACTATAAGACGGGAGCGGATGCCGCGAGCCTCTCATCACATTTGCTGGAGGTGGCGGCATGCGGTGGGTGGAAAAGCGCGGAAGGCAGCGACGTGATCGAGCTGGCGGGAGGATTTGCGGCGGTCGACGAGACCGATTGGATGGCGGCGGTGGAGGCGGCCTTGAAGGGGCGCCCGTTCGACCGCCTCCGCACGACGACCCATGACGGGTTGACCATCGAGCCGCTCTATCGCGGCCGCAGGGATGCGCAGACCCTCGCCGGGCGGGCCGGCGGTCTGCCGTGGACCGTGATGGCGCGCGTGGAGCATTGCGACCCCGCCGGCGCCAACGCCATGATGCTGGAGGAGCTGGAAAACGGCGCCAACGGCATCGACCTCGTGTTCGCCTCGTCCAAGCATGCGCGCCGCGCAGGCATCGCCTTCGACACGATCGACGACATGGAACGGTTGTTCGACGGGGTTTTTCTGGATCTGGTGACCTTCCGCCTTGATGGCGGCTATCAGACACGCTCCGCATTCGCCATGTTGCTGGCCCTGTCGGAAAAGCGGGGCATCGATCCCGCCTCGCTCAAGGTTCGCGCCGCGATCGATCCGATCGGCAGCCTCGTCGCCAACGGCTGGATCACCGGCTCCATCGAGGCGATGTCGCCGCGCCTCTGGGATCTGGTGCATTTCTGCGAGGAGATCGGTTTCGGCGGGCCGCTGATGAGCGCGGACGGGCGCACCTGGCACGGCGCGGGTGCGAGCGAGGCGCAGGAACTGGCCTACACACTGGCCACCGCCGTCGCCTATCTGCGCATGTTCGAGGGCGCGGAGCGGGACGATCCCGCCTTGGCCGACCGGATCGAGGTCGTGCTGGCGGCCGATGCGGACCAGTTCGCCACCATCGCCAAGCTTCGCGCCATGCGCCGGCTGTGGGCCCGGGTGCTGGACGCCAGCGGCATGCGGCAGCGGCCGCTTCTCGTCCATACGGAAACCGCCTGGCGGATGATGACGCGGCGCGACCCTTGGGTGAACATGCTCAGGACCACGGTCGCCGCCTTTGCCGCGGGCGTCGGCGGCGCCGACAGCGTGACCGTGCTGCCCTTCACCGAGGCGTTGGGGGTGCCGGATGCGTTCGCCCGCCGGATCGCCCGCAACACCCAGACCATCCTGATCGAGGAATCCAACCTGCACCGGGTCGCCGATCCGGCCGCCGGCGCCGGCGCCGTGGAAGCGCTTACCGATGCGCTGGTGGCCAGGGCCTGGAAGCTGTTCCAGCAGGTGGAGGCCGAGGGTGGGATCGAAAAGGCCTATTGTGGCGGATCAGTGCGGGCTGCGGTGCTGAAGACGCGAGAGGAGCGGGCCCGTGCCGTCGCCCTGCGGCGCGAGCCCGTCACCGGCACGTCGAGCTTTCCCAATCTTTCGGAAAAGCCGGTGACCGTCCTGAAGATGGGCGAGCCGGGCATCGGCCGTTCGACCGCCGATATCGTGTTGCCGCCGCCGGGCCGGGGCCGGCTGGCACGCGCCCTGGTGAACGAGGCGGCATCGGGCGCTACCGCCGCGGATCTTGCCCGCGCGCGCGATACCCTGGAGCGCGTGGAGGCGGAGGTGCTGAAGCCGTGCCGGGTAGCCCATCCCTTCGAGGCGCTGCGCGATTCATCCGACGCCTATTTCGAGATGCATGGGCGCCGGCCGACGGTTCTGCTCGCCGGTTTCGGCAAGGTCGCCGATTTCACGGCACGCGTGACCTGGGCGAAGAATTTCTTCGAGGCGGGCGGAATCGTGACGGAGGCGAGCGAGGCGCTGAGCGATGGGGCAAGCGCGGGATACGCCTTCCGCAAGGCGAACGCCACCATCGCCTGCCTGTGTTCGTCCGATGCGCTCTATGCCGAACAGGGGGCGGAGATTGCGGCCGCGCTCAAGAAGGCGGGCGCCGCGCATGTCTACATCGCCGGCCGTCCGGCCGACGCGGATGGCGCACTGGAAAAGGCGGGCGTGGAACTGGCCTTCTACGAGGGGTGCGACGTTCTCGGCGCGCTTCAGGCGATCCATGCTAGTCTGGGCCTGAGCGAGCTGGACGGGGAGGAAGACTGAGGAGGCCGCCGGCTCTGGCGCCGGCGCTCTTCGGCAAGTCAGGGACCCGAGGGTCCCGATCGACGTAACGGGGGCCTCAGGGCCCGGAGGCGAGACGATGACCCGAATTCCGGATTTCTCCAAGATCGACTATGCCGACGTGGCACCCGCCGCGTCGGAAAAGGGCGGCACGCCCTGGGATACGCCGGAGGAGATCGCGGTCGCGCCCGTCTACGGCACCGCCGATCTCGACGGTCTCGATTTCCTCGACACCTGGCCCGGTCTGCCGCCGTTCCTGCGCGGGCCATATCCGACCATGTATGTCCAGCAGCCCTGGACGATCCGGCAATATGCGGGCTTTTCCACGGCCGAGGATTCCAACGCCTTCTACCGTCGCAATCTTGCGGCCGGGCAGAAGGGCCTGTCTGTCGCCTTCGACCTCGCCACACACCGCGGCTATGACTCAGACCATCCGCGCGTGACCGGCGATGTCGGCATGGCGGGCGTGGCGATCGACAGCATTCTCGACATGCGTACGCTGTTCTCCGGCATTCCGCTTGACCGGATGAGCGTGTCGATGACCATGAACGGCGCGGTGCTTCCCGTTCTCGCGCTCTATATCGTGGCGGCCGAAGAACAGGGCGTGGCGCAGGAGAAGCTTTCGGGGACCATCCAGAACGACATCCTCAAGGAGTTCATGGTCCGCAACACCTACATCTACCCGCCGCAGCCCTCCATGCGGATCATCTCCGACATCTTCGCCTACACGGCGAAGCACATGCCGAAGTTCAACTCCATCTCCATTTCCGGCTATCACATGCAGGAGGCGGGTGCGACGGCGGATCTGGAACTCGCCTACACCATCGCCGATGGCATCGAATATGCCCGCGCCGGTGTCGCCGCCGGCATGGATATCGACACGTTTGCACCCCGGCTGTCGTTCTTCTGGGCGATCGGCATGAACTTCTTCATGGAGGTGGCGAAGCTCAGGGCCGCACGGCTCATCTGGGCAAAGCTGATCCGCGATGAATTCGCACCGAAAAACCCCAAGTCCCTGTCGCTTCGAACCCATTCGCAAACATCCGGCTGGTCGCTGACGGCGCAAGACGTCTTCAACAACGTCATGCGCACCTGCGTGGAAGCGATGGCGGCCACGCAAGGCCACACGCAGAGCCTGCACACCAACTCGCTCGACGAGGCGCTGGCGCTGCCGACAGACTTCTCCGCCCGCATCGCGCGCAACACCCAACTCTTCCTGCAGCAGGAAAGCGGCACTACCCGCACGATCGACCCGTGGGGCGGCTCGTTCTATGTCGAGCGGCTGACCTACGAGCTGGCCGCCAAGGCCCTGGCCCATATCGAGGAAGTCGAAAAGCTCGGCGGCATGGCCAAGGCCATCGAGAAGGGCATTCCGAAGCTCCGCATTGAGGAGGCTGCCGCCAAGACCCAGGCGCGCATCGACAGCCGCACCCAGACGGTCGTCGGCGTCAACAAGTACAAGCCGACGCGGGCAGACGACATTGATGTCCTCAAGGTCGACAACGCCCAGGTGCGCGCTCAGCAGCTGGACAAGCTGAAGCGGCTTCGTGAGACGCGCGACGAGGGCGCGACGGCGGCGGCGCTTGCCGCGTTGACGGCGGGCGCGAAGGGCGACGGCAACCTGCTGGCGCTCTCCATCGACGCCGCGCGGGCCGGCGCCACGGTCGGCGAGATCTCGAACGCGATGGAGGAGGTCTTCGGCCGTCACAAGGCGGAGATCAAGTCGATTTCCGGCGTCTACAAGCGCGAGGTTGGAGCCATGTCGGAGGCGGTGGAGAAAGTGGCGAAGATGGTCGCGGCATTCGAGGAACACGACGGCCGCCGCCCGCGCATCCTGATCGCCAAGATGGGCCAGGACGGCCATGACCGCGGCCAGAAGGTGATCGCCTCGGCCTTTGCCGATCTCGGTTTCGACGTCGATATCGGTCCCCTGTTCCAGACGCCGGAGGAAGCCGCGCGCCAGGCGGTTGAGAACGACGTTCATGCGGTGGGCGTGTCGTCGCTCGCCGCAGGTCACCTGACGCTTGTACCGGCGTTGAGGCAGGCACTCGCCAACGAGGGCCGCGAGGACATCCTGATCGTCGTCGGCGGCGTGATCCCGCCGCAGGATTATGAGGCACTGTATCAGGCCGGTGCGGCCGCGATCTTCCCGCCGGGCACGGTGATCGCGGAAAGCGCGATGGAGCTGATCGGTAAATTGAACGAGAAGCTCGGGTATGGCGAAGCGGAGGCGGCGGAGTAGGGGGCAGGCGAGGGCGCGTCCCGAGGCGATGGATCTCTCCATGAGGGGACAATTGAAAACCGGGCTCCCCTCACACCCGCACCGGCCCATCCGCTGCCGTCTCTCCCACATCCCGCCACACGTTTCTCTTGCCCAGCCGCCGTTCGCGGAAGTCGGCCCAGGCCATGTTCAGGGTCATCTGGTTGAACCGGATGCCCGGCAGCGCCAGCGGGTCGAGGCCTGTCCAGGGCAGGAACGGGTTGCGGCGCAGGTTGCCGTTGATCTCCACCCGCACCGTCGGCTTCGGCGAGGGCGTGCGGCCGTGGAAGGCGAACGTGTCCGCGATTACCAGCGTGTTGGCCGGAACCGTGACCGCAACCGGATCGCCGAAGCCGAGCGCTGACAGCTCTGCCTCCTTCACCCGGAAGGAGCCGAGCGCGGTGTGACCACCGGTCTCCAGCGCATGGAGGCTCTGTTCGTATTCCCACTTGAGGCGCGCCTCCGTCAGCCGGTGCGAGCCGGGCACGAAGCGGAAGGGGCCATCGTCGGGGCCGACGTCGTCCAGGAACAGCCAGCACTTCACCGTCGAATGGAAAGTGTCGGCGTGAAGGTCCGTCTGCGGATCGGGCTTGCGGCCCTGCGCCTCGGCCAGAACCGTCTGGATGAAGAACGTGGGCTCGCCGGCGCGTGAGGACATGTAGTGCATGGCCGCGCGCAGGAACGGGCTCTCCACCACCTCGCGCGTCGCCGGCATGGATGCCAGAAGCGAGGCCGGCAGCGGCACCATGCGGGTCACGGTGCGGCCCTGGCGCATCTCGCGGGCCGGAAAGGTGCGGCCGAACACTTCCGCGCGCAGGCGCTTGAAAGCCTCCGGCGCAAGGAAATTCTCCTTCACCAGAAAGCCGTCGCGATCATAGGCCGCGCGATCGGCGGCATCGACGCGGTGGGCAAGCCGCTTGCGCCGCGCCTCGGCCATCCGAGCGGCGATTTCCACCCGCGCGCGATGCAGGCCGCGCTCGTTGAGCCTTCGGTTTCCCAGAATCGGATTGGCCGCGAACGACTTCGCCGGGCTCGCGATTTCGGCCAGCCACAGCGGGCTCTTGAGAATGTCGTAGGGCGTCATCGGCCTCTCGGTGAAGTTCGGTTGAACGGTCGCGGGCGGGCGTTCCGGCCACGCCGTCGTTTCGTCGCGGGGACCATAACACCCTGCGCGCCAGTGCACAGCTTTGGAAATCTCGCTCCCCGCACCGTCCGGGCACGTTGCCCGACGCGCCGTGATGGCCTAACTCTGATGGCCGCGCATATTCGTCGGTCCTTCCAGGGAGTTTTCCGTTTCCATGTCCTCTGACAAACTGTCCGCGGTGCTCGGCCGCATCGATGCCGATTTCGACAAGAGCCTCGAGCGCCTGTTCGACCTGCTTCGCATTCCTTCAATTTCCACCGACCCCGCGCACGCCGCCGATTGCCGGCAGGCTGCGGAGTGGCTGGCGAAGGAACTGACCGGCATCGGCATCGAGGCCTCGGTTCGCGAGACCAACGGTCATCCGATGGTGATCGGACACCGTAAGGGCGAGGGCAAGCCGGGCCCGCACGTGCTGTTCTATGGCCATTACGACGTGCAGCCCGTCGATCCGCTGGATCTGTGGGAGACGGAACCCTTCGCCCCGCGCGTGGCCACGAAGCCGGACGGCACCAAGATCATCGTTGCCCGCGGTGCCGCCGACGACAAGGGCCAGCTCATGACCTTCGTCGAAGCCGCGCGCGCCTGGATCGCGGAAGCCGGCGACCTGCCGGTCTCCGTCTCCGTCATGCTGGAGGGCGAGGAGGAAAGCGGCTCACCCTCGCTGCGCCCGTTCCTCGATGCCAACGCGAAAGAACTGACGGCCGATCTGGCGCTCGTCTGCGACACGGGCATGTGGGACGCCGAGACGCCCGCCATCACCACCATGCTGCGCGGACTTGTGGGCGAGGAAATTACGATCACCGCCGCCAGCCGCGACCTGCATTCCGGCATGTATGGCGGTCTTGCGCGCAATCCCATCCACGTTCTCGTCGACATCCTCGACGGCCTGCATGACGAGGACGGCCGGGTCACCGTGCCGAACTTCTACGACGGCGTCATCGAGATGCCGGCCGATGTGAAGGAAATGTGGGAGGGGCTCGGCTTTTCGGCGGACAACTTCCTGGGAGAGATCGGGCTGAAGCAGCCTGCGGGCGAGACCGACCGCACGCCCCTGGAAAAGATCTGGACGCGGCCGACCTGCGAGATCAACGGCATTTCCGGTGGCTACCAGGGCGCGGGCTTCAAGACCGTGATCGCCTCGAAGGCATCGGCCAAGGTCTCGTTCCGGCTGGTCGGCAATCAGGATCCGGAAAAGATCCGCGAGGCCTTCCGTGCCTATGTGCGCTCCAAGGTGCCGGCCGACTGCACGGTGGATTTTGCCGAGCATGGCGGTGCGCCGGCCCTTCGGCTCGATTTCGAGAGCCCGTCTCTTGCCAAGGCCCGCGATGCATTGAGCACGGAATGGGGCAAGCCGGCGGCGACCATCGGCTGCGGCGGCTCGATCCCGATCGTCGGCGACTTCAAGTCCCGGCTCGGCATGGATTCGCTGCTCGTTGGCTTCGGGCTCGATGACGACCAGGTGCACTCGCCCAACGAGAAGTACAACATGACGAGCTTCCACCACGGCATCCGCTCCTGGGCGCGGATTCTGGACGAGCTGTCGAAGTAGGAATGACAAGAGTGCCCGGAGTGTGAACATGAGCGAACTGAACGCGATCTGCGTCTATTGCGGATCCAATCCGGGCAACCGGCCCGACTATCTGGCGGCGGCGGAGGCGCTGGGCGATCTGATCGCCCGGCGCGGCCTGAGGCTGGTCTATGGCGGGGCTGAAATCGGACTGATGGGCCGTGTGGCGAGTGCCGCGCTTGCCGCCGGCGGCGAGGTCGTCGGCATCATGCCGCAGGCGCTCGTCGATCGCGAGATCGCCCACAAGGGGCTCTCCGAACTCCACGTCGTCGCCTCCATGCACGAGCGCAAGAAGATGATGGCCGATCTCTCCGACGGCTTCATCGCGCTGCCCGGCGGCATCGGCACGCTGGAGGAGCTTTTCGAGGTGTGGACCTGGGCGCAGCTCGGCCACCACGACAAGCCGTGCGGCCTTCTGGATGTGGCGGGCTACTATTCGAAGCTCGCCGCCTTCCTCGACCATCAGGTTGCGGAAGGCTTCGTGCGCGCCGAACATCGCGCCATGCTGGCGATCGACGCGGATCCGGCGGCGCTGCTGCAAACCTTTACGGCCTATCAGGCGCCGCACGTGACGAAATGGGTGGAGCGTTCCGACGTTTGACCGTCGCCAGACGGTCGGCTCATACGAAAAATGCCTGCGGCCTCAGTCGTTGAGGCCGTGGGCGTTGAGGCCGCGGGCGATGCGGGCGCGTTCGATGAAGCTCAGGTCTTCGGCCGGGAAGGGAGCCGGAACACGGATCGACAGGACGCCCGCGGCCGAAAGCGCGCCGATGGCGCTGGCGACGAAATCGATGATCGACATGTCGCGATAGCCGAGCCGTCCCTGGATGATCTCTCCGGCGGCCGCCAGGATCAGCGCGACGACAAGAGCGGGCACGGCGCTGCCCCGGAAAAATCCCGAAAGCGAAATCGTGAGCAGGGCGAAGAAGACGCCATGGAACGCCCAGTCATAGGGATGGGCGAGCCCGAGCGGCAGGCCGAAGCCGAGCGCCGCTCCGGTTATGAGCAGAAACGCGGTGGAACTCGCTGTCGCCGGCGGCACCCTGTCGAAGACGTGTGCAATGCGGACGGAGAGGGAATTCAGCATGCCGGTGCACCTCTGCTCCAGATCGACGGTGCGGTCTGGTTGCCCAGCGAAACCGTCGGATTCGTTAGTGCCAGTTTTCGGTCGCATTGGTTTACGAATGGTTAACGAAAAGGTTTCCTTAACCAATCCGGCGGCCTTTCCTGCCCGAAACGTGTCGTTGAGGCCGTTGCCGGTGCTTCCCGCAGCATTCCCTGCAAGTCTTGCGCTCAGAAAAGAAAGAGGCGTTCAGAAGGGGGATCTGAACGCCTCACGGTACTTTGTTGCAGCCACGCCCGCGCGCGAATGCTGACCGGACTTTCGCGGGAGCTGTTGCGGCATCTCCCGCTTTCCAGTGTCAACGGGCGCCGCGGAGAGTGAACGGGGCGCCCGATGCCACGTGGCCTGCGACCGACAGGGGGAACGGCCGCTCTCCCCGTACCGCAAGGGAGCTGGAGAGGGCTCCGACTCAAGCGGCACGGATCTCAGTGGTGCAGGTGAACCGGCTGGTCGCGCCCGGTGGTCACGACGGCAAACGGGCTCGTCTGCCGATCGCTCTCAATCGGGGGAGCCAGGCTCACGAGAGGCAGCAGGAGTGTTTCACGCTTGTCTGTCTGATGCCGCTGCGCCAGCAGGCGCAAGGCGTCGCGAAACAGGGGGTGAAGTATCTTCAGGCTGTTCCGGTCGAAACGCCGAAGATTTTTCCGCAAACGTCTGTCCGCCTCGTAGGAGTCGTTGTTCTTTGTATTGTCAAACATAACAGGACCCTCGCCTCTCTTGGAAGATTACTTTACGGGAACTAATCCCCGAGAAAAAGGGAATAATCCACCGAAAAAAGACGTACTGTGGAAGAAAATGTGGAGAGTTCCGTCTAACCCATGAAAATTATGGAAAAAAACCGTCAAGCCAACTTTGCGGCCTCCGTTGGCCTGTGGATAACGTTCTGTTAACGTCTGTTTTTCGTTGCGTGCGATGATCGTACGAGCGCGCAGGCGATGTGTCGCAAGCGGTTGTAAAATAAGGCAATATACAGGTTAATACGGATCATCAGCGCAATTCCAAGTAAAGTCCGGATGGGCCGGGTGTGCCTCCCCGATCTCGCTTCGTTTGCAAGCGGCGGCCACTGGACATGGTGTTTCCCGTTTTCAGCCGCATGGCCGAGCGGCGTCGGCGCGGGCGAAAAAAGGGGCTTTGGCAAAAGGTGTTGCGGGCAAGGCGAGGCGAGTTGGTCGACAGGCTCGCCGGAAAGCCGGGCCCTGCCTTCGCCGGTCAAAGGGGCAAAACAATATCCCGTCAAGTCCGCGATGCCGGATGTAATGGTACAGGGTCCGACTCGGCGCAACTTTCGTGGCCGGGGATTTCGAGGCGTTCAGGCCGTGGCGACGTACACTTTTCTTTGTCTGTTCCGTGAAACCGGCAGCAGGCCCTCCTGTGTCAGGGCGTGGCGAGCAAGCCGGATCTCCCGCACCACCCGGCGAACGGGCAAGAAAAAAGGCTCCGGCGGCAAACCGGAGCCCTGGTCGTCCGTTGCGATCGCGCAGCGCTCTACACGTCGAAGAAAACCGTCTCGTCATCGCCCTGCATGTGGATGTCGAAACGATAGACGGTGCCCGTCGGCGTTTCGCGCCGTTCGGCGATCAGCGTGCGGCGGCGCTCTTCCGGCACCGACTGCATCACCGGATCGGCCGCGTTCGCCGCCGCCTCGTCGGAGAAGTACACGCGCGTATAGGCATGCACCAGCATGCCGCGGGCGAAGACGATCATGTTGAGATGCGGCGCCTCGCCTTCCTCAGGTGAGCCCGGCTTTATCGTATCGAACCAGAACTTGTTCTCCGGGTCGGTGCCGGTGCCGCAGCGCCCGAAACCTGTGAAATGCGCGTTCGGGCGGCGCGTATCTTCCGGATGGTTGAAACGGCCCTCAGCGTCCGCCTGCCAAATCTCGATCATCGCATCGTTGATCGGGTCGCGGTTGCCGTCATAGACGATGCCTTCCACGCGGATGCGCTCGCCTTCGGTTTCCGCATCCGTCAGCGTGGTGTCGGCGATCGCGGTGTGCGGGTAGCCGTACTGGCCGGCAGTCAGGCCGTAGGCGAAGTAGGGGCCCACCGTCTGCGACGGGGTCTGCTTCAGGGCTTCGCTCTTCATCTGGCTCATGTCTCAATCCTCCATCGGCGTTTCGTTGCGTCCGCGAAGGACGATGTCGAAGATGTAGCCGAGGGCGAAGTCCGGCTCTGTCACGTCGATCGCGAACTTCGAGATCAGGCGCTCGCGGGCTTCCGCCGGCGTGCCGAGATAGATCGGATCGAGATCGAGCAGCGGATCGCCGGGGAAATACATCTGGGTGACGAGCCGCGTGGCGATGGAAGGGCCAAGCAGCGAGAAGTGGATGTGGTTCGGCCGCCAGGCGTTGAAATGGTTGCCCCAAGGGTAGGCGCCGGGCTTGATCGTGCGGAAGGTGTAGCGGCCCTCGTCGTCGGTCACGCAGCGCCCGCCGCCGAAGAAGTTGGGGTCGAGCGGGGCGTTGTGCTGGTCCACCTTGTGGATGTAGCGACCTGCGGCGTTCGCCTGCCACACCTCCACCAGAGTGTTGCGCACCGGCCGGCCGTCCTCATCGAGAACGCGGCCCGTCACGATGATGCGTTCGCCCAGCGGCTCGCCGTTCTTCGCGCCGTTCTTCGTCAGGTCCGAATCCAGCACGCCCACCTTCTCGTGCCCGTAAACGGGGCCGGTGCGTTCCGAAAGCGTCTGCTTCAGCGGGATCAGCGGCTTGGTCGGCGAGCGCAGCACCGTCGACTTGTAGGGCGCGTGCAGATAGGCCGGATGGGACATCCAGTCACGCGAATTGTAGGGCTTGTTCATGCGGTCTGTCCTCCTCGACCCCGACATTCCTCCTCTCGGGGCTCTCCATGTCGGCGCAAGATGCCCTCATGTTCCGGTTATGTAAAATAACAAATTTCGCCCATTGGCATATTCATATGGTTATATGGAGCCATGCTCGACGCCCGCATCAAGTTCCGACACCTGCAGTGTTTCCTGGAGATCGCCCGTCAGGGCAGCATCAGCCGGGCGGCCGAGGCGCTTGCCATCACCCAGCCGGCCGCCTCCAAGGCGTTGCGCGAGCTGGAGGAGGTTCTGGCCACCCGGCTCTTCGAGCGTTCGCGCAAGGGGATCCGCCTGACCCGTTTTGGCGAGGTTTTCCTGCGTCATGCCTCCGCCTCCGTCATGGCGCTGCGCGAAGGGGTGGAGAGCGTGGCGGCGGCGCGCGACAGGGGCGGTCATGTGGTGACCGTCGGTGTGCTGCCCAATGTCGGCGCCCGGCTGATGCCGCGTGCGCTGGCGCTGCTGCGCCAGGCGGCGCCCGAAACCCTCGTGCGGATTGCGACCGCCTCCAACGCGCAGCTCCTCGACGAGCTGAAAAGGGGGGATCTGGATCTGGTCGTCGGCCGGCTCGTCGGTCCCGCCGACATGGTCGGGCTCACCTTCGAGCAGCTCTATACCGAACCGTTGACGCTGGTCGTGCGCGCCGGCCATCCGCTGGCATCCGCCCGCCCCTTCGATCTGGCCGCGATCACCGACTATCCGGTCTCGCTGCCGTCGGCCGGCACGGTCATTCGGGGCGATATCGACCGCTTCTTCATCGCCCATGGCGTCCGGCTCCCGGCGGAACGGGTGGAGACCATCTCCGTCACCTTCGGCCGCGCGCACGTGCTGGCCGGCGACACGGTCTGGGCCGTGCCGCGCGGGGCGGTCATGGGCGATCTGGAGGCCGGGCTTCTGGCGGAGCTGCCCATCGACCGGGGTCCGCTGGAGGGCTCCATCGGTCTGACCATGCGCTCCGACGTACCGCCGAGCCCGCTCGTCGCCATGCTGATTTCGACCATCCGGGAGGTGGCGGGCGAGATCCGCGCGGAGGGGTAGAAAGAAGATGGCAATGGACGAAGGGAAGGGAACGCGAGCGCCTGCGGCGCACTGATTTGCTGGCTTCCGGATCGGCGCTTGGCTTCGCCTCGCTTGTCCGGAAGGAGGAAGCTGTGGTTAAGCCGCAAGTCAACCACTTGATCCTCATTCCGGGCGGTCTGCGCCGCAAAGCGGCATGGCCAGACCCGGAACCCAGCGCAACAAGCGCGCCCGAAGGGCGCTCCCCGTCTCAATCCCCCGATCCCCGCCTCACGGCATCGGGATCTGGCCCATATCCTTTGGCACGTTGTAGCCGCGCTGAACGGCCGGGCGTGCGGCCACGGTTTCGTACCAGCGCTTCACATGCGGGTAGGCGTTCAGGTCCACACCCTGCCATTCGAAGCGCGAGGCCCATGGCCAGATCGCCATGTCGGCGACGGAGTAGTCTCCGGCCACATATTCATGCTGCGAGAGCTGGCGGTCGAGCACCCCGTAGAGCCGTTCCGCCTCCTTGGAAAAGCGTTCCTCCGCATAGGGCGCTTTGCCGGGATTGAAATGCAGGAAGTGGTGCGACTGGCCGAGCATCGGGCCGAAACCGCCCATCTGCCACATCACCCATTCCACCGCGCGCCACCAGGCCGCCTGGTCCTGGGGCATGAACAGGCCGGTCTTGCGCGCCAGGTACATCAGGATCGCGCCCGATTCCATCAGCGACAGGCCGGTTTCCCGGTCGACGATGGCCGGGATCTTGTTGTTGGGCGAAATCTTCAGAAAGTGCGGCTGGAACTGCTCGTCGTTCTGAATGTCGACGGCGAAGGCCTGATAGGGCAGGCCGCATTCTTCCAGCATGATGGAGACCTTGCGCCCATTGGGCGTGCTCCAGGTATAAAGATCGATCACGAGAGGCTCTCCGTCTCAACGCCGACCCGGGTCAGGCGTTGGCCTTTTCGTATTCCGCAACCACGGCGGCTGCTTCCTTGAAGGCGGTGTTGGCGGCTGGAACGCCGCAGTAGATGGCGCACTGCATGAGGACTTCCTTGATGTCCTCCGGCTCCAGTTCGCCCTCGAACAGGGCGGCGCGCACATGCATGACGAATTCTTCGAAGCGCCCGAGCGCGACCATCATGGCCAGCACCAGCAGGCGTCGCGTCTTGTGGTCGAACCGTTGTCGCGTCCAGATCTCGCCCCAGGCATAGCGGGTGATGAGATCCTGGAAATCGGACGTGAAGGCCGTCTTGCCGGCCTCCGCGCGGTCCACATGGGCATCACCCAGCACGGACCGCCGCGTCTTCATTCCCAGCTCATGCCGCTCGCCTTCGTCCATTGAACGCTCCTGCCTGCTGATTTCTTGCGCGAACACGCTTGATCTTTCTCGCGAAGATGAAAGGTGGGGCAGCACCCTGACGCCGGCCGCCGTCGCGGTCAACTGCCAAGACGCGGCCGAAAGCAGTGAGGTCACCGTTGCCGACAAAAGACCATCACAAAAAAGTTGGCCCCTGGCCAGGCGTTCGCGGATGCCGGAAAGTGCGATCCAACTCTCTGGAGAAAAAGAGAAAAAGTAGAATTTGTCCTGATTTAGGCGATTGGTGCGCGTCGGGTGAACAGTCCGTCCAATGGACGGAACGGCATCGCGCTTCCTACATGTGCTGCACTGCAACACGGGACGCCCGACCGGCGCCCGCCTCAATGACGACGACACTTCAAGGAGCACTCATGGTCCGCCTCGCCGCCGCAGCCCTCGCCGCCAGCCTCATCGCTGCCCCCGCGCTTGCCGAACCCGTCGCCTACACCGTCGACAAGAGCCACAGCTCGATCTTTTTCTCCGTCGAGCACCTGGGCTTTTCCACCATCCACGGCCGTTTCGGCGCCTACGATGCGGATATCGTGCTCGACGAGGACGACCTCGCCAACTCCAAGGCCAAGGTCACCATCGACATGTCGAGCCTCGACACCTTCTGGGACGCCCGCACCGAGCATCTGAAGTCCGCTGACTTCTTCGACGTTGCGAAATATCCGGAAGCGACTTTCGTCTCCAAGTCGTTCGAGAAGACCGGTGACGACAAGGTCGCGGTGACCGGCGATCTGACGATCCACGGCAAGACCAAGGAAGTCACCATCGACTTCACGGTCAAGAAGGTCGGCCAGAACCCGATGGCCAAAGTCAGGGCGATTGGCCTCGTCGGCACGACGACGCTGAAGCGCTCCGATTATGACGTTGCCGGCTATGCGCCGGCGGTGGCCGACGAGGTGCCGCTGCGTATCGATCTGGAACTCGACCAGAAGCAGTAGTAGGCGACAGCTTTGGGAACTCGGCGGGACCGGGCGCACTTTGCATGCTGCCGGTCCCATCGGGACCCGGACGTCACTTGAAATGGGGTCTTCGATGCTTCGCAACACGGCCACGGGCTATGGTCTCGTCTCCATCGCCTTTCACTGGGCAATGGTCGCGCTGATCGTTTCGCTGTTTGTCCTGGGGCTCTACATGACCGGCTTGCCGCAGGCGGATCCAGGCACTTTCGTGCTCTATCAGCTTCACAAGTCGCTCGGCTTCACGGTGTTGGCGCTGGTCGCTGTCCGGCTGCTGTGGCGGCTGGCGAACCCGACGCCTCGGCTACCTTCCGGCATGCCAGCGTGGGAGCGGGCGGGCGCGCATGCGAGCCATTTCGTGCTTTATCTGCTGATGTTCGCGATCCCGCTTTCCGGCTGGCTGATGGTATCGGCCTCGCCCTGGAGCATCCCGACGGTGCTCTACGGCGTGCTGCACGTGCCGCATCTGCCGGTTCCCGCCATCCTCGGCGACAAGTCGGCCGCCGAAGCCACGCTCAAGAGCGTGCACGAGATTCTCGCATGGGGGCTGATCGGGCTTGCCGCCTTCCATGCCGCTGCCGCAATCAAGCACCATCTGGTAGCTCGTGACGACACTTTGCGCCGCATGGTGTCGCCGGTCCCCGCGCGGCAACCCTCGCGCATCTGACATTCTGGAGTATTGCGATGAACAAGATGGTTGCGGGCGCGCTCGCGGTCGCCTTCCTGATTTCCCCTGCGCTGGCTGCGACCGCCGCCGACGCTGCCGAATGGACGGTCGATCACGACGCCTCCAAGCTCACCTTCAAGGTGCGCCAGGGCGACAAGCTGATCACCGGTTCCTTCGGCAAGTGGGATGCGAAGATCGACATGGATCCGGAGGCTCCGGAAACGGCCGCGATCAACGTGACGGTAGATACCGGAAGCGTTTCGACCGACGACGGCCAGATGGGGCAGACGCTGACGGGCGATGCGTGGCTTGCGACCGGCGCGCATCCAAAGGCGACCTTCACCTCCGACGAGGTCGTGCCGACCGGCGACGGTACCTTCGACGCGGTGGGCACGCTCACCATCAAGGACATCGCCGTGCCGATGACGCTGCCTTTCTCGCTCAAGGTCGATGGCGACAAGGCCGTGGCCAGGGGCGGCAGCACGCTGGAGCGTCAGGATTACAAGATCGGGTCGGAAATCGACGACGCCACGCTCGACGGCACCGTGAAGGTCGAATTCGACGTGGTCGCGACGAAGAAGAAGTAGGCGGGGCCCCACGCCGTTCTTCTCCCCGCCCACGGTCTCTCCCTCATCATCGCCCGGTTTTGTCCGGGCAATGGCGAGGGACAGCGCTGGATCACCCGGACGGAGCCTGTGCCCGTGAAAGCGGGGGCCGGGTGATGACGGTGGAGAGATTGGGGCAGGGAGGCTGGCCGCGGAGGCCGCTTCAACGCGCCCGAGACGCGAGGCCACGAACTCCGCTCCACTTTCCGGCCCCTATCTCAGATCGAGCCGAGCGTGCGCGCCATGTCGATGCCGCTCTTGCCGCTGGCCTTGGCGACGTCGTCGAGCGTCATCTGGGTCGAGGCGACCGTGTAGCCCTTCGCCTTCAACGCTGCGGCGAGGCTTTCGCCCGTGTGGCCGAAGATGGGGGCGACGGTTTCCACCGAGCTCGCCTGCAGCTTGCCCATCACCGCGACCAGCGGGTTGCCGGAGCTTCCGCCGCTGGCAGGGATCATGAAGATTGCCGCAGCGACGATGGAGAGCGCAAGTGCTATGCCCATGGCCGGTCGCTTGAAGTAGCTGGAAAACGGCCGCCAGTTTTTCCAGATATGCAGCACGAACGGCACGATCAGCACCATCGACAGCCATTCGTGCATGCCGTGGAAGAGGCCGGAGCCCCAGTGGAAAAACAGGGCGATGCCGGAGATCAGGGATACGAGAAACAGGCCCGTGGTGAGGGGGGTGGCGTAACGCGATAGAAAGGCAGGCATGACGAACCTCTTTGCTGGCTGGTTCCGATGTCGGACCGCTTGCGATTGGCAGCTTTTTTCGGCGATGCCGTCCCCTCCACGGCGGGCCTTTCGATCTCCTACCCCTGCCTCGCTGAACCCATTATGAACGGGCGAAGGCCATCCCGGCCCCGCGTGCGCTTTTTGTTGGCGCGGTGCCCCATTGCGCGTAAAACCCGCTCGATCGTTTCGCGCAATTGGGAGAGAGACGCGCCATGACCGTCCAGCCGACGACGCCCCCCGCCTATACCCACACCTCGCTCATGCCGCTGAGCGCGGACACCACGCCCTACCGCAAGCTCACATCCGATTTCGTCTCCTTGGACACGTTCCGCGGCGAGGAGGTCGTGGTTGTGGAGCGCGAGGGACTGCGGCTTCTGGCCGAGGAGGCCTTCAAGGACATCAATCACTACCTGCGTCCGGGCCATCTGGAGCAGTTGGTCAGGATCCTCGACGACCCGGAAGCGACCGACAACGACAAGTTCGTCGCCTTCGATCTCCTGAAGAACGCAAACATCTCCGCAGCCGGCGTTCTGCCCATGTGCCAGGACACCGGCACGGCCATCATCATGGGCAAGAAGGGGCGGCGCATCTGGACCGACGGCGGTGACGAGGCCGCGCTCGGCGAGGGCGCGCGCGATGCCTATTTCCGCAAGAACCTGCGCTATTCGCAGCTGGCGCCGCTCTCCATGTTCGAGGAGAAGAACACCGCCAACAACATGCCGGCGCAGATCGACCTCTATGCGGAGGGCGACGACGCCTACAAGTTCCTGTTTATGGCCAAGGGCGGCGGCTCGGCCAACAAGACCTTCCTCTTTCAGGGCACGCCGGCGCTTTTGACCCACGACCGCATGATCGATTTCCTGAAGGAAAAGATCCTGACGCTGGGGACGGCCGCCTGCCCGCCCTATCACCTCGCCATCGTCATCGGCGGCACGTCTGCCGAGATCAACCTGAAGACGGTGAAGCTCGCTTCCGCCCGCTATCTCGACAATCTGCCGACGCAGGGCTCGATGCTGGGCCATGCCTTCCGCGATCTGGATATGGAAGCGGAGATCCACAAGCTGACGCAGGCCTCGGGCGTCGGCGCGCAGTTCGGCGGCAAGTACTTCTGCCACGATGTCCGCGTCATCCGCCTGCCGCGCCACGGCGCCTCGCTTCCCATCGGTATCGGCGTCTCGTGTTCCGCCGACCGTCAGGCGACCGGCAAGATCACGAAGGACGGCATCTTCCTCGAACAGCTGGAGATGCACCCGGAGAAGTACATGCCGGAGGTGACCGACGAGCACCTGTCCGACAACGTCGTGAAGGTCGATCTCACCCGGCCCATGTCGGAAATTCTCGGCGAACTGACCAAGCACCCGATCAAGACGCGGCTGTCGCTGACAGGCCCGCTGATCGTGGCGCGCGATGCGGCGCACGCAAAGCTGCGCGAACGGCTGGAAAAGGGCGAGCCGCTGCCCGACTACATCAAGAACCACCCGGTCTATTACGCCGGTCCCGCCAAGACCCCGGAAGGCATGCCGTCCGGCTCCTTCGGGCCGACCACGGCGGGGCGGATGGATTCGTTCGTCGATCAGTTCCAGGCAGCCGGCGGCTCCATGGTGATGCTTGCCAAGGGCAACCGCTCGGCGCAGGTACGTCGCGCCTGCCAGGCCCACGGCGGCTTTTATCTCGGCTCCATCGGCGGCCCGGCGGCGCGTCTTGCCCAGGATTGCATCAAGAAGGTCGAGGTCGTGGAATATCCAGAACTCGGCATGGAAGCCGTGTGGCGGATCGAGGTCGTCGATTTCCCGGCCTTCATCGTCATCGACGACAAGGGCAACGACTTCTTCAAGGAACTCAATCTTGGGTGAGGCCGGCTCGGCCTCGAAGGACATCTGGCCGGAGCCGATCCGCGCCGCCTTTTTCCGTCAGGCAGGCTCCTGTCGCGATCTCGGTTCGCCCTTCATGGGCGAGTTGATGGAGATGTTCGCGCGAGAGGGCCTGCCCGAGGGGGCATTGCGAACGCGGCTCGTCGAATGGACAGGCGAGCCGTCGGCGAAGGGGGACGCCGTGCCGCTGCGCCTGGCCGGTGCGTTGCATCGGCTCGTCCTCGACGGCGCGGCGCCGGAGCTTGCCGCCTGCTATCCCGTGCAGGCGGCCGGGTTCGACGCCGACCGGCTGCGCGCCGCGCTGGCGGTCGTGGTTCCCGCGCATGAGCGGTTTCTTTGCGATTACCTCGAAAGCCCGCCGCAGACCAACGAGGTGCGTCGTTCCTCGATGGTGATGGCGGGGCTGATGGAGATTGCAGCGGCGACCGCCTTGCCGCTGAGCCTTCTGGAAATCGGCTCCAGCGCCGGGCTCAACCTGTGTCCCGATCTTTATCGCCACGAGATGAAGGACGTCGTCGCAGGCAATCCCGCCGCGCCCTTGACGCTGGCACCCGAATGGCACGGCCCTAGGCCCCTGGCCGTCGTGCCAAGGATCGCCACACGACGGGGCTGCGATCACAACCCGCTCTATCCCGGCCGGGAGGATGACGTCCTGCGCCTGAAATCCTACACCTGGCCCGATCAAATCGACCGGATGGAGCGGCTTGAAAAGGCGCTTGCAGTGGCAAGCGGTGCTTCTCTGGACGTCGAAAAGGCGGATGCGCTTGACTGGCTGGAGCGCCAGCTTGCACGGTCAGAACCGGGCCGGTGCCAGGTCGTCTATCATTCCATCGTGCTGCAATATCTGCCGGATGCCGACAGGGAGCGGTTTGCGGAGATCGTGCAGAAGGCGGGGCAGCGGGCGGGCAAGGCGTCTCCGTTGGCGTGGCTGGCAATCGAGGCTGACGGCAATACGCCTGGCTGCGCCGTCAAGCTTGCCCTGTGGCCGGACGGAGAGATCAGGACGTTGGCACGCGCAGATTTCCACGGACGGTGGATTCGCTGGGGGGAGGCGTAGGACCGTCTCGAGGGATGGACCGCACAACGACAGCCCGCAAATCCCTTGCGGTACGGTATCCCGCCTCAGACAAACTCGCCGCTCGGCTCCGCCGCCTGCCAGCGCCGGAGCGCTTCTTCCAGGTCCGTCTCGTATTCGTAGCCCATCGCCGGCAGAACGCCCGGGACCACGTTGGTGGAGTGGACGAGCTTCATCACCCGCGCCCGGTTGACCGAGGTCTTCTTGCCCAAAAGCCCCAGCATCTCGAAGGCGAGACCGCCCGCCAGCATGACGGGAAGCGGGACCACGCCGAGGGGTGCCTTGAAACCGGCCACCTTGCGGAACGCGTCGCAGATGTCTTCCGTCGTATAGCGCTCGCGGTAGGCGAAGTTGAAGGTGATCTCCGGCTCCTCGCGCTCAAGCGCGAAATCTAGCATGCGCAGCAACTCGCCCACATAGCCGCAGGCCTTGATCGTTTCCTTGCGGCCCGGATAGACCATACGGCCCTTTTTCAGGAGCCCGGCGAGCCGGGTGAAGTTGCCGCCCTCGCCGGGACCGAAGACGACCGCCGGCCGCACGATGCGCAGGTGTCGTTCCGCATCGGCGCGGGCCCACGCGCGATGGATCTCCTCCGCCTGATACTTGGAGCGGCCATAGGCGGAGTTGGGCTCGAGCGCGCCGGTTTCGTCCTTCGGTTCCTCGCAGGGGCCGTAGACGGAAATGGAGGAGGTGAAGACCATCGTCTTGCAGCCGGCGGCGCGGGCGTAGTCGCACACATGCGTCGCGCCCAGAACGTTGGTCCAGTGGTACTCCCAGTCCTCGTAGCCCGGCGTGGTGTGGACCGCGGCCAGATTGTAGACGACGGAGGCCGGGCCCAGCGCCGCGGCGTCGATCGTCTCGCGCACGTCGCAGGTCAGGTACTCGACGCCGGCGACGGTGCGTTTCGGGGCACGGATGTCGGCCGAAATCACGCGGGCATGCTTTCCCCCGGCCACGAGGTGCGCAAGCAGATGCGAGCCGATGAAACCGGCGCCGCCGAAGACGATTGCGGTGGAAGAGGGCATGGAGGTGTTGCTGTCCCGTTCGCAGTGGTCAAGCCAGGAATATCGGCAAACTCTTTCGATACTCTTGAGAAAAACGACAGGACGCGCGTTATCGGGCGGTAGGTTGCTTCGGGCGCGGCGGGGCGGCACACGGCAGCCGCGTCACCCCTTCTTGCGCTTTGCCAGCGGGTGATGCTCGTCAACCAGCTTGCGCAGGCGTTCGTCCAGCACGTGGGTATAGATCTGCGTGGTGGAGATGTCCGCATGGCCCAGCAACTGCTGAACGATCCTGAGATCCGCGCCGTTCTGGAGAAGGTGGCTCGCGAACGCGTGACGCAGGACGTGGGGCGAGATTTTCGACGCCTTGATGCCGACGCCGGCCGCCAGCGCCTTCAGATCGCGCGCGAAGGCCTGGCGGGTGAAATGGCCGGTTTCGCCGAAGGAGGGAAACAGCCAGGGACTGCCCGCAAAGGCACCGGCGGCGTTTCTGAGAGCGGTGTAGTCGCGCATGGCGGCGCTTGCGCGGTCCGACAGAGGCACCATCCGTTCGCGCCCGCCCTTGCCGCGCACGATGATCATTTCCGCACCCGGCCGCGTCGCTCCGATCGGCAGGCTGACCAGTTCGGAGACGCGCAAGCCCGTGGCATAGAGCAGCTCCAGCATCGTGTAGAGCCGGTGGGCGCGAAGCTGGCGGGCGACGCTCTCGCCGCCGAGCGAGGCGTTGAAGCGCGCCGCCTCGATCAGCCGGTCGACCTCCGCCTCGCTGAGGGTTCCCGGCAGGCTCTTGCGCGCCTTGGGCGCCGCGATCGGCCCGGTCGGATCGTCCCCGCGCAGGTTTTCCGAATACAGGAATTTGCAGAACTGGCGCAGCGCGGAAAGCCGGCGCGCCTGTGTGGAGGCGGCAAAGCCGCGGGCGGTGAGGTCGGAGAGATAGGCGGATATGTCTTCGCTCGACGCCTCGGCGGCATCCTTGCCCGTCGTCGCCAGAAAGCCCGCGAAATCATCGAGGTCGCGGCGATAGGCCTCCAGCGTGTTGAGCGCGACGCCCCGCTCCACCGCCAGCATCTCCAGAAAAGTCTCGATCAGATGGGCCGAACTCAACTGTGTCTTCCCTGACCTGATGCCGTTCTCAACGTCCCGCCCGGTCTATCCTGTCGGGCGGCAGCTGGACAGTGATATCGTGCGGGGTCGGCGTCACAAGGGTGCCGAGCGACCAGACCGCCGCGTAGCCGAGCCCGCCCAGGACAAGGACAATGAAGAGATAGCGCGTCAGCGTCGGCATGGATCGTTCTCCGCTCATGCCGGGCACGGCAGGCTTCGTCGGCATGGGGCACGCCCTAGCCCTTTTGCATTTTTTGAGCAAGCCCGCGCGCCTGGCAAGGTCGGCCTTCGCTTGCGAATGTGGATTCTTTCACAAGAGGCACCGGGCGGGGCTGATGGCCAAGCTTGACAGAGCGCCATGGCGTAGGCTCAAAGCTAGGGCGTACGCCCCGCAGCGCCGCTTGAAGCCGGCCCGCTTGAAGCCAGGCCCGCTTGAAGCCAGGCCAGGGGGCAAGTTCGAATGCGTCGAGTGACAAGGAGGGCTGCCGCGTGAGCGTGGCCGATCCGGCGACGGGGGACCGGGGGTCCCACGGCAGGAAGAACGTGAAGTCCGATCCGGCCAGCGGGCCGGATACGGATGACGTGCGCGAGCGGCTGGGTGCGCGCACGATCGTGCTCGTCGGCATGATGGGCTGCGGCAAGTCCAGCGTCGGCCGGCTGCTGGCCGCCCGGTTGAAGCTGCCTTTCGTCGACGCCGACACCGAGATCGAACTGGCCGCCAATCTCACGATCCAGGAGATCTTCGCCCGCCACGGCGAGACCTATTTCCGCGCCGGCGAGCATCGCGTGATCGCGCGTCTGCTGGGGCAGGGGCCGCAGGTTCTGGCCACCGGCGGCGGCGCCTTCATGAACCCCGCGACCCGCGAGCTGATCGCGCAAAGCGGAATATCGGTCTGGCTGAAGGCGGATTTCGAGACCCTGTTCGAACGCGTCAGCCGGCGCACCAACCGGCCGTTGCTGCAGACGCCGGACCCCGCAGGCGTCCTCAAGCGTCTGATCGCGCAGCGCGATCCCGTCTACGCCAAGGCGGATGTCTGCGTTGATTCGCGCAACGTCCCGCATGAACAGGTCGTCAGCGAGGTCGTGGCCGCCGTCGACGGTCACATGCGCCAGATCGATGAGCGATGACCGATAGACCCAGAGCCGACGGATACGGAGCCGGCAATACGGAGAAGGTGGCGTCATGACAGAATGTCTTGCGCAGGCGGAGGTGCGGCGCACCGTGCGCGTCGATCTGGGGGAACGCGGCTACGACATCGTGATCGGCGATGGCCTGATCGCGAAGGCCGGCGCGCGCATCGCGGCGCTGTTTCCCGGCGCCCGCGTCGCCATCGTCACCGACGAGACCGTCGCCGCGCATCACCTGCCGGCTTTCCTTGCGTCGCTGGAGGCGGCCGGCCTTTCCCACGAGACCTTCGTGGTCAAGCCCGGCGAGGGCTCCAAGTCCTTTCCCGTGTTTGAGGATCTTTGCGACAGGCTGCTCGGCGCGCGCCTGGAACGCGGCGACGTGGTGGCCGCGCTCGGCGGCGGCGTGATCGGCGATCTCGCCGGCTTCGTCGCCGGCGTCGTGCGACGCGGCATGCCTTTCGTGCAGGTGCCCACCACGCTTCTCGCGCAGGTGGATTCGTCCGTCGGCGGCAAGACCGGCATCAATACCCCGCACGGCAAGAACCTGATCGGCATCTTCAACCAGCCGGCGCTGGTGCTCGCCGACACCTCGGTGCTGGACACGCTCTCGCCCCGCGACTTCCGCGCCGGTTATGCGGAGGTCGCCAAGTACGGGCTGATCGACGATCCCGACTTCTTCGCCTGGCTGGAGGCGCACTGGGCGGGCATCTTCGAAGGCGGGCCGGCACGCATCGAGGCAATCGCTCATTCCTGCGAGGCCAAGGCCCGCGTGGTGGCGGCCGACGAGCGCGAGGGCGGCGTGCGCGCGCTGCTCAATCTGGGCCATACCTTCGGCCATGCGCTGGAGCGCGGCGTCGGCTATGACGGCGCGCTGCTGGTCCACGGGGAGGGGGTCTCCATCGGCATGGTGCTGGCGCACCGCTTTTCCGTCGAACTGGGGCTTTGTCCGGCGGAAGACGCGGCGCGCGTGGAGCGGCATCTGGCGAAGGTCGGCCTGCCCACCCATATGTCGGACATTCCCGGGCAATTGCCCGGCGTGCCCGAACTGATGCGCTCCATTGCGCAAGACAAGAAGGTTTCGCGCGGCGCGCTCACTTTCATCCTCACCCGCGGCATCGGCCGGTCCTTCGTGGAGAAGGGCGTGGACCCGGCCGCGGTCGAAGGCTTTCTTGAGCGCAGCGGCGACAGGACGTGATGTTGGACAAGATTGACGGAGTGGTTGCAGCGATATCCGGGCTCGGCAGCGAGTTCTGGCTGACACTGGTCGCTATTCTGGTGCTTCTGGTGCTGTCCGGGTTCTTCTCGGGCTCGGAGACCGCGCTCACCGCGGCCTCCCGCGCCCGCATCCACCAGATGGAGAAGTCCGGCGACAAGCGCGCGACCATCGTCGCGAAGCTGATTTCCTCGCGCGAGCGGCTTATCGGCGCGCTGCTTCTGGGCAACAACCTCGTCAACATTCTGGCCTCCTCGCTCGCGACTTCGCTGTTCCTGTCGCTCGTTGGCGATGCCGGCGTCGCCTATGCGACGCTGGTGATGACGCTGATGGTGCTGATCTTTTCCGAGGTGCTGCCCAAGACATGGGCGATCGGCGATCCGGACCGCTTCGCGCTCGCCGTCTCGCCGATCGTGCGCGTCTGCGTTGCCGTGTTCAGCCCGCCGATTGCCGCGATCGAGATCCTGGTGCGCAAGCTCCTCAGCCTGTTTGGCGTGTCGGTGGAGGAGGGCGCGGACGTGCTTTCCGCGCGCGAGGAACTGCGCGGCGCGGTGGACCTGCAGCATCTGGAGGGCGGCCTCATCAAGGCCGACCGTGACAGGCTTGGCGGCCTTCTGGATCTGGCGGAGCTGGAAGTCTCCGACGTCATGATCCACCGCACCAACATGCAGACGCTGAACGCCGATGACGCGCCGGGCGATCTTGTCGATCAGGTGCTGGCGAGCCCCTACACCCGCCTGCCGCTGTGGCGCGAGAGCCCCGACAACATCATCGGCATCGTCCATGCCAAGGACGTGCTGCGTGCGGTGAAGGAAGTGGGCGGGGACATGTCGCGCCTCGACATGGAGCAGATCGCCACCCCGCCCTGGTTCGTGCCCGACACCACCTCGCTCCAGGACCAGCTCAATGCCTTCCTGAAGCGCAAGTTCCATTTCGCCATCGTCGTCGACGAGTACGGCGAGGTGATGGGCCTGATGACGCTTGAGGACATCCTTGAGGAGATCGTCGGCGACATTTCCGACGAGCATGACGTGGTCGTGCAGGGCGTGCGCCCGCAGCCCGACGGCTCGGTGGTGGTGGACGGCTCCGTGCCGATCCGCGACCTGAACCGCGCGATGGACTGGGAACTGCCGGACGAGGAGGCGACGACCATTGCGGGCCTCGTCATCCACGAGGCGCGGATGATCCCGGAGGAACGCCAGGCCTTCACCTTCCACGGCTTCCGCTTCACGGTGCTGAAGAAGGAGAAGAACCGGATCACCCGGCTGCGCCTGCTGCCGCTGGCGAACGTGCTGAAGGCGGGCGAGTAGCCGGGCCGCGAAGTGTCCCGGTTCCACCCTCTTGTGCACCGGCTTTGCGGAAAAATCCGAGTTCAGCCCGCACTGGCCTTGATCGCCAGCGCATGGACCCCATTTTTGAGTTCCTCGGCCAGCGCCTCGTTGACCATGCGGTGCGCTTCCACCCGGGACTTGCCTTCGAAGGCCTTCGATACCACCTCGACCCTGAAATGCGTTTCTCCCCCCTCCTTCCAGCCGGAATGGCCGGCATGCCGGTCCGACTCGTCGATCACGCCGAGCACCGTGGGAGCGAAGGCGCGGGTGAGTTTTTCCTCGATTCTGGTCTTGGTCGTCATCGTTGGTGCCCTTGTTGGTAACCCTGTCTGGGTAGCCTGACGTGAAACGTCCGATTATCCTCGGAGGATTCGTGCCGGCCGTTTCGATATAGTAGCGGGCCGCGCTCGTGCCATGGAGGCCGGCCGTGGCGCGGACACCCTTGTCACTGGATCAGTGTACGACGTGATGAAACTCGATTCGAAGCTCTTCGACAGCATAAGGATCAAGCCGGACAAGGAGCGGCTGGAAGCGGAGAAGGTGCCCGGCTGCCAGTGGGAGGGGTGCACCCATCCCGGCACGCACAAGGCGCCGCGCGGGCGTGGCGCGGAAGGCCAGTACCTTCATTTCTGCATCGACCATGTCCGCCTCTACAACAAGAGCTACAACTATTTCGAGGGCATGGACGACACCCAGGTGCGCGCCTATCAGAAGGATGCGCTGACCGGCCATCGCCCGACCTGGAAGATGGGCACCAACAAGGGCCCCGACGAGCACAAGCCTTTCCGGCGCACCTGGAACGCCGATGCGCACGATCCGTTCGAGTTCTTCGACGGTAGCGAGGCGCCGCGGCGCGAACAGCCGCGACGGCGCAAGGTCAAGATCCTCGAGAAGCGCTCGCTGGAGACCCTCAATCTCGACGAGTATGCCGACAGCGCCGCCATCAAGACGCGCTACAAGGAACTGGTGAAGCAGCTCCACCCTGATGCCAATGGCGGCGACCGCTCCACCGAGGAGCGCCTGCGCCAGATCATCCAGGCCTACAACATCCTGCGCCAGTCCGGTTTGGTGTGAGGGCGGGGCTGGTGTGAGGGCGGACCTGCGGAGAGCGCGGGACGCGGGCGGGCGCTTCGCACAGCTGTCACAAAAGGCGCTCCCGCAGTGCACACCGGCTCTGGAACTTTTCCGGATCATGGCCTAACCTGCGCCGAACGCCGCCCTCAAGACCGGGCGCGAGCGCGCCGGATCCGAAGGCCGGGAACCTGACGACAAGGGGACCTGACGGAGAGTCCGGCGGTTGAATGGCGCTCGAGCCCGACAAGCGCGCTTTCCCCGCCTGCGCCGGATGAGAGCCCCTAACAATTGACCTTGACCCCAGCCCGCGACAGACGGGCATGTGGAGGACCGATGACGGACCAGACAACGACAAGCGCCGAAATGCCCGACATGAAGATTTCGGTTGCCCAAGTCTTCGGGATAGAGAGCGATCTGGAAGTGCCGGCCTATTCCAAGACCAGCGAGCACGTTCCGGAAATCGATCCGGACTACCTGTTCGATCGCGCCACGACGCTCGCGATCCTCGCCGGATTCGCCCGCAACCGCCGCGTCATGGTCACTGGCTATCACGGCACCGGCAAGTCCACCCACATCGAGCAGGTCGCCGCCCGGCTGAACTGGCCCTGCGTGCGCGTCAACCTCGACAGCCACATCTCGCGCATTGACCTGATCGGCAAGGACGCCATCGTCGTGCGCGACGGCAAGCAGGTCACCGAGTTCCGCGACGGCATCCTGCCCTGGGCCTATCAGAACAATGTCGCGCTCGTCTTCGACGAATACGATGCCGGCCGCCCCGACGTGATGTTCGTCATCCAGCGCGTGCTGGAATCCTCCGGCCGCCTCACGCTGCTCGACCAGTCGCGCGTCATCCGTCCGCACCCCGCCTTCCGCCTGTTCGCCACCGCCAACACGGTGGGCCTGGGCGATACCTCGGGCCTCTATCACGGCACCCAGCAGATCAATCAGGCCCAGATGGACCGCTGGTCGATCGTCGCCACGCTGAACTACCTGCCGCACGACAACGAGGTGAACATCGTTCTGGCCAAGGCCAAGCACTACCAGAACGAGGAAGGTCGCCAGATCGTCTCCAAGATGGTGCGCATGGCCGACATGACCCGCTCCGCCTTCGTCAACGGCGATCTGTCCACGGTCATGAGCCCGCGGACCGTCATCACCTGGGCGGAGAACGCGGACATCTTCGGCGATCTCGGCTACGCCTTCGTCGTGACCTTCCTCAACAAGTGCGACGAGATGGAGCGTTCCGTCGTGGCGGAGTTCTATCAGCGCTGCTTCGGCCAGGATCTGCCGGATTCCTCGGCCAACGTGGTTCTGTCGTAACGCCGGTCGGAGATCTCAGCCAATGGCGTCGAATACAGGACGGGGCAAGGGCGAAAACCCGAACGAGCCGTTCAAGCGGGCCGTGGGCGCGACCATGCGCGCCATATCCGGCGAGCCGGAGCTGGAGGTGATCTTCTCCTCCGATCGCTCCTCGCTCGCCGGCCAGAAGGCGCGGCTGCCGGAGCTTCCGCGCAAGCCGTCGGCGCGCGACATCGCGGTCTCGCGCGGTCAGGGCGACGCGATGGCGCTGCGGCTTGCCTGTCACGATGCCAAGGTGCATCGCCAGTACGCGCCCGAGGGCCAGGAGGCGCGTGCCGTCTACGAGGCGGTGGAGCAGGCGCGCTGCGAATCCATCGGCGCGCGGCGGATGTCGGGGGTCGCGGACAACTTGTCCGCCATGCTGGACGAGCGTTACGTGCGCGCCGGCTATGCCGACGTGACCGAGCGCTCCGAGGCGCCGCTGGAAGACGCGCTGGCGCTGATCGTGCGCGAAAAGCTCACCGGCAAGGCTCCGCCGGCGTCCGCATTGCCCGTCGTCGACATGTGGCGGAGCTGGATCGAGGAACGTGGCGCCGGTGCACTCGACGGCCTGCTTTCGCGCATCGACAACCAGAAGGACTTCGCCACCGGCGTGCGCTCGCTGCTCGCCGCCCTCGACCTTGCGGAGGACATCGGCGAGGAGAGTGAGGATCAGGACGAGGACCAGCAGCCCGAGGGCGGCGAGGACCAGAGTTCGGAAAACTCGTCGGGCGAAAGCGAGGAAATGGAGGGCGAGGACACCGCCGAGGCCCAGGAAAGCGAGATGCCCGGCTCCGAGGAGGAGATGGGCGAATCGGAAGCCGGCGACACCTATGCCGATGATTTCCAGGATCAGGAAGGCGATGCGGAGGCCGAGGATGCCGGCGAGGCGCAACGCCCGGAGTTGCCCTTCACCAACCAGCCGCCTTCCGACTACAAGGTTTTCACGACGCGCTTCGACGAGGTCGTTCTGGCGGAGGATCTTTGCGAGGCTGCGGAACTCGACCGGCTTCGCGCCTTCCTCGACAAGCAGCTCGTCAACCTGCAGGGCGCTGTCTCCAGGCTCGCCAACCGCTTGCAGCGCCGCCTGATGGCGCAGCAGAACCGCTCCTGGGACTTCGATCTGGAAGAGGGTATTCTCGATACCGCCCGCCTGCCGCGGCTCGTCATCGATCCGATGCAGCCGCTCGCCTTCAAGCAGGAGAAGGACACCAACTTCCGCGACACCATCGTCACGCTGCTGCTGGACAATTCCGGCTCCATGCGCGGACGTCCGATCACGGTGGCGGCGGCGTGTGCCGACATTCTCGCCCGCACGCTGGAGCGTTGCGGCGTGAAGGTGGAGATCCTGGGCTTCACCACGCGCGCGTGGAAGGGCGGCCAGTCGCGCGAGGCCTGGCTTGGCGCCAACAAGCCCGTGACGCCCGGCCGTCTCAACGACCTGCGCCACATCATCTACAAGGCGGCCGATGCGCCGTGGCGGCGGGCCCGGCGCAATCTCGGGTTGATGATGCGCGAGGGGCTCTTGAAGGAGAACATCGACGGCGAGGCGCTGGAATGGGCGCACACCCGGCTTCTCGGCCGGCCCGAGCAGCGCCGCATCCTGATGGTCATCTCCGACGGCGCGCCGGTCGACGATTCCACGCTGTCGGTCAATCCGGGCAACTATCTGGAGCGGCACCTGCGCCATGTCATCGAGGCGATCGAGACGCGGTCTCCGGTCGAACTCATCGCCATCGGCATCGGCCACGACGTGACCCGCTACTATCGCCGCGCGGTCACCATCGTCGATGCGGAGGAACTGGCAGGCGCCATGACCGAGCAGCTCGCCTCGCTGTTTGAGGAAATGCCGACGCATGGTGCAAGCCGGGGCGCGAGCCAGGGCGGTCGCGGCCGTCGGCGCGCGTGACAGGCGAGCCGTGCGGGCCACGGGCGTTGTCCGGCCGTGGTCTGGCGGGGCGGGCGATGGCTCTTGCGCTCTCCCTGGTGCTCGCCGTCGGCGCACCCGCCCTCGCCAAGGACCGGCGCACGCTCGCGCCCGGCCGGCATGACCTGCAGATCCGCTTCGAGCCGCTTCCCTCCTTCAAGCTGCGCGATCATGAGCGCACGCGGTTCGGGGCTTTGAAATGGCTGGGCGGCGGTGTCCTGTCCTCGCCCAACCCGCATCTGGGCGGGCTCTCCGGGCTCGAAGGTCTGGACGGCGGCCGTCGCATGCTCGCCATCTCCGACAACGGTTTGTGGTTTTCCTTCGATCTCGATATTGACGCGAACGGAGCGCCTGTCGGCATCGGCAAGGCCTGGGTAGCGCCGATGCTGGACCGGGCGGGCAATCCGATGATCCGCAAGTCGGAGGCGGACAGCGAGGGGTTGGCACTGCGCCCGCGCGCTGACGGCGGCGACGACTATCTCGTGTCCTTCGAGGGCGATCCGCGCATCTACGCCTATCGCGACGAGACGGCCCGGCCGGATACCGACGAGTTCCCTCTGCCGCGCGATATCCGCCGTCATCTGGGCTCCAACCGGGGGCTGGAAGCGCTGGCCTATGCCGCCTCCGGACCGTTGGCGGGTGCGACGGTGGCGATCGGCGAACTCGACAAGCTGCGCAGCGATCGTCTGTCGGGATGGCTCTTCCGCACCGACGGCAAGCGCGTGTCCTTCTCGCTGCTGGCAAGCGACAACTATGCTGCCACCGATGCCGCATTCCTGCCCGGCGGCGATCTGCTGCTGCTGGAACGACGCTTCAACCTCGCCCAGGGCGTCGGCATGCGCATCCGCCGGTTTCCCGCCGCTGCCCTTGCTGGGGCGGATGGTCTTGCCGGCACGGTCCTGGTGGAGGCCGATCTCTCCTATCAGATCGACAATATGGAAGGCCTTTCGGTCGATGTTGACGAGGCTGGTCGTGTGCTCCTGACGGTGATTTCCGACGACAACCGCTCGATCCTGCAGCGCACGCTGCTGCTGCGCTTCGAACTGGTGGAGCGCGGCCAGACCCCGAAAGCGAAGCCGACGCGGTAGATCGTTTCAGGGGAGCTGATCGCGGGGTTTCGTGCTGCGGCCCATCCTTCAAGACGACCCTTAGGGCCTCTTCAGAGCCCGGCCCGGAAATGGTATCGGGCTATGCGCTTTCGGTTATTCCCCCTCATGCCCCACCGCCGTCATTGCCCGGCGAAGTCCGGGCAATCCACCGCCAGCCGCAGCATTCGGTGCGCGCGCTGGATCACCCGGACTTCGCCGGGTGATGACGATGGAGGGGTATGAAGGCGCGGAGAATTCGAGGCGAAGAACCGGTTACCGTTTTCGGACCAGGCTCTGAGGCGGACGCGAAGCGTCCGTCTCTAAGGACGGGCGGCTTGCGCCCGTGCAGCCGTGAATTGCTCTGGCCGAACGGGATTCATGCGGCCTGCTCAACGCGTTACCGTAACGCGCAGCGGCAAGGTGAGCCGCTACGTATCAGCGCACCCGTAAACCAATTGACCCGAATCCCGCTCCTGTCAGAAAAAGGCCAGAAAACCGCCACTTTTTCCGGCTTTTGGTTTGAAAATGCTCTGGGCGTGTAAACGTCTTGGTTACCAAGATATCTGACAGTCGTAGCCGTAGTCAGCCGAAGCACCCGGTTCAGCGCAGTGACCGCTGCCGGTGTTCAGTATCGAGTAAGCGGCGTCGTACGGCCGCCAGATATGCCAGTCTGGATCCGCATGTTTTTGAGTAAGAAGCCGTCCGGCTCTTCCTGCCCGACCAAAGGCGGAGAAAGTGCGCGAACACGAGGCTCGCGCGTCGGACTTGTCATTCCGTGCGTCGCGTTCGCGGGGCTCGCCTTCGCTCTCGCGCTGTCGGGCGCGGCGATGACATTCGTGTCCGTTTCTTCCGAGCACCGCCTGAGCGCGGACGCACGGTCCTTTTCCTCCATGATAACGCCGACGCCGGGCTATCGTTCCGCGCGCATTTCCTCTGCCGTCCTCGCCGGACGCGACCGCGCCGCGCGCGCTAAGGCCGCCCGCCTGGAAGTCGCCGAGGACGCCGCAGCCGGGTTCGATACGCTCGCCGCCCGCCTCAACGAGGAAACCGCGCAGGCCAACCGGACCGTCTCGATCCAGAAGGCGGCCGAGATCGCGCTGGCCGCCGAGCTTGCCAAGCGGGTGCTGACCCGTCGGCTGCTGGCGGCACGCGGCATGATGCCAGACGCAGCCCCCGATGCCACCCCCGGGGAGGCGCCGGTCCGGCTTGCCTCGCTCGAGGTGGAGGCGGACGATGGCGGCGACGTGCTGGAGGTGCCGCTTGCTGTGGAGCCGGAGCCCAAGCCCTCGATCGAGATCGAGGCCGAGGTCGAGACGGAGACTCAAGGCAACGGCGGCCGTGTCGCGGTGCGCGAGGAGGTCGAGGTGGAGGAGACCCCCACCGTCGCCGCGCTTCTGCCGGAGATTGCACCTGTTCCCCAGCGCCGTCCCGATGTGCGGGTCGCCGCGCGCCAGAGCACCGGCAAGCCCGCCGTTCTCGCCTATGCGCGCGCGGAGGATCCCGAGGACGATGAGGGCGGCGTCTTTTCGGGTCTGAAGAAGGTGTTTCGGTCCAACGACATGGCCATGCCCGGTCGCGGCAGCGGCGTCGCCGTCTATGACATCAAGGCCGCCGTCGTCTACATGCCCGACGGGCAGAAGCTGGAGGCCCATTCCGGCCTCGGCCACATGAAGGACAACCCGAATTACGTTGATCGCCGCATGGTCGGCCCGACGCCGCCCAACATCTACAATCTGCGCATGCGCGAGGCGCGCTTCCACGGCGTGGAGGCGATCCGCATGCTGCCGACGGACCGCGACGCGATGAACGGCCGCGACGGCATCCTCGCCCACACCTACATGCTGCGCGGCACCAACGGTTCCAACGGCTGCCTGGTGTTCAAGCACTACGATAGGTTCCTCGCCGCCTTCAAGGCCGGCAAGGTCAACAAGATCATCGTCGTGCCGGACCTCTCCCACCTGCCGACCTACATGGCCTCGCTTTGAAGTGAGGGGGCGGAGGTTGATCCGAACGCGGCGATAGCGATGCGTGCCGATTGACGGAACCTGCAGGGTGCTGTGCCCGCGCCGCTCGCTCCCCTCTCCCCCTTGTGGGGGAGATGTCACGCGCATGCGTGACAGAGGGGGGTAACGCTGCTTGCTCCGAACCTGCCGCTTCACCCCCCTCTGTCGGCCAAGGCCGACATCTCCCCCGCAAGGGGGAGAGGGGAACGAGTGGCAGGCGCACGGGTATCTCTGGCTCCGAAGACGACCCTATGCCCTGCCGGCGACCTTCAGGGCGAAGGCCCAGTTGAACGCCACTTCCTTCAGCCGGTCGAAGCGGCCAGATGCGCCGCCGTGGCCGGCGTCCATGTTGGTCTTCAGCAGCAGAAGGTTGTCGTCGGTCTTCTTCTCGCGAAGCTTCGCCACCCACTTGGCCGGTTCCCAGTAGGTCACGCGCGGATCGGTGAGCCCGCCCACGGCGAGGATCGCCGGGTAGGCCTGGCTCGTGACATTGTCGACCGGCGAATAGGCGGCGATATAGCGATAGGCGTCCTCGCTCTCGACCGGGTTGCCCCATTCCGGCCATTCCGGCGGGGTCAGCGGCAAGGTGTCGTCGAGCATGGTTGAGAGCACGTCGACGAAGGGGACCTCCGCGATGATGCCGGCGAAGAGATCCGGCGCGCGGTTGGCGACGACACCCATCAGCATGCCGCCGGCAGACCCACCCTGCGCGATGATCCGCCCGCGCGAGGTGAACTTCTCCTTCGCCAGATGCTCGCCGGCGGCGATGAAGTCGGTAAAGGTGTTCATCTTGTGCTGGCGCCGGCCGTCGGCGTACCAGGCAAACCCCTTGTCCTTGCCGCCACGGATATGCGCGATGGCATAGACGAAGCCGCGATCGACGAGCGACAGCGCATTGGTGGAAAAGCTCGCCGGGATCGAGATGCCGTAGGAACCGTAGCCGTAGAGCAGGCACGGCGCGGTGCCGTCGAGCGGCGTATCCTTGCCATAGAGCAGCGTGACCGGCACCTCAGCGCCGTCCTCGGCCTTTGCCATCACCCGGCGGGTGACATAATCGTCCGGGTTGTGGCCGGACGGCACCTCCTGCTCCTTGCGAAGCACGCGCTCGCGCGTGTCCATGTCGTAATCGTAGACGCGCGTCGGCGTGGTCATCGACGAATAGGAGAAGCGCAGGGAGGCCGTGTCGAATTCGTAGCCGCCGCCGGCCCCCAGCGAGTAGGCCTCCTCGTCGAAGGCTATCTCGTGCTCGATGCCGTCGGCGAGCCGGCGGATGACGATACGCGGCAGCGAGTTTTCCCGCTCAAGCCGCACCATGTGGTTCTCGTAGACCGTCAGCGACAGGATCAGCCGGCCCGGCTTGTGGGCAACGAGATCACTCCAGTTCTCCCGCCCCGGCGCATCCGCCGGTGCCGTCACGATCTTGAAGTCCTCCGCGCCGTCGGCGTTGGCGAGGATATAGAACGTGTCGCCGCGATGCTCGATGTCGTATTCCTCGCCCGTCTTGCGCGGGGCGATGAGCTTCGGTGCGCCCGTCGGTTCGTCGGCATCGATCAGCCAGCACTCCGACGTCTCGTGGTCGTGGATGTCGATGGCGATGTACTTGCCCGACTGCGTCTTGCCGACGCCGACGAAGAAGCCCGGATCCTTTTCCTCGTAGACGCACACGTCCGCCTCGCGCGGCGTGCCGACCGTATGGCGGAAGACCTTGCACGGCCGGTGGTTGCCGTCGAGCCAGACGTAGAACAGGGTCGCTCCGTCGTTGGCCCACACCGTGCCGCCGCTCGTTTCCGGGATTTCGTCGGAAAGATCCTTGCCTGTCGCCGCATCGCGAAGCCGCAGGGTGAAGAATTCCGAACCCGCCTCGTCGCTCGACCAGGCTATAAGCTTGTGGTCGGTCGAGTGGTCGACGCCGGCCAGCCGGAAATAGGCCTTGCCCTCGGCCAACTCGTTGGCATCCAGAAGCACCGTTTCGTCGCCGCCCTCGCGCGGGGTCCGGACGACCTTCGGGTGCTGCGCGCCTTCCTCGTAGCGGGTTGCGTAGGCATAGGGGCCGTCGGGCGCGGGCACGGAGGAGTCGTCCTGCTTGATACGGCCCTTCAACTCCTCGAAAAGTGTCTCCTGCAGCGCTTGCGTGTCAGCCATCGCTGCGTCCGTGTAGGCGTTCTCCGCCTCCAGATAGGCGCGGATGTCGGCGGCGAGCACGCCCGGGTCGCGCATCACCTCCTGCCAGTTCCCGGCGCGGAGCCAGGCGTAGTCGTCGGTTTTGGTGATGCCGTGGGTGACGGTGGCGAAGGGGCGCTTGTCGGCGCGCGGGGGTGTGGGTGTCTGTGTCATGAATGGGGAGGTAACCACGCTTTGCGGCAATGGCAAGAGGTAACGGGCGGCTGTTTTCCCACCCATCCGCGTGCCAGGGTTAAAGCAATCTATACTGGCAGAAATGGCAGGCCGCTGCGGTCCGCAGGTTGCCAGAGACCGCAGTTTTCATGGCGCTTCGCAAATGCTTCGAATTTTACATATCCGCTTCATTCGTCCTTAGAGCCCGCCGGTCTTATTGCACGCTGTGGTCGCATCGCTGGCCACCAAGAAATGAAGAGAGCGGGTTGAACAGGTGGCGCGAACATCTTCGGGAAAACTGAGGCGGAGTTTCGAGATCGCGGGGGCTGCGGTCGTCCTTCCCCTCCTGGTGGTATTCCTCTCCAATTCCCTCTGGGGCTACCTTCCGCTCAGCCGAAATGTCGCGAAGGTTCCCTATTACGTGCATGCCACGAACGCCATGCGCGATCTGCAGGTGGCAGTGCTTCGCTCCGCGTTGGTGGTCCAGTCCCGTCTTCTGGATGCCGAGGATGGGGCATCGGGCGTGGCTGCGGCCAACGCCAGCCAGCTTGAAGCCTCCTTCGAGGCGGTGGACGACAGCTTCTCCGTCGTGCGCCGCGCGGTCGACGAATGGCCCTCGGTGCGGGAGCGCATCTATCCGGTCTACGCCCGCTGGCTCGAAGTCCGCGACCAGGCCCGCATGCTTGTCGGAACGCGCAACCAACGGTCGCACCCGGCATCGCCGGTCGTCGCTTCCGGCGGAACAGGCATGGCGGACCGTGTCGGGCTGCGCCTTTCCGCGATGGACGACGTCACCGTCGCCACCGGTGTGGCAAGCCAGGAGGTCGAGGCCCTCGATACCGGCATCTCCGTTCTCAACGCCCGCATCGAGGACATGATCGCCACGGTGACGGACGACGTGAACAACCGCCTGACCGAGAGCCGGCTTTCCTCACAGCGCATCTATGGGTTGACGGTCGCCATCGGTCTGATGGTCATCATGTTCATCATGTACGTGAACATCCGGCTGGCGCGCTACGTGGTCGATCCGGTCAACGGCATTGTCGGTTCCATAACGGATTTCCGGCGCGGCGATTATTCCGCCCGCACCGAGGTGGCGCGGCGCGACGAGATCGGCGCGCTGGCGGATGCCTTCAACGACATGGCCGCCAACATCGAGCAGACCCACGCGCATCTCTCCTCGCTGACAGAGCGCGACCCGCTGACAGGCATGCTCAACCGTCGCGGCTTCGATCCGCGTTTCGAGCGCCAGCTCCAGCTGGCGGAGAACGCGAACCGCGAAATGACGGTGATCATGGTCGATGTGGATCACTTCAAGAAGGTCAACGACACCCATGGCCACACAGTCGGCGACGAGGTGCTGGTGTCCGTGGCCGACACGATCCGCAACTGCCTTCGGGCCGGCGATTTTTCCGCGCGGTTGGGCGGGGAGGAATTCGTGGTCTGCCTGCCGGGCGAGGGGCGCGATACGGGCATGACCGTGGCCGAACGGCTGCGCGAGGCCGTCGCGCGCATCCCCTTCGTCAACAACGAGGGCGCGGATTTCTCCGTAACGATCAGCGCCGGCATCGCGACCTATCCCGAATGCGGCCGTTCGCGGGGCGAGATCCTGCAACGCAGCGACGAGGCGCTTTATGCCGCCAAGACCGGCGGCCGCAACCGCATCCAGTTCGCCTCCGCCAACGACGCCTGGCGCAAGGCGGGGTAGCCGGTCTCGCCCCGAGGATCGGGGACGGCGTATCAGTGGAATGGGATCAGGTGATCGCTCGCCTGCGGGACAGCCGCTCGCTCACCGCCTCCACGATGCCGCGGCCCGCGCGCTCCAGATCGTCGATCCCCATGCCGGCACGCTCGCCCAGTTGCGGCACATGCACGAACGTCGCCGGATAGCCTGCGGCAAGGCTCGACCAAAGCGTGGCGTTGCACAGATAGTCGCCGGCATCGCGCGAGGTGCGGGCTTCAAGTCCCGCCCTGTTGACCGCCTCGATCAGCGTGCCCGCAGGCACGGTCGATGCCCGGTGGCGTGGACCCTCCGGTTCAAGCACGGCTTGCGGACGGCAGAAGCCGGAGGCATCGGCCCGGCTCATCGACGCGACGTTGCGCGCCCGCGTCTCGATGGAGATCATGCGCCTTCGTCCGGCAACGCCGAAATGGACGATCGCCTCCGGCGCGTGATCGGCATAAAGGCGCGGCAGTTCCGCCTCCAGCATCGTCCAGGTGACCGGCAGCACGGCATAGGCGGCCTGAAATCCGTCGGGCAGCGGCGGCGGGCTGGCGGCAAGGCGTTCGATCAGCGCCTCGGTGGGATTGGCGGCAATGCCCGGGAACGAACCGAACCCCGTGATCAGCAGCGTTCCCGTCATCGTTCAGATCCCCATGGCTTCGGCGATGCGGCCGACGGCGGCAGAGGCTGCAAGCTCGCCGTCGCGTACCTCCCTTTCCAGATCCGGCAACAGTCGCGCGACTTTCGGATTGCTCTTCATGGCGTCCATCAACCGGGTCTCCAGCATCGCCCAAAGCCACGAGACCTGTTGACGGGCGCGGGTGGCGGCGAATTCGCCGCTTTGCGTCGTCAGCGTCCGATGGCGTTCGATCTGCGCCCACATGTCGGCGAGCCCCTCGTTGGCGAGGCCCGAAATGGTCACCACCGGCGGCGCCCAGACCGAGGAGCGCGGCGCAAGGATATGCAGCGCGGCCTTGTATTCGCTGGCCGCGGCCTTGGCGCGGGCCGCGCCCTCGCCATCCGCCTTGTTGACGGCGATCATGTCGGCGATTTCCAGTACGCCCTTCTTGATGCCCTGCAACTCGTCGCCGGCCCCGGGGAGCATCAGCACGAGAAAGAAATCGACCATCTGGGCGACCGTCGTCTCCGACTGGCCGATGCCGACGGTCTCCACCAGAATGACATCGAAGCCCGCCGCCTCGCACAGCAGCATCGTCTCGCGCGTCTTCGCCGCGACGCCGCCGAGCGTTCCCGAGGAGGGCGAGGGGCGGATGAAGGCGTTGCGGTCCACGGCAAGGCGCGCCATGCGCGTCTTGTCGCCCAGGATCGAGCCGCCGGTCACCGCCGAGGATGGATCTACGGCCAGCACCGCCACCTTGTGTCCGGCCCCGGTAAGGTTGGAGCCGAGCGTATCGATAGTGGTGGACTTGCCGACCCCGGGTACGCCGGTGATGCCGATGCGATGGGCCTTGCCCGTCGCCGGCAGGACGAGCTGCATCAGCGCTTCTGCCTGCCGGCGGTGCGCGGGCTTTTTCGATTCCACCAGGGTGATCGCGCGGGCGAGCTTGGCCCGGTTGCCGGCCAGCAGACCGTCCGCCAGATCCTTCACGCGCGCAGTATCGGATTCGCTCAACATCTTTCCTGCCTAGCGCAAAGCCGCGTTGGCGTCACGTATCTGCGCCGCGCGGGAGGGTCCCCATTGCGGAATTTCAATGCCGTTGCGGAAAAACAGCCTAGTCTTTGTCACAGAGGGGAGTTTTTTCAGGAAAGGGCGGTCTCATGACAATGCGCAACCGCATCATGCTCCTTTCGGGCGCTTTTGCGCTGGCGCTGGTTGGCGCGGCGCAGGCGCAGCCTTGCTGGAACGGACCCGGTCCCGGTTATGGGCCCGGCTATGGTCAAGGATACGGCCCTGGATATGGCCAAGGCTATGGAGCCGGGGGAGGATATGGCCAGGGAATGATGGCCCGTTTCGCGGTCATCGACGCGAACGGCGACGGCGTGATCAGCGCCGACGAGGCTGCGGCCAATGCCGAAAGCGTTTTCGCGGCGATGGATGCCGACGATGACGGCGCCCTGACCAAGGAAGAATTCATGGCGGTGCGCATGGGCCCGCAGATGGGCTGGAACCAGGCGCGCCAGAACGCGCGTCAGACTGCCAAGGCCGATCGTTTCGCGGTGATGGACGCCGATGGCGACGGCAAGGTCGCCAAGGCGGATTTCATCGCCGCCGCAAAGGCCCGTTTCCAGAAGGCAGATACCGACAAGGACGGCAAGGTCAGCCCCTGGGACTTCCGCGCGATGCGGCGCAACGCCTGGTAGGCCTTGTCTGATTGCGCGCCCCCGGCTTTGCCCGGGGCGCGGGCCCTGGGCGCGGATGCTTGCGAAGGCTGACGAATTGGTGTCACTTACCCTAAGGTAATGGGCGGTGCGCGGTGGCGCTCAGGCTGCTTGCCCGCCGCCTTTGCCTTAAGTTGTTGATTTGTCGGCATGCTGGCCTGTCGGGCGGATGCCGAGGGGACACGATAGCTTCCGGGGGAATGACCGACATGTCTTATCCGATCGCCGATATCGAAGGAATTGGCCCTGCCTATGCCGAAAAGCTGAAGGCGGCGGGCATCGCGACAACCGAAGCCTATCTGGAGCGCGCAAAGGATCCCAAGGGGCGCAAGGCGCTGGCGGAGGAAACGGGCATCGACGCCTCGCGCATTCTCAAATGGGCCAACATGGCCGACCTGATGCGGATCAAGGGCGTGGGCGAGGAATATTCCGAGCTGCTGGAGGCCGCAGGCGTCGATACGGTGAAGGAACTCAAGATGCGCCGGCCCGACAACCTCGCCGCGAAGATGGCGGAGGTCAATGAAGCCAAGAAGCTGGTGCGTCAGGTGCCTTCCGAAAGTCAGGTCACGGCCTGGGTGGAGGAAGCCAAGTCCCTGCCGCCGATGATGACCTACTGAGCGGAGCGGATCGCGTTCTTGCACGCATTGAGCGCCGTTGTCCCCCCGGCCACGTCGGGGGGAGGCTGCTGCCGGCTTGCCGCCCGCGAGCCGCCGTTTCAGGACTTCGGTGGCGTCCAGACGATGCGCTGGATGGTGGCGCTTTCCAGCTCCTTGCGCGGCGGCAGCTTGTCGAACGGGCCGTCATACTGCGTGACCGCATAGACGAGCGTCACGTTCGGCGCTCCGCGCGCCGGGCAGATAGCCATGTCGCGCCAAAGGTTGCGTCCGACCCGGCACTGCGACATCGACGTGCCCACCCGGTCAAACCGCATGCCCAGCCGCTCGCCGTTGGGCCCTTCCACGTCCGGCGACACGCCGTGGATCTCTCCGATCTTGCCGTTGTCGCCCTTGAGCACCTGCAGCACCTGGAAGCCGTCGTGGAAGACGCCGGTCGTCCACAGGGTGCGATCCTCCACCGCCATCTGGATGGGCTGGGTGGTGAAGCCGGGCAGGGCGGCCTCGATCGTCTTCGTCGAATAGGACGTGGTCGCATCAAGCGGGCCGACGCTCAATGCGGTGATCTTCACCAGCGTGGTCGCATCGGGCTCGGGATCGTCGATCATGCCGCTGAAGGTGGTCAGGTCGCCGGAAGCCGAACAGCCGCCCAGAAGCGGCGCCGCAATGGCGAGGAATGCGGACAGGGCGAGGCGGGAGGTCGATTTGCAAAAGGTCATGCGGAGGGCTTTTACACGGGATCGGGCACAACGGGAACGTCCGCACGGCAAAACCATGGGGACGGGCGAAAGAGGTCCGGGAAACGGTAAGACACGGGGCTGGTGGCTGGCTTGATCGCGGCGGGCTCTGGTGCCCGCAATGTCACCCGCCGCCGCCGCGATGTACAGGGGGAGCGGGGCGACCCGCTGCCGCGCCGGGAACGGCGGGCGAAGGCGCGCTGGCTCAGCCCCCGCGCTTCAGCGATCCGAGCAGCCCGCGCACCAGTGCCCGGCCGAGCGAGGAGCCGATCGAGCGCACCACCGCCTTGACCGCCGTCTCCGCAACGCCCTGACGCTGCGACCGACGGTGGGTGGAGCGGGTGCGGGCCGTCGTCTGCGGGCGGTCGTCGCGGCCGAAATCGGGCACCGTGAAGCCGGTGCGCGTGCGTTTCACCCTGCCGCCTTCGGCGCGCAGTTCGTCCTCGCGCTCGCGCTGGCGTTCCTCGTGCACGGAGCGTTCCAGCGCCCGGCTCTGCAGGATCTCGTAGGCGGATTCGCGGTCGCGCGGCCGGTCGTAGCGCCCGAACAGCGGGCTTGCCTGGATGGCCGAGCGCAGCTCGCTCTGGGTCAGCGGCCCGAGCCGGGAGCAGGGCGGGCGGATCAGCGTGCGCTCCACCATGGAAGGAACGCCCTTGCCGCCGAGCGTGGAGACGAGCGCCTCGCCGATACCGAGTTCGGTGATGACGGCGGCCGTGTCGAGCGCCGGGTTCGGACGGAAGGTTTCTGCCGCCGTGGTCACCGCCTTGCGCTCGCGCGGGGTATAGGCGCGCAAGGCATGCTGGATGCGGTTGCCGAGCTGCGAGAGCACGCTTTCCGGCACGTCCATCGGGTTCTGCGTCACGAAATAGACGCCGACGCCCTTGGAGCGGATCAGCCGCACGATCTGCTCCACCTTCTCCAGAAGTGCCTTGGGCGCCTCGTCGAACAGAAGGTGCGCCTCGTCGAAGAAGAACACGAGCCGCGGCTTATCCGGGTCGCCCACTTCGGGCAACTCCTCGAAGAGTTCCGACAGGAGCCACAGAAGGAACGTCGCATAGAGCCGGGGCGCGCTCATCAGCTTTTCCGCCGCCAGCACGTTGATGACGCCGCGCCCGTCGCCGGTGGTACGCATAAGGTCGCTGATGTCGAGAGCGGGCTCGCCGAAGAAGGCATCGCCACCCTCGCGCTCCAGCACCAGAAGCTGGCGCTGGATGGCGCCGACGGAGGCCTTGGAGACATTGCCGTAAACGAGCGACAGCTCCTTCGCCCGCTCGCCGATCTCCGACAGGACCGCGCGCAGATCCTTGAGGTCGAGCAGCAGCAGCCCCTCATCGTCGGCCAACTCAAAAGCGATGTTGAGCACGCCCTCCTGCGTCGGGTTCAGGTCCATCAGCCGCGACAGCAGCAGCGGCCCCATTTCGGAGATGGTGGTGCGCACGGAATGCCCGTTGGCGCCGAAAAGGTCCCAGAACACGGTCGGAAAGTCGCGCATGGAATAGTCGTCGAGGCCGATCCTGTCCGCGCGTTCGGTGAGGAACGGCTTGGGGTCTCCCGCGGCCGCAAGGCCGGAAAGGTCGCCCTTGATGTCGGCGCAGAAGACGGGAACTCCGGCATCGGAAAAGCCCTCGGCGAGGATCTGCAGCGACACGGTCTTGCCGGTGCCCGTCGCCCCTGCGATGAGGCCATGGCGGTTGGCGCGCTTGAGCTCGATGAACTGCGGCAGCACGCCGGAGCCCTCTGGCCCATTCCCCTCCTGCGGGATCGCAGAGCCCAGAAAGATCATGCCCTCGCGCTCGACCATCAAAACGCCTCCACTGTGACGGGAAACCGCCCCTTCGGCCGGGCAATCTCCGCCTCTCCAGAATCACCTGGCTATCATGCGTGCGCGGGTTGCGGAACGGAAGCGCGATGGTGCGCCGTTTGCCGGATTCCCGCGCTTTCGCTTCGTTTCGCGAGGCTTGCCGGCATTCGTTCGACCGAAGGTGACCTTATGTCAGTTGCGGATGGTGCTAGGGTCATGTCACATGGCACCGAGAAGTCATAGGGCACCGGGAAAAGGGCACACGTCCCTGCTGTCATCATATTCACGCGCTTTCGGAGGGAATTCATGGAAGAACTGATCAACCGCATCTGCGCCAAGGCCGGCATCGGCGAGGACACCGCCCGCGAAGCCGTCGGCATCATCCTCAGGTTCCTGCGCAAGGACGGACCGACGGAAAAGGTGGATCAGGTGATCGATGCCATGCCCGGTGCCCGTGCCTTTCTGGAAGGCGGCGAGGACGGCAAGAAGGGCGGCTTTCTCGGCGGGCTCGCCAGCATGACGGGCATGGGCGCCATGGGCGCGCTCAACGAGCTGACGCAGGCCGGGCTTTCCATGGGCGAGGTGCAGACGGTGACGAAGGAAGTCGTCGCGTTTGCCAAGGAAAAGGCCGGCGAGGACATCGTCGATGACATCATCGAGTCCATCCCGGGCCTGTCCCAGGTGGTGTGAGGCGGCATTTCGCAGATGTTGCGAGCGCCTGCGGCCCATCCTCCGAGACGGGCCGCCGGCCTTCCTCAGTGTCTAACCCGAAAATGGTATCGGGTTGTGTGCCTTCGGCATCTCTCCCAAGTCCCTCCGCCGACATTGCCCGGCGAAGTCCGGGCAATCCATTGCCAGACGCAGCATTCCGGGCGCGCGCTGGATCACCCGGACTTCGTCGGGTGATGACGATGGTAGGGCATGAGGGGGAGAAATAGCGGCACATAACCCGGTACCATTTACGGGCCAGCTTCTGAGGAGACCGCGTCAGCGGGCGTCTCGAAGGATCTGCGCCTTGCTCCCGGCCGCCTGATGCCGCGCAAGAGGCTCAGGCGGCCTGTTTCCTGCGCAGGAGCTTTTTCACTTCCTCCGCCAGCGCCGTCACCTCTTGCGAGGCCTTGCTGGACGGGGCGCTTTCCAGAACCGTCAGCCCCTCGCCCATGGAAGCCGCAAAGGCAACCCGGTTGCCGAGCCGCGTGCGCGCGGTCGTGGGGGAGAGCTTCGACAGGGCCTCCACCATCTCGCCCGTCAGCGCGGCGCGCGGTGGCACGCGGTTCAGAACCAGCGTGGCCGGCACGTTTTCCGCAGCCGCCATGTCCAGCGTCTGCGCGCTCGCCCAAACGTCCACCGGCGACGGCTGGACGGGAATGGCGACGAGATCCGCCACCTCTATGGCGGGGCGCGCCTCGCGGTCGGATTTCGGCGGCGTGTCGATGATGACGAAATCGTAATCGCGCGCCAGCGAGCGGGCCTCACGCCTGGCGCCCCAGCCGCTGGCGGTGCGGAACATGAGCCCGGTCGCATCCTCGCCCAGCGTCTCCTCGCGTGCCTCCAGCCATTCGCCGAGGCTTCCCTGCGGGTCCACGTCGAGGAGCGCAACGCGGACGCCGCGTCTGGAGGCCAGCGCGACCGCCAGATGCGCGGTCAACGTGGTCTTGCCGGAACCGCCCTTCTGCTGGGCGATGGTGATGATCCTGCCTGTCATGATGCTCGTCTCTCCCGCCGGCGCGCGGCATCGCCGTCGCTCAGGCGTTTGCCGCAGGGTCAACCCTGACACTTTCTGCGGTGCAGCGAAAGGGCCGAACACACGACATCGGCCGAAAGTCGCCCCGTTTTGCATGGGCGGGAAACATCATCCGGCGCAAGCGACAGGGGCTATGCCGGCAAAGCGGAAGAGAACGCGCTGACGGAGGGCATAGCGCGGCGCGCGCGGTCAGCTCACGGCGCGATTGGCGAGTGAGCGGGAATCCAGCCGGTAGCCGTGGATCACCTCCACCCCGCGCACCAGCAGCACGTCCATGTCCGCGTTTTCCGAAGCCTGGTTGTGAAGGGCCTCCAGCGTGTCCCGCGAAAGCGGGCCGTTTTCGGTGAAGAGCTGGAAGCTGCCACCGTCGCGCCGGTCCTCGCCGTCGTATCCGCTCATGACGCGACGCCGCCGGTCCGGCCCGCAATAACCCGATGGCGAGCGGATATAGACGCGGGGACGTTCGACCAGCCGCTTCAGTTCGCTGAGGAGCTGGTCCCGGCTGATCGGCTTGGGGACGATGCTGTCGAACCCCGCCTTCATCGCCTGACGCATCATTTCCGTGTTGCCGCGGGCGCTCATCAGAACCAGAGGCAGGCAGCGGTTCTGCAAGGTGGCGTCGCACCGGACGCGGCTGGTGAACCGTGGAGCGGAGGCGTTGGGCAGATCGCCGTCGATGAGCACCATGTCGACGGCGTTTGCGCGCAGCCAGAGCTGAGCGGCCTCGCCGTCGTCTATGGTCGTCGTTGCGGCCACGCCGATGCTGAGAAGCATCTGCTCTAGCAATGCGGAAAAGCTGCTGCCTTCGGCAAGGATCAGGACCGACAAGCCCCGGTTCTTTTCATCTGGCATGGCGAAATACCCTAAGAAACTCTCCCTACGGTAAAATGTGCAGGTTAAAAAGTCGTTTGCCACCGCTTTTGCTCGTTCGGGGGTGAATTGCGCATCCCGTTGCCATACATCTTTGGCGAATGATGCTATTGATTCATGGAGACGTCCTGCCCTTGCGGAGCAGGCGAGGCAGCGAGACGGGAGCGGCCATGCGGAACCACGCGCACGAGACGAGCGATCCTTCCATGAAAGCCCGGCCGATGAAGGCCCTGCAGCCGGGCCGGCGCGGACGGCGGATGCGCTGGCCGGTGCTCGCCGCGGCCGGCATCGCGCTGGTGCTGGCGGGCTGTTACGGCGCCTCCACCTATTACGACCACCGCTCCGGCTGGGTGTTCGATCCCACCGGCACGGACCTTGATTGTTCCGTGGTCGCGAGCAACAGCGCGCCCGGCACCTACTGGCGCGGTCTTGCCGGTGGCCGGATCTTCCTCGGGCCGCACGAGACCAAGAACATTTCGCGCGAGGCCTGCTTCAAGAGCGAGGCCCAGTGTCAGTATTGGCTGACCCAGATGAGCGCAGCGCTGACCCTGATGACCGCCGGGGAATGCACGCGGCGCTAAGGCTGCCCATCGTTTCCGCGTGGCTGGCGCTTCGCCTTGTCCCGTCGCATTACCCCAGCGCGGTGAGCCCGTTGAGGTCTTTCAGCACCGCGTTGGGCGGCAGGTCGTGGTATTCGTCGGGCATGTCGGTGCGGTTGATCCACACCGTACGGAAGCCGAAGGCGGTGGCGCCGGCGATGTCCCAGCGGTTCGACGACTGGAACGACACCGCTTCCGGGTAGATGCGGAAGTGGTTGGTGACCATCTCGTAGACGCGCTCGTCGGTCTTGTAGACGCGCAAGGGATCGACGGAGAAGACCTCGTCGAGCACGCCGTCGAGCCCGGCTGCTGACACCGCGCCGGCCAGCATCGTCGGCGAGCCGTTCGACAGGATGGCGAGTCTAGCGCCGCTGTCCTTCAGCTTTTTCAGCACCTGCGGCACTTCCCCGTAGCAGTCGAGCCGGTGATAGGCGTCGAGCAATTGCGCGCGCATCGAGGGATCGGCCGTCGGGATCGCCTGAAAGGCGAAATCCAGCGCCTGTTCGGTCAGCGTCCAGAAATCCTGATAGCGGCCCATCATCGAGCGCACCCACGAATATTCGAGCTGCTTGGCCCGCCACAGGGTGGAAAACCGGGTGGCGTCCGCCCCCAGCGCCTCGGCATGCCTGCGTACCGCCGCATGCACGTCGAACAGGGTGCCGTAGGCGTCGAAGACATAGGCCGAATGGGACATGAACAAACTCCTTGGCGGGCGACCCCTGAGAAGACCGTGTCGCAGGCGATGCGTCAAGGCCACCTCTTGTCCGCCTGCCCGAGCTCTTTTGCCGGGGAAGAAGATGCCGCCCCGGCTCGCCCTACGGCAGCGTGACCCGGCCCGCCGCGTCCAGCGCAAAGCCGGGATTGTAGGCGATCTCCAGCAGGTGCTCGCTGCCGGGAATGCGCACATAGGAGGAATAGCCGCCCCAGAAGACCTGCGTCGGCCGTTTCAGCGGCTCCGCACCCGCGGCGACGGCTTCCGCGAAGGCGGCATCCACCTCGGCCTCGCTGCGTCCGTTCCAGGCGATCGTTACCGGAATGAAGGCATCGCCTTGCGCGTCTCCACTGTCGGGTACTCCGGCATCCTCGGCCAGGGCGGTGCGGCCGAAAAGCGCCAGCGCCACCGAATCGCACTGGTAGAAGGCGATCGCGTCGCTATCGATGGCGGCGCGGCGCCAGCCGAGCCCCTCCTCGAAGAAGGCGCGCGCCCGGGTGAGGTCCTCCACCCCGAGGGTCACGAGCGTGATCCGCTGCTCCATGTCCTTTCTTTCCTCCGATGGTCCAAATTTGCGCATTTCAAATGCACTCATTGGAACATATATAGAACAAGCTCGCGGAACGGAACGAAAATTCCTGAAACGGGAGAAAGTGGATGAAGCCCTTGATCCCCGGCCTGCAACGGCGTTTGATCTGGGCCTCCTGATATAGAACAAGGATGGATTTATGTCTGAACCGTCACAGACGTGGAACTGGATCGATGGTTCCTGGGCGGACGGCAACCCCCTTATCGCCGGTCCCAACACGCACGCCATGTGGATGGCGTCGAGCGTGTTTGACGGTGCCCGCTATTTCGAAGGCGTCATGCCGGATCTTGATCTGCATGCGGAGCGCATCAACGCATCCGCGCTGGCCATGGGTATGAACCCGACCATGTCTGCAGGCGAGATCTGCGAGCTCGCCTGGGAAGGTGTGAAGAAATTCGAGCCGGGCACCGCGGTCTACGTGAAGCCGATGTACTGGGCGGAGGGCAACGGCGTCGGCGTGATTTCGCCCGATCCGGATTCCACCCGCTTCTGCCTGAACCTGTTCGCCGCGCCGATGTCGGAGCCGGACGCGACCTTCTCGGTTACGCTCTCGCCGTTCCGCCGCCCGACGCCCGACAGCGCGCCGGTGGACGCCAAGGCCGGCTGTCTCTACCCCAACAATGCCCGCGCGATCCGCGAGGCGAAGGCGCGCGGTTTCGACAATGCGCTCGTGCGCGATACGCTCGGCAATATCGCCGAACTGACCAGCGCCAACATCTTCATGGCCAAGGACGGCGTGGTCCACACGCCCTATCCGAACGGCACGTTCCTGAACGGCATCACCCGCCAGCGCGTCATCAAGCTTCTGCGTGGCGCGGGCGTCGATGTCCATGAGCGCAGCCTCGTCATGGACGACTTCCTGGACGCCGACGAGATTTTCTCCACGGGCAACTATTCCAAGGTGGTGTCCGTCGGCCGGATTGAGGATCGCGAGATGCAGCCGGGCCCGATCGCCAAAAAGGCGCGCGAGCTCTACTGGGACTTCGCCCACGCCTGAGCGGGGGGGGGCGATATCGCGCCGGAACGCGAGCGGGCGCATGGTCAAATATGCGCTCATTCGCGCTCCGGCGCCGCATTTCCCGTCTCCCGCCGTCGCGTGGCCGGCGTCAGTGCCAGCCCGGCCGCGATCACCAGTGCGGCGGCTGCCGCCAGTGAGGGCAGGAGAAAGCTCCCCGTCGCGTCATAGGCAAGGCCCGCCAGCGTCGGGCCCACCATCTGCCCGAACCCGAAGGACGCCGTCATCAGCGCCAGCGCGGAATGCGCGTTGCCGCGCGACAGAAGCCGCGCCTGCATCAGCCCGATCGCGGTAATCGCGATGAACGTGCCGCCCACCATCATCGCCGCCAGAACCACGATCAGCCCGGTGTCGGAAATCACCGACAGCGTCACCCCCAGCGCCTCGACTAGGCAGGCGATGGCGTAGGTCGGAGCGTTGCCGATGCGCCGCGCGAGCGTGCCCCAGATCATGACCGAGGGCATGCCCGCAATGCCCACCGCCGCCCAGATCGCCGTCTCGTAGGGGCTTAGCGCCGGCGACATGCGGGCCATGGTGGAGATGAACGTGGTGGTGATGACATAGCCGAAGCCGAACAGGCCGTAGCTCACATAAAGCGCGACGAGCCTCCTGTCGGCCGGCCCGCTCGCCCTTGCCTGTGCGTGCGGGGGATCTTCCGTCTTCTCGATGAGCCGGGTGCAGGCGAGGAAAGCGAGCGCCGAAACGAGGCCGCTGGCGTACCAGAGCATGCGCCAGTCCGCGCCGCTCCGGGCAAGGGCCGCCACCATGAGTGCGGAAAGCGCGATGCCGAGCCCGACGCCCGCGAAATGCAGCGCTACCAGCCCCGGCCGGCCGGCCGCCGATATCCGGTCCAGCACCAGCGCGGAGGCGAAAACCAGCACGTAGGCGCTCGCAATCCCGCTCAAGGCCCGGATCACGACGAAGGCGGCCACGCTGTCGAACAGTCCCATCGCGGCCGTGGTGGCGGCCGATAGCGCCAGCGCCGCGAGAAAGATCGCACGCCGGTCGCCGGGCAGGAATTGCGTGAGCCGGCCGGAGGCGGCCGCAAGCGCGCCGACCATGTAGGCCAGGAAATTGGCCGAGGCGATGAGCCCGCCTTCCGCCGGAGTGAGGCCGGCATCGTGCACCATGAAGGGCAGGATCGGCGTATAGACGAACCGGCCGATGCCCATGGCGGCGGTCAGCGACAGGAGCCCGCCAAAGGCGACCGGGAGAATCGTGGAAGGAGAGAGGGAGGCCTGCGACATTCTGTCAGGTTAGCACGCCGTGCGGGCCGGCCAAGCCGCAAACAGTCGTTTGACGTCGCGCTTTCATAGAACCTTAGGTGAAATCCGCTTCAATCCCGGCGCGTTCCTGCAGACGGGTGCGCGAACGGGAGGGGGAGATGTTCGACAGGTTCAACAGGGCGGTAAGCCTGAGCGGGACATGCTGGCGCGTCCTCATGCTCGACAAGGAGATGCTGCTCTTTCCGCTGATGTCGCTGGCCGCGCTGGGGCTTGTCATGGGCGCCATCTTCGCGCCGGCGCTGGTGAGCGGGGATCTGACGCATTTCCAGCAGGCGCTGGCCGAGAACCCGGACATCTACCAGAACCCGCGCGCCGTCGCGCTGCTGTTCCTCCTCTATTTCCTGAGCTACTTCGTCATCACCTTCTTCAATGCGGGCCTTCTGACCTGCGCGATGATCCGCCTGTCCGGCGAGGATCCCACGCTCGCCGACGGCCTGCGCGCCGCCTTTCGCATGTTGCCGCAGATCTTCGCCTGGGCGCTTTTCGCCGCCAGCGTCGGGATGCTGCTGAATTTCATCGCCAGCCGCTTCAAGGGCCTCGGCCGTCTGTTCGTCCAGCTTCTGGGCGCGGCATGGTCGGTCGCGGTCTATTTCGCGGTGCCGGTCCTGGTGGTGGAGGGGGCGGGGCCGGTGAAGGCGGTGCTGGGCTCCATCGCGATGATCCGGAAGACCTGGGGCGAGGCGCTCGTCGCCAATGTCGGGCTTTCGGTTCTCAACATGGTTGCCGCCTGGATCGCCGTTCCTTTCATCTTCTGGGGCGTCTTCAACTTCTCCACGAGCCCGACGCTGGCCGTCGTCGTTCTGGCGGGCGTCGGCTGTTGGATCTTCGTCACCGGGCTCATCGTCGCCACCCTCGATGCGATCCTGAAGGCGGCGCTCGCCGTCTATGCCTACGAGGGACGGGTCCCGGAAAATTTCGACGCCGAGATCTTCCGCAACGCCTTTCGCGAGGAATAGGCCGCGCGGGCAAAAATCTGCCCGTTTGCGCATCCGCCCTGGAACCGGGCAGCCGCCATTTGCATTATTAAAATGACGAACGGGCGCACCCGCGCCATTGTCGGGGGCCGGACATCTACCTATGTTGCCAGACAACGGCGGAACGCGTTACCGCGGCCGCAACCCATTTCAGATCGAGGCGCAATCCCGCAACACGGACCACGCACTGAACCCTGCAGGGGCCTGAACGGAACATGCAACACCCGACAGGACGGCATGGCCCGCGATTGCCCGCGTCTTGTTTCATCGACTTAACGTCTTCATCTATCGAAAGGAGGACCCAAATGGCGTTCGAACTTCCCGATCTCCCCTACGCCTACGATGCGCTTCAGCCCTACATGTCGGCCGAGACGCTGGAATACCATCACGACAAGCACCATCAGGCCTATGTGACCAACGGCAACAACCTGCTGAAGGACAGCGGGCTTGAGGGCAAGTCGCTGGAGGACGTGATCAAGGAGAGCTTCGGCAAGAATCCGGGCCTCTTCAACAACGCCGCCCAGCACTTCAACCACATCCACTTCTGGAAGTGGATGAAGCCGAACGGCGGCGGCAAGTCCATTCCGGGCGCGCTGGCGGCCAAGATCGACAGCGATCTGGGCGGCTACGACAAGTTCAAGGCCGACTTCTGCAACGCCGGCGCCACGCAGTTCGGCTCCGGCTGGGCCTGGCTGGTACTGAACAGCGAGGGCAAGCTTGAGGTCACCAAGACCCCGAACGGCGAGAACCCGCTGGTTCACGGCGCGACCCCGCTGCTGGGCGTCGACGTGTGGGAGCACTCCTATTACATCGACTACCGCAACGCGCGTCCGAAGTACCTGGAAGCCTTCGTCGACAGCCTGATCAACTGGGAATACGTCGAGGAGCTGTTCGAAGCGGCGAAATAAGCCGATCTCGAGCGACAGGAATTGAAGAAGAGGGCGGGTCCGATGGGCCCGCCTTTTTCGTTCGGGAAATGGAAGAGAGGGCAAGGCGGCGGCGGGCGGTCATAACGGGCGCCACGGCGTTCCAAAGCACGCGTTGGACGAGAGGCCGGCCCGGGTGAGGGGAAGGCGGCCTGTCAGGATCCGCTCGCACTGGCCGTTTCGGCAGTCACCCGCCAGTCCCGCGCAAGCCCGGTTCCTTATCCTTTGCCCATGAGCGAACCGACCGACCACGATCCGGAAAGCGTCTTCCTCTCGCGGCCGCCGCGCGGGCGGCTGGCGCGTCCGCAGCCGTCCGTGGGCAGAGGCGGGCCTTTGGAAGGCGCCGGTGAGGTGATTGACCTCGTCGCGGTGCGCGTTGCGCGGCGCCGGAATGGGACGGTTGTCGCAAAGGGAGCTGGAACAGGCGAGGGCTGTGATGCGGGCCCCCGTGCGGCCGCGCGTTCTGGCTCCGACACCCGCCGCCATCCCCGCCGCGTCAAGCGCCTGCGCACGGCCAAGATCGCCGACCTCGACGATCGTTTCCTCACCGAATGCGCGATCCGGGATCTTTCCACGGGCGGAGCACGGCTGGTCGTTGCCGCCGCGGTGGCGCTTCCCGATGTCATCGTGCTGTTCGACGAGCTGGAGGGCACCATCGTGCCTGCCACCTTGCGCTGGCGGCGCGGAAACGAGGTCGGGGTCAGCTTCGACGTGCCGCCGGCAAGGCTCGGGCAATTCCGCTCACGCCGTCTGCGCGCGCTGGCCCGCCGCTACTATGCCGTGGAAGACTGATCCGGACCCCGGGCCGCGGTTTCCTCTTCCGGTTCGAATTCCAGCGCCAGTCCGTTGGTGCAGTAGCGCAGTCCCGTCGGGCGCGGGCCGTCGGAAAAGACGTGGCCCAGATGCGCATCGCAACGCGCGCAGCGGATTTCCGTGCGCCGCATGAACAGCGAATTGTCGTCGAGTTCGGCGATCGCATTCTTGTCGAGCGGCGCGTAGAAGCTCGGCCAGCCGGAACCGGATTCATACTTGGTCTGCGAGGGAAACAGCTCCGCCCCGCAGCACACGCACTTGTAGATGCCAGCCCGCTTCTCGTTGAGGTGGGGGCCGGTGCCGGCCCGTTCGGTGCCGTGTTTGCGGGTCACCGCGAATTGTTCGGGCGTGAGCCGGGCTTGCCATTCGGCGTCGCTGAGCTCAACTTTCGTCTTCGGTTCGCTGCTCATGGCCGGCGCTCCTGTGCCGTGTAACCTTTGGAATTTCCTACTTAGGGACGATCGGCGGGCGCGACAATGGCGGTGTCGGGAGCATGCTTGCGAAATCGGGCGTCACGGATGCGCGCGCGTGTCGTATCTCATTACCGTCCGTCAGATATGTATCTCTCCATATCGGCCGATTGTCTTCGCAAGTTGCTCCAGCGGCAAGTCATCCGTCATCCGTTTCGCGGTATCGTCGTGAAGTGGGGTGGCAATAGGCCGGTGGTCATAAACCGCTTGTTCAGACAAACATGAAATAGCATTCTCAGTAGGCAACTTGCACTTTCTCCATCCTGCGTATATCGAAACGGCGACTTTTATCGCACGACTCTCGTTATGCCGTGTGATTCGGGGAGGAAGTTGCCGTACGGCGATGAACACTTGGCGGCGAGTGGGCTCCACCAGGCCCTAGTGACGGCCTCGATCAGGGGCCACGTGTCGGGTCTGCGGTGCGGATCCAGGTGAGTGGGGTCCGCAAGGGCGGATCCGCGTGACGGACCCACGAGACGGGTTCATGGTGACGGGTCCGCGTGATGGGCCCAGGTGACGGCCCAGTCGGCGGGCCAAGGGACGGGTATGGCGCTATTCGGGGTGGATGACACGGTTCTTGCGGTGCTGGCGCCGTTTGCCGCGGCCCTTTTTGCACCGAGCGCGGTGCGTGCATTCAAACACAATGCGGCCTGGCTGCTCGCCATCGTGCCCGCGCTGGTCTTTCTTCACTTCTTCCGCTACGTCGGTGCGGTCTCGCAAGGCGAAACCTTCGTGGAAGGCTTTGCCTGGGTGCCCGCCTACGGCGTGAATTTCACGTTCTATCTCGACGGTCTGGCGGTTCTGTTCGCGCTGATCATCTCCGGCATCGGCACGCTGATCATCCTTTATGCCGGCGGCTACATGAAGGGGCACCCCCAGCAGGGCCGCTTCCTCTCCTTCCTGTTTCTGTTCATGGGCTCGATGCTGGGCGTGGTGACCGGCTCCAACCTCATCACCATGTTCATCTTCTGGGAGCTGACCTCGATCACCTCCTTCCTGCTGATCGGCTTCGATCATCTGCGCGCCGCCTCAAGGCGTGCCGCGATGCAGGCGCTGGTGGTGACCGGCGGCGGCGGGCTGGCGCTGCTCGCCGGCTTCCTGATGATCATCCACGCCACCGGCGTGAACGAGATGGGCGACGTGATCGCGTCGGGCGATACGCTGCGCGAAAGCGCGCTCTACCTGCCGATCCTGATCATGGTGCTTCTGGGCGCCTTCACCAAGTCGGCCCAGTTCCCGTTCCATTTCTGGCTGCCCAACGCCATGGAGGCCCCGACGCCGGTCTCCGCCTACCTGCATTCCGCCACCATGGTGAAGGCGGGCGTCTATCTCCTGATGCGGCTCAACCCGGTGCTGGGCGACACCGCCTGGTGGATGACGCTGCTGCCGCTCTTCGGCGGTGTGACGCTGCTGGTTGGCACGCTGCTCGCGGTTCGCCAGACCGACCTGAAGCTTATGCTCGCCTACACCACGGTCGCCTCGCTCGGCCTCCTCGTCATGCTGACGGGGGCGGGCAGCGAGGTCGCGATCGAAGGCGCGGTGCTCTATCTCTTCGCCCACGCGCTGTTCAAGGGTGCGCTGTTCATGGTCGCCGGTCTTGTCGACCACGAAACCGGGACGCGCGACCTGATGCGTCTCGGCGGTCTGCGCAAGGCGATGCCGATCACCTTTCTCTGCGCGGTTCTGGCGGCGCTGTCCATGGGCGGCCTGCCGCCCTTCATCGGCTTCATCGCCAAGGAAGTGCTTTATGAGGGAACGTGGACCCTCGCCGCGCGTCCGCAGCTTCTGACGGCAGTTGCCGTCATCGGCAACGCTTTGATGCTGGCGGCCGCCTTCGCCGTCGCCTTCAAACCCTTCCTGGGCCAGCCCACGAAAACGCCCAAGCATGCGCATGAGGGGCCGGTCCTGATGTGGCTCGGGCCGCTCGTTCTGGCGCTGTGCGGGCTGGGCGCGGCGATCGGCATCGGCTGGTCGGGCCCCGCGCTTCTCGGCCCGATGGCGGGGGCGGTCGCCGGTGCGCCGGTCGCGGGCGACTATCACCTCGTGCCCGCCCATATCGGCGCGCCGTTCTATCTCTCGCTCGCCACGGTTGGCACCGGTCTGGTGATCTTCTGGCAGCTCGATGCCGTGCGCAGGCTGATCGCCAGCGTGCTGAAGGCGATCGGCTGGGGCCCGGATCGCGGCTTCGACCAGTTCATCTCGCTCATCGTGCGTTTTGCCGGCGCCTTCACGGCCATCGTTCAGCCCGGCAAGATGCAGATCTACATGAACACGGTCTTCGTCGTCGTGGCGGCCGCGCTGCTGGTGCCGATGTTCGCGTTCGACGAGGCGCCCTCCATGCCCGCCATGCCGGACTTCCGGTTCTACGAATGGCTGGTGCTGGCGCTGGTGGTGATCGGCATCATCGCGGTGCTGGCGGCGCGCACGCGTCTCATCGCCATCGTCTCGCTCGGCATCCAGGGCTTCGCCGTCGCCGTCATCTACATGCTCTTCGGCGCGCCCGACCTGTCGTTCACGCAGTTCATGGTGGAAACGCTGTCGGTCGTCATCCTCGCCCTGGTGATGACCCGTCTGAACCTGACTGCCAAGGACAGCCGGCCGTTCCGCGAGACGATCTCGCACATGATCATCGCGATCGCCGGCGGCATCGGCTTCGGCGCGCTTCTGCTCGCGGTGACGGAAGTTCCCTTCGACAGCCGCCTGTCGGACTTCTTCACGGCCAATTCACGGGTAGTGGCGCACGGGCGCAACATCGTCAACGTCATCATCGTGGACTTCCGCGGCCTTGATACGCTCGGCGAGATTTCCGTGGTCATGGTCACCGGTCTTGCCATCCTGGCCCTGATCCGCATCCGGGCACGCGGATCGAAGGCGCCGGAGGATCCGCCGCGGGGTGGATCGCTGAAGCCCGTGTCCGAGCCGCATCCGGAGGTCGCGTCATGAATACGATCATCTTTCGGACGATCGCGCCCTTCCTGACGGCGCTGATGATCCTGTTCTCGATCTTCGTACTGCTGCGCGGGCACAACGAGCCGGGCGGCGGCTTTATCGGCGGTCTGATCGCGGCATCCGCCTTCGCGATCTACGGCATCGCCTGCGGCGTGCGGCCGGTACGCCGGGCCATCCACTTCCATCCGATGACCCTGTCGGCCTTCGGGCTGCTGCTCGCCTGCCTGTCCGGTCTGCCCTCGTTCTTCACCCACGTCGCCTTCCTGAAGGCGCACTGGATCTATCCCGAGATCTTCGGCGTCGATCTGGCGCTCTCCACCGTGATGGTGTTCGACATCGGCGTCTATTTCGTCGTCCTTGGTTCGATCACCTCGATCGCGCTGGCGCTTGAGGAAAGGGAGAACGACTGATGGAGGCCGGCTTCGCAGTCCTGATCGGATTCATCTTCGCCGCCAGCATCTACCTGATGCTCTCGCGCCAGCTGATCCGCATCCTTCTCGGCGTGTCGATCCTGTCGAACGCGGTCAACCTGCTGATCTTCACGGCCGGCAGGCTGGAGCGCGAGGTGCCGCCGGTCATTCCCGACAGCGCGCTGGTGCCTGTCGGGGCGACGGCCAATCCGCTGCCGCAGGCGCTGATCCTGACGGCGATCGTGATTTCCTTTTCCTTCTTCGCCTTCCTGCTGGTGCTGGCCTTCCGCGCCTACCAGGAACTGGGCACGGACGATGCCAACGAGATGCGCGTCGCCGAGCCGAAGGGCGAAGCAAGACCGCCGATGGGGTACTGACGAATGGCGGTTTCAGACCATGCGGCCGACGTTTCCCACGCCATGATCACGACGCCGGTCGCGCCGGCGGACTGGCTGGTCGTCACGCCCATCATCATCACCATTCTGGGCGGCGTCTTCTGCCTGATGACGCGCAAGCAGACGAAGATCCAGCCGCGCATCGCCATCGCCACGCTCGGCCTTCTGATGCTGTCCAATTTCGGGCTGCTCGCCCGCGTCATGGAAAAGGGCGTCATCACCATGGTGATGGGCCAGTGGCTGCCGCCCTACGGCATCGCCTTCACGGTGGATGCGACGGGCGCGATGCTGGCGCTGATCGCCTCCATCGTGGCTTTCGCCACCGCGCTCTACGGCGTCGGCGACAGCGATGCCGCGTCCCGGCGCTACGGCTTCTATCCCTTCCTGATGCTGCTGATGACGGGCGTCTCCGGCACCTTCCTGACAGGCGACATCTTCAACCTCTACGTCTGGTTCGAGGTGCTGCTGATCTCGTCCTTCGGGCTGCTGATCCTCGGCTCCGACAAGGCCCAGCTCGACGGCGCGGTCAAGTACGGCATCCTCAACCTCATCGCCACGACGCTGTTCCTCATCGCCACCGGCTATCTCTACGGCCTCGTCGGCACGCTCAACATGGCCGACATCCCGCGCTCGGTCGCGGCCCTGCCGGATCGCGCGCCGATCACCACGGTGGCGATGCTGTACCTGCTCGCCTTCGCGATGAAGGCCGCGGCCTTCCCGGTCAATTTCTGGCTGCCGGCCTCCTATCACACGCCGCGCATCGCCGTTGCCGGTGTCTTTGCGGGCCTTCTCACCAAGGTCGGTATCTATGCGCTGATGCGCACCATGGTGATGCTGCTGCCGATCCACCACGCGCTTCTGGCCGATGTGCTGGCGGTGGTTGCCGTCGCGACCATGATCTCCGGGGCGCTCGGCGCCATGGCGCAGTCGGACCTGCGCCGCGCGCTCGGCTACCTGGTCATCTCCTCCATCGGCTCCATGCTTGCCGGCATCGCGGTCTCCACCGCGCTTTCGCTCACCGGCACGATCCTCTACGCCATCCATTCGATCCTGGTCATGACGGGGCTCTACTTCGTCACTGGCATGGCGGGGCGCATGAGCGGCACCTTCGCGCTGCGCCAGCTCGGCGGGCTCTACGGCAAGAGCCCCTTGCTCGCGCTTGCCTTCATCATTCTGGCCATGTCGTTCTCGGGCCTGCCGCCGACCTCCGGCTTCTGGGCCAAGGTGCTTCTGGTCGACGCCTCGCTCAAGAGCGACTGGCCGTGGCTCGCCGGCTCCATTCTGGTGGCAGGCTTCCTCACCACCATCGCGCTGGCGCGCATCGGCCTTTACGCCTTCTGGCGCGGCGGGCCGGAAGGCACGCCCGACGGCACCGCCTTCGCCTATGCCGAGAGTGCCGACATGAACGCGCCCGATGTCACCGCGGCCTATACCGGCATGTGGCTGGCGCTGGGCCTCCTCGTCGGCCTGTCGCTGTTCATCGGCCTTGCGCCGGACGGTCTCGTCGCGATCGCCAGGGCCGGCGCCGCCGGCCTCGTCGATCCGAGCAACTACATCGGATCGGTGTTTGGCGGCGCGGGAGGTCAGCCATGATCGGCATTTTCCTCATCAACATCCTGATGGCGCTGGCCTGGGGGGCGGTTACCGGCTCCTTTGCCTTCGTCAACCTGTGCTTCGGTTTCGTGCTGTCGGCGGGCGTGCTCTACACCATCCGCGAACAGGTCGGCACCGGCGGCTATTTCCGTCGCGCCGGCCGGGTCGCCAGCCTTGCACTGCTGTTCCTCTACGAATTGGTATTGTCGGCCTCGCGCGTCGCCCGCATCGTGCTCACGCCTGACATTTCCGATCTGAAGCCGGGCATCTTCGCCTATCCGCTCACCGTGGACCGGGATTTCGAGATCACCCTGCTTGCCAACCTCATCACTCTGACGCCGGGCACCCTGTCGGTCGACGTGTCGCGCGACCGCCGCGTGCTTTACGTGCATGCCCTCAACGTGCCCGATCCGCAGGCGACGATCGACGAGATCCGCGACGGGTTCGAACGCAAGATCCTGGAGGCGTTCCGATGATCGGCAGCGAATTCTTCCTCGAGATCTGCATCGACATCGCCCTCGGCGTGCTGTCGTTGTCCTTTCTGATGACGGTCTATCGCATCGTCACCGGGCCGACCCTGCCCGACCGGTTCGTCGCGCTCGACATGCTGGTGACGGTGGGGATCGGTTTCATCGCCGTCATCGGCGTGAAAACGGATTTCTACCTCTACATCGACATCGCCATCGCGCTGGGGCTCGTCGGCTTTCTCGCGACCGTTGCCTTCGCGCGTTTCCTGCTCAACCGGGGGCTCGCGGGCGATGCGGCGATCACCGCGGAAACCCACCGCGACATCCGCAACACCCAGCCGGTGCACGGGCCCGTCTCCACGCCCGATTCGGACGGGGAGGGGCGCTCATGACCTCCATCATCGTAGGCCTCGCGCTGGTGCTGGGCTCGTTCTTCTGCTTCACCGCCGCGCTCGGGCTTGTCCGGTTCCGCGACGTCTATATGCGCATGCACGCCGCCTCCAAGGCCGGCACGCTTGGCTCCGGCGTCCTGCTGCTGGCGCTTGCCGTGCACGCCGGTGAGCTCGATGTGGTGACCCGCGCCATTGCGGGGGTTCTCTTTTTCCTGCTGACGGCGCCGATTTCCGCGCATCTGCTGGCCCGGGCCGCCTATATCGTCGGTTACAAGCCGTGCGACGCCACGGTCATCGACGAACTGGAAATGGCCCAGGACGACAAGAGACAATAAACCGTCCACACACGATTTGCCGGTTCTGGGCCGGCTGTCCGATTTTCTCCGTTTTTCATTGGTTGTGTTGTGTCACCGCTGCAAGCGGCGACGTTCTCCTTGGCTCTGCGCCCCTTTCGGGGGCGTGGGCTAAGGGAAGGAGCGGCGCGTGCCCGCCGTCGTGCTTACCGTGGGGCGTTTTCACGCAATCTATTGGCAAATGTAACCGCTGATATTGCCTGAACAGGGATACGTTCGTACAAGCGCCAAATCGATTGAATTCGCCACCATTGTTTTAATATTTTCTATTGTTATTGTCCTGCACGATGTATATAGACTGGCACCGAATTATCGAGAGTTTGGAATCGACTTGAAGCTCAGTAAAGGCCGAAGTTCGGTATTCCTGGGTGGTTGCGGTAGGCAGTGTCGAGGCCAGAATCTCTGAGCCGAAGAGCAAGAAGTCAGACAACAAACGGGTGAAAAATGACGGAAAATGCGACCGACGACAACCTGATCGACCTGACGGCCGACATTGTCTCCGCTTATGTGAGCAACAACACCGTTCCGGCGACGGATCTTCCTCAGCTGATCAATGAAGTCTACGGCGCGCTGCAGAAGACGAGCGGTGTCGTGAGCGAGCCGGAGCCCGAGCCGCTGAAGCCGGCCGTTCCGGTGAAGAAGTCGGTTACGCCGGACTATATTATCTGTCTGGAAGACGGCAAGCAGTTCAAGTCGCTCAAGCGTCACCTGCGCACCCATTACGACATGACTCCGGAAGAATACCGCGAGAAGTGGGGCCTGCCGGCGGACTATCCGATGGTTGCGCCGAACTACGCGGCCGCCCGTTCGGATCTCGCCAAGAAGATGGGCCTCGGCCAGCAGCGTCGCCGCGGCAAGTAAGCCCGGCAAGGCAGTTCATGCCGGCAGGCCGGTGCGGTGATTGGATGCCGCCCGTTTCCTCCCGTACCGGCGGAATGTCTGTTCAGTGAAAACCGCGGCGCCTTGCGTCGCGGTTTTCTTTTGTGCGCAGGTGAGAGTGCGTCGTGTGCCGCGCATTTCGCGGACCTGGACCCGGATCCGGTGTCCGCAGCTCCGGCTTCGCGCACTGCGTCGGCGCAACACGGCTTTGGCGGGCCGGGATTGGGCAGGACTGGCCGGCCGAAAGCTCCTTACTCCCCGCTTGCCGTTGCGCTTCCGGATGCTTCGGGGGGCGGGGACAACCTGCTGTCCCCGGTCGGCTTCAGCAGGGCCCGTTCCGCTCGATAGGCTTGCAGGAGCGCGATGTGGCGGTTGAGATCGTAGGTCCAGTGCCCCGCCAGCCCGCGACGCCGTTCGCCACGTAGTGCCCGCGCGAGGCGGGCCACGACGAGCCGCTGCGATGCGCCGCCTTCGCTGGTTTCTCCGCCGATCAGTCGCGCAAGCGTGCGCTGTCTGAGGGCCTCTTTGCGCACTTCGTCGCTGTCGGCTCCATTGCTGTTTCCGTCCCTGCCTTGCGTCATCTGTCGACACCTCCAGTGTTTGCGTGAGGCGTCAACGATGCCACCGGCGGCAGCGGCGGGAATAAGGTCGGCGCGCCGCGCTAATTCCCTTCTCCGTCAGGCGCTTCCGGTTAACCAAGGCAGGAAACTTATCCCCACTCCCTTTCGGCGCTCTAAAAGTATGTAGGTATCAATTCCTACACTTTGACTGCAATTGCCGATTGTAATTTTGCGATGAGGGAGGGGCTCAATGGTTAGCGGGCATGTCCACACTTTGCCGACGGAGCACATGTGCGAGGTTTCCCCGTATCACGCGATGGTGGAAAGTGCGGTGAACTGTCATTTGATACAGATCACTGTCGCAGCCGTCTTCGGCGTCGCACCGGATGCGCTCACGGCACCGACACGGTCCTCGGCAACCGTGGCGTTCGCGCGCCAGATTGCGATGTATGTCGCGCATGTCAGTTTCGGCCTTTCCCTGACCGAGGTCGGGCGGCGGTTCGGCCGTGATCGCACCACGGCGGGCCATGCCTGCCGGATGGTGGAGGACCGTCGCGACGATCCGGCCTTCGACGGTATGCTGGCCGCGATCGAGAGGGCTGCCTGCGCCTGCGCGCAAGCCGCCGACAGCCGCTGGGAGACGATGAATTGAGCCCGGCGGCAGGCGTGGCGCGCAGCGCGGCGCAAGCCCGGCGCGCGATCATCCGGCTCATGAAGGCGCTGGCGGGATCGGCGGCGCACGCGAGCATCGAGGCAGATACAGTCCGCCTGGCGCTTTCAGCCCGGGACGGAGCCGGGGCCAGAACCGTTGAGGTGCCCGTCCGGCTTTACCGCAAGATGCTTGCCGACGGGCTTCTGCAGCAGGGGGCTGGCGGATCGGTGCGTTCGAGCGCGGAAGGGCGCGCCTGGCTGCGTCGCGCGCTGGCCGGCGGGGACGGGTTTGCGGACCAGCACCGGGAAACGGCGGGCGCCACGGTTGCCGACGATGACGGCGGCCGGATGGCGGTGACTGTCGATCTGTCGGAAAGCCCGCTCGCCTGGCTTGCAAGCCGCAGGCGGGCGAACGGCCGGCCGTGGATCACGCCGGCGCAGCTTTCGGCGGGCGAGCGATTGCGCGCTGATTACACGCGCGCCCGTTTCATCGCCCGCGTGACCGCCAACTGGGGCGACAGCGTGCATCACGATCGCAAGCGCTCTGGCGCCAGCGGCGGCATTGCCGACCTGTCCGATGCCGCGCTCGATGCCCGCGAGCGGGTGCACCGGGCGCTTGTCGCCGTCGGGCCGGAGCTGTCAGGCGTCCTGGTCGATGTCTGTTGTGAATTGCAGGGGCTGGAGGCGCTGGAACGGCGCCATGCATGGCCGGCGCGTTCGGGCAAGCTGGTGCTCGCCATGGCGCTGTCGGGTCTGGCCCGGCACTACGGCCTCGGCGACGTGGCGACGGGCGGCGCCGACGCGCGCACCCGTCACTGGGGCGCGGAAGGCTACCGCCCGCGCCTCGATCGCGGGGGCGATGGGGGAAAGGGCGCATGAGAAGGGGCGGGCGCCGTGCCCGCCTTTCTCTCAATACCTCTCAGTGACCTGCGTAATGCGTGTGGCCTTTCGGTCGCGGCGCCAGCCACGGCAGCAGGGCGGCGAACAGGAAGACAATGGTGATGACACCGAACATGTTGAGGGTGGCGAGCAGCACGCTCTGGTGCGAGACCATCTGCGTGAGGCTCGCCACCGCCTGATCCTGCGACAGCCCGCCCTGCGCCATCATCTCCCCCACCACCCGGTTGGCGTTGGGCATGGCGTTGACGAGTTCGGTCTGGTTGACGCGCGCCGCGTTCTGCCAGCCGGTCTGCACCAGCGAGGTGGCGAAGGCGCCGGCGAGCGTGCGCATGAAATTCGACAGGCCCGCCGCATTGGCCTGCTCGTGCGGTTCCACGGTGGCGAGCGCCAGATCGGTGACGGGTACGAAGAACATCACCATGAAGGGACCGGTCAGCAATGTCGGCCACGCCATCTGCCAGAAGGTGACGTCGCCGTTGAAGCTCATCCGCCAGGCGGTCATGGCGCCAAGGCCGGCGATGCCGATCGACAGGATGATGCGCGGGTCGAACACCTCGTTGGCCTTGCCGACGATGGGCGCCGATAGGAGTGCCAGCACGCCCATCAGTCCGGTCGCGTAACCGGCCCATGTGGCCGTGTAGCCCATGTTCTGCTGCAGCCACAGCGGCAGGATCACGATGGAGGCAAAGAAGGCACCGAACCCGCCGGCGAAGGTGACCGCGGCGGCCGTGAACCCCCGATGCCGGAAGATCCTCAGATCGACGATCGGATGTTCTTCCGTCAGCTCCCAGATCAGGAAGGCGACGAAGCCGACGGCGGCGATGACGGCCAGCGTGCAGATGAAGGGCGAGGAGAACCAGTCCTTGTCGCGGCCTTCCTCCAGCAATATCTCCAGCGAACCGACCCAGACGATGAGAAGTCCGAGCCCGACGGCATCGATGCGGGCGCTTTTCGTCGGATCCGGCTGGCCGCGCATCAGCGCGATGATGATCAGTCCGCCGATGATGGCGATCGGCACCTTGATGAAGAAGATCCACTCCCAGCCGTAGTTGTCGCAGATGATGCCGCCGAGGATCGGTCCGGCGATCGGACCGATCAGCGATGTCATCGCCCACAGCACGGAGGCGGCCGTCGCCTTCTCCTTCGGGAAGATCTTCACCAGCAGCATCTGCGACAGCGGCATGATCGGACCGCCCGTGAGGCCCAGCAGGATGCGGCCGACGATCAGCGATTCCAGCGAGTTGGTCAGGCCGCAATAAAGCGAGACCAGCGCGAAGCCGAAGTAGCAGGCGATGAAGGTGCGCAGCCCGCCGAATTTCATCGCCAGCCAGCCGGTGAGCGGCACGGTGATCGCCTCCGCCACGGCGTAGGAGGTGATCACCCAGGTGCCCTGCGAGCTGGACACGCCGAGGGAACCGGCGATCGTCGGCACCGAGACGTTGGCGATGGTGCTGTCGAGCACCACCAGAAAGTTGCCGGTGCCGATGGCAAGCGCGGCGATGATCAGCTTGGTGCCGGCAAGCGGCGCCGCGCCGGCCTCGGAGGTCGCGGACATGGGAAATGCCTCTGCGGGGGTCAGTCGTTGAGGTGGATATCGGCGGTCATCGAAAGCCCGACCTCCAGCGGATGGGCCTCAAGTTCCTTCGGATCGAGCGCGATACGCACGGGCAGGCGCTGCACCACCTTGATCCAGTTGCCGGTCGCGTTCTGGGCCGGAACCATGGAGAAGGCCGAGCCGGTGCCGCCGGAAAAGCCGAGGACGGTGCCGTGGAATTCCACGTCCGAGCCGTAGAGATCGGACACCAGCGACACCTTCTGACCCTTGCGCACATGGGCCAGCTGCACTTCCTTGTAGTTGGCATCGACATAAGCCCGGCTGATCGGCACCACCACCATCAGCGTCATGCCGGGCTGGACCCGCTGGCCGACCTGCACCTGTCGCTGCGAGATCACGCCGTCGACGGGGGCGCGAAGGACGGTGCGGTCGAGGTCCACCTGCGCCTGATCGCGTGCGGCCTTTGCCGCCAGAACTTCCGGATTCTGGTCCACCGAAACGTTGTCGATCAGCGCAGCATTTGCCGCCTGCGCGCCTTCGGCCGCATCGCGCGCGGCCTTCGCGGCGTCGAGCGTGGCCCTGGCGGCATCGAGATCGGCCCTTGCCGTCTGAAAGGCGGCTTCGGCCGCCGTCAGTTCGTCGCCGGAAACCGACCCGTTGCCGGCAAGCGCCTGGCGGCGGTCGTAGTCGACCTTGGCCTTGTCGAAGGCGGCCTGGGCCGAGGCGAGGCCGGCTTGCGCGTGCGCCTGATCCGCCGTCCGGCCGCGTATCTGCGCCGTGAGATTGCGGTCGTTGGCCTCGTAGCTCTTCACCCGGCGGACAGCGCTCTGATAGGCGGCTTCCGTCGCGGCCAGATGCAGCTTCGCATCCGTGTCGTCGAGCCGGACGAGAACGTCGCCCTTCTTCACGTGCTGCGTGTCGCCGACCAGCACCTCGGCCACCGGCGCGGCGACGAGCGGCGTCACCGGCGCGATGTCGGCGCCCACATAGGCATTGTCGGTGATCGCGTGTCGGGAGGCGTAGAGCACGTCATAGGCATAGTAGCCGCCGCCGCCCGCAATGATGACGGCAACAAGCCCGAGAAACAGCTTTCCGCGCTTGGCGCGCCGGGCCCTGTTCGCCAGCGCCGCGTCGATATCGACCTCGTCGCCGGGTTTGATCTTGGACATGTCGTTCACGATACCTTCTCCGGATTGCGGAAACCGCCGCCGAGCGCGCGCACCATCGCGACGTCGAGCGCGAAAGACCGTGCCCGCAGGGCGGCCGTTGCGCGCCGGGCGCTGATCAGGGCGTCTTCGGCGGAGAGAACTTCGAGATAGGTGGCAAGGCCGCCCTCGTAGCGGTTCTTGACGATGTCGTAGGCCTTCTCCGCCGCCTGCGCGGAGCGCCGGGTTTCGCTGAGGCGGCGGGTCAGGTGGCGCTGGCTGGTCACGGCGTCGGCGACTTGATGCAGCGCGGTGACGAGTGTCTCGTCGTAGGTCGCCACCGCGATCACGTAATTGGCGTCGGCGCTGCGTTTGGCGGCCTTGCGGCGTCCGCCGTCGAAGATCGGCAGGGAGATGGCGGGACCGACGGAGCCGAATGTGGAATTGCCGTTCGACAGCAGGTCGAGGTTAAGCACCTGCCTGCCGATCGCGGCGGCGAGATTGATGTTGGGGTAGTAGGCGGCCACAGCCTCGTCGATCCGCTTGGACGCGGCCTCGGCCCGGGCCCGCGCGGCGACGATATCGGGACGCCGGCCGATGAGGTTGACCGGCAAGTCCTTTGGCGCGCCCGTGAATTGGCCGCCGATCGCCCTCGGACGCTTGATCGAAAGCCCGCGGTCGGGCCCCGCGCCGACAAGCGCGGCAAGCGCGTTGCGGGCCAGCTCGATCCGCTCGTCGACGGCCGCGAGTTCCGCTTCCGCCGTGGCTTCCGCCGAGCGGACGCGCTCCAGTGCGCTTTCGTTCTCCAGCGCCTTTTGAAAGCGGTCGGAGATCAGCTCCACCGTTTTCCGGCGCACGCGGATGGCATCGACTGTGGCATCGCGCTCGGCATAGAGTGCGGCAAGCCGGGCGTAGGCTTCCGCGATGCCGGTGGAGACGGTCAGCCGGGTGGCGGCGGCCTCGGCGGCCGCCGCCTGCGCTTCGCCCCTTGCGGCGGCTAGGGCGGCGCGATTCTTGCCCCAGAAGTCGATTTCCCAGTTGAAATCGAGGCTGGCCAATCCGCCGTCGTTCCAGCCTTGGGGAACGGCGGCCTGGTTGATCAGATAGTGGTAGGACTGCCGCTCCTGATCGACCTTGGCGGAGGCATTGAGGGTGGGCATCAGCGCGCCCTTGGCGGGGCCGATGGCGGCCTGGGCGAGCGCCAGACGCGCCGCCGCAACCTGCATTTGCGACGCGTCGCGCAGGCCTTCGCGGATCAGAACGCCAAGCTGCGGGTCGCGGTAACTCGTCCACCACGCGTCCGACGGCCAAGGCACGTCGCGGCCGGCCAGCGACTTGGCGGCGGCATAGGCACTGAGCGGCGCGGGTTGCGGCAGATCTCGCCTGTCGCCGGCGCTTATGCATCCCGCCAGCGTCAGGCTCAAGCCGAAAAGGGCGCCGGTCGTGAGCGCCGGCGCCAGGCATTTTGAGGGCATCGTTTTTAACCGATATAACCGTACTGTACGGTTTTTTTTGCAGTGCAACCTTGCGCGAGTCAAGCGAAAAATGTACGGGTATGTACAGGAATGGAGAGGCCGATGCGCACCAAGACCGATGCCAAGCGACAGGAGATTCTGGCTGCCGCTGCCGAGATCTTCGAGGAACTGGGCTACCAGCGGGCGAGCATGTCCGCCATTTCCGCTCGCCTTGGCGGCTCGAAGGCGACGCTCTACGGCTACTTCAAGTCGAAGGAAGCCCTGTTCGCGACCGTCATGACGGAGGCGCTGGAGGAAAAGGGCGGGCAGATGATGTCGCTGCTCGACGAGGAAGGCGACGTCGGCACCACGTTGAGGGGCTTCGGCGAGCGTTACGTCGCCTTCATGAGAACACCGGAGCTGCTGTCCTCCATCCGCATCGCAATCGGCGAGGGCGTGGACAGCGCTCTGGGCGCTGAACTCTATGAACTGGGTCCCCGGCGGGCGTGGGATGAAGTCGCGGATTATCTGCGGCGGCTGATGGGCCGCGGCATCCTGATCCCCGGTGAACCGCTAAGGGCGGCATACCATCTCAAGGGGCTTCTGGAAGCGGGTATTCTTGAGCCGGTTCTGTTTGGCCGCGATCCCATGATCGATCCGGCGGACGCGGCGGACGCGGCGGTGGACGTGTTTCTCAAGGCTTACCGCGCAGCCGCGTGAATCGCGGCAGGTCGTTCCGGGCAGCGATGCGAGCGATCCTGGAGCAGTTCATGACTTAACGGATAAGGAGGATGGGCGACCTGCTTCCGTCCGACTGCGAATAGCTCTTGGCTTCTCGCAGTATGGCGCGCTTGGCCGTTACCGCGGGATTTTCGTACCTGAGACCTTTTCCAGCGCCGCGATGACCGGGGCGTCCAACTGCCCGTCGATGGGCATGCCGCGATCGAGCTGGAAGCGGCGCACCGCGCTGGCGGTCTCCCCGCCCATCAGCCCGTCCACGCTCAGCGGACCATAGCCGAGACTGGCGAGCAGCTTCTGGACGGAGCGGATCGTGTCGCGCGACAGTTGCGGTCCGATCGAACCGGTCGTGCCGACTTCGGCCGGCGGCACGGGCACCGGTGCCGAGGGACGCGACGCGGGGGCGGCCGAAGGGGCGGGGGGAGCTGCGCGCGGCAGCGCCACGTCCTCCAGAATCAGCCGGGCGCGCAGCGCGTGGCTCGGACGTCCGGTTTCTGCCAGGCCCGAGGCGCGTTCATAGGCACGGATCGCGTCTTCGGTGCGCGGGCCGTTCAGCCCATCCACCGGGCCGTCGTAATAGCCGATGCGCTTCAGCGAATTCTGCAGATCCGTCACGAGTTCCGAGGGCTGCGGCCGGTCCGGCTGCACCTCGGCAACGGCGCTCTGCCGGGTGGAGAAGAGCGGCGCGGGGTGTTTGCCCGGCTGGAAGGAAAGCGCGTTGGCGACGATCAGGCTTGCGGTAAGCAGCATCACCAGAGATCCGCCGGCAGCCACCGGATTGTCGAGCGCCACGCCCGTGGCCTTGAGCACGGCTGCCCCGGCTCCGCGGTTTGCCGGCCGGCGCGCCTGGCCGGAAGACTGGGCCCTGTTGCCGTTGAAGCTCGGTTCGCGCCGCATTACGCCACCATCGTTTTCGTTCCGCGCCCCGCGTTCCTGCCGGAGGGCTCCCTAGCGGCAACCTCGCGCATGTCGGCCACCGGCAGGTGCGCGGGCAGGCGAACCGAGACGCAGGTTCCGACACCGACCGTGCTCTCGAAATGGACCTCTCCGCCGTGCAGGGCCACCAGCCCCTTGACCACGGACAGGCCAAGGCCCGTGCCCTCGTGGCGGCGGTCGTAGCCGTTGTCGATCTGGAGGAACGGCGTGCCCAGGCGGGCGAGATCCTCGGCGGCGATGCCGACGCCGGTGTCGCGCACCTGAACGTCCACCCAGGCGCCATGGCGCCGGGCCGAGACCGTGACCGCGCCGCCGGACTTGGTGAACTTGATCGCATTGGAGATCAGGTTGATGAAGATCTGCTTGCAGGCGCGCCGGTCGCCGTCGAGCTCGGGCAGGCTTTCCGGCACGTCGAGATGGATCGCCACCTCGCGGCTGGCGGCCTGTTGGCGCATCATGTCGATGCATTCGCCGATGCAGAGGGCGGGGCGGAACGGTTCCACGCAGAGTTCGAAATTGCCGGTCTCTATCTTCGACATGTCGAGGATGTCGTTGACGACCTGCAGCAGATGCTGGCCGGACGCGTGGATGAGATCGACGTACTCGCGCTGGCGCTCGGGCGGCAGCTGCTCGGGCGTGAACTGGCGCAGGATGTCGGAAAAGCCGATGATCGCGTTGAGCGGGGTTCTCAGCTCGTGGCTGACATTGGCGAGGAAGCGCGTCTTGGCGGCGCTGGCGGCCTCCGCATCGTGCTGGGCCTCCTCCAGTTCCTCCTCGTGCGCCTTGTAGCGGGTGATGTCGCGCGTCACCGCAACGACCGCGGCCTCGCCGTCAATGATTTCCTCATAGCCGAGCGGCCGGCAGCGCATTTCCAGCCAGACATAACTCGGCTGGCCGCTTTCGCCCGGCTTGGACGGGCCGCGGCGCGCACGGAACTGCAGGGATTTCGACACCTTCTGCCGCGCCGCGTCGTTGAGCGTGGTCAGGAAGCCCGGCCGGTCGGCGACGTGAACGCGCTGGAACAGGCCGTCGCCGGTCGCCTCGTTGACCGAGAGGTCGAGCAGCGAGCGGATGGAGGGGGTGGCAAACAGCGTGTCGCCATCCTGCGAATGCAGCGTGATGACGTCGGAAACGTTATCCGCGACAAGGCGGTAGCGGGCCTCGCGCTCGGTTGCGATCACCTCCGCATCGGCGCCCGACCATTCCACCCGGAAGGCGACGAGCAGCGCGTAGAGAAGACCGCCGAGAATCGCCAGCGTGCGCACCTGATCGCTCGCCCAGTCGGCGGCGAAGGGGCCTGCATCGACGCCGGTGTCGCGGGCCAGCAGCAGCAGTCCGACGACGCTGGCAGCCGACAGGGTGGCCAGTCCGATAACCTTGCGCGAGCGTGAGAGCGCAGCCTCCAGCGGCACGATGGCGAGCCAGACAAGGGCGACGGAATCGAGCCCGCCGGTCACGAAGGCCATCCAGCCGATGAAGCACGAGAACAGCGCGGCCGACAGCGCGTGCGCCGTCTCCAGCTTGCCCGAATAGGAAAGGTACATGGCGATGGGCATCTGGCCGGCGAGCCAGGCGAATGCCAGCGCCTGCGGCAGCGAGATCCCGCCGGTGAACGCCAGATGCAGCGGCAGCGCGAACAGCGCCAGCGCGCCCGCCGTCAGGTTGGCGGCGATGAAGGACCGATGCCGTCCGCGCGTCATGCTGTCGGCGGCGGCGCAGGGGTGCACCAGACCGTCGAGGAAACGCCCGGCAGAGGCCGCCGCGGTGGCCCCGGTGGAGGCTATGAACTCGATACTACGCAAAGCCTTGAATCCGATGCCGGATATGCGGACACCGTCCCTCATCGTGAGTGTGGGAAGGATGATGGCAGCAACGACTTAAGGAACGCTAAAGCGCGATGCGACAATTGCGCGATTGTACTTATGCAACGGGTAGCCACGTGCCCAATTTTGCGTGGGCAAGGCTGCGATGCGGCGAAAAAAGCCGATTTCAAGGGGCCGATCGAGGCCCGCGGAAGACCGGCCTAAACCGCTTCCCAGGCGTCCGATTCTCCCGCTTCGCCACGGTTTTCGCGGGCCTTTCGCATTCGATTAAAATTTTAGTCGAATTTGCCTCGAATTCGCTTCGCATTTGTCGAAAATCGCATCGCCCGACGAAACGGCGTCTTGGCGTCTTGTTGCTAGCCTCCAGTCGTACCGGGAAAGCCCGCCATAAAAACGAGCAGGCTCCCGCAAGACTGAACAAAGGGCTGCGTCATGTTTTTCCTTCTCCGGACCGCCTTCTGGCTGTCGCTCGTCATCCTGTTGATCCCCGCCGATGCCTCGACCGGGGATAACGACAAGACCCAAATCTCCGCTTTGCAGGCGCTGGGCGCCGCGCAGCAGACCTATGTCGACATGACACGGTTCTGCGAGCGCAACTCCATCGCCTGCGAGACCGGCGGTGCCGCGCTGGAGGTTTTCGGCGCGAAGGCGCGCACCGGAGCGCGGATGATCTACCAGTATCTCGACCCCGAAGGCCGCAGCCCCGATGCGGCTGCGCCGGATGCCACCGCCACCGGCTCCATCGGCGATGCCGGGCAGACCGCGCCGGTCGCAAGCCGCTATCCGGGCAAGATCAACGCACAGGTCCCGAACGCACAGGACTCTGTCGACACCGGCACCCTGACCGCTCGCGACCGCGCCCCGGCCTGGGTGCCGCCGCTGCCGCAGGACAAGCCGGCCTGACGCATCGCTGCGTCCCCGGGGTCTTTGCCTTTGTCGGCAGAAAAGCCTGTAATTCCAATCACGTGGCCGTCGGGCGGGATGCGGAAACGCGTTTCGGATCCGGATCGACGGACATCAACTCAGGCGGGTTCATCCTGCCAACGTCGCAGGGGGTGTCTGCCCTTTCCCCTTGCGGCGTTTTTTCTTTTGGCCGCTTGCGGCGTTTTTTCTTTTTGACGGCCATTGCCCCGCCATCGTTTGCCTCGCCGCCGGCAAGCCTATATGTCGGAAGGGAGAGGCCGCGCCCGGCTCAGGCGCCGGGGCGGCGGGCAGAGCCAACAGCGCGGTTGCGGCATGACTGACATCGACGAGATCATCGAGAATTTCGAGTTCCTGGAAGACTGGGAAGACCGCTATCGCTATGTGATCGAGCTTGGCCGCGAGCTGCCCGACATGCCCGAGGACGAGCGCACCGACGCCAACAAGGTGCAGGGCTGCGTTTCCCAGGTGTGGCTGGCAAGCACGGTGGAGAAGGATGCCGACGGCCGGATCCGGCTCTCCTATCGCGGCGACAGCGACGCCCATATCGTGCGCGGCCTGGTGGCGATTCTGCTGACGCTGGTTTCCGGCAAGTCCGTCAAGGAGATCCACGACCTCGACATCGAGGCCACATTCGACCGGATCGGCCTGCGCGAACACCTGACGCCGCAGCGCTCCAACGGCCTGACCTCGATGGTCAACCGCATCCGCCGCGATGCGGACGCGGCGCTTGCCGCCGCCTGATCCGGCGCGCTCCGTGGCACGATTAACCTCCGAATTCTGGGTTTCCGCCCATGTCCGCCGCGTCTTCATCGAGGGCGCCTTCGCGGCCGTGGTGCGCAAGGGCGCTGCGGAAGCCGGCGCGATCTTCGTCCGCGTTGACCGTCTCGACGGTACGATCGATCTTTATGGCCCGGCTCCGCAGAGCTTTTTCGACGAGGAAACCAGCGGCGAGCGCCGGTTCGAATGTCTCGGCAAGGGGCTGAGCCCGCTCGATGTTCAGGAAAAGTTCGAGCGCGAAGCCCGCATGGACCCGGATTTCTGGGTGCTCGACATCGAGGACCGCGAGGGCCGGCACTTTCTCGATCTGGCGGAGTAGGCAAGAAACAGGATCCAGAAAGGTTGTCAATTGACAACCTTTCTTCGATTAATATATTGCGGAAGGCGGCGATGGCGCGGAAGTCGCATCCAAAGAAGGAAATTGAAGCTGCCCTCAGATATGCCGAGGCCCACGGCTGGCGGATCGAGGTAGGCGGCAGTCATGCCTGGGGCAAGATGTATTGCCCAATCAACGACGAAGATTGCCGCTGCGGTGAATTCTGCATAACCAGCATCTGGAGCACCCCGAAGAATCCCGGGAACGAAGCGAAGAAGCTGCGGCGTGTCGTCGACAATTGCACCGCACGTGCTCGCAACGGAGACGACGAGGAGGAGTGAGCGTCATGGAATACACCTTCACCCTCAAATACCGTCTTGCAGACGATGATCGTGATCCGGACGCTGTTGTCGAGCGGCTCGGGGAACACGGGTGCACCGACGCCCTTGTCGGCATCGGCGTCGTCGGCCGGCTGGCCCTTGATTTCACTCGTGAGGCGGACGATGCGCGGAGCGCGGTACTCAGTGCCCTTGGCGACGTCAAGGCGGCCATTCCGACTGCGACACTGGTGGAGGCTTCGCCCGACTTCGTCGGCTTGACCGATGTCGCCGAGGTGATGGGCGTGTCGCGTCAATACGTCCGCAAACTGATGCTGGAAAACGGCGATTTCCCGCTGCCGGTGCACGAGGGCAAGAGCGCCTTGTGGCACCTAAGCGATGTTTTGAACTGGCTTGTGGCACGCAAGGGCTATGAACCCGATCCGGCATTACGCGACACGGCAATGGCGACGCTGGAGGTCAATTTGGCAAAGGAAACGAGGCGGTACGGCGGGATTGTACCGCAAGACGTTGAGCGGCAGATTGCGTAAATCCTGATGCAACCTGGTATGGCTCATTCGCCTGGCGAATGAGCCATACCAGGTTGCACTTCAAGCCGACCCGGCGGTTCCCCTCAAACCTTCTCCTGCGCGCATTTGGCCCGGCCGAGCGCGGCATCGATCGCCTTTTCCCGGCGCTTGTCGGGGACGAAGGCGCGTAGCAGCGCGAAGACGTGGTCGTCCTCCGTCTCGATGACGATTAGGCTGTCGAGATCGTCCGGCGGGTTCTCGCGCAGCATCGAAAGCTGCGAACTCGTCAGAACCAGCATGGCGAGCTTGCCCTCGCCCGACGTGCGGTCGTTGAAGGAATAGGTCGTTTCGCCCCGCCGGTTGAACAGCGAGAACGACCAGAACGTGTCCGGGATCGTCGCATCGAGCCGCACCGGGCCGTCGTCCAGCGTGAAGCGGCACACCGCGTGCGCCATGCTGGGGTCCAGCATCGGCAGGGGCTCCGCCCCCGGTTCCACCGCCGGCAGCACGTTGAACTGCGCATCGGGGCCGAACGTCGCCAGCCGCGTCCAGGCGTCGTCGGTGGTGAAGTCGGGCACCAGAATGACGGCGACGATGTGGATGATGCCGCCGAGCATCAGCCCGCCCAAGAGCCAGAGCCCGGTCCTGATGAGGCCACCGCGGGTCATGAACAGTGCCCCCTGATGATCTCAGGCATGGCGATTTCCGCCAGCCCGGAGCCGGTGGTCAGCGGCGTGTCGTAGAGCCGGAGCACCAGGGTCAGCGGGCCGTCACTCCCCACCGGCAGCCAGTTTCCCGGCCGCGCGTGGGTCGCCACCGCGATCTCGAAATCACCGTCCGGCCGGCGCACGATGTCGCGGCTGTCGAGCGCGACGCGGCCGGCCTCAGTCTTCATCAGGTGGCCGTGAACGTCGGTGGAGGTCAGCGTCCACAGCCGGCCCGGCGGCGTCTGGCCGACCAGCCGGTAATCGCAGGCGGGCACCAGCCGGTTGCCGGCGTTGTCGCGGTCGGCGAAAAAGGCGAGGCCCTCGCCCTTGCCGAGCGGGATCTGGCCGGTGCGCGCCGTCGTCGCCGCGGAATAGGGGTCGGCGTCGGGCGTGCCGGCGGTGGGGTAGGCGGTCCACTGGCCGAGCTTGACCTCGCCGAACAGCCGTCCCCGGTCCACCGCGAGATAGGCCGAGCCGATGCCGGTGACGAGCGCGACGGTGACCGCCAGCAGCATGTTGGGCAGGAAAAGGCGGGCCGCAGGCGGCTTCGGCAGATCGTCGATGCGCCAGTTGTCGCGCCGCGAGGTGGGGCGAATGCCGTCGACGCGGCGCTCGGTGCGCTCGTCCCGACCCTTGCGCCGGGCGCGCGAAAACGCTCCGGCGAGCCGCCGGATGGGGGTATGCGAGGTATCGACGAGGGCCATGGCCTAGTTCACCTCGCCAGAAACACTTGAAAGGCCGGGAACCGATGACGATGCCGATTTCGGGCCCGTCGCACGGGCCCGTGTGGAACCGGTCCCGATCGGGGAGCCGGGTGCCCTGCCGGGCCCGACATCGCGCACCGGCGGCGCAAAGGCCTGACGCCGGCCGTCCGGCGGGGGCAGGGGAGCGGCATCGCGGAAGAGCGCCTGAATGCGTTGCAGCACCTCTGTGCCTTCTCTGGTGAGCAGGCGCGGATTGGCGCCGAAGGGCTGGCTGTCGTCGCCCGAGGCGGCGCTTGCGACCTTGGCGTCGGCCGGGGCTGCGTCCACGCCAGGAAGCGGCTTCTGTTCGACGCCGGCCTGCGCAAAGCGCATGTAGTTCTGCCATGTCATGGCCGGCAGGCTGCCGCCGGTGACCCGGGCTGTGGGCGTGTAGTTGTCGTTGCCGAACCACACGACGGTGCAGTAGTTGCCGGTGTAGCCGGCGAACCACGCATCGCGATAGGCCTGGGTGGTGCCGGTCTTGCCGGCGGAGACGACGCCGTCGATGATCGCGCGCCGGCCGGTGCCGTGCTCGACCACGTTGTGCAGCACGTCGTTCATCTCCTCCACCTTGTCCAGCGGCAGGATGCGCTCGGGCTTCACGCCGTCGCGGTCGTGGCTCCAGATGGTCTTGCCCTCGGAATTCTTGATATCCAGCACGGCATAGGGCGTCGCCTTGTAGCCGCCACTGGCAAAGGCGGCATAGGCGCCGGCCATGTCGAGCACGGTCACCTCGGAGACGCCGAGCGCGATGACGATCGATTTCTCCAGCTCCGAGCGGATGCCCATCTTCTTGGCGGTGGCGATGATCTTGTCCTTGCCCACCGCCTGCGCGAGCCGCACCGGCACGGTGTTGTAGGAATGGGTCAGCGCCTGCTTCAAGGTCACCGCGCCGTGATAGGAGCGGCCGTAGTTGCGCGGGCTCCAGCCGCCGATGGTGATGGGCGCGTCGGGAACGATGGAGTTCTCCGAATAGCCGTTGAGGAACGCCGTCATGTAGACGAAGGGCTTGAACGAGGAGCCCGGCTGGCGCAGCGCATCGACCGCGCGGTTGAACTGGCTGGCGCCGTAGTCGTGGCCGCCGACCATCGCCCTGACCGCGCCGTCGGTGGTGACGGAGACGAGCGCGCCCTGGCCGACATGGCGCTCCTGGCCGTACTGGCGCAGGGTGGAGGTGATGGCCCGGTCGGCCTGCGACTGCAACGCCGGGTCGAGCGTGGTGCGCACTGTCAGGATGCGGTCGTTGCCGGGCGCAAGCCGCTTCACCTCGTCGAAGGCCCAGTCGAGGAAATTGTCCGGCGTCTCGCCCTTGGAGCGGTCGATCGCGGTGGCCGGGTTGCGGCGCGCGCCGATGACCTGGCCCTCGGTCATGAAGCCGGCCTGGACCATGTTCGTCAGCACCTCGTTGGCGCGAAGACGGGCTGCGGGCAGGTTGATGTGCGGGGCGTATTTCGTCGGCGCCTTGTAGAGGCCGGACAGCATCGCGGCCTCGGCAAGCGTCACGTCGCGCACCGATTTGCCGAAATAGAACTCCGCCGCAGCCCCCACGCCGAAGGTGCCGCCGCCCATGTAGGCGCGGTCGAGATAGAGCTTCAGGATCTCGCGCTTCGTCAGGTTCGCCTCCAGCCACATCGACAGGAAGGCTTCCTTGATCTTGCGGTCGAGCGTGCGCTCGTTCGACAGGAAGAGGTTCTTGGCGAGCTGCTGGGTGATGGACGAGCCGCCTTCCACCACGGTGTTGGCGCGCAGGTTGGCGACCAGCGCGCGGAAGGTGCCGAGCACGTCGATGCCGAAATGGGAGAAGAAGCGGCGGTCCTCGGTGGCGAGCGTCGCCTTGACCAGATAGTCCGGCAATTCCTCCAGCGGCACGGAGTTGTTGAGCAGGATGCCGCGCCGGCCGATCTCGTTGCCGTAGCGGTCGAGGAAGGTGACGGCGAAATCGTTGGTGGTCTTCCAGTCGGCCTTGCGCGTGGCCTGGAAGGCGGGTTGCGCCAGCGCCAGCAGCAGGATGAAGCCGCCGAGACCGAAGGTCAGCCCGTCGCAGGCCAGTTCATTGGCCAGACGCGCGAAGCCCTTGACGCGGAAACGGCGCAGCCAGATCGAGTAACCCTCGATGGCACGGCGCAGGACATGGCCCACGCGCCAGACGGAGCTGTCGATCCAGGCGTCGGCTGCCAGCAGCCGCTGCGACCAGCGGCGCTTCTTGCGCCCGGATACGGGGCTGGGCGCGGCGCCGTCGCGAGGGTTATCGCCTTCGGGCGCGTCCGGGGTGCCGCTCCGGCTGCCGGGCTGATCGGTTTCGTTCTCGCTCAACGTTTCAGGCTTTCATCGATGCGAACGGTAAAGGCGCATTGCGGGCCGCGGCCTTTTATCGACGAAGGCGCGTTCCCAAATGCGGTGCCGGACAGTATAGGACGGGCCGGGGCGCCCATGAAATACGCCAAGGCGTTAAGAAGCGGTGCGCAGGTGTCGATCGGCAAGCGGACGATGCCAAAACGACACATTTCAAATAGCCGGTTGGAGCGGACATGCCAAGATACGGCGCGCTTCGGCGCGAGCGAGAGCGACAAGATGACGAGAACGAACGCGAGCGAGCCGGCCGGACACCCGTTCTGGCGCGACAAGACCCTCGACGAGCTTTCGGGTGAGGAGTGGGAGGCGCTGTGCGACGGCTGCGCGCGCTGCTGCCTGAACAAGCTGGAGGACTGGGAGACGGGCGAGATCGCCTGGACGAACGTCGCCTGCACGTTGCTCGACGGCGAGAGCTGCCGCTGCCGCGACTATGACAACCGCGCCGCCACCGTTCCCGACTGCGTGCGTCTGACGCCGGAAGAGGTGCGCACCCTGACCTGGCTGCCGCCGACCTGCGCCTACCGGCTGGTGGCGGAGGGGCGCGATCTCTACTGGTGGCATCCGCTGGTCTCCGGCTCGCCGGATACGGTGCACGAGGCCGGCATATCGGTCCGCGGCCGCACCGTTCCGGAGGACGGCATGGCGCTGGAGGATTACGAGAATCACCTGGTGGACTGGCCGCTGGAGGAGGGGTGAGGCGCGCCGCGCTTTGCGTTTCGGGGGAAGTCCCGAAGGATAAGCCGCAGGTCCGACGGCCGATCGCGCCTCACTTCACCGGGGCCGGTCGCTCATTGCCCCAGTGGGTGTAGATGCGCGACTTGCGGGCCTTGCCTTCCATCTGCGCGTCGAACTTGCGCGTCTCGCGGCAGCCCTGGTCGGCGAAGGCGACCTCGCCGGCCAGATAGCGCCAGGCGGTGTTGGCATCCCACACGCGCTTTTGCGACGGGGTCTCGATCTCCAGCCGGTCGATGGCGTGGCGGTAGGCGACGAGGCGGAATTTCAGCGCCCGCTTGACCCAGGCGACGATCTCGCGGTTCTCGTTCACCCGCGCGACGGAGCCGGCATATTCCTCCGGCTTCAGGTCGGGGCGCCGGTTCATGGCGTTGAGCCGTTCGGTGTCGGCATCCTCCACTTCCACCGCCAGCCGACAGAACGGGCGCACAAGCTCGCTGTCGCCGGACATGTCGGAGATCACGCGCTCGTAGCGGGTCTCCGAGGAGGTGAACTTGTCGGAGCGCAGGTACATGTAATAGATGCGCGGATCGAGCTTGTCGTCGATCGGCTTGATGATGCGCGTGCGCTGGGCTTCGGCCGCCGTGGCGTCCACCCAGTCGCGGGCGGAGGCGGGGCGGATCAGCGCCCAGGCGCGGTCGCGCAGCTCCTCTTCCTTATCGGTGAGGTTGAAGGTGGAGGAGGGCTCGCCGCGCTTGGCGGCCAGGACGCGGCCCGCCTCCGGCAGGATCTCGTCATGCACGAGGTCGGTGCGTGCGCGGCCGAAATCGCCGGTCGGCCGGGCGCAGCCCGCGAGCAGGACAAGCGCGGGGCCCGCAATCAGAACCGCTGCCAGAACAGCCCTCAAGGACGGGATCGTCGGCGCGGCCCGTGCCGGCCGCCGCATCGTGTCTTGCATCGAGTCCTCAACGGCGTGTTCCAGCCGCATCCTTCGCCCGCCCGGAAAAAGCCCGTCGGCTCAAGGCCGGTCCGTAGCTAACGCGCGACCGCTCAGGCCTCCGGCTGCGCGGTGCCGCCGGTGTCCTTTGCCACTTTCCGGATTCGCGCGGCAAGATCAACTGCCAGCCTGTCCAGGCGCACGCCGGGGAAGGCCAGGATCTTCGCATCCCCTTCGGGCCGCCTGGCCCGGCTCGGCCTGCGAGGCCGGGCGGCTGCGGAAAAGTCCAGCAAGGTGCCCATTCAGTCCTCCGTCACCGATCGCTTGCGCAACGGAAAAAGGGGCCTGGATCGGGCCCGCGCCCGGCCTTGTCAGACCGGCCGCATCCGTTACCTGCACCTTAACATTAGGCCGGCGCGATGGTTAACGGAACCTTAATTGCGGACCCCGCGCGGGTTTCTACGCAGCGGAATTCCGCGGTTTTGCGGTATCGGAGTCCGTCGCGGCAGGAGCGGCGCACAAATAATGCGGCCGATCGCGTCGTGGTTAATCGATCGCTAACGCTTTCAGCGCAATTTTAGCCACCAATCCCGTGGTCGTTTTCAAAGTTTTGCGTACTCGGCTCCATGACAGGCTACACCACACCGAAAGGCGTCGGGTCACTCGTGCAGGCGGACGTCCGGACACGCAAAACCCAGCTTTTGCTTGCCGCCACGGAACTGTTCGTGGCAGGCGACGCGCCGACCAAGATCGAGCGCCACGTCTACGCGGAGCTTTTCCGGCAATATGTCGACGGCACGCCGGTGAGCGAGCGCCGTCAGGTCGCGACGCTCCTGTCGCGCTGCGCCTTCGCGCCGCATGACTGCGTGCTGCGGCTGGCGCAGGACGAGGACGTCTCCGTCGCCCACCGGGTGCTCGCCTATTCGCAAGTTCTCAGCGACTGCGACCTGATCGCCGCCATCGGCCGCGGCCCCGGCGCCATACGCCGCGCCATTTCGCTGCGCAACGATGTTTCCGACAAGGTGCTGACCGCCCTGCGTCGCCACGAGAGCGATGCGGAGGCCTCCGTTCTGCCAAGCGATGAGGCGGCCGAAAGCCCCGGGCCCGAGGAAACCACCCGCGTCGTTCGCCGCGCGCCCGCCGCGACGGTGGAGCTGGCCCAACCTGAGCCGGGCGAAGTCGAGGTGGCCGCATCCGCCGCGCCGGATGAGGCGGATGAGCCGGATGAGGAAGACGCTGCACTGCGCGCGCGTGCCGCAGGCGCCGATGCGGTGTTGCAGGCGCTGAAGGACATGGCGCGGCCCGGCGGAAGAACAGGGGCGCCGGCCTCCCGCGAACCCGGGAGATCCGAAACTGCGACGGCAGACGTTCTAACGCCCGACGGCGAGATTCCCGCCAACGAGATAAGGGCGAGCGAAGCTCCGCAGCCCGCAATGGGCGAACTTCGGGCTGAGACCGATGCCGCATCGGGTTCGCACGTTTGGGCGGCGGATGTCGTCCGCGTCGAACGTAATGCGGCGCCCGAAGCCGATACCGGGCGCGACTACACCGACAAGATCGCTCCCGATTTCTCCGAGATCCTGACCGGCGGCAAGGTTCTGGCCGAGGTGGTGCGCGCGCTTGCGGCCGAAAAGCGCGAAGCGCGGATGTCGGTGGACGAACAGATTTCCGGGGCCGGCGATGACGAACCGCCTGCGCGCGCCGAATTCGGCTTGCGCCGCCGCCCGCCTGTCGTCGCGAGCGCGCCAGAGTCGCAAGAGCCGCCAGAGTCGCAAGAGCTGGTCGAAGACCCGGCGCCGGCCGACGAACGGATGCCGGAGCGTCCGGCCGCGTCCGCCGCTTCGCAGGTCGTGTTTCGCGCTCCGCCCCGTCCCGAGCCGATGGTTGCGCCCGTCTCCGCGCGTGAGGAGCGCACCGTGCAGCCGGGGACGACCCTTGCCCCGCGCGCCGGCCGCACCGCGCCGACGCCGGGCTATGCCGCCGCGCCCGGCAAGGCGCCGGCGCGGCCCGTGGGCCCGGATTTTGCTCCCGAAGCGAAAGCCGCAGCGGTGGGGGCGAGGGAAATTCAGGGCATCATCCGCGAGCGGCTTGCCGGCAGGGGCGAGCCTGCCGTCGCCGCGCCCGCGCTTGACCGGTTCCTGAACGCGGATGCCGCCGCGCGCATGGATGCCATTGCCGCCGCGCAGACGCGCGTACTGGCCGAAGCAGCCGCCTCGCGCGTGCGGATGCGCTCCAAGATCGATGCCGAACTGGTCGCCTGTCTGGAGCGCACGGCCGCCCATCGTGACATGGAAACCCTGCGCGGACTGCTGGCGCAAACGCTGAAACTTCCCGCAGCCACCGTCGAGCGGATCATCGCCGATCCGAGCGGGGAGCCGCTGCTTGTCGTCGCCGCCGCCATCGGCTTGCCCACCTCGCGCACCGTCTCGATGCTGCTGCAGGTCAGCCCCGCCGCGTTCTCGCTGGCGCGGGTGCGCGAACTCGCCGCCCTGCGCGCGCATCTCGATATCCGCGTCGCCCGTCATCTGGTCGGGCAATGGACGGGCCTTGCGCCCCGACCTGCCGTGCGCCCGGCCGTGCGCCCGGCCGGCCCATCCGCGCACCACGCGCCCGTGCTCGACGACGCCATGCGCTCGCGCCGCGACACGATCGTGCGCACCTCCCAAGCCTCCCGCGAGAACGCGGTGGACGAGGACGGCGTTCTGGTTCTCAGAAACATCGTCTGACGCACCGTCGCGCACGGATCGAACGGCTGCGGCCACAGGCCCGGTTTTCCGATGCCTGAAGGCGGCCTATCCTTGCGATGACGGGGCCCGGAAAGGCCCAAGTCCGGGGGCCCAAGACCGGGCACTGCGCGGCCCCGCCAGACGGAGGCGGCGACTTGGCCCGGATCGACATCTTCTTTGCAAGCAGGGACGGACAGACCCGCAAGATCGCCCGGGTTCTGGGCGATGCGCTGGGGCAGGGCGGTGCCGGCGATGTCGCGATGATCGATCTCAGCGGGGATATGCGCGCGGCGGAGGGTGACAAGGTGCAGGTGGGCAGGGCCGACTTCACGGTGGTCGTCGCACCCATCCGCTACGGCTTTCCGCTGCCCGAGGCCGACCGGTTCCTGCGTCGGCATCTTCATGACATTCCGCCCGACCGGCTGGCGATCCTGCTGGTGTGCCTTCTGGCGCGAAAGCCGGATCGGCAATCGGCGGAAACGAATGGCTATCTGAGGCGCTGGCTGAGACGCCGCCACGCCGCGCCGGCCCTTGCCGCTGCCATTGCCGGCAAGCTGAACTATCCCGCCTATCGCTGGTACGACCGCTGGATGATGCGGCTAATCCTTAAAATGTCGGGCGGACCGACCGATCCGGCGGCCGTGGTCGAGTACACCGACTGGGAGCAGGTGGCGGAGATTGCCGAACGGATATGGACGCTGTGCGGGAAGAGCGCCTGCGAGAAATAGGAAAATAATCCTTGACAGCGTCACGCTGATCTGGCAGCATCATGCCATCGTCGGACAGGTGCGAGGATAAATCGCCTGGCGGGCTCCCGGTTCATGCGGGTGGCTGGCCGGACTTCTTGCGTTGCGCGGTTCGGGAAGGCGATTGTGGCCCATCCTTCGCGACGGCCGCTTCGCGACGGCCGCTTCGCGGCCTCCTCAAAGTCTGGCCCGAAAATGGTAGCGGGTTGTGTGCGCTTTCAACCTTTCACGCTCATGCCCCACCGCCGTCATTGCCCGGCGAAGTCCGGGCAATCCACCTCCAGCCGCAGCATTCGGGGCACGTGCTGGATCACCCGGACTTCGCCGGGTGATGACGATGGAGGGGTATGAAAGCGCTTAGACTTCGACGTGAAGAACCGGTTACCATTTACGGGCCAGACTCTCGGGAGACCGCAAAGCGGCCGTCTTGAAGGATGGGCCCCTTGCACCGAAACCGGCCCTTTCGACGCTCCTGTTTCCCTTCATTCACCGCGAGGTCTTCATGACGGCAGAGCCACCCGCTGCTGCGCGCACGCGCAACCGTGTCGATGAAGAGACGCTCGCCAAAGCCCGGCTTCTCTACGAAGGCGATGCGGAGATGCCGCAGACGCAGATCGCCCGGGATCTCGGCATCGCGATCGGGACGCTCACCTATCATGCTCGGGAAAACGGCTGGGTTCGGGCCGAGGGGGCGCGGATGTACCGTACCGGCGACAGCCGGTCGCGGCGGGAGAAGCTGGTGGCCCGGCTCTACCGCGCCTTCGAGCGTCAGGTGGGCGAGTTGGAGGAACGGCTCGGCGTCCGGCTGAAGGCGCGGGCCGACGGTGAGCCGGCCGAGACGCTCTTCGACGATCGCGATGCCAGGCTTCTTTCAACGCTCGCCCAGACGCTTTCCCGCCTCGTGACGCTCGATGCGGCGTGGAGCGGCGGGGAGGCCGGCGCGAATGCGCAAGGGGCGGACGCAGAAGGAGACGGGACCCTTGACGAATTCCGCCGAAGCCTTGCGCAGCGCCTTGAGGCGCTCATCGAGAGCCCGGATCGAGGCGCTGCTAGCGAGCCTTGACGCCCGCGAGATCGACCGTCTTGCCCACGACTTCGCGCTCTTCGCCAGGCCCGACCAGATGCCGCCTGAAGGCAACTGGACGACCTGGCTCGTCATGGGCGGGCGCGGGGCGGGCAAGACGCGCACGGGGGCGGAATGGGTGCGCGGCATGGCGCTGGGGCTTTCCCCCTATGCACGCGAGCCGGTCGGCCGCATCGCGCTGGTGGGAGAGACGCAAGGCGACGTGCGTGAGGTGATGGTGGAGGGCGTCTCGGGCCTTCTCGCCGTGCATCCGGCCGGCCAGCGCCCGCAATGGCAGCCCTCGCGCCGCCGCCTGGAATGGGCGAACGGCGCGGTGGCGCAAGCCTTTTCCGCCGAGGACCCGGAGGCGCTGCGCGGACCGCAATTCGCCGCCGCCTGGTGCGACGAACTCGCCAAATGGAAGAACGCCGAGGAGACATGGGACATGCTGCAATTCGGATTGAGACTGGGCGAGCGGCCGCGTCAGGTGGCGACCACCACCCCGCGCCCCATCGCGCTGATGAAACGCCTGCTCGCCGATCCGCTGACGACGGTGAGCCGGGCCGCGACCCGCGACAACGCCACCAATCTGGCACCGGGTTTTCTGGAGGCGATCGTCGGCCGCTACGCCGGAACAAGGCTCGGCCGTCAGGAGCTTGACGGCGAGCTGATCGAGGACCGGCAGGACGCGCTGTGGCGGCGCGAGGCGATCGAGGAGACGCGGGCAACGGCTGCCCCGCGCCTGGGCCGCATCGTCGTGGCTGTCGATCCGCCGGCCTCATCGGGAAAGGGCGCGGATGCCTGCGGCCTTGTCGTCGCGGGGCTTGGTGCCGACGGTCATGCCTATGTGCTCGCCGACGGCACGATGGAGGAGGTGCGCCCCGCGCGCTGGGGCCGGGCGGCCATCGCGCTCTATCACCGCCATGCGGCCGATTGCCTGATCGCGGAGGTCAACCAGGGCGGCGAGATGGTGACCGCGGTTCTCTCCGGCATCGATCCTTCCGTGCCGGTGAAGCCGGTCAGGGCCACGCGCGGCAAGTGGCTCCGGGCCGAGCCGGTGGCGGCCCTCTACGAGCAGGGTCGGGTGCACCATGTCGGCGCGTTCTCAAAACTTGAGGACGAAATGTGCGACTTCGGCCTCGACGGCCTGAGTTCCGGCCGCTCGCCCGACCGGCTGGATGCGCTCGTCTGGGCGCTCACCGCGCTGATGCTGAGCGAGAGCGGCGAGCCGAAGGTGCGAGCGATGTGAGCGATATTCGGTCCCGCCGTATACCGAGAGTTTGCAGCTTGCGCCCGTCTCCCCCCTTGTGGGGGAGATGTCACCCGCAGGGTGACAGAGGGGGGCAAGGCAGCAGGCTCGGTGCGGGTGGCTCACCCCCCCTCTGTCGGCATTCGCCGACATCTCCCCCGCACGGGGGGAGAGGGGTGCAAGCGGCTGGCCAATGGGCCATTGGTCGGGATTACCGGCAGATGCGGCGGTAGCCGACGAACTTGTTCGACTGCGTCTCCGGATCCCACTTGTAGGCGGGCATCTCGTAGCAGTCGCGCGGGGCTTCGGCGCGGCGGGCGGCGTCGCCGGAATTGGTGGTGGCAAGCGTTGCCGCTATGCCGGAGACGAGGGCGATGCCGAAGGTCACGACGGCGAGGAAGATCTTGTAGAACATGGCTTTCTGTCTCCTTTCTGGCGGCCGGCTTTTGGTCCGGCGAGCGGAGCGGAATAAACGCTAGCTCCCGCCTGTGACGGCCGTGTGGCGACGATGGGGAGATATGGTGTGCTCCATCCGATTGCTGTGACCGCAATCACACACGGGCTCCATTATCGGTAAAACCACGCTTATCCGCCGCGTTTGAACCGCCGCTGAACGGGCTGTTCACGGCCCGTGCAACGCGGAGGCCGGCGCGACGGCCTCTTTTCGGACGCAAAGAAGCCCCGGGCGGGAAGACCGGGGCTTCTTTCGCGGATGTCAGGTCGTGGGCGTTACCGGCAGACGGTGCGGTAGCCGACGACGACGCGGCGCTGGTAGTAGGGATCCCAGCGGCGGACCGGCTTGTCCCAGCAGTGGCGGGGACGCGGGGCGTAGTAGTCGTCGCGGTAGTAGCCCCGGTCGTAATAGCGGTCGCGGTAGCTGCCGGCGACGATGGCGCCGGTGGCGAGCCCGATGACGGCGCCGGCGGCAAACGCGCCCTTCTTGCCGTTCTTGGCTTCCGCCGAACCGGTGGTGGCGGCGATGCCCGACGTGGCGACGATGGCGACGGTCAGGGCGGCGATGGCGGTCTTGCGAAACATCGTGTCATTCCCTCTGGAAGGTGGCCGGTTCTCGGCCGGTTGAAGGCGCCCTGGGGAGGCGGGGATCTCCCTTGCGCCGATGATTTGAGATTAGCGACGCAACGTCATTGCCGCTGTGACGGCGGTCACGACCGCGGCGGTTTGCGAACACGCCCGCGAGCCAGACAGGATCATCCCATGAGCCTCTTCGATCTCTTTCGCCCGGCGCCCGCAAAGGCGCCGACGCCCTCCTTTGCCACGGCGGCTCACAAGACGCCCGACGCCAAGGCCTCGCGCACCGGGCCGCTCATCGCCCTGCACGGGGCCGGTCAGCCGGTGTGGACCCCGCGCGACTACGCGGCGCTCGCCCGGGAAGGCTTTGCGCGCAATCCCGTCGTCCACCGCGCGGTGAGGATGATTTCCGAGGCCGCTGCGTCCGTGCCGTGGATCCTCTACGAGGGCGAGACCGAGCTCGACGCCCACCCGCTCATCGACCTCATCGCCCGCCCCAACCCGCGCCAGGCCGGCGGCGATTTTCTGGAAACCGTCTACGGACACCTGCTGGTCGCCGGCAACGCCTATGTGGAGGCTGTCAGCCTCGACGGCACCTTGCGCGAGCTGCATGCGCTGAGGCCCGACCGGATGAAGGTGATCGCCGGGGCCGACGGGTGGCCGGAGGCTTTCGAATACACGGTCGCCGGCCGCAGCGTGCGGCTTTCGGCGGACGGCAGGGAGGGCGAGAGCGGGGAGGGGATGCCGCCGGTTCTGCACCTGAAGCTCTTTCATCCGCTCAACGACCATTACGGCTTCGCCCCCATCGAGGCGGCGCAGGTGGCGCTTGATGTGCACAACGCGGCCGGTGCCTGGAACAAGGCGCTGCTGGACAATGCCGCCCGGCCGTCGGGTGCGCTGGTCTATGCGGCGCGCGAGGGCGGCAACCTGACGGACGAACAGTTCGAGCGGCTGAAGGGCGAGCTGGAGGAGGGCTACCAGGGCGCGCGCAATGCCGGCCGGCCTCTGCTTCTGGAAGGCGGGCTCGACTGGAAGCCGATGGGGCTAACCCCGCAGGAGATGGATTTCATCGGTGCCAAGAACCAGGCGGCGAGAGAGATCGCGCTCGCCTTCGGCGTGCCGCCGATGCTCTTGGGGATTCCCGGCGACAACACCTATTCCAACTACCAGGAGGCCAACCGCGCGCTGTGGCGCCAGACCGTGCTGCCGCTCGTCTCGCGCACCGCACGCGCGCTCACCAACTGGCTGAGGCCGCATTTCGGCGAGGGCCTGAGGCTCGGCTGGGACACGGATCAGGTGGAGGCGCTGTCAGCCGAACGCGAGGCGCTGTGGCGCCGTCTCGGCAACGCCGATTTCCTCACCCAGGAGGAAAAGCGCCAAGCTGTCGGCTACTCGCCCGACGGCGGGCCGCAGTCGGCACCCGCCACCCCGCTTACAGGCAAAGGCGCGTGATGTGGAGGACGTCACCCGATCGGTCATCGAGCGGGGCGACCTTGCGCATCTGGCGCTGTTCCTGTGGGCGTCGGGCGCGAGCTCGCTGCTCGTATGGGCCTTGCGGGAACTTGCGCTCTCGAACCGCCGGTTCAACGATTTCGTTCAGGAAATCGCCCGCTTGAATCAACGCTTCAACGGCCGCGAGTGAGGTTTCAGGGAACCCGGCCAAGGGATTCCACGGACTCATCTTTTGACCGGTGTTGAAGCGCGGTCCCAACATGCGGAAGCCTTCCGCCAAAGCGGCGCGGGCGTCCGCGCACTCTCTTTTCCATCCCCCGAACGACAGGAACAGCAAAGCCATGCAGGCGCTTCATCGGATTCGCATTTTCGCCGCGCGCGAGCCCCGCCGTCCGGCCCATGCCGAAATCTTCGCCCGCTTCGCCCGTACTCTGGAGCAGACGCTGGAACGGGTGCTGGCGAAACCCGGTCCGGCGCACCGGCCGAACCCCCGCGTGCGCCGCGCGCTGCGCTGAGGGAGGGAACTCATGCAGATCATGCAGGACGTACTTCCAGCCGGGGCCCCACCGCAGGGCGGGCCGGCCCTGCCGCCAGTGAGCATCGCCGACACGGGGGTCTTCACCGGCTATGCCGCCCTTTTCGGCGTGGCCGATCTCGGGCGCGACATCCTCATGCCCGGCGCCTTTGCCGGAACGCTCAGGCAGCGCGGTGCCTCCGGCGTCAAGCTGCTCTACCAGCACGAGCCGGGCGAACCGATCGGGCGCTGGCTGGAGATCGTCGAGGATGCGCGCGGGCTCAAGGTTCGCGGCGAACTGATGCCCGAACTTGCCCGGGCGCGCGAGGTCGCCTCGCTGATGCGGGCCGGCGTTCTGGACGGGCTTTCCATCGGCTTTCGCACGGTCAGGGGCAAGCGCGATGCGCGCACCGGCATCCGCCGCATTCACGAGGTCGACCTGTGGGAGATCTCCGTCGTCACCTTCCCGATGCAGGAGGGTGCGCGCATCGACGCGATGAAGCGGGCCTCAGCGCCGTCGGCCGGCCTCAGGCTTCGGCGGGCAGCCCGGCGGATGCGGCTCGATGCCCTGATGCGGGCGTGACGCGCCGGTGAACCGGATGATGCACGGCAAAACTGGGGTGCGCAGCCGAGGGGGCGACCGGCCCCCACGACAGGTGTCATCCTCGCGAAGGCGGGGATCCAGCATTCCAGAGACGGTGCTGTCCTGCCCCATAACCCGATCCTTTGGTTACTGGATCCCCGCCTTCGCGGGGATGACAACGGTGGGATGGCAAGGCTTGCGGCACAAGCGAACGCCTGCATACGTCTAACCGCCCCGCTCCGCCGCATTCTCGATCGTCATTGCCCGGACGAGGCCTGGGGATGACGGCGGAAAGGACTGTCGTGCGGGTACCACTTGCTCCCCTCTCCCCCCTTGCGGGGGAGATGTCACGCGATCCGCGTGACAGAGGGGGTAACGCCGCTTGCTCCGAACCTGCCGCTTTACCCCCCTCTGTCGGCTGAAGCCGACATCTCCCCTGCAAGGGGGGGGGGAGAGGGGTGCAAGCGGCACTGTCACGGGCCACGACTTTTCCCGCACACCCTCCACTGTCATTGCCCGGCGGAGAGTGTTCGTCTTGGGGGCGGCTCCTCAAAAGGCATCATCCCCGGCCCCGTATTTCTCTCTCTCAAACCCGATCGTCCACCCTTCACGAAAGGTGCGTGAAATGACTGACATTATGGAACATAAAGCGACGTCCGGCGGGGCGTCGGAATATGGATCGCCGGTGCGCGAGACCCCGGTGCACGAGACCAAGGTGGCGGCTATGCCGGCAGTGGATTCGGACGCCGGGCTCGACGAATTCCTCAATGCTTTCGAGGAGTTCAAGGCGGCAAATGATTCAAGGCTGAAAGCGCTGGAGACGCGCGGCGACGTGCTTCACGACGAAAAGCTGGAGCGCATCAACTCCGCGCTCGATGAGCTGATGCTGAAGTCCCGTCGTCCTGGTCTGGGTGGGGCCAGTCTCGGTGGGGGCGGTCTTGCCGGTTCGGGCAGCCGCTTCCGCCCTGCGCAGGCGATCGAGCACCGCTCCGCCTTCGAGGCCTATATCCGCACCGGCCGTGAGGACCGGCTGCGCGGGCTGGAGGAAAAGGCGCTTTCCGTTTCCTCCGATCCCGACGGCGGCTACCTGGTGCCTGAGGAGACGGAAGGCCACGTGCTGTCGCGGCTCGCCAGCATCTCGCCGATCCGGGCGATCGCCGGCAGCCGGCAGGTTTCGGCCTCCATCTTCAAGAAGCCTTTCGCGACGACGGGGGCGGCGACCGGCTGGGTCGGCGAGGCGGACGCCCGCGCCCAGACCGCGACGCCGACGCTTGCCGAACTCTCCTTCCCGACGATGGAGCTCTACGCAATGCCGGCGGCGACCGCGACGCTGCTGGAGGACGCGGCGGTCAATGTCGACGAGTGGATCGCGCAGGAAGTGGAGATGGCGTTTGCCGAACAGGAGGGCGCGGCCTTCATCAACGGCGACGGCAACAACAAGCCGCGCGGCTTCCTCGACTATCCGACCGTCTCCGAAAACGCGTGGACCTGGGGCAAGATCGGCACGCTTTCGACCGGTGTCGCCGGCGGGCTGCCGACGTCGGCCGGCTCCGACGTGCTGATCGACCTGATCTATTCGCTCAAGGCCGGCCATCGCCAGAACGCCCACTGGGTGATGAACCGGCACACGCAGGGCGAGATCCGCAAGCTGAAGGATGCCGACGGCAACTATCTCTGGCAGCCGCCCGCCGGTGTCGGGGCCAGCGCCTCGCTGATGAACTTCCCGATCACGGAAGCGGAGGACATGCCCGACATCGCCACGGACGCGACGCCCATCGCCTTCGGCGATTTCGCTCGCGGCTATCTGGTTGTCGACCGTCTCGGCCTGCGCGTGCTGCGCGATCCCTATTCCGCCAAGCCCTACGTGCTGTTCTACACGACCAAGCGCGTCGGCGGCGGGGTGCAGGATTTCGACGCCATCAAGCTGCTGGCCTTCTCCGCCTGACGTCCCTCCCGCGGCCGGTCCCCTCCCGCCGGCCGTCCCCCGGGCGGCCCCGTTCTCGAATGAGGGCGGGGCCGCTTGGGAGGCTCGATGTGCGACTGGTCCTGATCACCTCTCCCATTGGGAGAGGTCGGACCGAAGGTCCGGGTGAGGGGATGGGATATCTCCGTATCCATGAGAACCCGATACCCCTCACCCTAACCGTCTCCCCATGGGAGAGGGGACTGGTTCGGCGCAGGGGGCGGGCTCGGTGCTCAGGTCGCTGGCCCCTGGTTGTTGTTCCCTCCCCCCGTCATCCCCGGTCAAGCCGGGCATGACGAATACGGAGAGCGCGGCAGTACCCGCTCTCATTTTCTTCCCTCTCATCACGAGGTTCCCATGCCCACGATCCTGATCTCGCCTCCTGTTGGCGAGCCGATTTCGCTCGCCGAGGCCAAGGCCTTTCTGCGCGTCGATCACGACGATGAGGATGCGCTGATCGGGACGCTCGTCGCCGCCGCCCGTCTGCAGGTGGAAAACGCCACCGGCCGCGCGCTGATGAGCCAGGGCTGGCGCACCGTGCTCGACGCCTGGCCGGCGCGGCGCGTCGTGCGGATTGCCCGCAGTCCGGTGGCGGCGATCGACGCGGTGACCGTCTACGACGATCAGGGTGCGGCGAGCGTGCTGGATCCGGGCGACTATCGCCTCGATACCGCAAGCCGGCCGGCGCGGCTGGTGATCGATGCCGCCGCGCCTTCGCCAGGCGCCTCGGTCAACGGCATCGAGATCGATTTCACCGCCGGCTTTGGCACGGCGGGCGACGTGCCGGCGCCGCTCGTGCTCGCCATAAAACGGCTGGTGGCCCACTGGTACGAGAACCGCGAGGCGACGCAGGACGGCGATGTGCCGGGCCCGGTCGCCGCCCTGATCGCGCCGTACCGGCTGGTCGGGCTGGGCGCGCGCCGATGACCCGGATTTCCGATCTCTCCACCCGGCTGGAGCTGGAGCGGCCGGTCCTTTCCGATGACGGTGCGGGCGGGACCGTGACCAGTTACGAGCCGGCGGGCTTTGCCTGGGGCGCGGTGATGGTCCGCGCCATGGCGGAACGCTTTTCCGACGAACGGCTCGACGGCGTCGTCACCCACCGCATCCGCCTGCGCGGGAACGCCGAGGTTGCCGGCGGTTGGCGGCTGGTAAAGGGCACGCGCGTCTTCCGCGTGCTGGCGGCAAGCGATCCCGACGAGCGCGGCCATTGGCGCGATCTGCTGGCGGAGGAGGAAGGCCGATGACCCATGCGGCTGAAGAGCTTCAGGCAGCGCTCATCGCGCTTCTGCGCGCCGATGCCGATCTTGGCGGGCTTCTTGGCGAGGGCCGGGTGGAGGATGGCGCGCGGCGGGCGGCGGCCTATCCGAACGTGGTGCTGGGCGACTGGTCGAGCCGCGCCATTGCCGGCGACGACTGGCCCGGCGAGGAGCACCGGCTGGAATTCCTCGTTTTCTCGCGTGCCGGTGGGCGGCGCGAGGTGCTGGGCCTTCTGGCGCGGCTTTCCGGGCTGATCGACGGCGCCGCGATCTCGCTTGCCGGGCACCGGCTGGTGACGCTTGCCCGTACGGGGGAGAGCATCACCCGGACCCGCGACGGCCGTACCTGGCGCGGCACGCTCGCTCTTCGCGCGGTGACGGAACCGGTGGGCGCGTGAGGGGAAATACGGGGGCTCGGTTCTCTCAACCGTCATTGCCCGACGAGCCCACCGTTGTCATCCCCGCGAAGGCGGGGATCCAGCATTCCAGAGGCGGCGCGGTTCTGCCCGATAACCCGATCCCGCGGTTACTGGATCTCCGCCTGCGCGGGGATGACAACGGTGGGTTGGGCAGGGATACGGGCACACGCGGACTGGCCCACCCGCTAGCCGATCATTCATCACCACCTTCCAAGGAGAACGCCATGGGCGCGCAACGGGGCAGGGATCTCCTGCTGAAGCTCGACACCGACGGGTCGGGCAGCTTCACGGCGGTCGCAGGGCTGAGGGCCCGGCGCATCGCCTTCAATGCCGAGACGGTCGACGTCACCGACAGCGACAGCGCCGGACGTTGGCGCGAGCTTCTGGAGGGCGCAGGCGTGCGCCGGGCGGGGCTTTCCGGCGGCGGCATCTTTCGCGACGGGGCCTCGGACGCCGCCGTGCGCGAGATCTTCTTCGCCGGTGCCATCCGCGCCTGGCAGGTGGTGATCCCGGATTTCGGCACCGTCGCCGGACCGTTCCAGCTCACCGCGCTGGAATATGCGGGCGAGCATGCCGGCGAGGTGACCTACGAGATGGCACTGGAGTCTGCCGGCGCGCTGACGTTTGCGGCCGAATGAGGGAGGTGATGATGGTCAACCGGCACAGGGGCGAGATCGAGGCGATGCTCGACGGCCGGCGCTGGACGCTGTGCCTGACGCTGGGCGCGCTTGCGGAACTGGAGGACGCCTTCTCCGTCGCCGACATGGGTGCGCTTGCCGAGCGGTTCGCCGAAGGCCGGCTTTCGGCGCGCGATGCGGTGCGCATCATCGGCGCGGGGCTGCGCGGGGCGGGCAACGCGGTGGAGGACGCACAGGTCGAGGCGATGACGGCCGCCGGCGGCGCGCCGGGCTTCGCGGCCATCGTCGGCGATCTGCTCAGAGCGACCTTCGGCGGCGCAGACGACGAGGGCAGCGAGGAGGACTGGCGGGACTTCGCCCAGGCCTCGCAGACGCCTCAAGCGCGGGAGGCGGGAGAGAGCGGCGGCCCTTTCGCGAGATAGCGCCGTTTCCCTGGGGCGGCGTGATGCGGTTCTGTCTGGCGTATCTGCGCTGGAGCCCGCAGACGATGTGGCAGGCGACCCCGCGCGAACTCGCGGCCGCACTGGCTCCGGCCCCGAAAGCAGGCGCGCCGGACAGGGAAAGGCTCGCGGCCTTGCTCAGGCGCTATCCGGATTGAGGGAACCGAGTGCGAGGATTGGCGGCGCTGGCGAACTGGCCAAACGCTTCCCACCGTCATTGCCCGGCGAAGTCCGGGCAATCCAGCGGGCTCCGCATTCGCTGAGAGTGCTGGATCCCCCGGACGAAGCCGGGGGATGACGGCGGAGAGATGGGACCCGGTTCTCTGTTTTGCTTTTGCGAGGATGCCTTCAATGGGAATTCGGCCCCTCGCGTCCCCCCACACGAAAGGCCATTCCATGCCCGCCACCGACGATACCGGCTTCGATCTGCCGTTCGACGATCTCACGCGGTTCCGCTCCGAGATGCGGCTTCTGAATTCGGCGGCCGGCGATTTCTCGCGCGTGCTTTCCGGCGCGCTGAAAGGTGCGGTCGCCGACGGCAAGCAGCTCGACGACGTGCTGCGCAAGGCCGCCTTGAGCTTTTCGGCAAATCTTGTCTCGCGTTCGCTGAATTCGCTCGCCTCCACGCTGACCTCCACCCTCCTCAACGCCTTTTCCGGAGGCGGATCGGCGACGGCCTTCGCCAAGGGTGGGACGGTGCGCGCCTTCGCGCAAGGCGGCGTGGTCGCCGCGCCCACCTATTTTCCGATGGCCGATGGCGGGACGGGACTTGCCGGGGAGGCGGGGGCGGAGGCGATCCTGCCGCTGGCGCGCGGCGCGGACGGTCGGCTCGGCGTGCGCGGGGCCGGCGGTTCGGGTGGCATCGCCGTCACCTTCAACGTGACGACGCCGGATGCGGAAAGCTTCGCGCGGTCCGAGCTGCAGCTTTCCAGAATGGTTGCCCGCGTTGCCGGACGGGGGCAACGCGGGCTGTAACACCGTCGCCGCGAGGAGGGGCTGCGGCAGCGGTGCGTCGGGTCTCCGGCACGGGGAGGGGAGGGAAATCCGTGCAGGAGGCCTGTGCGGTCACTCACACGACCGTCGCGCACACTAGGAAGGCGCCAGCCGGGCAAGTCATTGAAATCCGTCAACGGACCGAGAAGATCGCCGGCGGTCAGCCGATGGCGCCTACCTTGCGCAGCACCTGCGCGATGTCGTCCTTCAGCGCCAGCCGTTCCTTTTTCAGGTCTTCGGTCGCGGCGTCGCCGGCAGGGCTCACTTCGGTCTCGATCAGGTAAATTTCGTGGTTCACGGCCCCGTAGCGCTCGCACAGCGCTTCCAGGCGTGCGTCGGACATCTTCAGTTGATGAAGGATCTGCGCTGCTTCGGGGAACTCCTCCTGCAGCTCATGAGGCACGTGATTCATGGGCTCTTCTCCTCCGCGATGGAACGACTGTCGCCGACCCAGCGGCATTTCGACATGACGCAAATCAAATCTCCTACGCAAAGGTGAGGCATGGCGACGATAGCGGCCTTTCATGAGGTGCGGTTTCCGGTCGCAGTCGGCTTCGGCTCGTCCGGCGGACCGGAACGGCGGACCGACATCGTGGCGCTCGGCTCAGGTGGGGAGACGCGCAATGCGCGCTGGTCGCGCTCGCGCCGCCGGTACGACGCCGGCTACGGCATCCGCAGCTTCGACGATCTCGCCGCCGTCGTCGCCTTCTTCGAGGAACGGCGTGGCCGGCTCTACGGCTTCCGTTTCCGCGATCCCTTCGACTGGAAATCCGGCCGGCCGTCGGCCGAACCCGCCGCCACTGACTGCCGGATCGGCACCGGCGACGGCGCGACCGAGCGGTTCCAGCTCGCCAAGACCTATGGCTCCGGCGACACCGCCTATGTGCGCGCAATCGCCAAGCCGGTGGCAGGCACGCTGCGCGTCGCCATCGACGGGGTGGAGATCGGCACCGGCTTCACGCTCGATGCGACGAGCGGTCTCCTCACCTTTGCGCCCGGATCGATCCCGGCGGAAGGCGCGGCGATCACCGCCGGCTTCGCCTTCGACGTTCCCGCCCGCTTCGACACCGACCGGCTGGAGGTCTCCATGAGCCATTTCGAGGCCGGCGCCATTCCCCAGGTCCCCATTGTGGAGATCCTTCCGTGAAGACGCTCTCGCCCGAATTCGCCGCGCATCTCGCCATCGGCGCAACGACGCTCGCCACCTGCTGGAAAGCCACGCGCGGCGACGGCACGGTGCTGGGCTTCACCGATCACGACGCCGATATCGTCTTCGACGGCGTGACCTATCTCGCCGACAGCGGACCGGAGGCGAGCGAAGCGACGACCGGGCCGGGCCTTGCGGTCGGCGGTTCGGAGATCGTGGGCGCGCTCAATGATCTGGTGCTGTCGGCCGAACCCTTGTCGGCAACGGATCTCGCCGCCGGGCTGTGGGACCGCGCGCGCATCGAGGTGTGGCGCGTCAACTGGGCCGACCCGGCCGAGCGCCTGCTGATGCGCGTTGCCGAGATCGGCGAGGTGACGCGCGCCGACGGCGCCTTCCGTGCGGAATTGCGCTCGTTGGCGCAGGGGCTTGAGGAGGTGCGCGGGCGGGTCTTCTCCCATGTCTGCGATGCGGACCTGGGCGATGCGCGTTGCGGGGTGGATGTGGAGGCGGCAGCCTTTCGCGGCATCGGCGTGGTGAGCGGCGTTCTGGAGCCGCGCCGCATCGTCGTGGCCGGGCTCGACGGCTTTGCGGAGGATTTCTTCGCACGCGGCCTCTTGCGCTGGACGTCGGGCGCCAACGAAGGTCAGGCGATGGAGGTGGTCGCGCATGCCATCGGTTCCGACGGCGCGGTATTCTCGCTGTGGTTGGCCCCATCCGCCGCAATTGCGGCCGGCGACGGGTTCACGGTGACCGCCGGTTGCGACAAGCGGGCCGGAACGTGCCGGGTAAAGTTCGCCAATCTCGCGAATTTTCGCGGTTTCCCGCACATGCCCGGCAATGACTTCGCGCTGTCCTATCCCAGCCGCGACACGGGCGTGAACGATGGCGGGGTGCTGGTGGATTAGGCGAAGGGTGAAGGGAGGAAGGGAAAAGGGAAAAGGGAAAAGGAGCGGCTTTGCCGCACTTGTTGCGCTGGATTCCGGATCGGCACTCGGCTTCGCCTCGCTTGTCCGGAATGAGGGCGTGTGTGGTGGGCTTCAAGCTTCACACACACTCCCTCATTCCGGGCGGTCTGCCGCGAAGCGGCATGGCCAGACCCGGAATCCAGCGCATCATTGCGGCAAAGCCGCTCCTTTTCCTTTTCCCTTTCCTCGGTACGAAACCGACGCTGCGAAAAAAGGACCGTTCAGCTCCGCCGCGCCGCGATGATCTCGGCGATGCGCTGGGTGTCACCGGCCTGCAGGTAACGGCCGCGGTCGAGGATTTCGAGTGTGTATTCCACGTAGGTCAGGCCGAGTGCTGCCGCCTTGCGGGCCCGCCTCATGGCGATCGCCGGCGGGATCGATTTCCACACAGCCTCGTGCGCCGCACGCCAGCCGAAATAGCTGCCGAAATTGCCCTCGTTCCAGGGGCGGTCCCCGTCGAGCGGCGGTCCGCCATTGTGGCCGAGCAGCGACGAGCGAAGGGATGCCGGTCGCTGCATGGCGATGGGCCCTGTCTTTACGGGTTGGCGGGAAAGAGGCGGGAAAGCGCTCAAGGTCAATGGCTTGAGCTTAGCCCGGGCGGTTCGGGCGTTTCAATCCCTTTGCCATGCGCGCGGGGAATGGCGCGTGAGCCAGACAGAAATGCGCCCACGCGAGACCGGATGCCGCCGCCGCGAAACGCCACCTTCCATGAGGGACCCTTCATGCCCCAGATCCCCTACACCCGGGCCGCCCTCGTCGCCGAGGCGCGGGACTGGCTCGGCACGCCTTATCGTCATCAGGCCTCGCTCAAGGGCGTCGGCGCCGATTGTCTCGGCCTCGTGCGCGGCGTCTGGCGTGCCTTTTATGGTGCGGAGCCGGAACGCATGCCTGCCTACACGCCCGACTGGGCGGAGGCTGGCGGTGCCGAACAACTGGCCGAGGCCGGGCGCACGCATCTTCTTCCCGTCGATATCGATGCGGCGCTGCCGGGCGACGTCCTGCTTTTCCGGTTTGCCGCCAATGCCCCGGCAAAGCACGCCGGGTTCTTGAGCGAAGGCACCGCGCGGGCGGGACTTTTCATTCATGCCTACGAGCTTTGCGCGGTGACCGAGACGCGGCTCGTGCCCTGGTGGCGCCGCCGGCTCGCCTTCGCCTTCCGCTTTCCAGATGTGAGGGACTGATGGCAACTCTCGTTCTTTCCACCATCGGTCAGGCCGTCGGCACCTTCGTCGGCGGACCCATCGGTGGCCTGATCGGCCGCACGGCCGGTGCACTCGCGGGCCAAGCGATCGACCAGCGGCTGTTCGGCTCCAAGTCTTCGGTCAAGGGCGCGCGGCTGGCAGACCTTGACGTCCAGTCCTCCACCGAGGGCGCCTCCATTCCACGCGTCTATGGCCGGGCCCGGCTGACGGGTCAGGTGATCTGGGCGACGCGATTTGAGGAGGTGGTGAAAAAGGAAGACCAGGGCGGCGGCAAGGGCGGTGGAGGTGGCGGCTCCACCACCGTCACGACCTATTCCTATTACGGCAATTTCGCCGTCGCCCTGTGCGAGGGGGCGGTTGGCCACATCGGCCGGATCTGGGCCGACGGCAAGCTTCTCGACACGTCCCGGATCACCGTGCGCCGCTATCTCGGCACTGAGGATCAGGAACCCGATCCGCTGATCGAGGCCAGGCAGGGGCTGGGACATGCGCCGGCCTATCGCGGCACGGCCTATCTGGTGTTCGAACGCATGCCGCTCGCCGGTTTCGGCAACCGTCTGCCGCAGATCGCGGTGGAGGTCATCCGTCCCGTCGACCGGCTGGAGGAGATGGTGCGCGCCGTCTGCCTGATCCCCGGTGCCGGCGAGTTCGTTTATTCCGGCAATCCTGTGACGCTGCAAACCGGCGCCGGCACCAGCATGTCCGCCAACCGCCATGTCGTTCACGCGGCAACCGATTGGCAGGCCTCGCTCGACGAGTTGCAGGCGCTGTGCCCCAATCTGGAGCGGGTGGCGCTGGTGGTGGCGTGGTTCGGCGACGATCTCAGATGCGGGCACTGCCGCATCCGCCCGGCGGTTGAGGACCGCGACACGAAAAGTTCCGGCCTGACATGGCTTGCCGGCGGACTGACGCGGGCCGCCGCACCGGAGGTTTCGCGAAAAGGGGGGCGTCCGGCCTATGGCGGCACGCCGGCCGATCAGAGCGTGATGGCCGCGATCGCCGATCTGAAGGCGCGCGGGCTTAAAGTGACGCTCTATCCCTTCGTGCTGATGGATGTCGCCGAAGACAACGCGCTCGAAAACCCCTATGGCGGCGCGGCGCAGCCGGCCTATCCCTGGCGCGGGCGCATCACCTGTCACCCGGCCGCGGGCTGGCCGGGAACCGTGGACCGGACGGCGGAGGCGGCGGAGCAGGTGGCGCGCTTCGTCGGCTCGGCTGCCCCCGGCGATTTCGCGGCCACCGCGTCGACCGTCTTCTATTCGGGGCCGGCGGAGTGGTCGTGGCGCCGCTTCGTGCTGCATTATGCCCATCTGGCGGCCGCCGCCGGCGGGGTGGATGCGTTTCTGATCGGTTCGGAAATGCCCGGCCTCACAACGGTGCGCTCGGATGCCGGCTATCCCTTCGTCGATGCGCAGGTGGCGCTTGCCGCCGACGTGCGCACCGTTCTGGGCGCGGGAACCGCGCTTTCCTATGCCGCGAACTGGTCGGAATATTCCGGTCACCGGCCGGACGACGGCTCGGGCGACGTCATGTTCCACCTCGATCCGCTGTGGGCCTCGGGAGATATCGACTTCGTCGGCATCGACTTCTATCCCCCGCTCACCGACTGGCGCGACGGCACACACGCCGACAGCGGGCTGGCGCTCGATCCGAACGATCTGGGCTATCTGCGCTCCCGCCTTGCCGGCGGCGAATATTACGACTGGTATTATGCAAGCGAGGCCGACCGGGTGGCGGGCATCCGCACGCCGATCACGGATGGGGCCTACGGCAACCCGTGGGTCTACCGCGCCAAGGATCTCGCCGGCTGGTGGTCTAATGCCCATTACGACCGGCCGGGCGGCGTGGAGGCCGCAAGCCCCACCGCCTGGGTGCCGCAATCGAAACCCATATGGCTCACCGAGTTGGGCGTTCCGGCGATCGATCGCGGTGCCAACCAGCCGAACGTGTTCTACGATCCGAAATCTTCCGAATCCGCTCTGCCGTATTTCTCCAACGGCGCGCGCGACGACTACCACCAGCGCCGGGCGCTGGAAGCGGCCTTAAGCTGGTGGGGAAGCGACCATCCCGACCTTGCGCCCGACGGCAATGCGATGTCCTCCGTCTATGGCGGGGCGATGGTCGATCCTTCCGCGATCCAGCTCTGGGCCTGGGACGCGCGGCCGTGGCCGGCCTTTCCCTCCGACGTGGAGACATGGGCGGACGGCGAGAACTGGCAGCTCGGCCACTGGCTGAACGGGCGGCTGGGGGGCACCGGCGTCGACGGGCTGGCGCGTGCGATCCTCACGGATTTCGGCATCACGGGCGTGGATGCGCAAGTGAGCGGCTTCGGCGGGGCCATCGACGGTTTCGTCATTCCCGGACCGACGAGTGCGCGCGCCGTGCTGGAGCAACTGGGCGAGATCTTCGGCTTCATCGCCACCGACACGGGCACGGCGCTGGCCTTCCGGCCCGCGCTCGCCCGCCCGCACGCGCTCTCGCGTCACGATCTGGCGGAAGCGGGGGAGGGGGCGGCGCTTTTCTCCGCAACGCGGGCGCAGGAATCGGAGCTTCCCGCCGAGATCCGGTTGAGCTTCACCGATCCGACGCGCGACTATGCCCGCATCTCGGTCGCCTCGCGCCGACTTGCCGGTCTGAGCCGCCGGGTCACGGACGCGGATCTCAATATCGCCGCCGATCCTGGATTGATGCAGGTAAGCGCCGAGGCGCGCCTGCGCGATGCCTGGGCGGGGCGGGAGCGTTTCTCCTTCGCGCTTGCCGAGGCCGGCGCGAAGGCGGGACTTGCGCTGGAGCCGGGCGATCTCGTCACGCTGGAGGGCGCGCTCATCCGCATTTCGCAGATCGAGGATGGCGGCCTGCGGCGCATCGAGGGCGTGAGCGCGGCGCCCGATCCGTTGCGCGGACGCCCGCCGGCCTCCCTGGCAAGACGCTCCGCCCTGCCGAGTGCGGCCGCGGCCCCCGTCGTACAATTTCTCGATCTGCCGCTCCTGAAGGGCGACGAGCCTGCCTCCGCCTTACGTGCGGCCGCCTTCGCGCGGCCCTGGCTCGGCGGCATGACGGTTTGGCGCTCGGCGAGCGGCGCGGGCTTCGAGGCAGTCGCCGATATCGCGACGCCCGCCACCATGGGCGAACTTTCCGGCCCGCTCCATCCCGGCCCGACCGCGCGCTGGGACCGGGTCAACGAGGTTCACCTCACGCTCCACGGCGGCGCGCTTTCCGCACGCAACGAACAGGACGTGCTGGCCGGCGCCAATGTCGCCGCCATTCGCTGCGCCGATGGCGGCTGGGAGGTGGTGCAGTTCGCTTCGGCCGAACTCGTCGGCGCCAATGCCTGGAAGCTCTCGAATCTCCTGCGCGCCCAGGCCGGCACGGATGCGGCGATGGCGGCTGGCGCGGTGGAAGATGCCGCCTTCGTGCTGATCGATGCGAGCCTGCCGCTTGTCGATGTCGGCGCCGGCCGGCTGTCGCTGCCGCTTTCCTGGCGCGTGGCACCCATCGGCCGTGCGATCGACGACGCGGCGGCGACCGCGCTCGACTTCGCGGTCGAAGGCGCTGCACTGCGGCCCTTATCGCCGGTGCATGTGCGGGGCAAGCGCGTGGCGTCGGGCGACGTCGTCCTCACCTGGATCCGCCGCACGCGGGTCTCCGGCGACGGCTGGGAACAGCTCGACGTGCCGCTGGGCGAGGACGGGGAAGGCTACGAACTCGACATTCTCGATGCCCCCGGCGGCGCGACATTGCGCACGCTCAGCGTCGACCAGCCGCGCGCGATCTATGCGGCGGCCGACCAGAGCGCCGATTTCGGCGCGCCGCCAAACGAACTCCACCTTTCCTTGAGCCAGATTTCCGCGCGCACCGGCCGCGGCACAGCCCGGAGGACCACGATCCATGTCTGACACCCCGCGTCTTTCCCTGCCGCTCATCGAGGCCGCGCAGGCGCAGAAGCACGTCACCCACAACGAGGCGCTGGTGAACCTCGACGCGCTGGTGAACCTCCGCCTCCTCGACCGCGACCTGAGCGAGCCCGCGGGCGGCGAGACGGACGGCGACGCCTTTCTCGTCGCAAGCCCCGCCGCCGGCGCCTGGGCGGGCGAGGACGGCCACATCGCCTATCTGATCGACGGCGGTTGGCGCTTTTACGCGCCCTTCGACGGGCTGGTCGCCTATGTGGCGGACGAGATGGCGCTGATCGTCCATGCCGGCGGCGCCTGGGCCGATTTCGCGACATTCCTCGCCCTGCAGAACCTTGCCTCGCTCGGCATCGGCACCACGGCGACGGCGAGCCAGCGGCTTGCCGTGAAATCGGACGAGGTTCTCTATTCCCACGACGACGTGACGCCGGGAACCGGCAACATGGTCGTCACGCTCAACAAGGCGACTGAGGCCAACGATGCCGGCCACGCCTACAAGGTCGGCTGGCAGGCGCGCGCGCTCGCCGGTCTCTTCGGCGACGACGACTATCAGGTGAAGGTCTCGGCGGACGGCGCGTCCTTCACCACGGCCTTCGCCATCGACCATGCGACCGGGGTGGCGCGCTTTCCCTCAGGCCTTTCCGGCGTGCGCGAGGCGCTTGCCGCCACGCGGACCTATCATGTCAACGGCGCGAGCGGCGACGACGGCAACGACGGACTGACCCCGGTGACGGCGTTCGCCACCATCCAGCGGGCGGTGAACGCCGTGGCGGCGATCGATATGGCGGGCCAGACGGCGGTCATCTCGGTCGCGCCGGGAACGTATGCGGAAAACGTGGCCCTGAAGGACCTGGTCAGCGGCCCCTGCGTCATCGTCGGCAACGAGGCGGCGCCGGAGAACGTTGTGATATCGCCGGCCTCGGGCGTGGGATTTGGCGCAAGCGGCATCACCGGCACCTGGTATCTGCGCGGGATGAAGATCGAGGGGGCGGGGATCTCGCGGTCGATCTACGCCAATTCCGGCGTCATCATTTTCCGCAACATGGATTTCGGCGCGATTGGTGCGGTGGTGAATTATTACCACATTCTCGCCGAAGGCAACGCCCGCATCGAGGCGCAGGGAAATTACACGATTTCCGGTGGGGCGGGGGCCCATTGGCGGACAAGCGACAGCGGAATATTGAAGGTTCAGGGGAAAGCTATCAGTCTCGTCGGATCGCCCGAGTTCACGAACTATTTCACGATTGCGTCCGGGCAAAGCTATCAGTCTGTCTACTCGGACACATTCGAGGGCGCCGCAATCGGCGCTCGTTATAGAGCCGACGGTAAAGGGTTTATCTTCACGAACGGCGCGGGCACAACATATCTTCCAGGATCTTCAGCGGGAATTGTCGCTCAGGACGGCTTGCTTATTTAATGAAATGATACTGTGTGGCAGAAGCTAAAAAAATAATTTATATTTTTGATATCTCGTTTGGCCGTGCAAAAAGATATACTTTTGCCTTGGCGGGAATATTTGGCAAAATTTGTGATTGTAGCAGCCCTGTGTAACTCACCTGACTCTGCTATAAGATGATTCCGCAGAAACGAGGATCAGGCGATGAATCTCAGCGTGAAGAGCGTACAACCTATCGATAATCCTCAGATAGATTTCGAAAGATATATTTCGCATAATATTGCTTCGAATATAGATCGATCAACGTTGCGCAGCTTGTACGGGGCGCTCAAGTCAAGGAATTGCATCCTTGTTGGCTTCAATGATTATACGAAGCACCTGATCAATGTGCTGCCGCATCGCGTTAGTAGGGTGATCGATTTAGATGAATCCTTTTGGGGAATCAGATTTCGCGAGTTTGAGGTGCGAGGACTCTCGGACATCGGAAAAACGGACACGCTTCTTTATGTGGATCCTCACCAGATGTATGCGGTTCAGCGCATGCTGAGCGACGTTTCGAGTTCCCCAGCGTTCCAGCAAATCATCATCTCGAATTTTCACAAGCTCGACATTTCAACGCCTTTGCCGCATTCGCGGCCTGAACGGCTCGGCGAACCCACGTCGATGATGGGTCCGGACACGTTAGGCCTTCTTCGGCAAGTTGCCTATCACGCTTTGCAGTTTCCGGGCGATATTGCGGAGATTGGAGTGTGGCAGGGGGGGAGCCTCTGGAATCTCATGCGGTTGATGGAGGACGGAAAGGATACGCGCTTTGTCCATGGGTTCGACGCGTTTGATGACTGGCCGCGTCATAATCCAGAAGCGATCATGTGTATAGACGAAATAGAGAAGCGGTTGGGATTCTATTCTGGTGGTTTCAAGCTTTATCGTGGGATGATTGAAAAGACCTTGTCGAGTTGCACCGCAAAAAAGCTTTGCTTCCTACATCTCGATATGGGTTATCGGGAAGAGATACTAGATTGGGCGATCCGGCTCATGTCTGAAGGTGGCGTGATACAGCTAGACAACTACGGACATGTGGCGTCGTGGTCCGCGAAATTCGATATGTATTTTGAAAGAAAGGGTATCCGTCTTATTCGAATGCCCTTTTCTTATCAGGCATTTGGATTGATATACCCTCAAGCGAAGAAACGGTAATTAAGGATTTAACGCGAGCAGAACTGATTTCGTCAATTTTCTAAAACCCCGCCGGAGAGGCGGGGTTTTTTATTTTTCTGGAGATCTCCGACATGCGAACGAGTGATCGCGGGCGGGCGTTTATCGCCGCGCACGAAGGGGTCGTGCTGCGCGCCTATCGGGATGTCGCCGGGGTGTGGACCATCGGCATCGGCCACACCGCACGTGCGGGCGGGCTGAAGCCTGTCGCCGGAATGACCATCACCAGGGCCGAGGCCGAGGCGCAGCTGAAGGCCGATCTCGCCGGGTTCGAGGCGCGTGTCGCGCGCACCGGCGCCTTTCGCGCGCAAGGTCCCTTCGATGGCGCGGTCTCCTTCGACTTCAACACCGGCCGCATCCACAACGCCTCCTGGGTGGCCCATTATCGCGCCGGCCTGTTCGCCCGCGCCGAAGCCTCGCTGATGAGCTGGGTGAAGGCCGGCGGGCGCTCCCGGCCGGGCCTGCGGCGGCGCCGGGAGGCGGAGGCGGAGCTGATCTTTCGCGGCCGCTACGATCTTTCCCCCGGCGGCGATGCGGCCAAGGGCGGCGGGGACAGTCAGGCGGCCGAACAGGCGACGGGCGAGGCGGAGCATGCCGCCGCCGGTGCGGCAGCGGCCGCCGAGCCGTCACGCGAGCGCGAGGAGGTGCTGGCCTTCCAGCGCCAGCTGAAGATCCTGAAATTCTATCGCGGCGCGCTCGACGGGCTTGCCGGGCCTCGGACGCGGGCCGCTGTGCGCGCCTTCCAGCGTGCCCACCCGAACCTTGCCGAGGACGGCCTCGTCGGGCCGGCGACGCGAGCCGCGCTTGAGCGTGCCGTCAACGCGCTCAAGCGCACGGGCGAAGTCGCCGGCCTGGCAACGGTCTCCGGCGCCGGGGCGGCGGCGCTCGACGCGACGGCTGGCGGCGGCTGGAGCGATCCTCTCGTCCTTGCCGGCTGCGTCGGGCTCGCGGTTTTCGTCTTTGCGGCGGGCCTCGTTGCCTGGCGCTATCGCGACGAGCTCCGGCTGCTGGCCGCGCGGCTCTGATCCGCCGTTGCCGGCCGCAACGCCTTCGCGCGCTAGCGCGAAAAGCCGCATCCACCATCCCCAACCCGGTTCATGCGAAGACGATGAGGAGTTTCCGATGGCCTTTCCGATTGCCGTTCTGCTGCCGATACTGGCCGAGGTCGGCGCGCCGCTCCTGAAACGGCTGATCGCCCGTCATGCGGGGGATACGGCAAGCGAGGCGGGGGCGGCCGTCATCGACGCGCTGGCCGCCCGCCTTCGCACGGACGCCACACCCGAGGCTGTGGCGGCGGCCTATCATGCCGACCCGGATGCGGCTGCCTCCGCGATCCGCGAGGTCGAGATCGAGCGGCGCGAGGACTGGGCGGACATGCTGGCCGACGTCAACGCCACCATGCGCGCGGAACAGGCAGCGCCGGGGCTGCTTTCGCGCATCTGGCGGCCGGTCTTCGGGCTTTTCTATGCGCTGGCCTTCGCAGCCCTTGCGCTCGCGCTGGTGCGCGCGCTGTGGCGGGGCGACACGGCGGCGATCAACGCGCTGGCCGGTATCTCCGGCTTTCTCATCGCGTTTTACGGCATGGGCGCCTCGGTGCTGGGTGTCTATGTCTGGCAGCGCTCGGCGGAAAAGAGGGCGGGGGCCGCGTGAGGCCGGCGTCCATTGCCGCGCTCCTTGCCGCATTCATTCATGTCGCGTTCACGCGTGTTCGGCTAGAAACGGCGATCATGAGTGGCACCCCGTACCCAACCCTCCGCAAAAGGCTCCTGATCGCCGCGCTCGGCCTCTTCGGCGCGGCGGCGTCGGCGGGCGGCGTGGCGGCGCAGTCGGGCCCTCCGGCCGATGGCCGGCCGGACGAGCCGATGATGGCGCAGTTCATGCCGCCGCCGCCCCCCGGCGGCGGACACGGCCCGCGCCGCTGCCTGCGTGGCGGAGAAATGCGCCGGGCCGTCAGCGATGGCGAGGCCCTGCCGCTTGGCGCGATCATGCGCCGGCTTGGCGGCGGCGAGATCGTGCGGGCCATGCTGTGCGAAACCCATCACGGGCTTGTCTATCGTGTCGCAGTGCTCAACGGTGCGCGGGTGGACGAGCTGGTCATCGACGCGCGTACCGGCGATATCCTGCGGCGAAGGTGACGGGCGCCTGCGGCGGCGGGAACGCGAAAGCCGGGCGAACCAACAAGAAGGAGATACGGCGTGCGACTGCTCGTTGTGGAAGACGATCCCGATCTCAACCGCCAGCTTGTGGAGGCCTTGCAGGAGGCCGGTTACGCGGTCGACACCGCCGAGGACGGCGAGGAGGGGCACTTCCTGGGCGATACGGAACCCTATGACGCGGTGGTGCTCGACATAGGCCTGCCGAAGATGGACGGTCTCACCGTTCTGGAGACGTGGCGGGCGGACGGGCGCACCATGCCGGTGCTGCTGCTGACCGCGCGCGACCGCTGGTCGGACAAGGTCGCGGGCATCGACGCGGGCGCCGACGACTATGTCGCCAAGCCCTTCCACATCGAGGAGGTGCTGGCGCGCCTGCGCGCGCTGCTGCGCCGGGCGGCGGGGCACGCGAGCAACGAGCTCGTCTGCGGCCCGATCCGCCTCGACACCCGCACCAGCCGGGTGACCAGCGACGGCACGCCGATCAAGCTCACCTCGCACGAATACCGCCTGCTCGCCTATCTGATGCACCACATGGGCCGCATCGTCTCGCGAACGGAACTGACCGAACACCTGTACGATCAGGATTTCGATCGCGATTCCAACACGATCGAGGTCTTCATCGGCCGCCTGCGCAAGAAGCTCGACACCGACGTGATCGAGACCGTGCGCGGCCTCGGCTACCGTCTCAATTCGCCAGATGGCGCGGTTGAGGGCGAGGACGCACCCGGCGGAGAGAGTGCCGCGCGGTGAAGCGGAAGCGCAACAAGTCCCTCGCGCTGCGCATGCTCGTCGCGGCGCTGGTCTTCTCCGGAGTGTCGCTGCTCATCGCCGGTCTGGTGCTCGTCCACGTCTACCGGCTGGCGAGCGAGCGCGCTTTCGACGAGCGCATCGACGTCTACGTGACGACGGTGATCGGCGCCCTTGCCGGGCTCGACCAGCAGGCCACGGACGAGGACGGGGATGCGGACGCGTCCGCAACGTCCCCCAACGGCGCAACCGACACCGACAGCACGCCCAAGGTCGCATCCGACCCCGCCTCATCCGACCCCGCCTCATCCGCGCGAGCCACCTCCGAGGCGTCGCCCCAGCCGGCGCCCTCGGCGTCTCCCGCTTCGCTGGAGCTGCCGGGCGAGCCGCGTTTCCGGCTGCCGCTTTCGGGCTGGTACTGGACGGTGCGCGATGCAGGGACGGGCGAAGTGCTCTATGCCTCCGCCTCGCTGCTTGGCGATGCGCTGTCGCTGCCGCCGGTTTCGGCGGCCGACGGCATCTGGCGCGGCTATGCCGGCGGGCCCGGTGGCGAATGGGTGCGCGCCAGCCAGCGCGTCATCGGTTTCGGCCCCGGCCGGCGCTATCTCATCGCGGTGGCGGGCGAGACCTCCGGCCTTCGCGAGGAAATCAAGGAATTCGCGGGCCAGGTCGCCATCACCCTGTCGGTCTTCGGTCTGGGCCTCATCGTCGCCGTGCTGCTGCAGGTGTGGATCGGCACCCGGCCGCTCAAGCGGCTGCGCGCTTCCTTCGCCGCCGTGCGCCGGGGCGATGCGGAGGAGATCGACGAGGATCTGCCGAGCGAGCTGGCGCCGCTCGCCATAGAGCTCAACGCGCTGATCGCGGCCAACAAGGAAACGGTGGAGCGCGCGCGCGGCCATGTCGGCAACCTGGCACACGGGTTGAAGACGCCGCTGTCGGTGATCACCAACGAGGCGCGCGCCGGGCACGGACCGCTTGCGGCGAAGGTGGCCGAACAGGCCGCCATCATGCGCACGCAGATCGATCACCATTTGGAGCGTGCCAGCATGGCGGCCCAGCGCCGCGTCATCGGCGTTGCGACGGAAGTCGCCCCGGTCGCCGAACGGCTGATGCGGGCGATGGGAAAGATCCACGACGAGCGCGATCTCGATCTGGTGTCCGACGTCCCCTCCGGCCTGCGATTCCGTGGCGAGCGGCAGGATCTGGAGGAGATGCTGGGCAATCTGCTCGACAATGCCTGCAAGTGGGCCGGCTCCACCGTGCGCCTGACCGTCAGCCAGCAGGAAGGCGCGAAGGCGGAACGGCCGGTTCTCGCGTTCCTGATTGCGGATGACGGTCCGGGACTGACCGAAGAGCAGCGCGAACTGGCGGTCAAGCGCGGCAAGCGGCTCGACGAGACGGTGCCGGGCAGCGGCCTCGGCCTTTCCATCGTTTCCGAGCTTGCCGGTCTTTATGGCGGGCGGTTGGTGCTGGAGGAGGCGGATCTCGGCGGACTGGCCGCGAGGCTGGAGCTTCCCGCGGCAACGGCGGACGCGTAGTGTCTGAGTGGTCCGGATTCGTGCGATCCGGGAGCGCGGGGTGTGGGGCGGCTCCTTGGGTATTCGGCCTACTTTGGCCACAAACCTGTGGAATTTCGCCAGCCGATCGTGACGATGCTTCCGTTTCGTTAACGGTGGCGGGGCTACCAGATTGAAGAAATCGGTCTCGGACGGGCGGCCGGCGGATCGCGAAAAGGCGGATCCCGGCCCCGATGTCCAGACCTGAGACGGGAAGCCCCCGCTCCCACTGGCGCGCGGGACTTCCGGCAAGTGAATGCGGGCGGGACCGTACGAGCGGAGAGCCTGCCCCTGGATGCGGCATTTGATGGGGACGAAAATGCGGATTTTGAAGGTTGCGGTAGTGGTCATCGCCGGTCTCGGCCTTGTCGGCTGCACCAATACGGGCCCGAAGGAGGGCATCGGTACGGTGGCCGGCGCGGTCGCTGGCGGTGTCATCGGCAGTCAGTTCGGCGCCGGTTCCGGCCAGGTGGCCGCGGCGGCGGCCGGTGCTGTCATCGGCGGTCTGCTCGGTCAGGAAATCGGCCGCTCGCTCGATGAGCAGGACCAGCAGAAGGCCTACAACGCCCAGTACCGGGCGCTGGAATACTCGCGCTCCGGCCAGCCGGTCGAGTGGCGTAACCCCGACAGCGGCCACTACGGCGAGGTCGTTCCCGGCCCCTCCTACCAGATCAACAGCGCCAACTGCCGCGACTACACCCACACGATCTACATCGACGGTCGTCCGGAAGTCGCCCGCGGCACCGCCTGCCGTCAGCCCGACGGCACCTGGCGTCCGGTGAACTGAGGGCGCCCCGTGAACTGAGGGCTCTCGGTGAACTGAGGACATCCGGCGAAGCCGGTCTCGCATCGGCGATATCCAGCGAAAGGGCGGCCCTCCGGGGCCGCCCTTTTTCGCGTTCGGGACACAGGTTCGCTGCGCCGGAAAGATCTCGTGCGCGCCCCGGCGTGCGACCGAGCGCCGGTACGCAAGGGCAGCCGTTAGATAAAACGCGGTTATCCTCGCGCGAGACAGTACCCTGCATTGGTCGTTTTTACGGTTAGCGAAAGCTTTAGTTAAAGGATCTGCGGCACTGTGGAAGGCGACACGGTCGGGGGAGCCTGTTTGCAGGCCTGCCCCCGGCCGGATGACGCGGAATAGTCGTCGCACCGCCACGGGTGTCCGGCGTTCGCTGAAACGCGAAACGGATGCTCGGGCGCAACGCCTGCAGGCAGCGCTCAGCCCCTTTGGGGGAGGGTGCCCTTGGCGTGTCGCCCTGGCGAACGACCGGCCTTGCGCGTCGTGAACAAACCGGCTTCGGACAGGGACATGGTCGACCATAGCCTCATGACGCTGAAGGTGCGCTCCTACCTCGGGGCGTTGTCGCGCAATGCGTGCGACATGCTGATCCGCAACCTGGAAGCCTCGCGCGAACGCGGCGACGTCGACCCGCAGGTCGAACTGATTCTGGAGGCGGCGCGCCCGCTCCTGCGCAAGCGCGCCAACAACGACCAGCCCCGCGCCCACCGCAAGAACCTCTTGAAACGCGCCATCTTCCTGCCGCTGGAGCCTTATCTCATCAGCGAGAAACTGCCGCGCAAACTGCCGGGCCGCATCTGCCGGTCGCGGCTGGAGGCCATGTGGCGCTGGGTCGAACGCGACGTGATGCCGGAGCGCCTTGCCGAGGCGCAGGCGCTGCTGGCGGAGGAGGATTACGACGCCGAGGTCGTCGGCCGCACCGCCGAGAAGCTGCGCGAAGTGATCGTGGCGGCGATCGGCGACGTGCTCGTGGAAGCGCGCGGTCCGGGCGTTGCGCGCCAGCGCGTCGCCTTCCGTGTCGGCGGCGATGACGTTCTGGTGGAACTGGAGGACATCTACGGCATCCTGAAGGCGGACGCCGTGCTGGAGGGCTTCACGGCGCACCTGCCGCCCGTGGTCACGCGGCGTTCCTTCGTGACCCGCGAGGCATCGGAGACCCGCAAGCAGGTGATCGATGCGCTGAAGGCGGTGGTGGAGGACCATCCCGATTACGTCAGCTGGCTTGCCGCGATCCTGCTGTGGCGCTGCGACGACCCGGCGCTTCTCGCCCGCATCGCCGGCGCGGCGACCGGCCTTTCCCAGCCGCAGGCCATTCATTCCGGTCCCTACAGCGCGATGGTGGACATCGCGCTCAGCGAATTGCGCCGTTATGCGCTGATGGCGGAGGAGGCGGTCGCCGATGCCGCGTCCGACGAGCCCGCACACGGGGTGGAGTGGCATTCGGAAGCCGTCGTGGTGGCCGTCTCACGCTATCACGATCAGTTGCGCGAGGTGCGCTCCGGCGTCGATCTGCGCGAGGTCATTGACTGGCGGCGCGAGATGCTCGACATCAACCGGCAGATGGCGGCGATCATCGACGGCCAGATCTGCGAGGCGCACCGCCATATCCACCGGGCGCTTCAGGTTCCGCAAGAGACCGAGGACGGGGCGATCCGGCTCGACGAGGCCGCCGCCGCAACCGCCTATCGCGCCTTGCGCATTCTCTACATCGCCTGCAAGAGCCCGGATCTTCTGGCCGTCTCCGAGCCGGTCAACAAGGCGCGCCGCGCGATCGAGCAGGTGCTCGACATCGCCAGCCGCAAGCTCGTCGACGAACTGCGCGTGTGCGTGGGCCCGCGCCGCGAGGCGTTGAAGGCGGCGCTGGACCGGGCGATCTCCTATGCGGCCATTGTCTTTGGCGACGACTATGTCGAGCTTCTGAAGAAGCGCCGCGCCAGCGTGATCGGCGACGAGCGGCGTCCGCTCGCCTCCTGAGAGCCTGGCCCGAAAATGGTATCGGGCTATGCGCTTTCGGCTATTCCCCCTCATGCCCCTCCACCGTCATTGCCCGGCGAAGTCCGGGCAATCCACCTCCAGCCGCAGCATTCGGGGCGCGCGCTGGATCACCCGGACTTCGCCGGGTGATGACGATGGAGGGGTATGAGGCGCGGAGAATTCGAGGCGAAGAACCGGCTATCATTTCCGGGCCAGGCTTCGAAAACGCGTGTCCGAATCGCAACGACCGTAAAGCCGGCGGCATGCCCTTCGCCAGCGATTGCCGTGACGCCCCCGTAGCGCGGGCCGTTATGGGGGGCCGCCACAAGACGGGTTGTTGAAACGACGCCCGTGTCGCATAAGAGGCGGCATCATCCTGCCGGGATGTGTCACGGGCAGCCGGGATGCCGTTACGGGCGACACATTGTCGCCACGCCATGCGGCAACGGATAGTGTAGAGCGGTTCTAAGTTGACTGGCTTCGAATTCGACCGCCCAATCCCGACGAAGGTCCCGTTTGGGACGATCCTGTCCGGCCCGGCCAACCGCAGGTTTTTGCGCGCATCATGATGATCTGGTTCCTGTTCGCCCTCCTGACCGTCGCCGCCGCGCTGGCGATTCTGGTACCGCTCGCTCGCCGCACGGCCGCGCGGGACAAGACGGCGGGCTTCCCCGAAGGCGAGGTTGCGGGCGGCGCGGAACACGGTCCCGACGTCGCCATCTACAAGGATCAGCTTGCCGAGATCGAACGCGATCTGGAACGCGGCGTCATGGAGCCGGAGGACGCCGAGGCCGCGCGGGCCGAGATCGCCCGCCGGCTGATCCGGGCCGCGCGTGCGGAGGAGGCCGAAGCGCCGGCAAACGCTTCCGGCGGCAACGGCCGCGCGCGCTTGGCCGCCGCTCTCGCGATCGTGATGCTGCCGCTCGTCTCGGTTTCGCTCTATCTCGCGCTCGGCTCGCCCTCCATGCCGGATGCGCCGCTCGCCGCCCGGGTGATGCCAACCGACGACGGCTTCCACCAGTTCCAGGATCTGGTTGCCAAGGTCGAGAAGCGTCTTGCCGAAAAGCCCGATGACGGCCTCGGCTGGGACGTGATCGCGCCGGCCTACATGCGCATGGGTCGTGCCGAGGATGCGGCCAAGGCCTACGCCAATGCCATCCGCCTTCTGGGAGAGAGCGCCCCGCGCCGCGCCAACCAGGGCGAGGCGATCGTCGCCGCCAACAACGGCGTGGTGACCGCGGATGCGCGCAAGGCTTTCGAGCGCGCCGTCGCGCTGGCGCCTGATATGGTCAAGCCGCGCTTCTATCTGGCGATGGGGCTCGGTCAGGAAGGCAAGAAGGAAGAAGCCATCGCCGCGTGGCAGGATCTGCTCAAGGGGGCAGACCCCAAGGCCCCGTGGGTTCCGATGGCGCAGGCGGAACTGCGCGAGCTGGGCGTGGCGACGCCGGGGGCTGCCTCCGGCCCGAACATGGCTGCCGGCGCGCCGCAGGCGCCGCAAGCGCAACTGAGCGGGCCGAGCGCTGCCGATGTGAAGGCGGCCGGCGAAATGTCGGACCAGGACCGTCAGGCGATGATCCGCGGCATGGTCTCCCAGCTCGACGAGCGGCTGAAGGCGGAAGGCGGCAGCGCGGAGGAATGGGCGCGGCTGGTGCGCGCCTTCGTGGTTCTGGGCGAGCGCGATCAGGCGATCGACGCGGTGAAACGGGCGCGGGCCAATCTGAAGGGCAACGCGCAGGGGCTCACCACCATCGATGCGGTGGCAGAACAGCTCGGACTTGGCGCCTGAAGTGGCCTATTGGCGGGCTGGCCTTATCGCGGATAGCGCGCGATCCTATTTGACGAGAGACGGCGGCACGAGCGACGGGCCGCACGAACGAGGACGAAGAGCATGGCGATGACCCGCAAGCAGCGGCGGCTGTCGATGATCGGCGGCGCGGGGGCGGTCCTGGCGGTTGCGGCCGGGTTGATCCTCTATGCGCTGAACGACGAGATCGTCTTCTTCCAGTCGCCGAGCGACGTGGCCGAGCACACGATCCCGCACGGCCAGCGCATCCGGCTCGGCGGGCTTGTGAAGGACGGGTCCATCGACCGGCAGGGCGAGACGGTGCGTTTCGTCGTCACCGACGGCGCGGCCGATCTCGCCGCGACCTACACCGGCATCCTGCCCGACCTTTTCCGTGAGGGGCAGGGCGTGGTGGCCGAGGGTTCGGTCGGCGACGACGGCATCTTCCACGCCGACACGGTGCTCGCCAAGCACGACGAGAACTACATGCCGAAGGAAGTCGTGGAGGCGCTGAAGGAGCGCGGCGAATGGCAGATGGGGGCAGAAAACCCCAAGGCCAAGGGCGCGCCGGCGGCCGACAAGACCAGCCAGGCCGAGCCTCCGGCTGCGCCGGAAAGCCGGACGAACTGACGATTTGATGCGCCACGCGCGGCGCGGCGCGGGAGTTGCGGGAACCGGGAGGGGCGTCTCGAAGGACGGGCAGCCCGGCGAACCGGGACTGCCGACGAAGGCGCACCGGCGGTAAACCGCGCGACAGAACGAGCGGACCGCAATCCCGGGGGCGGGAACAGGAGAGGGAAGAGATGATCGTCGAACTCGGCCACTTCGCACTGGTTCTGGCGCTGGCGGTTTCGATCGTGCAGTCGGTCGTGCCCGTCTGGGGCGCGCGGACGCGCGACGAGCGGCTGATGGCGGTTGCAGCGCCGGTCGCCGGCGTGCAGTTCCTGATGGTGGGGCTCGCCTTCGCGGCGCTCACCTCCGCCTATCTCACCTCCGACTTCTCCGTCCTAAACGTGTGGCAGAACTCCCATTCCGACAAGCCGATCCTCTACCGGATCTCCGGCGTGTGGGGGAACCACGAAGGCTCGATGCTGCTGTGGGTGCTGATCCTGTCGCTGTTCGGCGCGCTGGTCGCCGCCTTCGGACGCACCATGCCGGCGACGCTGAAGGCCAACGTACTCGGCGTTCAGGGCTGGATCTCGCTCGCTTTCCTCGCCTTCATCCTGTTCACCTCCAATCCCTTCATCCGCATTCCCAACCCGCCGATGGAGGGGCAGGATCTCAACCCGATCCTTCAGGACCCGGGCCTCGCCATCCACCCGCCGCTGCTGTATCTCGGCTATGTCGGCTTCTCCATCACCTTTTCGTTCGCCGCCGCCGCTCTTCTCGACGGGCGCATCGATGCCGCTTGGGCGCGATGGGTCCGGCCGTGGATCCTGATCGCCTGGATCTTCCTCACGCTCGGCATCGCCATGGGCTCCTACTGGGCCTATTACGAGCTCGGCTGGGGCGGCTTCTGGTTCTGGGATCCGGTGGAGAACGCCTCTTTCATGCCGTGGCTCGCCGGCACCGCGCTGCTGCATTCCGCACTTGTCATGGAAAAGCGCGACGCGCTGAAGGTCTGGACGGTGCTGCTCGCCATTCTCACCTTCTCGCTGTCGCTCTTGGGCACCTTCCTGGTGCGCTCCGGCGTGCTGACCTCGGTGCATGCGTTCGCGACCGATCCCTCGCGCGGCGTGTTCATCCTTGCGATCCTTGCGATCTTCATCGGCGGCTCGCTGTCGCTCTACGCCTGGCGCGCGCCGCTATTGAAGCAGGGCGGCATCTTCGCGCCGATCAGCCGCGAGGGCGCGCTGATCCTCAACAACCTGTTCCTGACGGCGGCCTGCGCGGCGGTGCTCGTCGGCACGCTCTATCCGCTGGCGCTGGACGTGACCACCGGCGACAAGATCTCCGTCGGCGCGCCGTTCTTCAACATGACCTTTGGGCCGCTGATGATCCCGCTGATGGTGGCCATTCCCTTCGGCCCGTTCCTGGCCTGGAAGCGCGGCGATCTGCTGGGCGCCGCCCAGCGGCTGATGCTGGCCTTCGGCCTTGCCATCGTCATCGCGCTTGGCGTTGCGTGGGTGCAGGGGGCGGCGAACGTCATGGCGCCGATCGGCATCGGCATCGCCGCGTGGGTGATGATCGGGGCGATCTCGGAAGTCGTATGGCGGGTGAAGCTCGGCCGCATTCCGCTCGGCCATTCCCTGTCGCGCGCCGCCGGTCTGCCGCGCTCCTCGTGGGGTACGATGCTCGGTCATTTCGGCATGGGCGCGACCATGCTCGGCATCGTCGCCACCACCGCCTGGCAGCAGGAGCTGATCACCGTGATGCAGCCGGGCGAGACCAAGTCGATCGCCGGCTACGAGCTGACCTTCGAGGGTCTGACCCCATCGACCGGTTCCAATTACCGAGAGGATATCGGCCACTTCACCCTGCGCCGTGGCGGCGTGGAGCTCGCCGCGATGACGCCTTCCAAGCGCTTCTACATGGCGCGCCAGATGCCGACGACGGAATCGGCGATCCGCACCTTCGGTTTCAGTCAGGTCTACGTGTCGCTCGGCGATGCAAAGGACGGCGGTGCCGTGGTGATGCGCGCCTATTACAAACCGCTGGTGACGCTGATCTGGCTCGGGGCCGTGGTCATGGTCATCGGCGGTCTTTTCTCCTTGAGCGACCGCCGGCTGCGCGTTGGCGCGCCGCGTCGTGCGCACCATGCCGCAGCGGCAACACCTGCTGAGTAGTCTATTGCTTTTGGAAGGCGTCGATTATGAGTTCAAGGAATTTCCAGATGCGCCGTCTTTGCCTCGCCGTCCTGGCAGCTTTTCTCCTGTGCGGCGCCGGTGCAGGCGGCGTCTCCCTCATTGCCGCCACACCGGCCTTCGCCGTTCAGCCGGACGAGATGCTGAAGGACCCGAAACTGGAAGCGCGGGCCCGCGAGATCTCCGAAGGCCTGCGCTGCATGGTCTGCCAGAACGAGTCCATCGACGAATCCAACGCCGATCTCGCGCGCGACCTGCGGCTTCTGGTGCGCGAGCGCCTGAAGGCCGGCGATACCGACGACGAGGTGCGCGATTATCTGGTGGCCCGCTACGGTGAGTTCGTGCTGCTGAAGCCGCGTTTCGAGACGAAGACGTTCATCCTGTGGTTCGCACCGCTCATCGCGCTGGTTCTCGGTGCGCTGGTGATGTTCGTCAGCTACCGCCGCAGAAAGCAGAACGCAGGCAACGCCCCCGGCGCGACGCCGCTCGACGAGGCCGAGAAGGCGGAGCTGAAGCGGATCATGGGGGAGGGGTGAGGGCCCCTTGTGATGAACTGCGCTCGGGCGACAACGCCTGATAACACGCCTGTCAGGGAATAGACGTCGTGGGTGTTGTCTTGCGCAGAACGTCCCACGGAAAGATGTCATTCACGCAGGCGGGAATCCAGCATTCCAGAGACGGCGCGTCCTTGTTCCTTGCGTTGAATCCTGTGGTTACTGGATCCCCGCCTTCGCGGTGATGACAACCGCGAGAGCGGCGGGCGGGTGGGCAATCGTGCTCCCGGCATTGTCGCCAGTGTGACTTTATTCCAGCGTGACCTTGCCGGTGACGCCAGAGCGCTTTCCGTTCAGACGAAACTGTCTGAACGACAATTAACCTCGCCAGATCAATGCTTTGAGCATCTTCCGACCAGATTGCCCCAATCTGGTCGGAATAGGCTCAAGCGTGCCTTTCTCCCACATTACCAATGTTTAATCCGCCCGAAAGGCGTCTGTAATCCGGCCTGCCCCATATTGAGCATCAAGAACGGAGCGAAACGACACGGACCTCCACCCGTTTCGTTTCCGTCCCCCAGATCTCACATATCGGAGTACGCCAACGATGACTGCTGAAAACGACAAGAAGGCCCCCTCCGGCATCCTGCGCACGCGCCGCTCCAAGCTGATGGCCGGCGCGCTTGCTCTGGCTCTGGTCGGTGGCTTCACCGCACAGACGATGATCCCGGGCCAGTTCGCGCTTGCCGATCCCGTTCATGTGCAAAATGCCGGCCCCGCCGACTTCACCGGCGTCGTCAAGGCCGTGCAGCCGGCCGTGGTCTCCGTGATCGTGCGCTCCGAGGTGAAGCCGGTCGCCGACAACGAGATGCAGGGCTGGAGCTTCGGCTTCGGCGGCGATGTGCCGGACTTTTTCCGCAATCTGCCGCCCAACCACCCCTTCAAGCGTTTCTGGAACGATCGTCGGGGCAACCACCCCGACACCCCCCACAAGAAGCGCTACGGCATGGCGCAGGGCTCGGGCTTCTTCATCTCCGATGACGGCTACATCGTCACCAACCAGCACGTGGTGGAAGGTGGCGACAAGTTCACCGTGAAGATGGACGACGGCACCGAATACGACGCCAAGCTGATCGGCGCCGACGAGCGCACCGATCTGGCGCTGCTGAAGGTTGACGGCAAGGGCCACACCTTCACCTATGTCGACTTCGCAAACGACACGCCGCAGGTCGGCGAATGGGTCGTGGCGGTCGGCAACCCCTTCGGCCTCGGCGGATCGGTGACGGCGGGCATCGTGTCGGCCCGCGGCCGTGATATCGGGGCCGGCCCCTACGACGACTTCATCCAGATCGACGCCCCCATCAACCGCGGCAATTCCGGCGGCCCGGCCTTCAACACCAGGGGGGAGGTCATCGGCATCAACGCGGCGATCTATTCGCCGTCTGGCGGCAATGTCGGCATCGCTTTCGCCATTCCCGCCGATACCGCCAAGCAGGTGATCAACGAACTCAAGAACGACGGCCACGTGGTGCGCGGCTGGCTCGGCGTGCAGATCCAGCCTGTCTCCCAGGACATCGCCGACAGCCTCGGCCTGAAAAAGGCGGAAGGTGCGCTGGTCGCCAACCCGACCGACACCAGCCCCGCGGAGGAAGCCGGCATCAAGACCGGCGATGCGATCCTCTCCGTTGACGGCAAGCCGGTGAAGGGGCCGCGCGAACTCGCCAAGATGATCGCCGGCTATGAGCCGGGCGCCAAGGTTGACGTCAAGATCTGGCGCGACGGCGCGGAAAAGACGGTGACCGTCAAGCTTGGAAAGATGCCGGACAAGCAGCAGGTCGCCTCCGCCGACAGCGGTGATGACACGCAGGGTACCGTCGCAGCGCTTGGCCTTGAGCTCGCCAATGCCCGCGATGCCGGGCTCGATACCGACGGCGTTGTGATCGGCTCGGTCGATCCGGATGGCCCGGCGGCCAGCAAGGGCCTTCAGGCCGGCGATGTCATCCTGGAGGCCGGCGGCGCCAAGGTCGAGACGCCGCAGGACGTGGCCAAGCAGGCGGAAGCCGCCCGCAAGGATGGCCGCAAGGCGCTTCTGCTGCGCGTCCAGCACAACGACAACATGCGCTTCGTGGCGCTGTCGCTGGACAAGAAGGACGGCTGAGGCCGGACTTCGCTGAATTCCGCCGGACGGATGATTTCATGTCGCCCCCGACATTCGTCCCGGCGGAGCAGCGGCGGCGGGCCTCCCGGTCCGCCGCCGCCTGTTTTTTGGGGCCCTCCAGCGTCATCCCGGGCGCGCTGCAACGTGCAACGTTGCGGCGCAGACCCGGGACCTCGAGCGGCATATGCCGGAGGGAAGATCCCGGATCTGCGAAGCGGCACTTCGCGCCGCATCGCGTCCGGGCTGACGCCGCAGAGAGTTCGGTGATGTGCCGAACAAGCGACGATCTCCCCCTGAAAGCGCCCCAACGATACGCCACAACCTTCACGCGGCTTGTTATAAGATGTCCCTCATGCGGATTCTCATCATCGAAGACGACCAGGAGGCGGCCGCCTATCTGGTCAAGGCCCTGAAGGAAGCCGGTCACGTGGCCGATCATGCCGGCGACGGCGAGACGGGCCACGCCATGGCGTCCTCCGCCGACTATGACGTGCTGGTGGTCGACCGGATGCTGCCCCGGCGCGACGGGCTCGCCGTCATCGAGGCGCTGAAGCAGGAAGGCGACCAGACGCCGATCCTGATCCTGTCGGCGCTCGGCCAGGTGGATGACCGGGTGAAGGGCCTGAGGGCGGGCGGCGACGACTACCTGCCCAAGCCCTATTCCTTCTCCGAACTGCTGGCCCGGGTGGAGGCGCTGGGCCGGCGCAACCGGCCGGCGGATGCGGAGACGACGTTCAAGGTCGGCGATCTGGAACTCGACCGGCTCGCCCATTCCGCCACCCGCGCCGGCCAGCCCGTCGTCCTGCAGCCGCGCGAATTCCGGCTGCTGGAATACCTGATGAAGCACGCCGGTCAGGTCGTCACCCGCACCATGCTCCTGGAGAACGTCTGGGACTATCACTTCGATCCGCAGACCAATGTCATTGATGTCCACATTTCGCGGCTTCGCGCGAAGATCGACAAGGGGTTCGAGCGGCCGCTCCTCCACACCATCCGTGGCGCGGGGTACACGATTCGTGACGACGCTCGGTAAGCTCGTCCGCACGACGGCCTTCAAGCTCTCGGTCGTCTACCTGGCGGCCTTTGCGATCTTTTCGGTGTTGCTGGTGGTCTATATCGGCCACACCACCCAGCGCATGATGAGCGAGCAGATCAACGAGACGATCGAGGCGGAGGTCAAGGGTCTCGGCGAGCAATACGCCCAGGGCGGCATCCGCCGGCTGATCGACGTGGTGGAACGGCGCGGCCGGCAGCCGGGCGCGAGCCTTTATCTCGTCACCGACTATTCGGGCGACTTCATCGCCGGCAACATCGCCAAGCTCGAAGGCAGCATGCCGCGCGATCCGGAAGTGCCGATCCAGATCGTGCACTATCTGAGAAACGCCACGGATGCGCAGCCGCAGGAGGCGGCCGTTCGCGTCTTCGTTCTCCCCAACGGCTTCCACATCCTGATCGGCCGCGACATGAGCGAGGGCAAGCGCTTTCGCGAGGTGATCGGCTCCGCGCTCAGAATCACGATCGCCGTGGTTGGCGTGCTGGCGGTGCTGAGCTGGCTCTTCGTCGGCCGCCGCGTCCTGCGCCGCATCGATGCTGTGTCGGACACGGGACGGCGCATCATGGAAGGCGATCTCTCCCGCCGCCTGCACGTGACCGGTTCGGGCGACGAGATCGACCGGCTGGCGGAAAACGTCAACGCCATGCTGGAGCGCATCGAGCTCTTGATGCAGGGGCTGAAGGACGTTTCCGACAACATCGCCCACGACCTGAAGACGCCGCTGACCCGGCTCAGGAACCGGGTGGAGGCGGCGCTGCGCGAGGAGCCTTCCGTTGAGGGTTACCGCGATGCGCTTGAGGCGACCATCGAGGAGAGCGACCAACTGATCCGCATCTTCAACGCGCTGCTGAAGATCGCGCGGGTGGAGGCGGGCTCGCCGGACGAGGGCATGGAGCGGGTGGACGCCTGCGAGATCGCGCGCGAGATGGCCGAACTCTACGAGCCGGTCGCCGAGGATGACGGCGTGACGTTCACCGCCGATATCTGCGATCATGCTCCGGTCGAGGGGTCGCGCGAACTGATCGCCCAGGCGCTCGCCAATCTCGTCGACAACGCGCTGAAATACGGCTTGCTGGCGATGCGGGAGGACGATGGACGCGAGAAGCTGCACATCGCCCTGAATGTCGCTTGCGGCGGCGACGAGGTGGTGATGACGGTCGCCGACAACGGTCCGGGCATTCCGGAAAAGGATCACGAGCGGGTGCTGCGCCGGTTTGTCAGGTTGGAGGAAAGCCGGACCGCGCCGGGCTCCGGCCTCGGCCTGTCGCTGGTACAGGCAGTCGCCCATCTCCACCGCGGCAAGCTGGAACTCGCCGACAACGCGCCGGGGCTGATAGCGCGGTTGCGGTTGCCGAAAGCGGGGTGAGAGCGATCGGATGAATTCCGCGATACGCTTCCGCCGAACCGTGAGCAGATCTAGCGCTCGCCGGGAAATGTGGAGTAGACGCGCCGGAGCCTCGGATCGTCCAGAATGCTTGCCGGGGTGATGATCTCGGTGTCGAGGATCCGCTGCCAGCAGGCCTCGATCCCAGCACTCGCGCTGCTCTTGCAGTCCGGATTGTTCCGCCACTCGTGAAGAAACACCGCCCGGCCTTCCGGCGTATCGGCCCCGAGGTCGCGCAGGCGCCGGAATTTGCCGAGCTCGACTCCAGCCTCGGCATAGGCCGTCCAGACGAGCTCCGCGTCGTAGAATGCCGATGTTTCCCGCCGGAAGAACGGGTCGTAGGGTTTCATGTAGTGGTGGTCGTATGCTGCCTTGATGGCGGGATGGTTTTCGTGCGCGGGGTGTTCAAGTCCCTCCAAGCGATAGACGGCGTAGTGCCCCCCGCTCCCGCGCGCGACGAAATCCTCGATATCGGCTTCGAACACGCCCTCCTGCGGTGTGGCGTCGATGACATAGGGCCCGCCGCCGGTGTTGCGCATGATGCCGATATGCGTCAGGCGGCTGCCCGTCGCCTTTTTCAGAAAGGTCGCCAGAGGGCCCGTTGTTTCCAGGACGACGAGATCCCCGCTTTCCAGCCCCTGCCATATCTCGTCGGCGGTGGCGGGAGAAAGAGGGGCGAGGGCGAGGGAGCAGACAAGAAACAGCCTTCTCAAATGAATTTCCAATCGCATTGCAATGTTCGCCTTGTCGTTGAAAAACGGTCGACTTTGGGATGGGCCGGAGATGCGGGCCCGCAGGCCGGGGTATGAAACCGCATGCGGTGGGCTCGTTCAAGCGCAACGGGGGGAATGACAGGCCGGGCGTGCGGCTTCAACAAGACAGCGGCGGCCTTCCGTCAGGGATGACAGCGCCCGTCGAAACTGGCAAACGGGGTGGCAACAAAGCACAAGGGTGGAGAGAGCCTCATGAACTGGGCGGCGGGCGGCGAGGACGCAACGGTGGTGGCCGCGATCGAGGCGATGCGCGGCGGCGGGCCCCTGGCCGAGCGCATCGACATCGTGCCTGAGATCCCCGACGGCGGTCCCAACGGTGATGTGATCGATGATCTCGTGGAGCGGGCGGGCGAGGGAGGTAAGCGGTTGCGGGCCGTTCTCGGGCGCGAGGACGCGTTGCCTTCGTTCCTTTCCGGCGTCTTCGCCAACGCGCCTTACCTGCGCGATCTCGCCATGGCCGAGCCGGACCGTCTGACGCGAATTCTGGAGAGCGATCCGGCCGACTTCGTGCTTGGCCTGCTCGATGAGGTGCGCGGGCTCAGGCCCGAAAGCGAGGCCGCCCTTGAACACGATCTGCGCCGCGCCAAGGCCGAGGCAGCCCTTGCGGTCGCGCTCGCCGATCTTTCCGGCGCCTGGCCGCTGGAGCCGGTTACCGCCTCGCTCACCGCGCTTGCCGATGCAGCACTTGATGCCGCGATCCGCTTCCTGCTGACCGAGCTTGCCGGAAAGGGCAAGTTCGCGCCCGTCGACCCGCAGGACCCCGCGAAGGACAGCGGCTGGATCGTGCTCGCCATGGGCAAGCATGGCGCGGGGGAGCTGAACTATTCCTCCGATATTGACCTGATCGTGCTCTACGACCCGCATGTGGCGCCGATGGCGGCGGGGGCGGAGGCGCCGGTGGAATTCGTGCGGCTCACCAAGCGGCTCGTGAAAATCATGCAGGAGCGCACCGCCGACGGCTACGTGTTCCGCACCGACCTGCGCCTGCGTCCCGACCCGGGGGCAACGCCCATCGCGATGAGCGTTCCCGCCGCGCTGATCTATTACGAGAGCATGGGGCAGAACTGGGAGCGGGCGGCGCTGATCAAGGCGCGCCCCTGTGCCGGCGACATCAAGGCGGGGCAGAGCTTCCTGCACGAGATCTCGCCCTTCATCTGGCGCAAGCATCTCGATTTTGCGGCGATCGCCGATGTCCACTCCATCAAGCGCCAGATCAATGCCCACAAGGGGCACGGGGCGATCGCGGTTGCCGGGCACAACGTCAAGCTCGGGCGCGGCGGCATTCGCGAGATCGAGTTCTTCGTCCAGACCCAGCAGCTTATCGCCGGTGGGCGCAACCCGAGGCTTCGCAGCCGGCGTACGCTGGAGATGCTGGGGCGGCTGCGGGCCGAGGGCTGGGTGGACGACGAGGCACGCGCCGAACTCGACGAGGCCTACCGCTTCCTGCGCTGCGTCGAGCACCGCATCCAGATGGTCAACGACGAGCAGACCCACACCCTGCCGGAGACGGACGAGGGCGTGATGCGCATCGCGGCGCTGATGGGATTTGCGGACGTTGAGGGCTTCGGCGATGCCTTGCGTGCCCGGCTGAAGATCGTCCAGAAGCATTATGCCGATCTCTTCGAGGCTGAACCCGAACTCTCGTCGGAGCTGGGCAATTTGGTCTTCACCGGCGACGATGACGATCCCGACACGCTGGAGACGCTGTCGCGCATTGGCTTCAAGCGGCCGCTGGATGCGATCCGCATCATCAAGGCCTGGCATTTCGGCCGCTATCCCGCGACCCGGTCCGCCAAGGCGCGCGAGCGGCTGACCGAACTCCACCCCGTCCTCATCGATGCGCTCGGGCGCACCACCAACGCCGACGCCGCGCTGATGGCCTTCGACCGGTTTCTGTCGCGGCTGCCGGCCGGCGTGCCACTTTTTTCGCTGCTGCACGCCAATCCGCAACTTCTGTCGCTGCTCGCCACCATCATGGGCGAGGCGCCACGCATGTCGGAGATCGTTTCCCAGCGCGCCAGCGTGCTCGATGCGATCCTTGACCCGAGTTTCTACGAGGACATGCCGCGTGAGGCCGATTTCGCCGAGCGGCTGGAGACGACGCTTGCCCAGGCGCGCTCCTACGAGGATGCGCTCGACCGCGCGCGCATCTTCGGCCAGGAGCAGATGTTCCTGATCGGCGTGCGCCTGCTGTCGGACACGCTCAACCCGGGTCAGGCGGGCCGCGCCTATTCAAGGCTCGCTCGCGTGCTGGTTCGTGCGCTTCTTGTGCGCGCCGCCGATCATCTGGCGGGAGCCTCCGGTCGGGTGCCGGGCGGCGAGGTGGCGGTACTTGCCATGGGCAAGCTCGGCGGTCTGGAGATGACGCCGACCTCCGACCTCGACATGATCCTGCTTTATGACTTCCCCGATGAGGTGACGGCCTCGGACGGCGCGCGGCCGCTTTCCTCCTCGCAATACTACATGCGGCTCACGCAGCGTCTGGTTTCGGCGATATCCGCGCCGACGGCTGAGGGCACGCTTTACGAGGTCGATTTCAGGCTCAGGCCCTCTGGCAATGCCGGGCCGCTTGCGACGCGCCTGTCGTCATTCGCCGTCTATCAGGCGGAAAACGCGTGGACCTGGGAGCACATGGCACTGACGCGGGCCGACGTGATTGCCGGCGATGAAGGGCTTGCTGAGAAGGTGCGCAAGGTCATCAGCGAGATTCTGTGTCGGCCGCGCGACGACGCTGCGTTGCGCGCCGATGTCGCCGACATGCGTGCGCGGATCGAGGCGGAGAAGGGCACCAGCGACATCTGGGCGCTGAAGACGGTGGCCGGCGGCATCATCGACATCGAGTTCATCGCCCAGTACCTGCAGCTGGCCCATGCCGCGGCACATCCGCAAATCCTGTCGCAGACAACGGAGACGGCGCTGACGCGTTCTGCGGAGGCGGGCGTGCTTGCGATCGGCGATGCGGAGGTCCTTGTTCCCGCCATCCGGCTCTACCACACACTGACCCAGATCCTGCGGCTGTCGGTCGGCGAGGGATTCGACCGCGAGGCCGCTCCGGCGGGCGTTCTGGAACTGATCGCCCGTTCCGCGCACCAGGCCGATTTCGAGCGACTGGAAGCCCACGTCGCGGAAACACAGAGTGCGGTTCGGCAAACTTTTGAAAAGATTATCGGTCCAATAAAATTGAAGGAAACACAAGAAAAGGAAAGATGAAGGCGCGGTTCATCCAGGGTTCAGCCGGCCGATGTCATGTTGCAGCCATACCAGGCATCGAGGATGTCGATGCAAGAGGAGTTGCACAGGCTATGACAGCGAAAACGACGAAGACCTTCACCCGCACGCTCATTCTTTCCGGCGCAGCCGTCGCCGTGGCGGCGTCCGCCTTCGCCGGAGTTGCGGTGGCGCAGGGCCGGATGATGCAGCCCGGGGCCAACGGCCCGGCCGACGGGCCCGATGGCCGCCAGGGCGGCCCCAGGATGGGCATGTTCCAGATGATGGACACGAACAAGGACGGCAAGGTGACCCGGGAAGAGTTTCTCGATCGCGCCGGCCCCTTCTTCGCCCGCTTCGATGTGAACAAGGACGGCACGGTCACCAAGGAGGAGATCGTCCAGGTCATGACCAAGCGGATGGAAGAGCGTGCCGCGCGCATGACCGCTCCCTTCGACGCCAACGGCGATGGCACGGTGACCAAGGAAGAGTTCGATGCCTTCCGCGCAAAGCGTTTCGCCCTGCTCGACCGCAATGACGACGGCGAGGTCGACGCGGAGGAGCTGCGCATCATGGCGCCGATGATGGGGCAGGGCGGTGGCTGGCGCGGCTATCATCGTGGCTGGGGCCATCACAAGGGCCACGGCTGGGGCAAGGGCGGGCCGTGCCCGGCCGCGATGCGTGGCGGCATGATGCCGAATGGCATGGGATACGGCATGATGCCGAACGGCATGGGCTCCGGCGGAATGGGCTGGGGAATGCAGGACGATGACGACGCGTCCTCTGCTCCGGCCGATCTCGACAACGGCCGTTCGCAGGACACTGACGCGGCACAGTAAGCCGGGCGCAGCCGACGCATTGCCATACGAGAAAAGAGGGGGCCGCAATTGCGGCCCTTTTCGTATACAGGGTGCGGCGACCGAATGCCTTGAAGCGACGAGAAGAAAAAGGACTGTTGCGTGAAGACACTGTTCGCCGTGCTGCTTGCCAGCGGAGCTGCCATCGCAACCGCGGGCGCCAGCGAGACGATGACGCAAAGCGATTGCCGGAATGCCTTCGATGCGATCGTCGGCCTGAACGTAGGCCACGACGTGACAACGGAGGGCCCTGTCACGGTAGAGGACGGGCACTGCCGTGTGGAAGGGGTCGTGGTCCGGACCCGGGGGGGCTCAACGTATACGCCCCTGCTGCGGGCCGAAGCGATCACCTGGACAGGGCGCGGCCTTGAGACGCTTGGCGAGGGACGGCCGCCGCATGCCGTCGATCTCACTGTGATCGGCGCTTATCCCGACCCTTCCGCTGCGCTCGATGGCAAAAGTGGCATGGAGTGGTTCCGATGGTCCCTGCGCGTCGGTGCGGAGGCCGCCAAGAGGGATCTGCATCTGGCCTACGAGTGGGATCCGCAAACGCGCGATCTGATCATCTCCGACTTCTCGGTGGATTCGCTCGGCGACAACGACACGCGGATGACGGCCTCCTTTTCCAATGTGGACCTGGCGCGCGCGCCGGAGGGCATTGAGGAATTGACGAAGGTGCGGATCAACGAGATCACCTTTGAAAGCGGGTTTCACGGCCAGTTCGAGCAGGTCTTCGTCCAGACGTTCGGCGGCGTGCTCGGCAATGCGTTCGGCGCGAAGCCCGATACGTTCATGGACGGCCTTCGCAAGACCGCCACCGCCTGGATCGCGGCCGCCCCCGCCCCACTCGTGCCGCAGGCCTCCGGCGATGCGCTGAACGCCTTCATCGCAACCTTGCCGCATCCGCGCGGTCATCTGAGCCTGGCGGTGAGTGGGCCGGAGGGCGGCATCGACGTTAGCCGGCTTCTGCAAGGTGCGGCCCGGGGCGAGATCCGCACCGTGGAGGACGTCGCGAAGGCATTGCCCGGCACTCGTGTGACCGCGGAATGGCAGCCGGACACTTCCGGCCGGCGCTAGAGCATATTCCGATCAGATTGAGGCAATCTGATCGATAAGAATGTGCTCAAGGCTTGATCTGGAGAATATTCCGACCGGATCGATCGGATCCGGTCGGCAAGAAATAGCTCTCGAGCAACGCATGGTTTGGCGGGTCGTCGGGTCGCCCGTCCTTCGAGACGGACATACCCGCGCCCCGCGCCAGCCAAACCATGAAACGCCTCAGCATCTACCGGTCGGATTCTCTCTGTCCGGTCGGTAAAACGTCTTTCCAAGCTGCTTTGTTCTTGTAGAGATTCAAAAGTAAAAGTCCGTACAAACGGATTTTTCCGCATGTGGCAAATTGTATGCCCGAGGTGGAGACTATTGCGTCCAAGCAACGTCGGGAGTAGTCGGGATGGGGTCTCGAATATAATTCGTTCGGGCGGGCGGTTATTCGAGGTCGCTGTCGGTCGAGGGGGATCTGCGGCAAGATTTGGCGCGGGTTTGTAAAAAATACTGACCCAATAGACAGTTCAAAGGAACCGACCATGCGAAAAATGCTGCTTTCGTGGATCGTCGCTCTCTCGATTGTGTTGTTCGGCGGCGTCTCGGCCTTCGCGGGCGATGTCGTCAAGACCCTGCCGGGCGATATCACCCTGGCTCAGGCACAGAAGATCATCGCGGCCGCGTTGAAGAAGGCCGAGGAAATCAAGGTGCCGATGAATATTGCCGTCGTCGATGCCGGCGGCAACCTGAAGGCCTTCGTCCGTCAGGAAGACGCCTTTATCGGTAGCATCGACATCTCGATCAAGAAGGCGGTGACCGCCCGCTACTTCAACATGACCACCCGCGATCTGGGCGCGGTGTCCCAGGTCGGGCAGCCGCTCTATGGCATCGAGGCCAGCAACCATGGCCTGATCCTGTTCGCCGGCGGCGTTCCGCTGGTGGATGCGCACAACGTCATCATCGGTGCGATCGGCGTCAGCGGCGGCAGCGTGGACGAGGACGAGAGCGTCGCCAAGGCGGGCGCCGCCGTCCTCAAGTAGGACGGCTCCTGCCAAGGCGCCGCGCTTTGGCAACATGATGCGTGACAGTCGGAAGCCCGGGATTTTCCGGGCTTCCGTGTTTCTCGAGAGGTTTTCGTGAGGGAGCGGCGGGCGTAAGCGCGGCAGCGGTCGGCGCCGCTCGATCTCAGGCCCGCAGGGCCTTCGCCGGGGCGCTGTCTTCGGCTGCCGTCAGGCGCGGCGAGCCGTCTTCGTGCTTGACCGGGAGGGTGACCGTCACCGTGGTGCCGAGGCCGACGCGGGACTTGATTTCCATCGTGCCGTCGTGGAGATCGACCAGCGAGCGGGCGATGGCGAGGCCGAGGCCGGAACCCTGGTGGCTCTTGGTGAACTGGTTTTCCACCTGCACGAACGGGTTCGCCAGCCGGGCGATGTCCTTCTTGGCGATGCCGATGCCGTTGTCGGCGATCGAAATCGCGACATAGGCCTTGCCGCTGGGGCGCGCCGTCACGGTCATCTTTCCGCCCTTGGGGGTGAACTTCACCGCGTTCGACATCAGGTTCAGCAGGATCTGGCGGACGGCCTTGCTGTCGGCGTTGATCGCGAGGTCCGTCGCTACATCGCGTTCGACTGCGATCTCCTTGGCGTCCGCCTCCGGCGTGATCACGCGCACTGTCTCGTCGATGAAGCTCGCCAGATTGAGTTCGTCGAAGGAGAGATCCAGCCGGCCGGCCTCGATCTTCGACATGTCGAGAATGTCGTTGATGACGCCGAGCAGATGCGTGCCGGATTTGTGGATGTCGCGGCAGTAGTCGCCGTACTTCTCCGAGCCCAGCTCGCCGAACATGCCGCCGACCATGATCTCGGAAAAGCCGATGATGGCGTTCAGCGGGGTCCTGAGCTCATGGCTCATGTTGGCGAGGAATTCCGACTTTGCGCGGTTGGCATCCTCGGCGCGGGTCTTTTCCTCGGCATACTTCTCCGCAAGCTCGACGAGCTGCTGGGCCTGATATTCCAGCTTCTGGCGCGACTGGCGCAGGTCGGCGACGGTCGCCATCAGGCGCCGCTCGCTGTCCATCAGCTTTTCCTCGTGCAGCTTGCGAGCGGTGATGTCGGTGCCCACCGACACGTAGCCGCCATCCTTGGTGCGGCGCTCGGAAATCTGCAGCCAGCGTCCGTCTTCCAGCTGCGCCTCGTAGAAGCGCGAGCCGGCGGGCAGGCTGTCGGCCGGCTTGATGTGCGTGGTGACGACGGGCTGGCGGGCGTTCTCCATCACCTCCGAATAGGGCATGCCGGCCTGGATGCGGGCGGCGGGCAGGTTGTGCAGCTCCATGTAGTTGGTGTTGCACATCACCAGTTCGTTGGAGGCATCCCACAGCACGAAGGCTTCCGAGATCGTCTCGATGGCATCGCGCAGGCGCAGGTCGGCGGTGCGCGAGGATTCCTCAAGCTGGCGCTGCTCGGTCACGTCGACGACGATGCCGATCAGATGCGGCGAGGCGGCGCCGGGCTCCTGCACCACCTCGGCGCGCGCCCGCGTCCAGATCCACGAGCCGTTGGCATGCCGCATGCGGAACATGCGGTCCACCGTCGTCTCGCCGGTCTCCAGCAATTCGGAGGCGATTTCGTAGAGATCGCCGTCCTCGGGGTGCATGAGCGCGGCCCAGTCGGCGAACCCGACGAGGTCGTCGCTGGGCGGCTGGCCGAGAATCTCGTAAAGGCTTTCCGACCAGAACATCCGGCCGCGGCCGAGGTCCCAGTCGAACAGGCCGCATCGCCCGCGGTTGAGGGCGGTGTCGATGCGGGTGCGGGCCGCGGCGTAGATCTCGTCGGCCTGCTCGGCGCGGGCGGCCTGGCTGTAGAAGGCGTAGATGAGGACGATGAGAACCGACGACGTGCCGACGAAAAGCGTGACCGTGGCGTGGAGCGACGAGCGCCAGCCGGCGAAGATGTCGTCGACCGACTGCAGCACGGCGACCATGCCGAGCTTGCTGTCCAGGTGATGGACGGTCGCCAGAACCTCGTTGCTGTCGGCCTCGGCGATTTCCAGCACCCCGGCGCGCGCGCCGAAAGTCGTGAGCGGCTGGTTCGGGCCCATCAGCGAGATCAGCGAGCGCTGCTCCAGATCAGGGCGCGGCGGCTGGGAGGCGACGACGGTGCCTTCGGGATTGGTCACCAGGATCTGGCGGCCGAAGCTGGTGGCGCGCGGCGGCAGGGCCTCGGCGAGCGCATTGCGCAGCGCCGCCTGGTACCCGACCTCGGGAAGATTTTCCTCGGCCGAGGAAAGCCGGGCGGCGAGCGTCGTCGCGATAAGGGTGAGCTGGTCTCGGGCGCGGGCCTCTGTCTCCGCGTGCTCGCCGGTCATTTCCACAGCCCGGTAACAGGCGAGGGAGGCCACGAAGAGCAGGCTCAGGACAGGAATGGCGCGGCGCAGGATGCCTTCGGTGGAAACAAGGCGGGCATAGGCGGGGCGCGCCAGCAGCCGGATGTGTCCGGTGAGCGTCGTCTTTGGCGAACGGGCACTTGCTGATTTCCATCGCCTGGAAAAAAAGCCAAAACGTCGCCCTGTCGCGTTGCCGATGAAGGCCCGCGCCATTGGTATTTCCTTCAAAAGTGGTTGTCAGCCTCGTGGATCCGATGTACGCCGCACGCCCGAATCAGCTTCATTTGAATCCACGCGAATCATCTTGTCCAGAGTCCGCAGACAAAAAATAATCTACGGCTCCGGACAGGCATTAACCATTCGCGCTAACCTGTAGCGCAGTGCTGGCAAGGCGAATTGTGCCTATTGCAGACTGCGCGTGGCGATATCCTGCACATCGCTGGAAAGACCCTCGGCTTCCGCCACCCGGCGCAGCGCCGCTTCCGCAAGGGCACGTCGTCCCGGCTCCAGTGCGCGCCAGGAGCGGAAGGCGGAGAGCAGGCGCGCTGCGACCTGTGGATTACGCTTGTCGAGCGTCAGCACCGTGTCGGCCATGAAATTGAAGCCGGCGCCGTCGGCGCGGTTGAACTGGGTCTGGTTGCCGGCCGCAAAGGCGCCGATCAGTGCCCGGATGCGGTTGGGGTTGGTGAACGAGAAGGCCGAGTGCGACGTCAGCGTGCGGATGCGTGCAAGCGTCTCGGGGAAGGGTGCGGTGGCCTGCACGGTCAGCCACTTGTCCATGACGAGCGCCTCGCCGGCAAAACGCGTCTCGAAGTCCTCCAGCGCCTCCTGTGTACCGGAATCGGCCCGATGGACGAGCAGACGCAGCGCCGTCAGCCGGTCGGTCATATTGTCGGAAGCCTTGTAGTGGTCGAGCGTACGTGCGCTCGCCTCGCCGTCGATGCAGGCGAGATATTCCAGCACAGTCAGCCGCAGCGCCCGCCGGCCCGCAGCATCCGCATCGGGCGAATAGGCGCCTGTGTCGGCCAGCGCTTCGTAGAGGATCGCGAAGCCTTCCGCGCAATGGCCGGCCACCGCCACCTGAACGGCCTTGCGGGCCGATGCGATGGCGTCAGGGTCGACATCCGTGCCGATTTCGCGGGCGATATCGGATTCGGCGGGAAGCTGCAGAAGCTGCGCGCGCAGGGCTGGTTCAAAGCCGTCATCCGATGCGGCCTCGCCGAGAAGGGCGGCAAATTCCTGGATTTCGTCGGCCGCGAGGTTTCCGGGGCCCTTGGCGCCGCGCTTGAGGAGCTGCATGGCAAGCGATTGCACCGCCTGCCAGCGGTTGAAGGGATCGCTGTCGTGGCGCGCCAGGAAGACCAGCGCCTCGCGATCCTTGTCATCGGTGAGCCGCACCGGCGCGGAAAAGCCGCGCAGCAGCGATGTCACCGGCCGCGAGCTCAGCCCGTCGAAGGTGATGGCGTGGTTCGGCTCGCTCAGCACGATCACGTCGTCGCGCACGTCCGCGCCGGTGACCGCGCTCCATTCCATGTCGGCGCCGTTGGGGCCGATGAGGCCGAAGCGGACCGGAATGGTGAAAGGCTCCTTGATCGCCTGGCCGGGCGTCGGCTGGCAGGACTGCTCGATGTCGATGCGAAGGCTCTTTGCCGCCTCGTCCCAGGTCTCCGACACCTTCAGCGACGGCGTTCCCGCCTGCGCATACCAGCGTGCGAACTGGGTGAGATCGGTCTTGTTGGCGTCCTCGAAGCTCTTGATGAAGTCCTCGATGGTCGCTGCCTCACCGTCATGGCGTTCGAAATAGAGATCCATGCCGGCCCGGAAGCCGTCATCGCCGAGCAGCGTCTTGATCATGCGAACGATCTCCGCGCCCTTCTCGTAGACGGTCGCGGTGTAGAAGTTGTTGATCTGGCGGTAGACGGTGGGCCTGACCGGATGGGCGAGCGGGCCGCCGTCCTCGGAGAACTGGTGCGATTGCAAAAGCCGCACGTCGGCGATGCGCTTGACCGCGCGCGAGCGCATGTCGGAGGAGAATTCCTGGTCGCGGAAGACGGTAAGGCCTTCCTTCAGGCAAAGCTGGAACCAGTCGCGGCAGGTGATGCGGTCGCCGGTCCAGTTGTGGAAGTACTCGTGCGCGATCACGCCCTCGATGCCGGCGTAGTCCTGATCGGTCGCGGTCTCGGGATTGGCCAGAACGTACTTGTCGTTGAAGACGTTCAGGCCCTTGTTCTCCATCGCGCCCATGTTGAAGTCGGAAACCGCGACGATCATGAAGATGTCGAGATCGTATTCGCGGCCGAAGACCTCCTCGTCCCAGCGCATCGAGCGCTTGAGCGCGTCCATGGCATAGTCGCAGCGCGTTTCGTTGCCGTGTTCCACATAGATGCGAAGCTCGACGTCGCGGCCGCTGATTAAGGTGCGGTAGGTGTCGGTGACGCAGGCGAGATCGCCCGCCACCATGGCGAAGAGATAGGACGGCTTGGGAAACGGGTCGTGCCAGATGGCGTAATGGCGGCCGGTGCCTTCGATGTCGCCGGCCTCCACCGGATTGCCGTTGGCGAGCAGGACAGGTGCCTCCGCCTTTTCCGCCTCGATACGGGTCGTGTAGACGGCGAGCACGTCCGGCCGGTCGTAGAAATAGGTGATGCGGCGGAAGCCCTCGGCCTCGCACTGGGTGCAATAGGTGCCGGACGAACGGTAGAGCCCCATCAGCTTGGAATTGGCGTCCGGATCGATCTCGGTGACGATCTCCAGCACGAAGGGCTCTGCTGGCGGCGTCTTGATCGTGAGCGTCTCGGCGTCGGCCTCGTAGTCGGTCTCGCCAAGCGGTGCGCCGTTCAGCGAAACGCCGACGAGCTTCAGCTCATCGCCCGCAAGTTCCAGCGGGGTGCCGGGCGCCGTTTCCTCGCGCCGGGAAAACGCGATCCTGGCCGTCACCCGGGTCGCCTTCGGTGCGAGGTGGATGTCGAGATCGACCGTGCCGATGGCATAGGCCGTGGGGCGGTAGTCCTCGAGGCGGACGGGTTGAGCCACATCGGTGCGCATCGACAATTCTCTCCAGGCTTGTTTCAGGCGCCTTCGGGCGCTTCTGATCTAGATGGGACGCTCTTGTATCGGGGCCAGTGTTGCCCTTGGCACGACCGTGGAAGCCATGGCCGAGTTCTTCCATAGCGAACGCAGGCGGAGGCGGGAAGGGGGGTGAAGCCTTCGCAGGCGGCACGTCCCGTCACAAGCGCGGCAGACGAAGTCTCGAGCCAGACGCCTACTTGCCGAGTTGGGCGAGATCGTGAACGAGCGCGCTTTCCGGGTTGGCCAGCGGCGCGATGACGGTGAAATGGTTGGCGCCCGCCTCCTCGCGCAAGGTCGATTCGATGCCGCCGCGGCTCCAGAAATCGACAATGACACGGCTCTGGCGCTTGTATTCGGCCGATTCCTCGCCCCCAACCGCAGCGATGAGCCTGGTGCCATAGGGAATGCCCATGGCGATCGGCGAATTGGCGATGGCCTCGCGCTGGTCCATCTTAAGCGCCGTGTTCACGCTCGTGCCGATCAGCGGCAGCAGGTCGAACAGACCGGAAATCGCCATGCCGGCTGCGGCGAGTGCGGGCGGCAGGCTGCGGGCGCGCCAGTCGGTGGCGAGCAGCGAGGCGGTCAGGTGGCCGCCGGCGGAATGGCCATAGGCGACGATGGGCTTGCGGTAGGTCTCCCACAGATATTCGGCAAGATCGCGGATCTCGCTGACGATGGTGCCGATGCGTACATCCGGGCAGAGATCATAGCTTGCCACGCAGACCGTATAGCCGTGCGCGTTCAGTCCGCGCGCCATATGGGAGAAATGCTTGCGATCCAGCGCCTGCCAGTAGCCGCCATGCAGAAACAGCGCGATGGTGCGCGCCTCGGTGCCGCCGGTGGGGTGGAACAGGTCGTAGAACAGGCGCGGACCGAGCCCGTAGGCGCGGTCGAGCTCGCAAGGGGAACTTTCCCGGTAGGCGGCTGCGTCTCGTTCCCAGCCGGCGATGATCTCGGGATGCTCGGGCACCATGGCGCGGTTGTTGTATTCGGCTTCGTAATCGATCATCGCTTTCCCCGGCGCGGCAACGGCCGTCATGCGCGCGTTGCGAATTGTGAGAGTACGCGATCATTTCAGATTCTGGGGCCGAGGGTCACGAGAATACCTCACTTTTTATCAGAGGGTGGGGCATTGAAAGGCATTTCCAATATTATTTTTATAATAACGAACTCTTCGATCGTTATTTCAGGATATAATACTTGTTTCGCTATAAAATAAACAAGTAAAAATAATGCCAGTGCGTTCCTGAGGCGAGCAAGGAGGCGATCGACGTCCATTTTAGTCTCCGGTTGAGATTTGTACCGGAACTGAATCTGAACTCGATAAATCCGTGGCGCACAGCACAGGTTTAGCGGCTGAAAACAGCCAGAGTCGTAGTCTCTCGACGCGTCAGTCTTGCCGAAACTGTATCATGCATAAAAGCGCCAAATAGGTTCGTAGGGCACAATCGGTTTGCTCCGTCACCGCCCATGGGCTAGCCAAGAACCCATGAGCACCCAGGACACCTCGCCGTCGCGCCCCGGCCGACCCTCGACGATGCGCGATCCGCGCCGCACCATCTGCGATGCAGCGGCCGCACTCTTCGCCGCCAAGGGCTATGACGCCACCTCGCTTCAGGACGTCGCCTCCGCCGTGGGGGTGACCAAGGCCGGCCTCTATCACTATTTCGCCACCAAGCAGGACCTCTTCGACACCATCGTCCTCGCCGTCCTGTCCGACATGCTGGACGGCGCGCGGGCGCGGGTGGAGGGCGTGGAGGCTCCGGCCGAACGCATTGGCGCTTTCATGGCGGCCCATGCCGCCTATTTCGAGAAAAACCGCGATCACTACCGCGCCGCCTTCATCGGCCGCGGCGGCGATCTTTATGTGTTTACCCCCGAACAGATGGCGGCACGGCGGGCCTATACCGATTTTCTGACGCGCATTCTGGAAGAGGGGCGGGCGGCAGGCGCCTTCGCATTCGACGATGCGCCGCTTGTCGCGCGCGGCATCCTCGGCATGTTGAACTGGATGACGCGCTGGTACAATCCGGGCGGGCGCAAGGCGGCGGAGGAGATCGCCGCCGATTATGCTCGTATCGTTCTCAAGGGCATTGGTACCGATTGACTTTTTTCGAATTCGATTTATTACCGGCCAGACGGTAGGAAAATACGGAAGCGGGCGCGAAACGGGCCGGGTCGGCCCCCGGGCGCCATTCCGCAACGCCATGGGAGACCTCGCACATGACCGTGACCGCCACGAAATCCGCCTCTTCTTCGTCCGCGCCTTCGCCTTCCGGCGGCGGCAAGTTCGTTTGGGACGATCCGTTCCTGCTGGTCGATCAGCTCACCGAAGATGAGCGGATGATCATGGAGACCGCGCGCAGCTACGCGCAGGAGAAGCTGTTGCCGCGGGTGCTGGAAGCCTACGCGGAAGAAAAGACGGATCGCGAGATCTTCAACGAGATGGGCGAGCTCGGCCTTCTCGGCGTGACGCTGCCGGAGGAATACGGCTGCGCCAACGCCTCCTACGTCGCCTATGGCCTCGTGGCGCGCGAGGTGGAGCGTGTCGACAGCGGCTACCGCTCGATGAATTCGGTGCAGAGCTCGCTGGTGATGTTCCCGATCTATGCCTACGGCTCGGAAGAGCAGCGCAAGAAGTATCTGCCGAAGCTCGCGTCCGGCGAATATGTCGGTTGCTTTGGGCTGACCGAGCCCGATGCCGGCTCCGATCCCGGCGCGATGCGCACCCGTGCCATCAAGACCGATGGCGGCTACGTGCTCAAGGGCTCCAAGATGTGGATCTCCAACGCCCCCATCGCCGACGTCTTCGTCGTGTGGGCGAAGTCGGAGGCCCATGACAACCAGATCCGCGGCTTCGTGCTGGAAAAGGGCATGAAGGGGCTTTCGGCCCCGAAGATCGGCGGCAAGCTCTCCTTGCGCGCCTCCATCACCGGCGAGATCGTGATGGACAATGTCGAGGTCGGCGAGGACGCGCTGCTGCCGAACGTTTCGGGCCTGAAGGGTCCCTTCGGCTGCCTCAACCGCGCGCGCTACGGCATTTCCTGGGGCGCGATGGGCGCCGCGGAAGACTGCTGGCACCGTGCGCGGGCCTATGGCCTGGAGCGCAAGCAGTTCGGCCGGCCGCTCGCCAACACCCAGCTTTTCCAGAAGAAGCTGGCCGATATGCAGACGGAGATCGCGCTGGGCCTTCAGGGGAGCTTGCGCGTCGGCCGGCTGTTCGACGAGCACCGCGCGGCGCCGGAGATGATCTCCATCGTCAAGCGCAACAATTGCGGCAAGGCTCTGGATATCGCCCGGATGGCGCGCGACATGCACGGCGGCAACGGCATCTCCGAGGAATACCATGTCATGCGCCACGCGCAGAACCTGGAGACGGTCAACACCTACGAGGGCACGCACGACGTCCACGCGCTGATCCTCGGCCGCGCGCAGACCGGTCTGCAGGCGTTTTTCTGATAGACCTGAGACAGGCATTGCGGAGCGCCCGGCGCTCCGCAATCATCCGGTGATCTCTGGAGGCGGGTGTGTGGCCCATCCTTCGAGACGGCGCTTCGCGCCTCCTCAGGATGACGTTATCGTGTTGTTGGTCCATCGAAACTATCAACATACACAACGTCATCCTGAGGAGGCCTGATAAGGCCGTCTCGAAGGATCGGCCACACGCTCCCGTCTCCCGCACCGTATTTCGTGCCCCGTACAGAACCCGGGATTGCTTGCCGTGACCCAGTCTCCCTCCTCGGATGCACCGCTCAAGGGCGTCCGCGTGCTCGAACTCGCCCGCATCCTTGCCGGTCCGTGGATCGGTCAGACGCTCGCAGATCTCGGCGCCGACGTGATCAAGGTGGAATCGCCGGACGGAGATGACACCCGCGGCTGGGGGCCGCCGTTTGTGTCGGGTGCCAACGGCGAGGATCTGGGCGCCGCCTATTTCCATGCCTGCAATCGCGGCAAGCGGTCGATCACGGCCGATTTCCGCACCGACGAGGGGCGTGCGATCGTGCGCGATCTCGTGCGTCAGGCCGATGTGCTGGTGGAGAACTTCAAGGTTGGCGGGCTCAAGAAATACGGGCTCGACTATGGGGTCCTGAAGGAGGTGAACCCGCGCCTGGTCTATTGCTCGATCACCGGTTTCGGCCAGGACGGGCCCTATGCCCACCGCGCCGGCTACGACTTCATGATCCAGGGCATGAGCTCGATCATGGATCTGACCGGCGATCCGGAGGGCGAGCCGCAGAAGGTGGGGCTCGCGGTCTGCGATATCTTCACCGGGCTCTACGGCACGATCGCCATCCTGGCCGCGCTGCGCGAGCGCGAGATCTCCGGGCTCGGCCAGCACATCGACATGGCGCTGATGGATGCCTCCACCGCCATTCTCGCCAATCAGGCGATGAACTATCTCGTCTCCGGCAACGCTCCGCGCCGGCTCGGCAACGCACACCCCAACATCGTGCCCTACCAGGTCTTCCCGGCAAGCGACGGGCATCTGATCGTGGCGGTGGGCAATGACGGCCAGTATGCCCGCTTCTGCGAGGTGATCGGCCGTCCGGATCTGGCCGCGATCGCTGCCTACAAAACCAATGCAGGCCGGGTGAAGAACCGCGAAGAGCTTGTCAGCGAACTCGCCCCCGTCACCCGCACCTTCGCCCGCGACGCGCTTCTCGCGAAGCTGGAGGCGGTCGGCGTTCCGGCCGGACCGATCAACACGGTCGCCGACGTCTTTTCCGACCGTCAGGTGATCCATCGCGGCCTGAAACTGGAACTGGTTTCGCCACAGGGCGACACGATCCCCTCGGTGCGCAGTCCCATCCGCTTTTCGCGCTCCGACATGTCCATGGATCGGCCCTCGCCGAGGCTCGGCGAACACACGGCGGAAATCCTCGCCGAGCTTGGTCGCAAAGGCGAAGAAGGGTAGAAACGCGCGGGCATCGGCAGTGGTTTTGCCGAATGCTGCGCAGATCCGCCGCAAAGGCTCTGCTAGACTGCTGATCCATTGATCCCGGCACGAAGGTTCTCGCCATGTTCAGGCCATTTGCGCTGTTTCTCGTTCTTGCCCAGCTTGCCGTCTTTCTCGTTCCCGCCCAGGCCGCAGCTCGGCCCGATACCCGATCGATGACCTGCGCGCAGGCGCAGGACTTCGTGCGCAGGCACGGGGCCGTGGTGATGACCACCGGCCCGCACACTTTCCAGCGGCTCGTTACCCACCAGCGCTACTGCGACCGCTGGCAGCGGCTCTTTACCGAGCGCGCGCCCACCCGCGACAACCCGCAATGCCTCGTTGGCTACCGTTGCGACGAGCCTCTGTTCCGACCGTTCTTCGATTGACGTCATTCCCGCAAACCCCGATCCTGCGCGTTGCCAGGACGGGCATTTGGAGCGAAAGACCAGCGGACGTCCCGGGGGCGGCGGCGGAACGGTTGACGGGCGGGAGGGCTGGCAGGTCATGAGCGGTTGGCGCCCGTGGCGCAGAAGGAAGAAGCCGTCCATCGTCTTGATCGCAGGCGGGTCCTACGCGCTGCTCGTCGGCATATCCATGGCGATCGTGCTCGCCCTGTCCGGCCGCGCGAATTTCGAGAACACCTTCGCGCTTCTCAACGACAAGGTGGTGCTCACCACCAATTCGCTGGAAACGGGGTTGCGGGGGCGTCTCGATCCGGTCGCAGCCGCCGTCGGCGCGCTCCAGAAGCTCTATGGCGAGACGGACGTGCAGCTCGACGATCAGGGCACCCTGCGTACAGCGCTGGCGGCTTCCCTTTCCTCGGTTCCTGCCGCCGGCGGCCTGATGGTCGTGGTGCCCGGCCGCGGTGCGTTCGGCGTGGTGAAGGCGAGCGGGGGAGAATTGCAACCCGTTCCCTGGCACAATCCGCGCGACCGTATCGGCGGCCCGTTCCGGCCGCCGGTTTTCGATGTCGCCTCCGGTCCCGCCTGGGGGCCGATGGTCGTGAACGACTACGGCGTGTTCGCCAATGTCAGTGCGCCGCTTGTGCGCGACGGCAAGATCGATGCGACGCTCATTGCGACCGTGTCCACCGATGCGCTGAGCGAAATGGTGGAGGCGCTCGACATCGGTTCGGGAACTGCATTCATCCTGAGCGACAACGGACGGGTGATCGCCTATTCCGATCTTGAACGCGTCCAGGGAGCGCGACCCGACGGATGGCGGCTGCCGCGTCCCGTCTCCACTTTCGGCGACCCGGTGCTGAGCGCGCTCTTTCAGACCCCGACGATGGCGCCCTTCGATGCCGCACGACAGGCTGGCGTCGACGTGCGCGAGATCGATACCGCCGATGCCGAATACATCACCATGTCGCGCCGCATCAGCGGTTACGGGCCGGTGGGCTGGGTGGTCGGCGTCTACTTCCTCGACAGCACCGTCTCCGGCGAGGTCCGGCGGCTGGTCGGCTCCAGCCTCGTCGGCCTGGCGGCGATGCTCGTAGCGATCTATCTGTCGTTCCGCATCGCGCGCCGGTTGACCCGACCGCTCGCAAACGTGGTGCAACAGTCGCGCAAGGTCGCCGCGCTGGAATTCGACAAGGTGGAACTCCTGCCCGAAAGCCCGGTGCAGGAGATCGATCAGGTGATGCAGGCCTTCAATTCCATGGCCGTGGGCTTACGTTCGCTCAACACCTACGTCCCCAAGACTCTGTTTCGAAAGCTCATGCGGCTGGGCATGGCCGAAGTCACCCGTTCGCGCGAGGTGGAACTGACCATCGTCTTCACCGATATCGTCGGCTTCACGCGCCAGTCCGAAGGCCTGAGCGCGGGCGAGGCGGCGGATTTCCTGAACCGCCATTTCGCCATGCTGGTCGCCGCCGTGGAGGCGGAAAACGGCACCGTCGACAAGTTCATGGGCGACGGCATGCTGGCCTTCTGGGGGGCGCCCGATGCGCGTGAGGATCATGCCGAGGCTGCGGTTCGCGCGGTTGCCGTCATCAAGGCGGCGCTTCAGGAGAGCAACCGCGCGGTTGCCGAGCCTGCCCAGCGCACCCGGATCAGGATCGGCATCCATACCGGCCCCGTCATCGTCGGCAATATCGGCGCCTTCGACCGCGTCGACTACACGATCGTCGGCGATGCGGTGAATGTCTCCCAGCGTTTGCAGGATCTGGGCCGCCATGTTGCCGGGGCCGACGACGTGGTCATCCTGACCAGCGCGAGCACGCTGGCAAGGCTTGACGACGGCATTCCCCGCCAGCACGTCGGATGTCATCAGCTGCGCGGGCGAGAGGCGGAGGTCGATGTCTGGCGGCTCTATCCCGAAAATGACGTAACGGAATTAAATGCCGCGAATACGTGATTTTCGTCACGCGCGATGTGTCGGGGATGCGTGAATGTGGCGGCCGGGTTGTGCGTGCGATTTCAGCTTTTTCCTCCTGAAAGCCACCATATAATGGCGGCCGGGAACGGGGTGAGGAGAGGCGTGTGGACATTGTCGAAGTCGAGGACCTGACAATCGAATTCGAGACCGCGGAAGGCCGGAGCCGGGCGGTCGACAAGGTCTCCTTCGCCATTCCGCAGAACCGTACGGTCGCGCTCGTCGGCGAGTCCGGATCGGGCAAGAGCGTGATCTCGCAGGCGATCATGGGCATTTTGCCGAAGGCGGCACGCATCACCGGTGGCGCCATCCGCTTCCGCGATCCCGCTCCCTTGCCTGGAAAACTGTCAGGTAAAGTGTCCGGCTACGCGTCCGGTTCGGGCGAAGTCGACATCGCCCGGCTCGATCCCTCCGGCGCGGCGATGCGCAGTCTGCGCGGCAATCGCATCGCCATCATTTTCCAGGAGCCGATGACGTCGCTGTCGCCGTTGCACACGATCGGCGACCAGATCGGCGAGGCGGTGCAGCTTCATTCCAAGGCTTCCGCATCGCAGGCGCGGGAGCTGACCCGCGACATGTTGCGTCTCGTGCGCTTCCCCGATCCCGCGCGCGCCCTTTCCACCTATCCCTTCGAGCTGTCGGGCGGCCTGCGCCAGCGTGCGATGATCGCCATGGCGTTGGTCTGCCGGCCGGCGCTGCTCATCGCCGACGAGCCCACCACCGCGCTCGATGTCACCATCCAGGCCGAGATCCTCAAGCTCATCAAGGACGTGCAGAGCGAGCTCGACATGTCCGTCTTGATGATCACCCACGATTTCGGCGTCGTCGCCAACGTCGCCGACAAGGTGGTGGTGATCTACCACGGCAGGATCATGGAGGCGGGCGATACCGAAGAGCTCTTCAACGATCCGCGCCACGATTATCTGAAGGCGCTCATGCGCGCCGTTCCGCGCTTCGGCATGAAGCCGGGAGAACGGCTGGTGCCTGTGCGCCCGATACCCGCGCGTCCCGCCCCCGAAACCGCACGCGCGGGGGGCAATTCCGGCGAGCCGCTGATCCAGCTGGAGAACGTCTCCAAGACCTTCACCTTGCGCAAGAGTGGGATGTGGAAGTCTGCCGCGCAGACGGTAAAGGCGCTCGATGCTGTCAACCTGACGATCCGGCGTGGCGAATGCCTGGGGCTGGTGGGGGAATCGGGTTGCGGCAAGACCACCACCTCCAAGGCGATCCTGCGCGCCATCGATCTCGACGAAGGCCACGTCGACTATGCGGTCGACGGCCGTCTGCGGGACATCCGCAACTTCGGGGCAGACGAGCTGTTCGACTACCGGCGACGCGCGCAGATGATCTTCCAGGATCCGTTTTCCTCGCTCAATCCGCGCATGACCGTGAACGAGATTCTGATGGAGCCGCTGATCATCCACAAATGCGGCAATCGTGCGCGGATCCAGGAGCGGGTGCGCGAACTGATGGAGATGGTCGGGCTCGATCCGCGCTTCCTGCGGCGCTATCCGCACTCCTTTTCCGGCGGCCAGCGCCAGCGCATCGGCATCGCCCGGGCTCTTGCACTGGACCCGGAGTTCATCATCTGCGACGAACCCGTCTCCGCGCTCGACGTCTCCGTCCAGGCGCAGATCCTCAATCTCCTGAAGGACCTCCAGCAGCAACTGGGGCTCACGTATCTGTTCGTCAGCCACAATCTCGCGGTTGTCGACTACATCGCCGACCGCATCGCCGTGATGTGCCGGGGCCGCTTGGTGGAACTCGGCGAGACGGCGGAGATCGTGGGCAACCCGCTCCATCCCTACACCAAGGCGTTGATGGGAGCGGTACTCGATCCATCCGTTGGCGGATCGTCCTCGCTGGAAGCCGGCGGCGGAAGCGGGCTCTCTGCCCCTGAAAACTGGCCGCAGCCGTTTCGCCTGCTAGAGGGAACCTATCCGAAGCTCGTTGAAATGGCGCCGGACCATTACGTCTGCGCGCCCGGATACGGCCGAGGGCCCGCATTCATGGCGGAACCGGCGAGCGAAGAGGAGATCCTGGCGTGACCGGTCCCTTCCGGCTGGCGGCGATGCTGTTCCTGTGCGCCCTCGCGCTGCCTGCCGCCACCCGCGTCGGCGTTGCGGGGGAACGGCCGAAGCTCATTGAAACCAAGACGTTGCGACACACGCATGCCGGCGTGAACCTGCCGTCAATCGACGAGCGGGTGCCGCAGGAACCGCTTGTCGTGAACCTTGAGGCGAAGGGACGCATGCCGGGCCGCCATGGCGGTGACATCGACACGCTGATCGGCCGGGCCAAGGATGCCCGCCTCGTCAACGCCTGGGGCTATGCCCGTCTCGTCGGCTATGACGAGAATCTGAACCTGAAGCCGGACATTCTGAAGGCGGTCGACAATGAGGACGACCGCGTTTTCACCCTGCATCTTCGAAAAGGGCACAAGTGGTCGGACGGAGCGCCGTTCACGGCGGAGGATTTCCGCTACTGGTGGGAGGACGTCGCCAACAACGACAAGCTGTCCCCCGCCGGCCCGCCGCACTTCATGCTCGTCAACGGGAGGAAGCCGCGTTTCGAGGTGATCGACGAGACGACGGTGCGCTACAGCTGGGACGAGCCGAACGCGCTGTTCCTGCCGGAACTCGCCAAGGCACGCCCGCCCTTCATCTACAGGCCGGCGCATTACCTCAAGCAGTTCCACGAGAAATACGGCAATCCCGAAGAGATTGCGGAAATGGTCGCGGCGAAGAAGGTGCGCTACTGGGCCTCGCTGCACAACGAGCGCGACGACATGTTCGGCGCCACCAACTGGGCCGAACCCTCGCTCCAGCCGTGGGTGGTTGCCGAGGGCAGTTCCAAGCAGCGCCAGATCTTCATCCGCAACCCCTATTATCACCGTATCGACGAGAACGGCCGGCAGCTGCCCTATATCGACCGCATCGTTCTGACCGTGGCCGACGGCCGGCTGATATCGGCCAAGACGCAGGCCGGCGAGAGCTCGCTGCAGGCGCGCGGGCTGGCCTTTTCCGACATTACTGTGCTGAAGCGCGGCGAGGAGGCCGGCGACTACAAGACCCGTCTCTGGCCTATCGCCAAGGGCTCGCATATCACGCTCTATCCGAATTTCACGACGCGCGATCCGGTCTGGCGTGCGCTGATGCGCGATGTTCGCTTCCGCCACGCGCTGTCGCTCGGCATCGACCGGCGGATGATCAACCGAGTGCTCTATTTCGGCCTCGCGCTGGAGAGCAACGATACGATCCTGCCGCAGAGCCCGCTCTACGAGGAGCGCTACCGCACCGCATGGGCGACCTTCGACCCGAAAAGGGCGAATGCGCTTCTGGACGAGATCGGCCTCACCAAGCGCCGCGGCGACGGTGTCCGCCTGTTGCCGGACGGGCGACCGCTGGAGATCATCGTGGAAACGACGGGGGAGAGCGCGGAGGAGATCGATGCGCTCGGGCTCGTCGGGGAAACCTGGCGCGAGATCGGGGTGAAGCTTTTCCCGAAACCGTCCCAACGCGAAGTGCTTCGCGAGCGCGCGCTTTCCGGTGGGCTCGTCATGTCGGCCTGGGGTGGGCTGGACAACGGCATTCCGACGGCGGACATGCCGCCCAACGAACTGGCGCCCACCAATTCCGAGCAACTCTCCTGGGCGCGTTGGGGGGATTATATGGAAAGCGGGGGGCAGACGGGCGAGCCGATCGATTATCCGCCGGCGAAGGAGCTCAGCGATCTCTATCGCGCGTGGCTGGTCAGCGGGACGATGGAAAAGCGTCGCGAGATCTGGCAGCGGATGCTGGAGATCAACGCCGAGGAGACCCTGCGTATCGGTTTGATTTCCGCCGTGAAGCAGCCGGTCGTCGTCTCCAACCGGCTTCGCAACGTGCCAACCGAAGGCATATACGGCTGGGACCCGGGCGCCCAGTTCGGCATCCATCGCATGGACGAGTTCTGGCTCGATCGTCCCGCCCAGCAAACGGCCGAGGGGAACTGACGGGATGCTCGCCTATATCGTGCGCCGGACGCTGACGATGATCCCCACGCTTCTGATCATCTCGTTCCTGACCTTCCTGATCATCGAGTTGCCGCCCGGCGATTTCCTGTCGAACCAGATCGCCCAACTCAAGATGCAGGGCGAGGAATCCGCCATCGCGAAGGTGGAATTCCTGCGCACCGAGTTCGCCCTCGACAAGCCGTTTCTGGAGCGCTACGGCATCTGGCTCGGCGCCTGGCCCGGCCCGCATGGCTTTGACGGCCTTCTGCAGGGAAACTGGGGCTGGTCCTTCGAATACGACCAGCCAGTCTCCGAGGTGGTCGGCTCCACGCTGCTGCTGACCATACTGCTCAATGCCGTGACGATCCTGTTCGTCTACATGGTCTCCTTCCCGATCGGCATCTATTCCGCGACCCGGCAATATTCGTGGGGCGACTACGGCTTTACCTTCCTCGGCTACATCGGTCTTGCCACGCCCAACTTCCTGCTCGGCCTGATCATGCTCTATCTCGCCAACAGCTGGTTCGGGCTCTCCATTGGCGGGCTGATGGATCCGCAATACATCGACAAACCCTGGAGCCTGGCGAAGGTGGGCTCGGTGCTGGCGCATCTGATCGTGCCGACCATCGTCATCGGTACGTCGGGCACGGCCGCAATGATCCGCCGCCTGCGGGCCAACCTGCTCGACGAGCTGCACAAGCAATACGTCACGACGGCGCGTGCCAAGGGTCTGAAGGAAGGTCGTCTTCTGGTGAAGTACCCGTTGCGCGTGGCGCTCAATCCCTTCATCGCCGATATCGGCAATCTGATCCCCTCGCTCGTCTCCGGTTCGGTCATCGTCTCGGTGGTCTTGAACCTGCCGACGGTGGGACCGGTGCTGCTCGGCGCGCTGCAGAGCCAGGATCAGTTTTTGGCGGGCTTCATCCTGCTGTTCGTGGCGGTGCTGACGCTGGTCGGCATGCTGGTCTCCGACATTCTGCTGGCGATACTCGATCCGCGCATTCGCCTCGGCGGGAGGGCGGCATCGTGAACACGGCGGAGGGGGGCACGCAGCATTATGTCAATCCGGAGCCGTTCGATCCGTGCGAGGCGGAGCGGCTGACGCCGAAGCAGGAGCGCTACTATCAGGCATCGCAGTGGCAGATCATGTGGTGGAAGTTCCGCCGTCACAAGGTCGCGCTCTGGTCCGGCGTCTTTCTGATCCTGCTCTACATGTGCGTTCCCTTTGCCGAGGTGATCGCGCCCTATTCGCCGAACCAGCGCGACAACGAACATCTCTACGCCCCGCCGCAGGCCATCCACCTTTTCCACGACGGATCGCTCGTCGGTCCCTTCGTCTACGGCCAGATCGCCGAGGTCGATCTGGAGGAGATGAAATGGAACTACCGGGTCGACACCTCTGATGTGCAGCGCCTGCGCTTTTTCTGTCTGGGCGAGGCTTACGAGTTCTGGGGGCTGGTCCCGGGCCGCTTCCATCTGGTCTGCCCGGCCGAGGGCGGAACCTTCTATCCCTTCGGCACGGACCGCCTCGGCCGCGACATGTTCTCCGGCATCGTCTACGGTGCGCGTCTGTCGCTTACGGTGGGACTCATCGGCGTTGCCATATCCATGCTGCTCGGCGTCACGCTCGGCGGCATCGCCGGCTATTTCGGCGGTATCTTCGACAGTCTGATCCAGCGCACCATCGAGATCCTGCGCGCCCTGCCCGAACTGCCGCTGTGGATGGCGCTGTCGGCGGCACTTCCGGTCACCTGGAGCCCTGTGTGGATCTATCTCGGCATCACGGTGATCCTCGGCCTGCTCGACTGGCCGGGTCTCGCACGCGCCGTGCGCTCCAAGCTGCTGGCGCTTCGCGAGGAGGAATATGCCAAGGCGGCGCTTCTGATGGGCGCAAAGCCCTCGCGCATCATCTCAAGGCATCTGCTTCCTGGTTTCACGAGCCACCTGATTGCTTCCGCGACCTTGTCGATCCCCTCCATGATCCTCGGCGAGACCGCGCTTTCGTTCCTCAATCTGGGTCTCAGGCGGCCGGCGGTGAGCTGGGGCGTGCTGCTGAACGAGGCACAGAACATCTCGGTCGTTACCGTCTATCCGTGGCTGATGATGCCGGTGATCCCGGTGATCCTGGTGGTGCTGGCGTTCAATTTCCTCGGAGACGGGTTGCGCGACGCGGCCGATCCCTACAAGTAGGGGCGGGGCGTCGGGGGCTTTCCTTGTGCGCGTCCACCCGATCAGGAGCCTGCCCGCGATGCCCAATGCCACCAATGCCGCCGAATGGGACGAGGAATACCGTGCCGGCCGCTGGGATTTCCTCCACGACGTGAAGGAGAGCCCCCGCTACGGCATCCTCGCAGGCTGGCTCGCCTCCATGCGGACGACACGCGCGCTTCTCGATGTCGGTTGCGGGGAGGGATTGCTTTGGCATCACCTCGCGTTGCGGCCGGAACGCTATGTGGGCGTAGATCTCTCGCCGGCTTCCTTCGAGAAGGCGACCGTCGATCCGGCCGCCAGCCGGTTCGTCGCCTCCGACCTGCACGACTTCGAGCCCGACGCGGGTGAGCGCTTCTCCGCGATCGTCTTCAACGAGGTGCTGTACTTCTCCGAGGAACCGGAAGCCCAGCTCGCCCGCTACGCAAAGATGCTGGAGGAGGGCGGCGTGATAGCAATCTCGATGTATGCACCGAAGCGCCCGACGAGCGGCGCGCACAAGCTCATCGCCCGCGTCTGGCAGGCCTGCGATGCATGGACCGTGCTCGACGACCTGACACTGACGAGCGAGGCCAAGGGCGTGACGTGGAAGCTCCGGCTGGTGCGGCCTTGAGCGGTGAAGCGGCACGACGCCTGCGAGCATGCCGTGCCTACAATCCGAACAGGCCCCTCAACGATGGCCATTGCGCGCCGGGGTGGCCCATTGTCACCTCCATGACCTCCTCGAAGAAGGCGAAGTGATCGTCGTCCATCACCAGATGATGGCTGAGCAGGCCGATGGGTTCTTCCGGATCGCCGAAGCGATGCTCGAAGATCTCGTCGAAGCGGCGTTGGGCGGATTCCCAGCCGATGAACCGGCGCTCCCGCTTCCACTTGATCGGATCGAGATGGGTCTGGAGCCGGTGCGGGGCCTTCTCGACATTCGAGGTGAAGGTGGAAAGGCCGGGCAGGCCGATGCCGGGGGCCGCTGCCGCGATCTCGTCGGAAATCCTGTTCCACGGCGGCACGAGCGCGGGGATGAACCGCTCGCCGAACAGTGCCTCCAGTTTCTCGCGCCCCGCGATCAACTCGCGCAGGGCCTCGTCCATATCGCGTCGGATGCCCAGTTCGGCAGCCTTTTCGCCTTCCTCCCGGATCTGATGGTTCTTGTGTTGCCAGCCATGCTGGAGCACGACGGCATGCGGCTCGCCATCCAGTCGCGCTGCCAGAGCGTCGCCCGCGCCCTTGGGAATGACGGCAAGACCGATATCCACGCCGTAGCCGTTTGCGATGTCGAGCAGGCGGTCAAGCGCCGGCGTCGGCTCGATCGCATCGTCGTCGCGCCACCAGAAGCTCAGCCGGATGCCGCGGTCCGCAAAGCGGGCGAGGTGGGCGGAAAGGGCAGTGCGAAACCTGGCCCTTTCTTCGGAACGCGGATCGCTCATCGGCGCTTTTCCCATTCTCGTATCAATATGTCGGCGGAAGCCTCCGCCCCGTTCATGTCCGTGGGCGTTTCGATGCGGGACAGGGCGAGCGCGTCGTCGGCGGCCCGCGCCAGAGTTTCAGGCGTCAGCGTCGTCTCCTCCACGCAGACGACACGTCCGCGCTCGGCAAGCGCCATCGCGCGGGTGGTCTGCTCGTTTTCGCCTTCCTCGGCGAAGGGCACAAGAACGCCCGGCACGCCCGCGGCCAGCACATCGAGCGTGGTGTTATAGCCGGCCTGGCTGATGGAAAGCCGGGCGCGGCCGAGCAGGCCCGGAAAATCGGACCTTGCGCGTTCCACGACGATCCCGGTGCCGCCCGATGCCGCGAGGGCCTCGAAATCGTGAGCCGCTATCCGGTGCCCGACGAGAAGTCGCCATGTCGCATCGCCCGCGCGCGTCGAAAACGCCCGGGCCCCGATCGCGCAATCAAGCATGCGCAGGGCGCCGACCCCGCCGCCGCAGGAAACGACCACCTCGTCGCGGCCTTCGTCGTTCGGCGGTTCCGCCCGTTTGCCGGGATAGACGTACCCCGTGTATCTGACGAGATGGGCCACCCTGTCTGCGAACGGAAAGCTGTCGTCGAGGCGCACCATCGCGGGATCGGAGTGAACAAGGATCAGGTCGAAATAGCGCTGCGCCGTCTCCGCCATCGCTTCCTCCTTGCGCGGGTCGGCCTTGCGCACGAGGATGTCGCGCACCGACCCGGCAACGAGCGGCCGGTGGGGCGATGCGGTGGCAAGTTCCATGAGCGGGGTCAGCTCGAAGGAAAGCTGCCGACGGCCGAGGGGATAGGTTTCGGTCAGCAGGATGTCGGGCCGGCAGGCATCGAACAGGTCGAGCAGGCGATCCCGGCGCGTGTCCTTCCATTGCTGGTCGATCGGCCGGTCATTCTCGTCGATCAGTTCGCGAAAGCTGGCATCGCGGGCGCGCACCGGCGGCAGGGCGGCAATCGTCAGCCCGTCTGTATCAAGCGTCGGAGGCGGGGTGTTGCCGCAGGCCAGCGTCACCGCGCAGCCGCGCCGGGAGAGCGCGCGGCCGATGGCCCCGGCCCGGATCACATGGCCGGTTCCAAGCAGGTGCTGGACGTATATCAGGACTGTTGGTTTTGCCGACACGACGGTGCGCTGCTCCCCCGGTAAGCGTTGCACGTTTGGCGGACGATCGCGTCGAGCCGCGACGAGGCGGCGTGGATGTCATGATTTTCGAGCACGTGAGTGCGTGCCCGCCCGCCCATCGCCGCAAGCCGCGTCCGGTCGGCGAGAGCAATGCGCAAGGCTTTGGCAAAGGCCGTGGCGTCGCCGACCGGGGCAAGCCAGCCCGTCTCCCCGTCGCGCACGATATCGGGAACGCCGCCGGCCGCACCGGCAACAACCGTCAGGCCCGATGCCTGCGCCTCAAGAAAGACCAGACCATAAGCCTCGTTGACGGCGGGCCACACGAAGAGATCGGCATCGGCATAGACGCCGGCGATCTCGTCGGGGGCGAGCTCACCGCGCCACTCCACACGTTCGCGCGGCAGAAGCGCCAGAACCGTCTCACGCATCTCGCCATCGCCGACGAGTCGCAATGTCCAGTCGAGATCCCCGATCTGCCCGAGCGCTTCGGCAAGCACGCGATAGGATGCCATCTTGTCCCCGGCACGCATCATGGCGACGGTAACGAGGCGCATTGGCCCACCCGCAACGGATAGTCTTTCCGAGGCAGTAAATGGAGCCGCATCGATGAAAGGCGGCAGGATGGTCAGCCGTTCGGGCGCGACGACGGCGGCAAGGCCCGCCGCATCGCGGCGATGACAGGCGATAACCGCATCCGCGCGTTTGAGCATCGTCTCGGCGGCAGCGAAGCCGTAGGCCCAGGGGCCCTCGCGCCGCCGTTCCGCGCGGCTTGCCTCCATCGCGATATAGGGAATGCTCAGTGCATCGGCGACGCGCGTGCCGAGCCAGTCAGGCGCCTTGTGGTAGAGGTGATAGGTCAGCCAGAGATCGGGCGCGCCTTCATCGCGGAACCGCTCGATCAGCGATTGCGCTTCCGCGATGGCCGCGCGTTCCTTCTCCTTTTGCGCCTCCACGCCGCCTTCCCTGAGCCAGAGCCGCAACCGGCTCGGCTGGATCACCGCGTGCCCGGCCATCCCCAGCGCGCGCACGATCATCCGTCCCATTTGGCGATCCCCGGAGGGAACGGGGCTGTCGAGCGGCTTGAGCGGGGCGTAGAAGGCGATCTTCATCGGCTCTCTCACCCGGCGGCGCGCAGGGTGGCGGGTTTCAGCTTTTCCGCCAGCCGGTCGATGCCGGGATTTGAGGAAAAGCGCGCGCGGACATGCTTTGCCGCCGCCGCGCCCAACCGCGCACGTCGCGCGGGATCGCGAATGAGGGCTTCGAGCGCCTTTGCCAGCGTCTCGGGATCGTGCGGCGGCACGAGGACCCCCGTTTCTCCATCCTCGATTAGTTCGGGAATGGCGGAGACCCGCGTCGACAGGCAGCACAGAGCGAGCGACTGCGCTTCCATCAGCACGTTCGGCAGACCGTCGCGGTCGCCCGATTTTGCGATCCGGGAGGGCAGGGTGAAGAGGTCGGCCGCCTCACAGGCATTGATCACCGCCTCGCGGGCCTGGGCCCCGTGCCAGACGATGCGATCGGCGATGCCGGCTTTTTCAGCTGCCGCGTGAAGCCGCGCCTTCAGCGCACCGCCGCCGATATGGTCGAAACGCCAGGCGAGATCTTTCGGCAGCATCGCGAGGGCGGCGATCAGATCGTCATAACCCTTTTTCTCCACCAGCCGTCCGACGGAGAGGATGCGGACCGGCTCTGAGGCCCCGTCGCGGGCAGGACGTTCGGCAGGCGGCTGCGGAAAGCGGGAGAAGTCGAGGCCGTGGTAGACGAGTTCCACAGCATCCGGTCGGCCTGCAAGCCCGTTCAGATGATCGACATTGACCTTCGTGCAGGTCACGCCCCACGCGGCGTCCTTCAGCTTTTCCTTCAGGTCCCAGTTGGGCGAGGTCCAGATATCCTTGGCGTGGGCGGAGAACGACCAGGGCATGCCGAGGATCAGCGCCGCGTAGCGGGTGACGGAGGCGGGCGTGTGCAGATAATGGGTGTGCAGCCAGGTCACGTCGGCCGGCAGTTCATGGGCGAAGACGCAGGCTTGCCCGAAGCGGCGATAACGGTTGGCGCTGCGGTCGCGGGCAAGGTCGGCTTCGAAGGCGCCGCGCGCGGCGGCGAAGCCCGGTTGCGTTTCCGCCCAGCTGCGCGCCCGGGCGACGCGTTTGGGATCGTCCTTCAGATATTCCGGAAGATAGAGAACCTCGGCTGAAATCTCGCGGTGCAGGTCATGCAGATGCGGATCGGTGGGATGGCGCAGCGAGACGATGAGCTGCTCCACGCCGCGCCGCTCCAGACCGAGGATTTCCTGAGCGATGAAGGTCTCCGACAGGCGGGGGTAGCCTTTCACGACGACGGCGATGCGCGGCATCGGATGCTCCGGTGAGGTGTTCTGTTTCGGATCGTCTGGCGCCGGTGCGTCAGCCGAGGGCCCGTTTGGCTTCTTCCTCGTCGACGGCGCCGGAGAGGATCTGCTGGACCCGGTCGTTGATCACGGTGAGGCCGTCGAGAAGTCCGTCGAGGCCGGCAGCCGACGGCGGGCTGGCTATCGGCAGGGCTGCGAGAGCGTCCGTCATCAGATCGGTATTGGGATAGGAGTCGATCGGCAGGACGTTCGCAAGCCCATTCGCCTCGGCCCGGTTTGCGCGGATCGCCTGTTCGCGCCGGGGCTCGATGCGTGGCACCAGAAGGGTCGGCTTGTCGAAGGAAAGGATCTCGCAGAACGTGTTGTAGCCGCCCATGCCGACGACGGCCGCCGCGCGATCGAGATAGGGCTCGATCTGGGGCGTGAAGTCGATGATGTGGATGTTGTCGAGCGCCTCGGCCCTGGCCATGAACTGGGCCTGTGCCTCCGGCGCCATGAAAGGGCCCAGCACGATCAGCGCCGGCAGCAGAGGCGCGCGTTGCGCTTCGTAGGCGCGCAGCACCCAGTCGATAAGCTCCTCGCCGTCCCCGCCGCCGCCGGGCGTGACGAGGATGAAGGGATCGTCCGAAAAATGGAAATTCTCCATCGGCCGTTGGGCGCGCGGCAAGTCGCGGCGCAGGTAGCCGGTATAGAGGGTCTTCGAACGCACCGATTCAGGCAGTCCGAGGCCCGCAAGCGGGTCGTGGATGCTCGGCTGGCCGTAAATCCAGATCTCGTCGTAGAGATCGGTCAGCGCCGGGGTGACGTTCTTGCGCTCCCACTCCTCGCGCAGCGTCTCCGGATCGTCCATCACGTCGCGCAGGCCCAGAACCAGGCGGGTTCCCGCTGCCTTCAGCGTCTCTAGCGTCGGCAGCACCTCGCCGCGAAGGCCGGTGGGTTCCTTGTCGACGATGAAGATGTCCGGATTGTAGACCTGCGCCGTGTGCTCGATGATCGACGAGCGGATCGCCAGTGTATGCTCGATATCGATGTGCAGATTGAGGGAAGTGTATTCGCCGTTCCTGAGCTTGATGACGCCCGGAATGCGTACAAAATCCACCCGCGCACGAAAATCGAAGCTGCCGATGATCGGCGAGCCGGACAGGATCAGGACCGAGAGTTCGCTGATCTGGCCCACCAGCGCATGCGCGATCGCACGGCAGCGGCGCAGGTGGCCGAGGCCGAAGGAATCGTGGCTGTATATGAGAATTTTCGGCTTGTCGGTCAGCATCGGATGCCCGCTTGCAAGGTGGAGAGCCCGAACGGGCAGCCGTTGTAAAGGTTCGTGGTCAGATGGTCTTGCATGGCCGGGGCGATTGCCAACCCGGCGGACAATTCCGGATCAAAAGGTTCAGGTTCCGCTCGCAACAAGGGGTAAACCAAAGGACGCGTCCCTTGTTACTGGCCTTGCTACCGGCCTTGTTGACGGGCCGGTTTGCGCCTTTCTCCTAAATGGCGGCCCGTCCCTCGAGCACTGGCGAACGTCCGAACGGGCGCCCCGTTCGAATACTCCGGTCCCCTGCGATCGGCAATGCAAAGGTTTCATCAGGCAGCCGGTCAACGTTTAACGGTTGCCCGAAATCTCCGCAACCACCTTGCGCCATCCCCCTTTGCCGCCGGAAAGCTGCCGTTTTTGCGCTGCAGCACGAATGTCATTGTTTCCAGACGTTTGCGCAAGCGCTGAGGTCCGCAAAGAGCCCCACAAAGATAATACCCGGGTGACCACCGGCTGGTCGCCCAGGGTGCGTAATCGACAAAGGGATCTATGCTCATTCCCTTGCGCCCGTTATGCTGTCGCACCCCACGGCAAGCGATGATGTTCGGACCGGGTGGCTGCCCGGTTTTGTTTTCAGGTTCTCCCTATGGAAAGAAGTCTGTTCCGTTTCATATGGAAGTATAGCAAGAGGCAGCAGCTCGTGATCCTTTTTATCACGACGCTCTCCTTCCCGCTGCTTTACATCATGTTGGAACTGCCGAAGCTCATCGTCAACGACGCGATTCAGGGGGATGGCTTTCCGCGCAACGTCGCGGGCGTCGAGCTGGAGCAGATCCCCTATCTGCTCGTTCTGTGCTTCGCCTTTCTCGGCCTCGTCTTCCTGAACAATGGGGTGAAGTACACCCTCAATGTCTACAAGGGGCTGACCGGCGAGCGCATGCTGCGGCGGCTGCGCTACGATCTGTTCCAGCGCGTGCTGCGGTTCCGTCTGCCTCAGTTCCGTCGCGTGTCGTCGGGCGAGATCATCCCGATGATCACTTCCGAGGTGGAGGACCTGGGGGGCTTCATCGGCGATGCGATCGCCGTTCCCGCCTTCCAGGGCGGAACGTTGCTGGTCTATCTCGGCTTCATCTTCGTTCAGGACCCGTTCCTCGGCCTGGCCGCCATCGCGCTCTATCCGGCCCAGGGCTACATCATCCCCAAGCTGCAGCGCCGCGTCGTGCTCCTGGCGCGCGAGCGCGTGCGCAACGTCCGCTCGATTGCCGACCGGGTGGGAGAGGGCATCAGCGGCGTCGGCGAGATTCACGCCAACGACACCTCCGCATGGCATCTGGCGGATCTGTCGAACCGCCTGCACACGAATTTCACCATCCGCTACGAGATCTTCAGACGCAAGTACATGATCAAGTTCCTGAATAACTTGATCAATCAGCTGACGCCATTTTTCTTTTATTCCATCGGCGGCTATCTCGTCATCAAGGGAAACCTGAGCTTCGGCGCGCTTGTCGCGGTCCTTGCGGCCTACAAGGATCTCGCGGGCCCCTGGAAGGAGCTGCTCGACTACTATCAGACCCAGGCCGACTGCTCCGTGAAGTATGAGACGGTCATCGAAAATTTCGATCCGCCCGAGATCTATCCGCTGGAGCGGCTGACGAGCGACGAGGTTGCGGAGCTCAACGGAGAGCTCGTTCTGTCCTCCGTCTCCTTTTCCGAAGGCGGCGGACGGCCGGAGGCGCAGGCGATCACGCTGAGCGTCCCTGACGGCGCTCATTGTGCTGTCGTCGGGGACGATCGTTCGGGGCGTTCGGAAGTCCTGATGCTCGCCGCCGGGCTGTTGACGCCGGATGGCGGAAGGGTCGAGATCGGCGGCCACAATGTCGATGGGCTGGCGGCGGCGACGCTCGGCAGGTTGATCGGCTACGTGGCCTCCGGCGCGCACATCTTTACCGGCACCATGCGCGACAATCTCCAGTACGGGCTGCGGCATCGCCCCGTCACTGTGGCCGAGGCCGTGGAAGATGCGCTTCCCGACATCGCCTATCGGCGCAAGGAGGCGGCCGTGACGGCCAATTCGCCTTACGACATCTCGGCGGAATGGGAGGACTACGAGGCGGCGGGGGTGGAGAACCGCGAAGCGCTGGACACACGCTCGATCGAGGTTCTGAAGGCGGTCGGTCTCGACGACGATGTCTATCACATGGGCCTGCAGGCCCGACTTCACGACGGACAGGCCCTGGCCGAGCGCATGCTCGGCTTGCGCGCGGCCATCGGCGAGCGGGTGAAAGCGGAAACCAAACTGCAGGATCTCGTGGAATTGTGGGATATCGACCGGTTCAACCGTAGCGCGTCTCTGGCGGAGAACCTTCTTTTCGGCTTGCCGGCCGATCCCGCCGTCTCCTTCGAACGGATTCCCGAGAGCGAACGCTTCATCGGCTTCCTGAAGAGAAGCGGACTTTATTCCCCGCTCATCGCCATCGGCCGCAAGACGGCGGAAATGATGGTGGAACTCTTCGGCAGCCTGTCCGCAGGGTCCAGCCTGCAGGAGAACTTCTCCTTTATCGCGCCCGAGCAGATGCCGGATATCGAACGGATCCTGCGCAAGGGCGGGGCCGGCGACGCCGACCTCGCCGCCGAGGACGCCCGGCTGCTCATCGGCATCGCGTTGAAGCTGGTGCCTGCCAAGCATCGTCTCGGCGTCGTCGACAGCGAGATGGAGGCGAAGATCGTCGCCGCCCGCAAGACCTTCCACGAAAGGGTCGGGACCGCGAACGGCAAGTTTGTCCTGTTCGACCGCGGTGCCTGGGTCGGGCCGCTCTCGATCGAAGACAATCTCATATTCGGCAAGCCGCGCGGCGACCGGCGCGATGCGCGCGAGCGCATCGAGGTGTTCATCGGCGAAATGGTCGACGAGATGGCATTGCGCGAACCGATCCTGAAGGCCGGGCTCGACTACAATGTCGGCGTCGCCGGCTCGCGGCTGACGGTCAGCCAGCGCGAGAAGGTGGCGCTCGCCCGGGCCTTCCTGAAGCGGCCGCGGATTCTCATCATCGACGGTATCGCTGCCGGCGCAAACGCACATGACAGGAAACTCCGCGAGGCGATCCGCACGGCTATGGACGGGCGAACGGTTCTCTTCGGCCTCGACGATCCTCAGGTCGCCGATGAGTTTCCGTACACGGTCGCGCTCACCGGCGGTCGTGCAAGTGAACTGGAAGGCCCGCGCAACCGCGAAGCTGGGCGCGTACCGACCGAAGACGTTGCGTCGTGAGCGGGCGAGTGGCGCTGGCCGAAGGATCGCGTAGCGATGCGGGTGTCCGGGTTTGACAGCAATAGGAAAGGCAGATCAGGCTATTTTACCGATCTGACGGCCTTGCTCGAATACATGACGACTGTTCGACGGTCGCAAACGAACGGATGGATTCGATCTGGACGGCACAATAGGTCTAGGGTGTCGTTTCGATAAACGGGACTTGAATGGCAGTGGAACGGCAAAGACATGCAGAAATGGAGGGGCGGGGCGCTTATCCGTCCTGCCGTTTGCTCCCCTCTTCGGACGGGGGCGGCCGGATTTGGCGCTGTGGTTCGCGGACCATGCCGCAAGCTGCTGCTGCTCGCACAGGTCCATTCAAACTTGCGCCTTCCGATGGAACCCCACCACCAGACCAACCCGGTCTCCTTGATGTGTCCACACCATGGATCTGCGCCGGTGCGGGAAAGAGTCGCCCATGACAATCGACAGTGAAGCTAATGCCTTGTGCAAGATTCCCCTGTTCCGTGGGATAGAGGCGACGAAGCTGCGGTTGCTTGCCTTCATCAGCGAGCGCGTCCGCTACACGCCGGGAGAGAGGCTTTGCTCCCAGGGCGAACCCGGCGACAGTGCGTTCATCATCCTCTCCGGCGACGCGGACGTGGTCGTGGCCACGGAGAATGGCGACCAGGTCGTCGCGAAAGTCGGCGCGAATGACATCGTCGGCGAGATTGCCATCCTGTGCGATGTACCGCGCACGGCCACGCTCGTTGCCGTCTCCGACATGGATGTCCTGACCATCTCCAAGGATAATTTCCTGAAGCTTCTCAAGGAGTTTCCCGAAATGGCACTGGAGGTCATGCGGGTTCTTGCCCAGCGCCTGGAAAAAACCACCCGCGATCTCGGGGCTGTGAGCGCGATTCTTTCAGAGCGGGCGGCAGGCTGATCGCCTGCCCGCCGTGACCATGCGTGCCGGCCTGTCGCGCGGACGACCGGCCTTCGCCCTTCCGCCTTACTTCACCGTGGTTTGAAACGTCCGATCTGTGATCCGGATCACAGCGATGTTGCATCGTGCCGCTAGTATACGCATGCTTGAAACGGGATTTATCCGGCGGGGCGTAATGGCTGTTCCAAGCGGGCTGCGACAGTAGCGAGAACGATCCGAAGCCGGCCGGTGTCGGGGGAAGGCGGTGGCCGGCTCGCGTCGACGTCGCACAAAGTACCAGACGTATGCTTGTCATGCGGGCCGAATATCGGCTTTTCTGGCAAGAACTGTGTTCTGCGTGCCCGCGCGTTGCGGAGTTGCAGGGCCGCAAAGTGTCGGGACGAGACGGGATCGGTGACGGGAGGCGTCCGCAAACCGTTCGCGAACCGCGATCAGGCAGGAGTTTGCCGCATTGGCGCGTGAATTTTCCTTGCGTTTCTGGGGCGTGCGCGGATCAACGCCCACGCCGGGGCCGGAGACGCTGCGATACGGAGGGGAGACCACCTCTCTGGAGATTCGCGCCGGCGAGAGGGTCATTCTGATCGATTGCGGTTCCGGTGCGCGCAAGCTTGGCCGCGACCTGATGGAACGCGAGCAGCGGGATGTCGATCTTCTGTTCACGCATACGCATCTCGACCACATCTGCGGGCTGCCGTTCTTTCAGCCCGCCTATGATGCGGGATACCGGGTGCGCTGCTGGGCGGGACACTTTGCCGATCCGCGCTGCCTGATGGAGGTGGTGAGCCGGATCATGTCTCCGCCGATCTTTCCGGTGGCCGCCGAAACGCTGAAGGGCGTTACGTTCGAGACATTTCTTGCAGGCAGTACGTGGTCGCTGGGCGATGTCGGGATCGAGACGATGCGGTTGAACCATCCGGGCGGGGCCTGCGGCTACAGGTTTTCCTTCGAGGGGCGGTCACTGGCGATCATCACCGACCACGAGCATGGCGATGCGGAGATCGATGCCGCTGTCGAAGCCTTCGTCGAAGGCGTGGACGTGATGGTCTATGACGCCATGTACTGTGACGAGGAACTGCCGAAATTCCGCGGATGGGGGCATTCCACGTGGGAGGAAGCGCTGCGTCTGGCGGCACGGGCCGGCGTCAAGCGACCGGTGATCTTTCATCACGATCCGGCGCGCGGCGATGACGCGCTGGACAGAATTTCCGAAGAAGTGGTCCGGCGCCATGAAGGCGCGCTGGTGGCCGTCCAGGGAGAGACGATCGATCTTTGAAGCGCAGCTGATAGCGAGGCGGCGTTGACCCGCCTCGCCAGTGCAGATCGAGACGTTCGAGGAAACCTGGAAAATTCCGGGAGGGGCAAGGGCAAGCCGGAAAGCGGTTTCGCAGATCTCCCTGTCGAGATGGAAGCGGGCGCGTCTTGCGTCGCGCAGAGGGCAAACGCGGGGTGCTACCGTGGCGCGGGTCCCGAGGCTGTTTCGCAGACAGACGATGTCGGAGGCTATCCCGCCGCGCATGGCGGAGGAGATCGTTCGCCGCGATGCGGCCGCCGAACGTCTGATAGGTTGGGTCCAACTCGGCGTTGTTCTGTTCTTCGCGCTGCTCTATTTCATTGCGCCGCGCGCGGAAGGGGGCACAGGCTTCAATTTCGTGCCCTGGGCGCTCGGCGTCTATTTCCTGTTTACGGTGTGGCGGCTGGCCCTGTCCTACCGGCGCGAATTGCCGGGCTGGGCGCTCAATCTGTCCATCGTCGCCGATATGCTGCTGCTCGTCGGCATCATCTTTTCCTTTCACATCCAGTACAACCAGCACCCGACCTTCTACCTGAAGGCGCCGACGGTGATGTACATGTTCCTGTTCATCGCCCTGCGCGCGCTCAGGCTCGATCCGCGCTTCGTGCTGACCGCCGGCTTCGTCGCGGCGACGGGCTGGATCGCGCTGGTTGCCTATGCGGTGATGGCCGATCCCGAGCACATGCTGGTCACCCGCAACTACGTTCGCTACCTCACCTCCAACTCGATCCTGATCGGGGCCGAATTCGACAAGCTCATCATCATCGTTGCAGTGACGCTGCTGCTTGCCTTCGGCCTTGCCCGCGCCCGCGGCATCTTCTTGGAGGCGATCCGCGATCACCTGGCCGCCAGCGATCTCAAGCGCTTCTTCGCGCCTGAGGTCGCGCGCACGATTGTCGGTGCTGAACGGGAGATCGAAGTGGGGCGCGGCATGGTCGTGGAGGCAGCGGTTCTCATGGTCGATATCCGTGGCTTCTCGCGTGCCGCAGCCGAGCTTTCCCCCGAGACGGTCATGCGGGTGCTCGGTTGCTATCAGGGCTGCACGGTTCCGGTAATCCAGCGGCGCGGTGGCCGGGTCGACAAGTTTCTGGGCGACGGCATCCTCGCCACCTTCGGCGCCATCGCTCCCTCGCAGACCTATGCGGCCGATGCTCTTGCGGCAGCGATGGAAATCGTTGCCGTGATCAATGCAGCGCAACGGGATTTCGAGGACGCCGGGTGGATCGGAAAGTTCCGCGTCGGCGTTGCCGTCGCATCGGGCAGCCTGACGATCGGAGTCGTGGGTGTGGCCGACAGGCTGGAATACACGGTTATCGGAGGGCCGGTGAACCTCGCCGTAAAGCTGGAAGACGCGAACAAGACGTTCGACACCTGCGCTATAGCGGCCGGCGATACCTACCGGCTCGCCCGGAATCAGGGAGCCCGGGTGTCGGCGCTCGACGTGCTGCATGACGTTTCTGTGGCCGGGTGGGACCGGTCCCTGGACGTGGCGCTTCTCGTGCGCAGGGAAGAAAGCCCGGAGATACCGCGGCCGGCCGACCCGTCGGGTCGCGCTTTCTCGACTTCCTCCGACGGCATGGCTTGACCCGAAGCCGTCGACCTGCAAGCTGTCGCGGGATCAACAATCCGGCCGGCCGGTCGGGTTCATTTCCGGGAGGATACGCATGCAGTTGGATGGTTCGCTCGCCGCGGTTGTAACCGGCGGGGCTTCAGGGCTTGGGGCAGCCACGGGAAAGATGCTGGCCGAGGCCGGCGTCAAGGTGACGCTGTTCGACCTGAACGCGGAACAGGGAGAGAAGACCGCTGCCGAGATCGGCGCGAAATTCGTAAAGGTGGACGTCTCCAGCGAGGAAAGTGTCGTGGCCGGCTTTGCCGCGGCCCGTGCCGCCAACGGTCAGGAGCGCATTCTGGTCAATTGCGCCGGCATCGGCCCGGCGGCCAAGACCGTCTCGCGCGGCCAGCCCCATTCGATGGATCTGTTTGAGAAGACGATCGCCATCAATCTCGTCGGCAGCTATCGCTGCATCACCCATTCGGCCGCGGGCATGATCACGCTTGATCCCGTGACGGAGGACGGCGGGCGCGGTGTGATGGTTTCCACCGCGTCGGTGGCGGCCTTCGATGGCCAGATCGGCCAGGCGGCCTATTCCGCCTCCAAGGGTGGTATCGCCGCCATGACGCTGCCGGTCGCCCGCGATCTGTCGCAATACGGCATCCGCGTCATGACGATCGCGCCGGGTATCTTCGAGACGCCGATGCTGATGGGCCTGCCGCAGGAGGTTCAGGACAGCCTGGGCAAGCAGGTGCCGTTCCCCTCGCGCCTCGGCAAGCCGGCCGAATACGCGAAGCTGGTGAAGTCGATCTGCGAGAACGACATGCTCAACGGTGAGATCATCCGCCTCGATGGCGCCATCCGCATGGCGCCGCGCTAAGAGCGGCCATCGCTTGAACGAACGGTGCTGATCGACAGGGAACGCCGGGGACACGTGCCGGAAGCGTCGTCCTGTCGATCAGCTTTCTTTCATCGTATCGCAAAGCCCTCGGCGCGCACCGCGGCCATGCGGGAACGGCTGATGGGCAATCGGGTGCCGTCGTCCATCTCGACGAAAAGGCTGCGACCTTCCGTGACCAGCCCGCGCACCGCATCGCGCGCCACCCAGTGCGAGCGATGGATCTGCAGGCCGTCCTCTTCGGCCAATTCCTCGAGGGCATCGGAAAAGCGGACGAGCACCATGGCATGTCCGCGCCGGGTGTAAGCCTCCACGTAGTGATCGCTGGCGCTCAGCCGGGTGAGCTGCGATCCGAGTTCCGGTGGCAGGCGCCTGGTGAACTGTGGTGGGGAAGGAGGCGCATCCGACGTGTCGGGCGTGGCACGGTCCTGATCGTCTTCCCGCTTCTGGAACAACCCGACGACAAGGGCGATTGCCGTCACGGTGACGGTGACGCTGGCGAGGATCTCCAACACGGATGAGCGATCGGGCAGCGTACCTCGGGCGATCCCGAGCAGGGCGACGACAACGGCGAACACCGGAGGCGAAGCCGCAAGTCCGGCTATCGCGAACCGGGGCATCACCGCAAACCGCGCCCGCAGGAACGTGGACACGACGACGATTACGAAGGAGGCGACGAGGGAGCTGAATGTCGCGATCGCGAGCCGCAGCAGGATCTGGCGCAGGGTCTGGGTGAGCGGCGCGGACAGCGAGATCTCGTCGACGGAGGTGATGATCGATACCGCCGCGATGATCGCCCAGAATGTCGGCGATCCGAGCAGCCCGTACCATTTGCGAAGCGCGAGTTGTGCTCTCGTGTCGTTCACGAAACGGATTTCCCCACTCACGAAATGACGCTCGCAAATGTTCTGGCTGTCCCTGACATGTCCAAGGCATCGCCCGTTCGGGCTTGTCTGTGCAAGGGATGTGTCGTCATGATCGTACTCGACATCATACAGGGGACGCCAGTTTGGGTCTGGCTGCTTCTGGCTTTCCTCATCTATCGCGGATTGCGCTGCACGCATGCGCGCCGCAGCGGCTTGTATGCGCCACTGATCCTTCCGCTCGTCATGCTTGTGGTATCGCTGAGCGGCGGCCGGGTTGCGACGGGAGAACCCGCCGATCTTGCCTGGATGGCGGCATTTGCCGCCGGCATCCTTGCAGGTGCAGCGGCCGCCAGTCGCATGGCGATCGAGGTGGAGCCCGGGCCGCCCGCAAGCCTGCTGCTGCCGGGCAGCTGGGCGAGCCTGATCCTGATCCTGGCGATATTCTCGCTCAATTACGCCCTGGGCGTCATGCACGCCATGGCGCCGGATCTTGCCGCCTCACCACTTGTCGCAACCGTCGCGGCACTCCTGCGTGGCGGCTTTGGCGGGGTGTTTTTCGGGCGCGGGCTCGCCATCGTCTGGCGCGCCAGGGCCCTGGCGGATGTCGCCCGGGCCGATGGTGCACGCTGATCGGTAAGACCCGAGCGACGGGGTGGGGCTGCCACTCCGTCGCCATCGCCTCAGGCCACCGCGCGTTCCTTCTTGCGGGCAAGGCCTTCCACCACGTTGAGAATGATCCGGTGCCCGGCCTCCTGATCGAGCGACATGATCGACTCGGGATGGAACTGCACCGCCGCGATAGGCTCGCGCGTGTGTTCGATCGCCATGATCGTGCCGTCCTCGCTCTCCGAGACCACGCGGAAATAGGCCGGAAGCGTGTCGCGCTTCGCGTGGAGCGAATGGTAGCGCCCGACGGTGACCGGCGATGTGAGACCGTGGAAGAGCAGCGAATCCGGCTCGAACCGGACCGAAGACGGTTTGCCGTGCATGGGCGTGTCGAGCTGGGCGAGTTCTCCGCCAAGGCTTTCGGCCAGCGCCTGCAGGCCGAGGCACACGCCGAAGATCGGCAGACCGCGGGCCCGCGCCCGCCCGATGGTCGCCGCGCAGTCGAAGTCACGCGGATTTCCCGGGCCGGGCGACAGGACGACGAGGTCGGGGTTCACGTCGTGGAAGACCGCGTCGGCCACCGGCGAGCGATAGGTGACGACCTCGGCACCCGTCTGTCGGAAATAGTTGGCGAGCGTGTGGACGAAGCTGTCCTCATGGTCGACCAGCAGGATCTTCACGCCCGCGCCGGGCAGGGGGCCTTTCTGGGCGGCGGCAGCCGGGCCAAGGGCCAGACCCGCTTCGCGCACGGCCGCGCGCATGGCCTCGGCCTTCAGCTCGGTCTCGGCTTCCTCGTCCTCCGGCACGCTGTCAAAAAGCAACGTGGCGCCGGCGCGGATCTGGGCCACGCCGTCCTTGATGCGCACGGTGCGGAGCGTCAGACCGGTGTTCATGTCGCCGTTGAAGAGAACGGCACCGATGGCCCCGCCGTACCAGGCGCGGGGGCTCTTCTCGTGGTTCTCCACGAACTCCATCGCCCAGCGCTTCGGCGCGCCCGTGACCGTCACCGCCCAGGTGTGGGAGAGGAAGGCGTCGAGCGCATCCATGTCGTCGCGCAGCATGCCCTCGATGTGGTCGACGGTGTGGATGAGCCGCGAATACATCTCGATCTGCCGCCGGCCGATCATCCGCACCGACCCGGGCACGCAGATGCGCGACTTGTCGTTGCGGTCGACGTCGGAGCACATGGTCAGCTCCGCCTCGTCCTTCTTGGAGTTCAGCAGCTTGCGAATCTGCGCCTCGTCCTCGATGGCGTTGCGGCCGCGCCGGATGGTGCCGGAAATCGGGCACGTCTCCACGCGCTTGCCGCCCGTCACGCGCACATACATTTCCGGCGAGGCGCCGACGAGATATTCCGCATGGCCGAGATTGATGAAGAAGGCGTAGGGCGCGGGGTTGATCGCCTGAAGCCGGCGCGAAACAGCGGAGGGCGGATTGGGGCAGTTCTCGAAGAACGTCTGGCCCGGCACGGTCTCAAACAGGTCGCCGCGCTTGAAGTAGGCCATCGCCTCGCGCACAAGATCGGCATATTCACCGGGTTTGTGATCGCCGCGCCCCGGATCGCCCGTGGCCGCCTTGTAGGGCATGCTTTCGCCGGTCCGCTCCAGCCCTTGCGTGGACTTTCCGTCCGCCTCGAACTCGTATTCCAGCACGTGCGCCTTGCGGCCGTAATGGTCGACGATGAGAATCTCGTCCGGCAGATAAAGCACCAGATCGCGCTGGTCGGACGGGCGCTCCAGCTTCAGATCGATCGGTTCGAACTGGAAGCAGAGATCGTATCCGAAGGCGCCGTAGAGCCCGAGATGATCGTCGGGGCAGGCGAAAAGAGCGCTCAGCGCGCGCACGATGGAAAACGTGGAGGGCTGCCGCGAGCGTTGTTCCTCGGGCAGGAAGCGTGTCGGCTCCGCGATGAGCGCGGCGTAACCGTTATCGAGCTCCTTCATCTCCGCGATGTCGGGGTTGCCTTCGAGTGCCCGCCCGATCGCGGGCAACAGAACGTGGCCGCGATCGTTGAGCGCGCGGATCGTCACCGTGCGCGCACTCGATTCCACGACGAGCGGCGGATTGACCAGCGCCATGTCCCAGCGCGTGTAGCGACCGGGATACTCGTAGGAAGAGGAAAACACCGCACCGCGTTCCGAGTCGAGCCGGGCCATCCACGCGCCGGTGCCGGTCTCGTAATCGGCCTCTCTGAGGCTGCGCGAAACGGTGATTCCTCCCGCCGTTTCGAAGCGCTGATCTGCCTTGAGATTCATTTCCGTTCGCTCCTTCGTTCCATCACCACCCGGGATCGCATGGATCGGGGGCCGGAAACGACGAGGCCGCCCGAGGGGAGATCCCTGGGCGGCCTCGTCGTCACCGGCATGCGGACATGCGTCGTCACGGCCACCCTAAGGTCGCCACCACCAGCCCGTCATGTTGTGCGCGTTTGTCATGGCGATTTGGATACCCGAAAGCGCAAGGGGATGCAACGGCCGTGCGCCGGCCTCTTGCACGACAATGCCCGCGGGCCCCGTGGGAGAGTGTCGCGGCCCCTGCGGGCCGCCTCATGCATATGGCGCAGTGACAGAGGAGTCCGGCTCACGCTAAGCTCACGTTACGGACAATTACGGGGTGCGGAATGCAGCAGAAACGCGACGTGATGCAAACGATCGGGGTCTTGGCGGAGACGGTGGGCGTGTCTGTTCGGCCCGAATGGCGAGACGGCGTGGCGGCGCATTTCGAGGCGATCGCCAACGCGGCGGACGAGGTCGCGACGGTATCGCTTCCGCAGACGGCCGAACCGGCCTGGCGTTTTGAGGCCTGATTCATGCATCTTGATCCCCTGCTCGGCACCACTGCCGAAATCGTCGAGGCGGTGCGTCTGCGCGAGGTTTCCGCGCTCGACATGGCGAAGCTCGCCATAGCCGCCGCCGAGGCTGTCAATCCGCGCATCAACGCCTTCACCGAAATCACCGCCGAGCGCGCGCTGGCGGAGGCGGATGCGCTCGATACCCGCATCGCGGCCGGCGAGCCTGTCCCCGCGCTGGCGGGGTTGCCCTATGCGGTCAAGAACCTCTTCGACATAGAGGGCGTGACCACGCGCGCGGGCTCAAAAGTCAACCGTGACAACCCGCCCGCCGTATCCGACGCGGCGCTGGTGGCGCGGATGAAGGCCGCCGGTGCGCTGCTTGTCGGCGCGCTCAACATGGACGAGTACGCCTACGGCTTCACGGGCACCAACGAGCACGACGGCGATGTGCGCAATCCGCATGACCAAAGCCGGATGGCGGGCGGCTCGTCGGCCGGTGCGGGCGCGGCGGTTGCGGCCGGCGTGGTGCCGCTGGCGCTGGGCTCCGACACGAACGGCTCGATCCGTGTGCCCGCCTCATTCTGCGGCACGTTCGGGCTGAAGGCGACCTACGGCCGGTTTTCGCGCGCCGGCGCCTTTCCCTTCGTGACCAGTTTCGATCATGTCGGCCCGCTGGCGCGATCCGCACGAGGGCTCGCGCTCCTGCACGACGCGATTGCCGGGTACGATCCGGCCGATCCCGTTTCCGCGCGCCATCCGCTGATGTCGTGTGAGGCCGCGCTGGAGGAGGGGGGCGACGGCTTGCGGATCGCCGTGGCCGGCGGCTGGTTCCGCCAGAATGCGACATCTCGGGCGCTCGCGGCCGTCGATCTGGCGGCGCGCGCACTTGGTGTGGAGCGCGAGGTGGAATTGCCAGAGACCCGAAAGGCGCGGCTGGCGGCCTATGTGCTGACGGCATCCGAGGGAGGCGCCCTGCATCTCGACCGGCTGCGCGAGCGCCCGGACGACTTCGAGGAAGAGACCCGCAACCGGCTGATCGCCGGCGCGCTCGTGCCCGGTGCCTGGGCGATGCAGGCCCAGCGCGTGCGCCGCTGGTATCGCGAACAGGTTCTCGCCCTCTTCGATACGGTCGACGCGATCCTGACACCGACGACGCCGTTTCCCGCCCCCGCTTTCGGCACCTCGACCATCGAGATCGACGGCGCGACCTTGCCACTGGAGCCGAATATCGGGATTTACACCCAGCCGTTCTCCTTCATCGGCCTACCGGCGGTGTCCGTTCCTGTCTGGCTTGAGGGTGAAAGGATGCCGTATGGCGTCCAGATCGTCACGGCGCCGTGGCGCGAGGATATCGCACTCAGGATCGCCGACACGCTGGAACGCGAGGGCGTGGCGGAAGCGCGTGTGGCGATGATGGAGGAATAGGAGAACCTTTACTCCCAAAGCCACGCCGCCCCGCGCACGCCGGAGGAATCGCCATGGCGTGCCTTGACGATCGGTGTCGACCAGGCATCGGCAAAGACGCGGGGCGCGATCAACTCGGGCAGGCACTCGTAGAGGCGATCGACATTCGATATGCCGCCGCCCAGCACGATTGTATCCGGGTCAAGGATATCGATCAGAACCGCGAGAGCGCGGGCGAGCCTGTCGGCGTAGCGCCGCATCGTGGCCTGTGCGGCGGGGGCGTCGGATGCCGCGATTTCCGCTGCCGTCATCCGCTCGCCGGTTGTCGCCAGATGATCGCGCTCCAATCCCGAACCGGAGACGAAGGTCTCGTTGCATCCCTTGCGTCCGCACCAGCAGGTTGGGCCGGGGTGTTCCTCGATGGTCATCCACGGCAGCGGCGTGTGGCCGAATTCGCCGGCCAGTCCCTGCCGGCCGTCGAGTGCCCGCCCGTCGATGGCGATCCCCGATCCGCAGCCAGTGCCGAGAATGAGCGCCAGCGTCACGTGCGCCCCGGCCGCAGCCCCGTCGCGGGCTTCGGAGACGGCGAAACAGTTGGCATCGTTCTCGATGCGCACGACCCGTGAAAGCGCGGTTTCGAGATCACGTTTCAGCGGCTTGCCATTGAGCCAGACGGAGTTTGCGTTTCGCACAAGGCCCGTTACCGGTGAAATGGAACCGGGAATGCCGACGCCGACGGTGGCCGGCCTGGCGGTTTCCGTCTCGATGCCCGCAACGAGATCGCGCGCCGCGTTGATGCAGCCGGTATAGTCGCCACGCGGCGTCGGTACGCGTCTGCGGATCAGCTCGGTGCCCGCGTCGTCGAGCGCGACGGCCTCGATCTTCGTGCCGCCCCAGTCCAGTCCGATCCGCATCGTCAGGCCTTCTTGACCGGTGTTTCGAAGGCCGCATGCTCGCCCGGTGCAAGATCCTTCGGCTGCTTGCCGTAGGTCCTGAATTTCTTCATGACACGCGTCATCTCGGCATCATCGAGAATGACGACCGGCTTGTCGGTCGCCGCCGCCATCTGGGTCGCGAGGAAATACTGGTGGCAAAGCTCCTCCACCTCGCCGGCAAGCCACAACGCCTTTGAGAGCGTGGCGCCGAAGGCGATCTGGCCATGATTGGCGAGAAGGCAGGCGGAGCGCTCTTCAAGGGCCTTGATCATGTTGTGCGAAAGCTCAGCCGTACCGAAGGTGGCGTAGTCCGCGCATCTGAGCGTCGCCCCACCCGCGACCGCGATCATGTAGTGAAAGGGCGGTATGTCGAGGCGCAGGCAGGAGAGTGACGCTGCGTGGCTTGAGTGAACATGCACGATCGCGCCGGCTTCCGGCCGCGCCCGGTAGATATCGAGATGCATGCGCCATTCCGATGAGGGAAGCCAGTCGCCCTCGTAGGCGCCGTCAAGATCCATCGCCACGATCTGGTCCGGAGAAAGATCATCGTAGGGGATGCCCGAGGGCGTGACGAGAAAGCCCGTATCGGTGCGTGCCGACACGTTGCCGGACGTTCCCGTATTGAGCCCGGAGGCGTTCATCGCGCGGCAGGTGGCGATAATGGCGTTGCGCAGGTCTGTGTCGGACATGGTCCTCTCTGGCGATCTTGTGGCGCGGGGCGTTGACTGGGCGGCGATCGTCATTCCGGCAGCGGGATGAACTCTTCCTCGTCGCCGGGAACGATATCGAACCTGTGCGACTTCCACTCCTCCTTCGCCTTGTCGATGCGCTCCTTGGAAGAGGAAACGAAGTTCCACCAGATGTAGCGCCGCCCGTCCATCGGTTCGCCGCCCAGCAACTGGAAGCGGGCGGGCGTGACCGCATTGACGCGCACGGCGTCGCCGGGGCGGAACACCAGCAACTGGCCGGGGCCGAACATCTCGCCGGAGATTTCGATCTCTCCGGAAAGCGTGTAAATCGCACGCTCCTCATAGCCGGCATCGATCGGCAATTGGGCGCCGGGTTCCAGCGAGACATCCGCATAGAAGGTGTCGGAATAGGTCGGCGTGGCGGCCTTCTCTCCGAAAAGCTCGCCGATGATGACCCGCACCCGCGTGCCGCCGTCGGAGAGAAACGGCAGGTCCGCCTTGCCGATATGGGTGAAGGCGGGAGCCACCTCTTCCCTGTCTTTCGGCAGCGCCACCCATGTCTGTATGCCGAACAGGCTGGAGCCGCTCGCGCGCACTTCGGGGGCCGTGCGCTCGGAATGAACGATGCCGCGTCCCGCCGTCATCCAGTTGACATCGCCCGGGCGGATCGCCTGCGCCGAGCCGAGGCTGTCGCGATGGAATATCTCGCCCTCGTAAAGATAGGTGACGGTCGCAAGCCCGATATGGGGATGCGGGCGCACGTCGAGGCCGTGACCGGTGATGAACTCGGCCGGGCCCATCTGGTCGAAGAAAATGAAAGGGCCGACCATCCGCCGCCTGACGGACGGCAGCGCGCGCCGCACTTCGAAACCGCCGATGTCGCTGACACGCGGCACGACGATCGTTTCCACCTCATCGCACGAACGTCCGTCGCCGGGGCGGGGGTCTTCTGGTCGCCTGGACATGGATGCCTCCTTGGTCGAAGTCCTTACCTTACCCCTTTGTGCGCCCGACACACAGACGATGTGGTGACACGTGCACACGCGAGGGCGGAGCCGTCGGAAGGCGAGGACACCGGCAGATGGCAGGCTTGCAAACGGGCCCCCGTTTCTGGAACAATCGGCCCACCGGGCAGGCGATGCGGCATTAGGACGGTTCCGCATCGACGGCCGAGCGTTGCACCGGTCGTCGCTGAGCCATGATTGCGGGCTTTCTGCGGCGGCCGAGGGTTTGGGAGGACCCGCCGCTCGATGGAGATGAGTTACAACATTCCGCTCGTGATCCTGTCGGTGGTCATCGCTGTTCAGGGAAGCTATGTCGGACTGCTTCTCGCCCGCTCGCTGGCGGATCGGGCGGGGGCGCAATGGAAGATCAGGCTCGGGGCGGCGGCGGTTTCGTTCGCGGTTTCCATATGGGCCATGCACTTCATCGGCATGCTGGCGATCCGTCTGGACCTGCCCGTCGACTACGACGTGCTGTTGACGGTCGTCTCCGCGCTCATCGCCATGCTCGCCGTCGGGGCCGCGCTCTTTTTCGGCATGGTCATTCGGCCGGGAAGGCTGAGCCTCGGGCTCGGCGGGGCGATGATGGGCGGCGGTATTTCCGCCATGCACTACATCGGCATGAGCGCTCTGACCGGTGTCACCTGTCTCTACGATCCGGTCATGGTCGCCGCCTCCGTCGCCGTTGGCATGGGAGCATCGATGTTGGGGCTCTGGCTGCTTTTCGTCGGCGGTCGGGGGCAGGGGCTCGTGACATCCGCGCTGGTCTTGGGCGGCGCGATCTCCGGCATGCATTACACCGCAATGGCAGCCGCACGCTTTGAGCCGCTTGCCGCAGTCGTGCCGTTCACCGCTCCGGCGCTCACCAACGACATGCTTGCGATCATTGTCGCGGTCATCGCTTTCGCCATTTCCGCGATCTTTTTTCTGACGCTGCTTCCAGACACGATCGACAGGGGCGCGGCGGCAGAGCGTGCCGGAACCGCCTCGCAGGTCGATTGGACGGGCGACACGTCTCAAGTCGACGGCGGTGCCGCGCGCATCCCTGTCACCAAGGATGGGCGGACAGTTTTGCTCGCGCCCGCAGACGTCTACGCGGTTCGGGCGGATGCGCATTATTCGATCGTGTTCGACGGAGAGCGAACGTATTTCTGTTCGCTCTCAATCTCGCAGATCGAGGCCCGCGTGGGCCCGGCGGGGCTCGTGCGCGTCCACCGCAGCCATCTGGTCAATCTGGACCATGCGGCCGCGCTCAGCCGGCGCGGCGAACAGGGCGTCCTCGAACTCGACGGCGATACGCCCTATCGCGTGCCGGTCAGCCGGACCCGGTTGAAGACCCTGAGGACAGCGCTCGGCGTCTGACGACGGCGAGCCGGCGCCAGGGACATCCGTCCGCGATCTAGCTCTTTTTCCCGAACCTGGCCTTGAGTTCCTCGCACTTGTCGGGACGCTCCGCCTTGGGCGTGAACCAGAGATAGTCGTAAACCCCCGGGGCCGGCAGGTAATCGGCCGGATCGCTCTGGCCTTGCTCGGCCTCAACCATCGCGACGATCCGAATGGAGGCTTCGGGCGCACGGGCCCGCAGGTACCACGGTACGGCCATGTCTCCACGCACGTGCCCCCGGCCCGCGATCAGAACCGCTCCATCGGCCGTCGCATTTGCAATCAGTCCGTCGGCAAACGAAGCGTCGCGGGCGCGCTGCACCGGAACCATCGCCTCCACCGCCGGCTCCGGCAGCAGCCCGCAATGGCCGTCGCGCAGGTCCTGTTTCAGCGTTTCCTGTCCGGCTGCGGGCAGCGGCGTTTCCAGCCCCCAGCTTTCCGCGATGCCCTTGCCGAGCGCTCCGAGCCCCTCCTTCCGGAAGCGCTTCACCGTTTCGCGCGAAAGATCGCCCGGCGCCATGGGCAGGCCGGCCGCCAGCGCCGCATCGGCGATCGGCTGGTACATCGCCCAGTCCGGCCAGCCACGCTCCTTCCATTTCAGCGCCTTCCCCATTGCCGAAGCGTTTTTGGGGGTACCGGCCAGGTAGCTCTTGAGGGCGCCGGCCTCGTCTGCGGAAATCATCTCGAAGACAACCGCCGGTTTGCGTCCAGCCTCGGTGAGGGCGGAAACGATCCAGGCCTGGCGCAGGTGGTGGTCGGCATTGTCATGGGTCTCGCCGGCCAGCACGAAGCGGGCGGATGCGATGTCGCCGGCTAGCGCCTCTGGGGTGACGAATGCCTGCTTGCCGACAGACCAGATCTTGCCAACCAGCGGGTTGTCGCGATTGAGCGTCGATTGCCAGGCCTCGGGAAGAGGCGGGGTCGCAAGCGCTGGACTTGAGAGAGCGAGGCTGAGGGCGGCTGCGGCGGCGAAGCGGACACGAGTCATCTGGTTCCTCCAACAGGGAGAAGACATATAGGATACTCCGCCAGAGCGCGCATAGACCGGGAGTGCCGGTCGCTTTCCGTTTCTATCCCTTGTTCGCAAGATCGTCGAAAAGCCGTTGGACGAAACCCCGCCAGCGACTTTCTTCCAGGGGTTGGTCGTAGAGAATGCGGTAGATGATCGGCGCGACCACCTGATCGAGAACATCGTCGACGTTCGGAAAGGCCTCGCCCCGGTCGCGGGCGCGTGCGGCGAGAAGGTCCAGCTGCGCGCGCGTGATCGAACAGCACGCGGAGGCCTTGCCGCGCTCGCCCTGGCTGACGAGCACATCCTGAATCATCTTGCGGCCGGGTTCCGAAGCCATTTCCTCCGCATATTGTTCGCTCCAGGCTTCCAGGTCGGTGCGCGCGCTGCCGGTATCTTTCGGTGGACTGTCCGGCCGCAGGCGCTGAAGCGCAACATCGGCGAACAACTCCCTGAGGTCTCCCCAGCGCCGATAGATTGTGGAGGGGGTCACCCCCGCTTCTTCGGCAATCGCCGGAATCGTCAGCGCCTCGCGCGGCATCGCCTGTTGCAGCTTTTCCACGGCGGCATGAACGCTCGCCTGAACCCGGGCGCTTCGTCCGCCCGGGCGTGTCTGTGTCTTTGCCGTCATGCGTCTTTTCTCGTCTGTCCGCTTTGCTTGCGCCCGCACTCCGTTGCGCACGAACGCGCATGTCGGAATTCACTAAAGCAAATTATTTGCTTTTATGTGATGGAGGGGGTATCTCTATCGCAACAAATTAGCTTTAAGTGAGCCCAAGCATCATGTCCAGTTCTCTCTCCGGGGGCACCGGTCGGTCTGCGGTCCCCGGCCCCTTCCTGTTTTATGCGGGAACCTTCGCCACCTTCATGGCCGCCTCGGCCGCTCCGACCCCGCTCTACCGGCTCTACCAGCAAATGTGGGGCATTTCTCCGGTGATGATCACTTTCGTGTTTGCCGTTTATGCCTTCGCGCTGCTGGCTGCCTTGCTGGTCGGCGGATCGCTTTCCGATCATGTCGGGCGCAGGCCGGTCATCTTTGTCGGTCTGGTGCTGCAGATCGTCGCCATGGTCCTGTTCCTGCAGGCCGAAAGCGGTCCTGCGCTGCTTGCGGCGAGGTTGATGCAGGGGATTGCCACTGGTGTGTCCACCACGTCGCTCGGCGCGGCGGTGGTGGATGCGGACAGCGAACGGGGGCCGGTGGTCAACAGCCTGTCGCCGTTGGGCGGCATGGGGGCGGGAGCACTCATCTCGGGCGCCCTCGTGACCTTTGCTCCGGCGCCAAGCCATCTGGTTTACGCCGTGATCCTCATCCTGACCGTGCTCCAGGCCGCCATGATCTGGCGCATGCCGGAAACGGTCCGTCGCAGGCCCGGCGCGCTTGCCGCGCTCGATCCGCGCGTCACCATTCCCGCCTCCGCCCGCCGCGCCTTCGTGCTTTTGTCTCCGATCAATCTGTCGATCTGGATGCTGGGCGGCTTTTTTCTCTCCCTCATCCCCTCCGTTGTCGCGCGGACAACCGGCATCGCCTCGCCTTTCCTCGGAGGCATCGTGGTGGCATCGCTGATGTTCTCCGGTGGTGTCGCGGTCTTCGCATTGCGCACGCGCAGGCCGGCTGCGGCCATGACCTTTGGAACGACGGCCGTCGTCGCGGGCCTCGTGGCGCTGACAGTCGGCGTCATCACGGGTCAAATTGTCCTGCTCGCGATCGGCTCGGTCGTGACGGGGCTTGGGTGGGGCGCGTGCTTTACCGGCCTGATGCGGCTGCTGCTGCCGCTGGCGCGCTCTGATGAGCGGGCGGAATTGCTCGCCGTCTATTACATCGAATCCTATCTGGCGCTGAGCGTGCCAGCGATCGGTGCGGGCTTTCTCGCCACGTCGATCGGCCTTGCCGCGACAACCCTCGTCTTCGGCGCGTTCGTGTTGATGCTGAACGTAGGGGGCTACATCCTCCTTCGGGCCACGGGGCTTGCGAGCGGCCGAACGATCATGGCGGCCTGAAAGGGCAAGCGGCACATGACAAGAAAAAGGGGGCCGCTTGGCCCCCTTTCCGTAAACAATTGTGCGTTCCCGCCTTCACCCCATCGTGGGGATGGAGAACTCCGCACCTTCCTTGGTGCCGGACGGCCAGCGTGACGTCACGGTCTTGGTGCGGGTGTAGAACTTGAAGGCATCGGGGCCGTGCTGGTTGAGGTCGCCGAAGCCAGACCGCTTCCAGCCGCCGAATGTGTGATAGGCCAGCGGCACCGGGATCGGCACGTTGACGCCCACCATGCCGATGTTGATGCGGGCGCAGAAGTCGCGTGCGGTGTCGCCGTCGCGCGTAAAGATGGCGACGCCGTTGCCGTATTCGTGGCTCATCGGCAGATCGATGGCTTCCTCGTAGGTCTTGGCGCGCACCACGGAGAGGACGGGGCCGAAGATTTCGGTCTTGTAGATGTCCATGTCCTTGGTGACGTTGTCGAACAGGCAGCCGCCGATGAAATTGCCGTTCTCGTAGCCCTGCAGCTTGAAATCGCGCCCGTCCACGGCAAGCGTCGCGCCTTCCTCGACCCCGCGGTCGACGAGCCCCCTGACGCGGGCATAGGCCTCCTTCGTCACCAGCGGTCCGAAATCGACGTCGTCGCCGGCAGTATAGGGGCCGATCTTGAGGTTCTCGACCCGGGGAATGAGCTTTTCCATCAGGAGGTTGGCGGCTGCCTCGCCGACGGGAACGGCGACGGACACGGCCATGCAGCGCTCACCGGCGGCCCCGTAGCCCGCGCCCACCAGCGCGTCGACAGCCTGATCCATGTCCGCGTCCGGCATGATCAGCATGTGGTTCTTGGCGCCGCCGAAGCACTGAACGCGCTTGCCCGAAGCGCAGCCGCGCGAATAGACGTAATGAGCGATTGCGGTGGAGCCGACGAAGCCCACCGCCTGGACGATGTCGTCATCCAGAATGGCGTCCACGGCTTCCTTGTCGCCGTTGACCACGTTGAGAATGCCTTCCGGCGCGCCGGCTTCCAGCATCAGCTCCGCCAGCATCAGCGGTACGGACGGGTCACGCTCCGACGGCTTCAGGACGAAGGCGTTGCCCGCGGCGATCGCCGGGCAGAACTTCCACATCGGGATCATCGCCGGGAAGTTGAACGGCGTGATGCCGGCGACCACGCCCAGCGGCTGGCGCATCGAATACATGTCGATGCCGGGGCCCGCGCCTTCGGAATACTCGCCCTTCATCAGGTGCGGCGCGCCGATGCAGAATTCGGCGACTTCCAGCCCGCGAATGACGTCGCCCTTGGCATCGGGAATGGTCTTGCCGTGCTCCTTCGACAGTGCTTCGGCGAGCTTGTCCATGTCGCGGTGAAGAAGATCGACGAACTTCATCAGCACGCGGGCGCGGCGCTGCGGGTTGGTCGCGGCCCAGGCGGGCTGGGCGGCTGCTGCGTTTTCCACGGCCGCGCGAACTTCGGCCGCGCTCGCCAGTGCTACCTTGGCCTGAACCTCGCCGGTAGCGGGATTGAAAACGTCGGCGGTGCGCCCTGACGTGCCAGCGACGTGCTTGCCGCCTATGAAATGACCGATCTCGCGCATGAAGAGCCTCCCGGATTCTGGTGACCTGATGGTGTCGGACGGATTTCGTCTCCGTTCGTTGCCCGACAGTCTGCATCAAGCGCGCGGAAACGCAACGCTCGACGGGGCGCAGCCGTTGTGCAAAAATTGAAGTGCAATTGTTTGCGAGGGCGAAGATGAAGTGCAAAAAATGAAATGGGTGGGGCTTCACGCTTCACGCCTCGCGTCTCCTCGCTCGCCATTGCACCCCGGGCCCTGTGGCGCTGGAGAGAAACCGAACCGATGAACTGGGATGACGTGCGCATCTTCCTGGCCGTTGCCCGCGCAGGCCAGCTCTTGGCGGCCGGGCGCAGGCTGGGCCTCAACCACGCGACTGTGGCCCGGCGTGTGAGTGCGCTTGAAGCCGCCCTCAAGACGCGGCTTCTCGACAGGCGCACCAACGGCTGCGTGCTGACGCCTGCGGGCGAGCGTTTCCTCGCCTCGGCGGAAGCGATGGAGGCGGAAATGCTGGCGGCCACGGCCGCAACCGATGCGGATCTGGACGTGTCGGGCACGGTCCGCATCGGCGCGCCCGATGGCTTCGGCGTCGCCTTTCTGGCCCCGCGCCTGGGCGAATTGACTGCCCGGCATCCCGGGCTGACGGTACAGCTCGTGCCGGCGCCGCGTTCCGTCTCGCTGTCACGCCGCGAGGCGGATATCGCGGTCACCGTGGAACGGCCCGAGCATGGCCGGCTGGTCGCAAAGAAGCTCGTCGACTACACGCTCGGCCTCTTCGCCCACTCCCTCTATCTTCAGGAGCACGGCGTTCCGCAGACCCCTTCGGACCTGCGCCATCACCAGCTTGTCGGCTATGTGGAGGACCTGGTCTTTTCTCCCGCCCTTGCTTACGCGGGCGAGGTGGCCCGCGACTGGCAGGCGCGTTTCGAGATCGCTTCGGCGCTCGGTCAGACGGAGGCGGTGCGCGCCGGCGCCGGCATCGGCATTCTGCACAGTTTCATCGCCCGTCGCGATCCCGAGCTTGTGCCGGTCCTGCCCGACAGGCTGATCCGCCGGGCCTACTGGCTCGTCTATCACGAGACCTCGCGCGAGCAGCGGCCGGTGCAGGTCGTGGCGGATTTCGTCGCCGGGATCGTCAGCGCAGAACGCCATATCTTCGCCTGAGCGCGTTGTGGCGTGCTATCGCTTGCGGGTGACCCACGCGCCCCAGAACAGGCTTGAGAAGAACCTGAGGGGCGGCTCGAAACCCGCGCCGGCCAGCAGATCGGCAACGACCTCTTCCGAGGCCGGCGGGTCCGCACCCTGCAGGATCTTTCCAAGCTTCGCAGTGACCTCGTTCTCATCGGCGCCGTGCTGACGCCAGCGTTGTCCCCACGCCTGCAACAGCACCGGCTCTTCCGCATAAGCGCGATAATTGCCGGCCAGAATGAGTGGCGCGCCGGGTTTCAGCCGCGCGGAAAGGTCGGCGAGAATGGCGCGTTTCGCCTCTTCGCCCGGCAGGTGGTGCAGGACGCCGATGAGGGTTGCCGCATCGAACGTCTCTTCTCTCGACAGGTCACCGACCTGCGCTTGCCGGAATTCCGTGCGTTCCGAAAAACCGGCGCCTTCCACCGCCGCGCGCGCGAGCGCGAGCATCGGTTCGGATGGGTCGACCGCAAGAAAACGCCAGCCGGGCTCCAGCCGCGCGCCGCACACGATCTCGCTGGCTGTGCCGCCGGCGCCCGCCACCAGAATGCGGGCCGTCGAACCTGACCCCAGCACGGAGGCGAGCACGCATGCGGCCAGTTCGTGGCAGGCGTCGTAACCGGCCAGCCCGATGCGGCTTTGTTCGGCGTATTCGCCGGCCCGGGAGGGATCGAATTTGGCCGCGGAAGCGGGAGAGTTCTGCATGAGAAGGTTGCCGTGATCGATGCGGGAGAGGACTGTCTCAGTTTTTCGGTGACAGTGCCAGAAAACGCGAAGGCCGGGAATGGCGCGCGGCCGAGGTCAGCCGTTGAGCGCGTTCGCGGACGATGCGGGCCTGCGCCGTGCCGCGCGTCTGACCTGAACGGCCTCCGCCAGAATGGACAGGGCGATTTCCTCTGGCGTGATCGCGCCAATATCGATGCCGGCCGGTGCCGACAGTGTGGCGATACGCTCCGCAGCAATGCCGGATTCAGTCAGTTCCTTGCGCAGGCTCGCTGCCTTCGCGCGGCTGCCGACGAAGGCGGCGTGGGCAACGTCGTGACCCAGCACCGCCTGAAGCGCATCCATGTCGCCGAGACCCTGCGTTGCGATGACCGCATAGACCTCGCCGGACGGAAACTCGGCAATATCGCGCGCGCGCTCCGCGAGCGCCGCGTCGAAGCCGAAGCGGGGGGCGAGCTCCGCCACGGCCCGGGCAACCGGCGTCGCGCCGAACACGAGAAGCAGCGGCTGCGGTCGCACGGGCTCGATGAAGATGTCCACCGTGCCTTTCGAGGGGCAGTGGCTGCGGTAATACTCGATGCCCTCGCGAACTTCGCCCGCCTTTACGCCCTCCGCGCTCAGGATCTCGTGCGGCTGGACGGAGATGAGCCGCGGCTCGCCATCGGCCAGCGCCCGCTTGACCGCCCGCAGCACCGCGCCCTGCGCACACCCGCCGCCGATCCACCCGTGCATCGTGCCGTCACCCAGGATTACCGCCTTGGCGCCCGCCTTGGCAGCCGTGGCCGCAACGGTGCGCACAACCGTTGCAACTGCAAAGGCCGCCCGCTCGCGCCGGAGACGGTTGATCGTGTCGAGGACCGGATCGGCGGAGGTGTCGGGCGCTGACATCGTCGTTGTCCTCAAAGCCGCGCAAGATAGGGTTCGAGCTTCGCCAGGCTCTCCAGATTATGGGCCGCGGCGAAAAGATCGAGATGGGGTAGCGCCGCCCGCATGCCGGCGGCGGCGGGCTCGTAGCCCTGCCATCCCGCCATCGGGTTTAGCCAGGCGATGTGCCGTGTGCGCTTGCGAAGGCTTGCGAGTTCGCGGCCGAGATCTTCCGCCGGGCCGGTGTCGTAGCCGTCGGAAACGATGATCACCGCGGTGCGCCCGTGCACCACGCGCGCCGCATGCTGGCGGTTGAACGCCGCGAGGCTCTCGCCGATGCGGGTGCCGCCGGCAAAGCCCCGGGCGATCAGCGAAAGCCGGTCGAGCGCGCGTTGCGGATCGCGCTCCTTCAGGGCCGGCGAGACATGGACAAGCCCTGTGTGAAACAGAAAGGCATCGGCCTCGCGTGCATGGTCGAGCAAGCCATGCAGAAAGCGCAGGAAGAATGCCGAATAAGGGCTCATGGAGGCGGAGACATCGAGCAGAGCGACAATGCGGAGCGGCTTGTCGCGGCGTTTGCGGAAGGCGAGGTCGAACGGTTCGCCTCCATGCGCGATGGAGCGCCGGATTGTCGTGCGCAGGTCTATCCGCCGTCCACGCCGGCGAAGCCGCTCGCGCCGGGTGAGGCGTTGGCGCAAGGCTCCCGCGAGACGCCCGGCCAGCGCGTTGACCTCGGCGATGGCTTGCGGGTCAGCGATGTGGCGCAGGTCCGTCGTCTCCAGAACTTGCGCGCGCGAGGCGCCGCCGCGCCGCGCATCTGCCGCGCCGGTCTCGTCATCCTCTCCGGCCTGTTCGCGACGGCGCTCGACGTGGTCGGGCATGCCGCCGGCCGAAGGGCCGGAGGGCTGGCCGCGCATCTTCTCTATGCCTGCTGGCGCGCGGTCCGGCGCACCGGAAACGCGGGTGGCGGCGCGAACGCCGCGACCGAGCCAATGGGCGTCGAACAGCGCGTCGAAACGGGCAAAGTCATCGCGGCGGCTGCACGCAAGCGCTCTCAGCGCCGGGCGCAGGCGCGAGGGGCGGGCGGCGAGACCCGCAGCGGCAAGTTTCAGGGCGTCTTGCGCTTCCGAAAGCCCGATCGCAAACCGGTTCGCCCTCAGCTGTGCGAGAAAGCGCATCATCTGCGCTCTGTGCGCGGCGCCTGCGGCCTCCGGCGGCGGGGCAGGGGCGGTTTTCGCCATCATGCCACCTTGCCGATCAAACGGTCGAGAACTTCGCGGCTCATCGCCGCCTGATCCTCTTGCGTCTTCAACAGGCAGATCAGCGTGTCATGGACGGATTCCGGGTCATCCGCCAGATGCTTCACTTCGAGCCCGACCAGCGCGGCCGCCCAATCGAGCGTTTCGGCGACGCCCGGCACTTTCCGCAGGTCTTCCTTGCGCACCATGGCGACGAGCCGGGCGATCTCGGCCGCGAGCCGCTGGTCGATGCCGGGAAGACGGGCAGTCAGAATTCGCGTCTCACGCGCCTCGTCCGGGTAGTCGACATAGTGATAAAGGCAGCGCCGGCGTAGCGCATCGGAAAGCTCGCGCGTGCCGTTGGAGGTGAGGATCACACGCGGAATGGTGGTGGCGTGGATGGTGCCCAGTTCCGGCACGCTCACCTGCCAGTCGGAGAGAAGCTCCAGCAGGAAGGCCTCGAATTCCTCGTCCGCCCGGTCGATCTCGTCGATCAGAAGCACCGCCCGCGTGTCTGATCGGATCGCGGCGAGCAGCGGACGCTCGAGCAGGTAATCCTCGGAGAAGATCTGCTCTTCGATGGCCTCGGCCGATACCCCGTCGCGCTCGTGCGTCTTGATGGCGAGAAGCTGGCGCTGGTAGTTCCATTCGTAGAGCGCGGCGGAGGCATCGAGCCCCTCATAGCATTGCAGCCGGATGAGCGGAGCGGCATGAACCTCCGCCAGAGCCTTGGCGACCTCCGTCTTGCCGACCCCGGCCTCGCCTTCCAGCAGCAACGGCCGCTGCAAGAGATCCATCAGGTAAAGCGCCATGGCGAGATCGGCATCGGGCACGTAGCCGGCGTTTGTCAGGCGCGTTGCGATGGTGGTGCGGTCGAAGGGCATGGTGTCTTCCGGATAGGATCGGGGGAAGGGTACCCCCACCCCTAACCCCTCCCCTCAAGGGGGAGGGGAATTTGCTCACGACATGTGGCGCGCCGCGTTGCCCTCAAGACTTTAGACTTGCTCGGACACCGTCCCCCTCCCCCTTGAGGGGAGGGGCTAGGGGAGGGGGTATCCCACGGGGATACCCTACCCGAACCCGCGACGTTACCCCGTCAGCCCCAGCCGCTTGCATTCCCTCCACACGCGCCACGCATCGTGCGGCATCTGCAGGTGGGTGACGCCGAGATGCGCGAAGGCATCGTTGACGGCGTTGGAGAAGCACGGCACCGAACCGACGTTGGGGCTTTCGCCAACCCCTTTTGCACCGATCGGGTGATGTGGTGATGGGGTCACGGTCCAGTCCGTCTCCCAGACCGGGGTTTCCACCGCGGTCGGCAGGAAGAAGTCCATCAGCGAGGCGGTCCTGACGTTGCCCATCTCGTCGTAGGCGATCTCCTGGCCCATGGCGATGGCGTAGCCCTCGGTCAGGCCGCCATGCACCTGGCCCTCGATGATCATCGGGTTGATGCGCGTGCCGCAATCGTCGAGCGCGTAGAAGCGCCGGACCTTGTGAGCCCCCGTATCGACGTCGATGTCCATCACGCAGATATAGGCGCCGAAGGGGTAGGTCATGTTGGGCGGGTCATAGTAGGACACGGCCTCCAGTCCCGGCTCCATGTTGGGCGGCACGTTGTTGTAGGCCGCCCAGCAGATCTCCTTCATGGAAGCGGTCTTTTCCGGCAGGCCCTTCACGCGGAAGCCGTCGACGTCCCATTCCAGATCGTCCTCGTGCACTTCCAGCATGTGTGCCGCGATCATCTGGGCCTTCGCCTTGATCTTGCGCGCGGCGATGGCGGTGGCTGCACCGGCAACAGGCGTGGAGCGAGAGCCGTAGGTGCCGAGACCGTAAGGCGCGGTGTCGGTGTCGCCTTCCTCGATGTCGATCATGTCGGCGGGTATGCCGAGTTCGGTCGCAAGGATCTGGGCGTATGTGGTCTGGTGTCCCTGGCCCTGGCTGATCGTGCCCATCCGCGCGATCGCTGCGCCCGTCGGGTGGATACGGATCTCGCAGCTGTCGAACATGCCGATGCCGAGAATGTCGCAATTGCGCGTCGGGCCCGCACCGACGATCTCGGTGAAGAACGACACCCCGATGCCCATCAACTCGCGCGTCTCGCCACGTTCAAAGGCGGCGCGCCTTTCCGCCTGTTCGGCTCTGAGCCCGGCATAGTCCACCGTCTCCATCGCCTTGCGCATGGCTGTTTCGTAGTCGCCACTGTCGTATTCCCAACCCAGCGCCGAGGGGTAGGGGAACTGCTCCGGCCGGATGAAGTTCTTCAGCCTGAGTTCCGCCGGATCCATGTTCAGTTTGCGCGCCAGCACGTCGATGGCGCGCTCCATGGCGTAGACCGCCTCCGTCACCCGGAACGAGCAGCGATAGGCCACCCCGCCCGGCGCCTTGTTGGTGTAGACCCCGTCCACCGCCACGTGGGCCGTCGGGATGTCGTAGGAGCCGGTGATGATGTTGAAGAAGCCCGCCGGCCACTTCGACGGATCGGCGCAGGCATCGAACCCGCCATGGTCGGCAAGCACATGGCATCTGAGGCCGGTGATCTTGCCCTCGACGGTCGCCGCCAGTTCCGTCGTCATGTGATAGTCGCGGGCAAAGGCGGTGGCCGACAAGTTCTCGATCCGGTCTTCCACCCACTTCACCGGCCGCCCCAGCACGATGGAGCCGACGATCGAGCAGACATAGCCGGGATAGACGCCCACCTTGTTGCCGAAGCCGCCGCCGATATCGGGTGAGATCACCCGGATCTTGTGCTCGGGAATGGTGGAAAGCAACGAGGCGACCGTGCGCACGACGTGCGGCGCCTGAAACGTGCCCCACAGCGTCAGCTCGCCCTTGATCTTGTCCATCGAGGCGACGCAGGCGCAGGTTTCCAGCGGGCAGGGGTGGCATCGGTGATAGGAGATCAGCTCCTTCACGGTCACCTCGGCCTTGGAGAATGCAAGGTCGGTCGCCTCGCTGTCGCCCACCGTCCATTCGAAGATATGGTTGTGGTGCTTGCGCGCCCCGTGTGCGCCCTCGGTCTTGCCCTCAAGATCCTCGCGCAGCACCGGCGCATCCGGCGCCATCGCCTTGAACGGATCGACGAGTACGGGAAGTTCCTCGTACTCGACCTCCACCAGATCCACCGCGTCGGCAGCGATGTAGCGGTCCTCGGCGATGACGAAGGCGACTTCCTGGTTCTGGAAAAGCACCTTGCCGTCGGCCAGCACCATCTGCACGTCGCCGGCCAGCGTCGGCATCCAGGCGAGATTGATGGTCTTCAGGGTTTCGGCGGTAAGTACCGCCAGCACGCCGGGCAGGGCCTCGGCCGCGGACGTGTCGATGGATTTCACCCGGGCATGGGGATAGGGCGAGCGGACGAAATCGCCAAAGACCATGTCCTTCAGCTTGATGTCGTCGACGTAATTCCCCTTGCCTTGCGTGAAGCGGACGTCCTCCACCCGCTTGCGCTTGCAGCCCATGCCTTCCAGTTTGGCCTCGCGCTCCTCGCGCGGAACGGTCATGTCGTTCATTCTGCGGCCTCCCGGTTCTGCGTGCCGTTCATGCGTTCGGCCGCAAGCCGGATCGCGGCGACGATGTTCTGGTAGCCGGTGCAGCGGCACAGGTTGCCCGAGATGCCCATCCGGATCTCCTCGTCGCTCGGGTTCGGGTTTTCCTGCAGCAGCCGGTAGGCCCGGGTGATCATCCCTGGCGTGCAGAAGCCGCATTGCAGCCCGTGCATCTCTCGGAAAGCGTCCTGCAGCGGGTGCAGCGTCCCGTCGGCTTCCGCCATGCCCTCGATGGTGTGGATGTCGGCGCCATTGGCCTGCACCGCGAACATCGTGCACGATTTCACCGATTTGCCGTCGATATCGAGCGTGCAGGCGCCGCAATGGCTGGTCTCGCAGCCGATATGCGGGCCGGTCAGCTCCAGTTCCTCGCGGATGAAATGGATGAGCAGTGTGCGCGGCTCGACAAGCGCTTCGACCTGCTTGCCGTTCACCGTCATCTTGACGTGGGTCTTTGCCATTCTTGCTGTCCCTCTTCAGGCGGCACGGTTGCGGGCACGGGCGATCGCCCGGCGCACCATCACGCCAGCCATCTTGGTCCGGTATTCGGCGGGGCCCCGGCCGTCGGACGCCGGATTGGTGATCGCCTCGGCTGCGGCAACGGCGGCGTTGATCGCCGCTGCGTCGAGTTTCGAGCCGACAAGCGCCTCCGCCGCCTCAGCAGCGAACAGCGGCGTGTCGCCGACATTGGTGAGCGCAACGGAGGCGAACGAACACGTGTCGCCATCCATCTTCAGCAGCACGGCGGCTGCGGCGGTCGCGTAGTCGCCGACCTTGCGCTTCAGCTTCTCGTAAGCCCAGCCGATGCCAGCCGGCGGCTGGGGAATGCGGATGGCGGTCAGCAACTCGCCCTCTTCGAGCGCCGTGAAATAGGTTCCCTCATAGAAATCGCGCGCGGCGACCGTGCGTTCGCCGCCCGGGCCTTTCAGGACATAATCGGCGCCAAGGCACTGCATCAGTGCCGGCATGTCGTTGCCGGGATCTCCGTTAGCGACATTTCCGCCGATCGTGCCCACCGCGCGAACCTGCGGATCGGCGATGAGCGTCGCGGTTTCGGACAGGATGGGAAGATCGGCGGCGATGACGGGAGAGACGATGATCTCCGCCTGGGTGGTCGTCGCGCCGATGACGATCGAGCCCGCATCCCGCGAAATCCCGCGCATGGAGTCGATCCTGCGCAGGTCGATGAGGTGTTCCGGCGCAGCAAGCCGCAGTTTCATCATCGGAATGAGGCTGTGCCCACCGGCGATGGCTCGCGCCTCCTCGCCATACTCGCCGAGCAGCGCCACGGCCTCATCGACGGTCGTGGGACAGTGATAGTCGAACGATCCCGGTATCACGGTTGTCCTCCCCAGGTTTCTCCCGTTCGGGTCTTCGCATCGGCAGCGCTCCGGATCGTCCTCCCGACCCGGGCCCGACCGAAACATGGTGCCGCATCGGCACGGCGCTGCGGGGGCAAACCCATGAATGTTCGCCCGTTTTGCACGAACGACGGGCTACCGCGCACCAACGACGGATCCCGGGCACGAACGGGTGGGGCAGGCGCAGGACGCCTAAGGCGTCGGGGGAACTTGTCTGGGCGGTAACAGGCCGTATATCCGGTGGCCGGAGGTCACTCCGTTCCCGCGAGCTTCGCTCCAGCCAACGCCAAGAGCTTCGCTGCAAGAAACGCCAGGAGCTTCGCTCCAAGAAACGGAAGTCTGGAAAATCATGGACAATACGGTTCAATCAACAACGCAGGTCCCGACGGAAAACGCCAGTCGCTACCTGCAACAGCTCTGCAAGCACTGGAGCCACACTCTTCAGGTCGAATTCTCGCCGGAAAGCGGCCAGGTGGTTTTTCCGGCCAGCGGCCGCAGCGGCGATTGGCCCGGCGAGGGCATCCTGCGGATGAAGGCGGAGCCCGATCATCTGCGCTGCGAGCTTATGGCCAGCGTTCCCGAACAGCTGGAGAGGCTGCAAGGCGTCGTCGAAAGCCATCTCGAGCGGTTCGCCTTTCGCGAGGCGCCGCTGGTCTTCGACTGGAAGGAGACGAGCAACGGCTGAACGGTTGCAGCCGCAGTACAAAAAAAGCCGGCCGGGCAGGGCCGGCCGGCGTTCGATCGCGGCAAGGCAGGGGGGCAGGCTTGGTGGCCTGCCGTGCTGCCGCCTTCGCGAATGCGTCAGCTCTTGGCGCCGCCGAACTGCTCCCATGCGTTCATGGCTTGAGCGGCATACATCAGCGACGGACCGCCGCCCATGTAGATCGCCACGCCCAGCATCTCCTCGTATTCCTGGCGGGTGGCGCCGAGGTTCACGAGGTTGCGGCTGTGAAAGCCGATGCAGCCGTCACAGCGAAGTGCGATGGCGATGCCCATGGCGATCAGCTCCTTGGTCTTCTTGTCGAGCGCGCCATCGGCCTCTGCACCATCAACCATCTTGCGGAAGCCCGCCATGGTGTCCGGAATCTCCTTGGAGAGAACCTTGACCTGCTTGGAAATGGCATCAGTGATCTCGGGATAGGGGGTGGTGCCCATGGGGGTCGTCCTTTCATATTCAAACAGGTTTATTTGATAGCAGAGTTGGCTATCGTCCTGTTGCATTATGTGAATATGTCATCCCCCGCATTTTGACGCGCATGAAAAAGGCCGGCGTCCCGGACGCCGGCCTCTGGATCCGCCTGCGGGCGGAAAAGGAGCGCTGTGCCTCAGCCGCGTTCGGCCTTCAGTTCCAGCCGGCGGGCGTGCAGCACCGGTTCGGTGTAGCCGGACGGCTGCTCGCGCCCCTTGAAGACGAGGTCGCACGCCGCCTTGAAGGCGATTGTGTCGAAGCCCGGCGCCATCGGCGTGTAGTTGGCGTCGCCGGCGTTCTGGCGGTCCACCACCTCGGCCATCCGCTTCATGATGTCCATCACCTCCTTTTCGGTGACGACACCATGATGCAGCCAGTTGGCGATGTGCTGGGAGGAGATGCGGCAGGTGGCGCGGTCTTCCATCAGCGCGACATCGTTGATGTCCGGCACCTTGGAGCAGCCGATGCCCTGGTCGACCCAGCGCACCACGTAACCGAGGATACCTTGTGCGTTGTTCTCCACTTCCTGCTTCACGTCGTCGGTCGACCAGCTCGGCCGTGCCGCCACCGGGATCGTCAGGATATCGTCGAGCGAGGCGCGCTCGCGCCCGGCGATTTCCGACTGGCGCGCCTTCACGTCCACCTTGTGATAATGGGTGGCGTGCAGCGTCGCCGCGGTCGGCGAGGGAACCCAGGCGCAATTGGCGCCGGCCATTGGATGGCCGATCTTCTGATCCAGCATGGCATGCATCAGGTCCGGCATGGCCCACATGCCCTTGCCGATCTGCGCCTTGCCGCGCAGGCCACAGGCGAGCCCGATATCGACGTTCCAGTCCTCATAGGCCTTGATCCAGGGCAGACCCTTCATGTCGCCCTTGCGCTCCATCGGACCGGCTTCCATGGAGGTGTGGATCTCATCGCCCGTGCGGTCGAGGAAGCCGGTGTTGATGAAGGCAACGCGTGACTTCGCGGCCCGGATGCAGGCCTTCAGGTTCACCGTCGTGCGGCGCTCCTCATCCATGATGCCGACCTTCACCGTATTCGGCTCCAGCCCGAGAAAACCCTCCACGCGCGTCAGGATCTCGTCGGTGAAGGCGACCTCGTCGGGTCCGTGCATCTTCGGCTTGACCAGATAGATCGAGCCGGCGCGCGAATTGCCGGGGCCCTCGCCCTTCAGATCGTGCATGGCGATGAGCGTGGTGATCGCCGCGTCCATCAGGCCTTCGAAGGCTTCGTCGCCATTGGCATCGAGAATGGCCGGATTGGTCATCAGGTGGCCGACATTGCGGCTGAGCATCATCGAACGGCCATGCAGGGTGACGGTACCCTCGCCATCGGGGGCGGTGTAGTCGCGGTCCGGGTTGAGCCTGCGGGTGAACGTCTTGCCGCCCTTGGAAACCTCCTCGGCGAGATCGCCCTTCATCAGACCCAGCCAGTTGCGGTAGGCAAGCGTCTTGTCCTCGGCATCGACGGCAGCGACCGAATCCTCGAAGTCCATGATGGTCGAGACGGCGGCCTCGATGACCATGTCCGCGATGCCGGCCTTGTCGGTCCCGCCGATCGCATTGGCCCGGTCGACCACGAGTTCGATGTGCAGCGCATGGTTGACCAGCAGAACGGCCTCCGGCGCGCTCGCCTCGCCGCGATAGCCGGCGAACTGCTCGTCGTTCTCAAGCCTGCTCGTGGCGCCGTCTTCCATCGTGACGACGAGCTTGCCGCCCTCCACCGCATAGCCCGTGGCATTGGCGTGGGAGCCTTCGGCAAGCGGCGCTGCCTCGTCCAGAAACGCCTTCGCCCAGGCGATCACGCGCTGGCCGCGCGCCGGGTCGTAGTCCTTGCCCGTCGGCAGGTCGCCCATCGCGTCCGTGCCGTAGAGCGCATCGTAGAGCGAGCCCCAGCGCGCGTTCGCCGCATTCAGCGCATAGCGTGCGTTGGTGATGGGCACCACAAGCTGCGGCCCGGCGATGGTGGTGAATTCCTCGTCGATCCGGTCCGTATCGACGGAAAAGTCCGGGCCTTCGGGCTGCAGGTAGCCGATCTCGGCGAGAAAGGCCTTGTAGTCCTGAAAATCGATTGGCCGGCCGCGGCGCGCCTTGTGCCACTCGTCGAGTTGGCCCTGCAGCTCGGCGCGCCGTTCCAGCAGGGCGCGGTTCTTCGGGCCCAGTTCGTTGATCAAAGCCCCAAGACCGGCCCAGAAATCGGCCGACGCCACGCCTGTACCGGGCAGGGCTTCCGTCTCGATAAAATCATGGAGTTCCCTGGCGACCTTCAGACCTGAGGTTTCCACCCGGTTCGACGTCATGGCGTTTTCCTGTCTGTTGTGGAGGCGGCGCGCCTGCGCACCCCGCGCGTTTGTCGCTCTCAATAGCAGGGATGGCTTTCCCACTCAAAAGGCTGCCTTGGAAAAGATGTGTTTCCCGCGCGATCGGTATGCCGCAGAGAAGTATATAATACCGTAAAATGAAGTATATAATACCGTAATGAACCAATTTCGTCGCGAGTTCGTAAGAATGCGGTTCAAATGACCGCTTGGTTCATGTAAAACCTCAGCAACAAGAAAAGGCGTCAAAAGGGATCAGGAGTCTGATGTGGCCTCCATGGCTCCGTCCGGGCACATGTCGTGCCGTCGGCGGGCGGGCCTGGCGATATCGACAGCCTTCGCCGGATGCGATCCGGGCGGGGTGTCGGTGATTTCGGGGATTTCGTCTCTTGTACCGCTTGCGATTTCCGATCCTGAATTTCCCGGCTTTCCGATTTCGTGGTGGAGCCGTGGCGGTGATTCTCGCTTGCTCGTGTGCGGCCGCCGTGTCCGCGCCGGCTGCGGCGGGGGAGAAGGGGCTTGCGCTCACCTACATCTCCACCGCAACGAAAAACACCGACGGCACCTATCTCAAACGGATGGGCGTCAAGCTTCCGCTCCTGAGCGAAACGGCCTTCGGTGTGAACATCGGCTTTGCCGGCCGGCTCTATGCCGCCTCCGGCCGCTACGACACGGTGAGTGCACCGGCGAGCGTCGTGTGGGGGCGGGTCAAGGTCTCCGGCGCCGACACACTGCCGCTGTGGGATACCTCCACCCTCGCCCTGTCGATGACCCCGCGCGACGACAACGGCCGCGTGAACTGGACGAACACGCGGCGCTGGAAGGTCGATGGCGGTCAGTTCGTCGCAAGCCTCGACGATCGCTACTGGGTCGACGTCAGACCGCTCGACGACGATCCCATGCTATGGGGAGCAGGCACCACAATGCGGCTGGAGGCCAAGAGCTTCGGCACGGTCGTGGCCGGCGGGCTCGACCATCTGAGCGGCAACGGCACCTTTGTCGCCAACCTGAGCGCCGAACAGACGGTCGCGCGCACCTTCAAGCTCGGCGCCGCCGTCACCAACGTACTGGACGCGCCGGTCGCGACCTTCTCGGCGGAAAAGCGGTTCGCCGACCACCTCGTCATCACCGCATCACTGTCCGACAACCTGGAAGCCGCCGACGACGAGCCGGTGAAGGTTCTCAAGGCAAGCTATTCGCTGAAGTGGTGAGGTGCCGACTATATGAAGTCAAATAAATCGTTGCCATTTAGCTTCCAGGAAGCTCATACAGAAATTGGGTTGGATGGTTGTTCGATGGATGAGGCAGAATGGCGGGGCTTCTGGATGCACGGCACTTCTTGTACCGTAATTTGAACCCAGAGGCTTGGCCTCATAAAGGGCTCTCGCCACTAAATAAGGCTATCTCAATTCTTGTAATAATTTCGGTAACATCAAGTATTTTAGAAACAGAAAGTACGATTATATCGAAATATGGCGTTATTTTTAAATATTTCGATTTGATAGTTGGTTCTGTTTTTGCAATTGAGTACATATTGAGAGTTTTCTCTTCCGGAGAGGAGGAGAAGTATAAAGGTATTTCAGGGAGGATTAGGTATATAATATCTCCGATAGCTCTGGCAGATCTCGCTGCAATCATCGTATTTTTTGTAACCGTTGATTTGACGGGCTCATCTTTACTGCGTCTGCTGCGTCTGTCGAGACTCCTTGTTATTGCTAAATTAACTAGATATTCGCAGGCGTTGGCAAATATCGTCAGCGCAATTTACACGCGGCGAATAGAGTTGCTGCTCAGTCTTTTGGTCGCATTTGGAATGATGCTGCTTTCTGCAACGTTTATGTATTTTGCGGAAGCAGAAGAAAATCCAGAGAGCTTTGGGAGTATTCCGCGCGCATTGTGGTGGGGTGTCGCCACTGTTACGAAAGTTGGCTACGCAGGCGCCTTTCCTCAAACGGTTCTCGGAAAAGTCTTCGCTGCTCTGTTCGCAATCGCCGCAGTGGGCGTTGTCGCGATGCCGACTGGAATTTTAGCTGGCGCCTTCAGCGAGGCATTCCGCGAAAACGCTCGTCGAGCTCCAACAAAGCACCAATCACTTGCGGAGAGCGAGTTGGGCGATGATCAATTCGAGAGTGAATCATCGCC
>NZ_JBANCG010000020.1:0-14594 GCF_037026715.1 Breoghania sp. JC706
GTGTTCTACGAAATCTTTCAGGGCGCCACGGTGCCGGATGCGACGACCCGCGGACATCAGGCGGTCATCGGCGGGCAGCCGCTCGCACTGCCGGCGCCCGGGGCGGGTGAGGTCGTCTATGCGCGCGCCCAGAGCCCTGCCTACACGGTGCATCTGGCGGTAACCCCCGCCGGCTGAGGGCCGCCCCACCGTTCCCTTCCAACATTCCTGTTCCAACACCCCCGACAGAGCGTGCCGGGATGCCTTCTGGTGTCCGCGCCGCTGTGGTCGGTCCCCATACCGGGCAAGACGCGAGGCATTTGCGAGCAACGCCTATGACAGATGGAAAAGACGCCAAAGGCCGCTTCTTGCCCGGTAACCGCTTTTGGGAACAGCGCTCCTCCGCCGGCCCCAAGCCCCGCTTCACAGATCCGGAAACCCTCTGGTCCTGCTGCTGCGAGTATTTCGAATGGGTGGAAGACAGCCCGTTATTTGAAGACAAGCTGGTGACATTTCAGGGGAGCGCGACACACGAACCGGTTGCCAGAATGCGGGCCATGACGCTCGCGGGGCTTTGCATGTTCCTCGATATCAGCCGGTCGACCTGGGACGAGTGGAGAGACAACCGTCCCGATTTGTCGGACGTCATCGCGCGAGTTGAGGATGTGATGCGCGCGCAGAAGTTCGAGGGCGCTGCGGCGGATCTGCTGAACGCCAACATCATCGCTCGTGATCTCGGCCTTGCAGACCGCTCGGAACTGACCGGCAAGGACGGCGGGGCAATCGAGACAAAGGGCGAGCGCGCTTCCTCGGAAGAACTGGCGCTTGCCGTCATGGCGCTGCTGTCGAAGCCGGATCGCTCGGGCTCCGATGACGACGCAGCTTGAGACGCTTCTGGCGCGCATTGACGGGCTGTCGGCGGATCAGCGCGCGGAGCTGGAGCGCACGCTGGATCGCGCGGGCACGCTCTCGCAATTCGCGCACTGGCGCCCACAGGACGGGCCGCAGACCGAGGCGTATTTCTCGCCGGCCGACATGATGCTCTACGGGGGCGCGGCGGGTGGCGGTAAATCCGACCTGATTTGCGGGCTGGCACTGTTCGCCCATCACCGCGTCGGGATCTACCGCCAGCAGGCGGGCGAGCTGACCGGCATGATCGACCGGATGAAGACCATCTTGCGCGAGGCGGGAATGGGTCGGATCGTCGGCAACCCGCCGCGATGGGACGGGCCGGACGGGCAGAAGATCGAATTCGGCCATCTGGAACGCCCCGGCGCGGAAAAGTCTTGGCAGGGCCGCGACCACGACCTGAAGGCGTTTGACGAGGCCGCACAGATCAACCCGGCAAAGGTGCTGTTCGTCTCCGGCTGGAACCGCTCCACGCGCCCCGGCCAGCGCTGCCGCATTCTGTTGTGCTCGAACCCGCCGCTTGGGGGCGACGGGGATTATCTCATGGAATGGTTCGGGCCCTGGCTCGATCCGCTCAACCCGCGTTATGGCACCGTGAAGCCGGGCGAATTGCTTTGGGCGGTCTTTGTCGGTGAAGGCGACGAGGTGCGCACCGTCTGGCTTGACGGGCCGGAGCCTGTCGAGATTGACGGCGAAATGCGCACGCCCAAGAGCCGCACCTTCATCCCGGCCCGGATGAGCGACAACAAGTATCTGGGCGAGGACTACCGGGCGACCATCGACGCCATGCCGGAGCCGATACGCACTGCGCTCCTGACCGGCGACTTCATGGTCGCGCGCAAGGATCATGAATGGCAGGTCATCCCCTCGGCGTGGGTGGATCTGGCGTTCGATCGCTATGACTCAGGGTGCGGGCGCGGCTCGCCCATGACGGTAATTGCCGCCGACGTGGCGCAGGGCGGTCCTGACCGGACGGTGCTTGCCCCGCTGCACGGCATCCGGTTTGAGCCGAACATCGTGCGGCGCGGCATCGATACCAAAGACGGCGCGGATGTCGGCTCGTTGATCATCAAGGAACGCCGCAATCAGGCGCTGGTGGTGGTCGATTGCACGGGCGGTTGGGGCGGCGACACGGTCGGCTTCCTGTCGCGCCAGAACGGCATCCGGGTCGAGCGCTGCATCTTCTCCGCCCATTCCGGCGAGCGGGCGCGTAACAGCCAGCTCCCGTTCTTCAATCTGCGGGCACAACTCTACTGGCGGTTTGCCGAGGCGCTGCATCCCAAGAGCGGCGAGGGCCTGGCATTGCCGCGCTCCCCGGCCGTCAGGGCTCAGCTCACCGCCCACCGCTGGATCATGCGCAGCGGCCAGATCCTGATTGAGAGCAAAGAGGACATCAGGAAGCGCGTCGGTTCCTCTCCCGATGAGGCCGACGCGGTCGTGATGGCCTGGAACTGGCGCCAGATGGCCGCGCTCAATGCGGTGCGCCGCGCGGGCCGCATGCGGATGGCCAAGCCTCAGAGAGATCCCTTTGCCGACCTCTAGACGCTACAGAATCGCGGAACTGACGCCGCTTTACGCGACCTATGTCGCCGCCTGCATGCGCGATCACGACCGCGAGGAAATCGCGCCCCTGTGGGACGCATGGGATAGCCGTGTGGTCGGGCTTTGCTCTGTGGAATACTCGGTTCCGGGCTTCGCCTGGGCGGTGCTTGAGGTCGGTCAGCCGATCGCCTGCTATGGGCTCAGCTACGCCTCCGCGATGGATACCGGCCTCTGGCAGGCATGGGCTTTCGGGACACCGCGCTTCAGGCGGGCTGTGCCGTTGATCTCGCGTCACATGCTGTCGATCCGGCATGAAATCGCCCGCCATTGTCACCGGCTGCAAGTCATCTCCCGCAGCGGGCACGACATCGCGCACGACTGGGTGCAGGGCCTCGGCGCACGCCATGAGGGCACCTTGCGCGCCTATGGCCGCGACGGATCGGATTACGAACTCTACGCCTGGACGAGGTGAGACATGTGCAATATCGGCGGCAGCAAGCCGAAAGTGGTTGAACCGCGAGAACAGCCCCTCCCGGCGGACCCTGAAAAGCAGAGCGCGAGCCTGATGGAGGCGGAGAAGCGCCGGCGCGCAGCGGCCTACGGCAGGTCTCAAACGCGCCTGACCGGGCCGCTCGGCGTGTCCGATTATGGGCAGTCCTCGCAAGGTGCTGTCACGCTGCTCGGGCGGGCCTGAGCATGGGCGTTGTCTCGGATCTCAAGCAGGAGCTCTCGGCCGCCGAGACGGATCGCCTCGGCTACGAAACCGACTGGCGGGACTACGTGGACTTTGCCGCCCCGGACATGGAGCGCCAGTTCAACACGGCGCGCGGCGTCACGCTGACGGGCGTCCAGGCGTGGAAGCGTTCGGCCGCAAAAGAGCGCTCACGCAAGATCTACGACAGCACGGCCGTTTATCTGCTTGATCGCTTCGCCGCCGGCATCGAGGCGCTGACGATGCCGCGCAACTACAACTGGCACGGGGTGACCTTCGCGGACATCTTCGCCCCAGAGCCGGGCGTGGTCGAGGAGCAGTATTTCGACCGGCTCCGCGACTACCTGTTCCGCTGCCGCTCGGATCGTTCGGGCTTTCCGCTGTCCAATCGCTCGGTGCTCAAGTCGGTGTGCAAGCTCGGCACGGGCGTGATGTACATCGATGAGAACCGCGAGAATGTCGGCTCCGCGCAAATGCCGATGCACTATCGCTATGTGCCGCTCTACGAGATCTATCTGATCATCGATGCGCAGGGCAACGATGTCGGCTTCTTCCGCAAGCGCGACCTCGCCGCATGGCAGATCGCCCGCGAATACGGCGGCGACAAGGTGTCGGACAGGGTAAAGGCCGACGCCAACGCGCCGAGCCGGCGGGGCAACAGGCATGTCGTCGTGCAGGCGTGTTTCCTGCGCGAGGGCGGGATGGACAACGCCGATAGCATCCGGCGCTCCCGGTTCGAGAGCGTGCACTTCGAACACAACACCGGCCACATTCTGCGCACCGGCGGGTTCTTCGCCTTTCCGCTCGCCGTCAGGCGTTGGGATCGCGACGGGCTTTCGCCCTACGGATCGCCCCCTCAGGCGCGGCTGATGGGGGACATCAAGTCGTTGCAGGTGCTGTGCAAGGAGGATCTGATTGCGGCCTCCAACGTCAACCGCCCGGCACTGGCGACGAGCGGCGAAATCGAGGACGGGGTGGATCTCAACCACGGTGCGATCAACCCCGGCTTGATCAGTGCTGACGGCAAGCGCCTTTACGCGCCGATGGTGGATGTTGCCAATCCGGGGGCGGCCAATCCCCGTATCCAGGATCTTCGCGAAAACCTGCGGCTCGGCCTTTATGGCGACCTCTGGCAGACCCTGCTTGAGGGCAATGGCCGCACGGCGACCGAAGTTCAGGTCCGCGCACAGGAGAAGGCGGACCAGCTGGGCCCGTTCTCGGTCAACGTCCAGGCCGGCAACGTTCAGCTGTTCGATCGCGAATTCGACATCATCGGGCGGCGCGGGGCGTTCGCACCGGGGGCTGCGCTGGAGCCGCCGGAGAGTGTTGCGCAATACGATGTGACCGTGAGCTCCACGGCCCCGATCGACAAGATGCGGGAGGCCGGTGCCTTCCAGGACATCATGGCGTTTCGCGAGTACCTGGGCGCGGCCGCGCAGACAACGCCGGAAGTCGTCCAGATCGTGGACCCGTTCGAGGAGGCGCGGGAGGTTCGCAAGTCTCTCGGCCTCGGCATGAAGGGCGTGCGCTCCGACGAGGAGTTGCAGCAGATCCGCGAACAGAATGCCGCCGAGCAGGAGCAAATGCAGCAGATGCAGGCGGCGCAGGGCATGGCGCAGGTGGCGAAGGATGCCGCGCCCATGGCGAAGCTGGTGGCCGATCAGGCCAATGGAGGCGGCGATGTGGGCCAGCCTTAAGCGTCGCGTCCGCCGCGAGCCGGGCCTGCCGCGCGCCCGACTTGTCCGGCTTCGCGCCAATGAACTGGAACGCGCCTACCGGGCTGTTTTTGACACGCCCGAAGGCCAGATCGTCCTTGCGGATCTGGCGGCACACGCGCGCATCTACCTCGCGCCCTCGCCGGAGCTGTCGGAAGTGCAGCGGGCCTATGCGGACGGCTCCAAGGCGCTTTTCGCCCGCATTCTCGCGTGTCTGACGGTCACCCCGGAAGAACACCGCGAACTGCAAGAGGCCGCGCGCCTCGAATTGATCGACACTCTCTAGGAGACACGAATGTCCGATGCTGACACCGGCACCGCCCTCGGCGGCGCCGACGACACGGGTGCGCCCGAAACCGGCCAGACGGACGCCGGGGGCGGGTTTCTCGATACGCTTTCCGATGATCAGCGTTCGTTCGCCCGGGAAGCCGGGTTCGCGTCGCTCGATGACGTGATCAACGGCTATCGGGACGCACGTGGCAGGCTGGACGGGGCGCTTGTCCCGCCGGGCGAGGATGCCACGGCGGATGAGCGGGCCGAGTTCTACCGGAAGGCGTCGGCCGCGTGGACGCCCGAGGCGTATGAATTCGCGATGCCGGACGGGCTGCCGGAGGATTTCGCCTACGATCAGGAGTTCGCAAAGGAGGCTGCCGACCAGTTCAAGACACTGGGGCTTCATCCCGACGCCGCGCAGGGCCTGCATGACTGGTGGGTCGGCAAGATGGCCGATGTCTACAAGGGGCAGGCCGAGGCCACGGCGCAGGCTGAAACAGAGGCAGCCGAGCGTGCCAATGCCGCGCACAAGGCCCTGACCGACGAATACGGCGCACCGGGCTCGCAGGGCTACGACAACGCCGTCGCCAAGGCCGATCGGGCCATGGCTGCTCTCAAGGGGCAGGGCATCGATGTTTCGGGCTGGCTGACGGACAAGGGCGCCCTGACCGCGCCGGGCGAGGATGGCACACAGCGCGTCACCGATCCGACCGCCGTCAGGCTGCTTGCTCACCTCTTCGACCAGACGATGAGCGAGGACAGCCTGTCGCCCGCGGACAAGGGCTCCGCCTCCAATCCCTTCGACATGAAATCCCAGGATCTGGCCCGCCAGACGGAATTGCTCCGCACCAAGCCCGAGGAAGCCCGGCGCCTGATCGATGCGGCCGGCCGCGATCCCAAGCGCTTTAACCTGTAATCCGGGAAGGGGACCCCATGTCCTACACTGCCGTTTCCGATATCGTCGAGCCGAGTGTGTTCACGCCGTATCTGGCCGAAAACACGCCGGAGAAACTGGTCATGCTGGAGAGGTCCGGTATTCTGACGCCGCCCACCTCCGAGATCGCGAGCCGTTTTGAGGCAGGCGGGCGCAAGATCGAGGTGCCTTACTGGGAGGATCTGGACCGCACCGAGCCGACCGTGATCGATGACAGCGACAACAAGATCCAGTCGAGCAAGGTCACTGCGTCGGACATGACCGCCTACAAGCATCGGCTGGCGAAGAAGCACTCCGCCAAGACGATTGCCGGGTTCGTCGCGACCGGCAAGGGCGATGCGCCGATGAACCGCGTTGCCGAACGCATCCTCGCCTATTGGGGGTGGGTCAAGGAACAGCGGATCATCGCTACAGCGCGCGGCGTCATCGCGGACAATGAGGCCAATGACGGCGCCGACATGGTCTATTCGGTTTACTCCGACGTGGCCACGCCGACCGCCGCCGAGCGCATCAGCTATCAGGCGATCAACCGCGGCCGCCTGACCATGGGCGAGAACATGGACGACCTGCGGGTGATCGGCATGCACACGCACGTCTACGCCACGCTGCTCGATGACGAGAAGATCGAGTTCAAGAAGCCCTCCGAAGCCCCGTTCGAGGTGCCCTACTACGCCGGCATGATGGTGATCCACTCGGAGAGTTTTCCCGTCGTGATGGGCAACAACTCGGCGGCCTACGACTGCTATCTGTTTGCGCCGGGCGCCTTCATGCACATCGATGAGATCCCCACTCAGCCGACCATTTACGGCAATCTCGGCACCGAGGTGACGCGTGATCCGGACACCGGCTCGGGCGGCGGCGAAGACGCACTGACGACCCGGCGCTTCGAGCTGTTGCACCCGGCCGGCATGGACTTCGACGCCACCGGCCTTGCCAAGGCGGACGGCGCCACGTTCGCGGAGCTTCGCGATGCGGCGCACTGGTCGCGCAAGTACCAGCGCAAGAACGTCAAGTTCGCCTGCCTGCGGGTCAACGTCTGAGAACCGGGCCGCGGGCGGGCGTTGCCCGCCCGTTCTCGCCTGCCGATCCTTTCCTTCAAATCGAGGTCACACCATGAACGCGGACGAGTTGAACCGCCTGCATATCAAACGGCTGGAGGCGCACCACGCCGAGGAGTTCGAGGAGCGTTTCGGGCCGGAGAGGACGCGTGCCGAGAAGCGCCGCCGCGCGCTGTGCGACGCGGTGTCGAGGCGCTTCAACCACGACCAGAAGGCGCGCCACGAACACGAGACGGAGCGTGCAATGCGGGAAGCGGAGGCTTCTGTTCCTGAGGAAAGCCGGGCGTTGCCTGAATACTGGCAGAACTGGCAGTGGAAGAAGCTTGTCGAGCTGGCGCGCGAGAAGACGGGCATCACGGCGGAAAACAAGGATCAGGCCGAAGCCCTGCTGCGCGCCTACGTTGCCGGCGATCCTGTGCCGACGTTCGACGTGCCGCAAGACGGCCCGGCGGCGTAAGGGGGCGTCATGGGCGGGATCGTCAAGACGGCCGTGGACATGGCGAACAGGGCGCTTGCCGAACTGGAGGCGCCGCCGTTGCAGTCGTTTGAGGGCGCGGACCCGAAAGCGCGCTGGTTCCGGGCCAACTACGAGACGTTCCGCGACGAGCTGTTGGCGCTGCACGACTGGGATTTTGCGCTGTCGCTGGTCCGCTTGCCGGCCGACACGATCGCGCCGCCTTATCGCTGGGCGCATCAATACACCTTGCCGGCCGACATGCTGCGATTGCCGGTGCAACGCGCGGACGGCTCCGCACACGGCAAGCGGCTGCAATACGAGGTCATCGGCCGCAAGCTGATGGCGGACGTTGAGCCGCCGTTCCGTCTTCGCTACGTGCGCCGCGTTGCGCGCGAGTTCGAGTTCTCGGCTGCCTTTGTCAACGCCTTCGCGTTCTACCTCGCCGCAGGGTGCTGCCATGTGGTGACCAGCAAGAACAGCCTGAAACAGACGTTGCAGGAGCAGGCACGCCGCGCGATCGCGGAGGCCCGCTTGCAGGACGCCCGTCAGTCCGGGGTCAGGCCGCAGAGCGATTTCGATGTCGAGGCCATGCGATGAGCTACGTGCTGCAGGCCACCTTCAGCCGGGGCCAGATCGACGGCGATTTGCATGTGCGCTCCGATCTGGAGCTTTTTCGTGCTGGGCTGGCCGTTTGCCGGAACTTCATCACCCTGAAACGTGGCGGCGTGCGCAGGCGTGGCGGCACGCGGTTCATGGGCGAGGTGAGGGACAGCGCGTCCGGCGCCTGGCTCATCCCTTTCGAGTTCGGCTCCGGCCAGAACTACATGCTGGAATTCGGGGACCGCTATTTCCGGGTCTACACCAACGGGGGCCGCGTGGCGGGTGTCGAGGTCGAAACACCCTATCCGGTCGATGTCCTGCCGGCACTCAAGTACGTTCAGTCCATCGACACGCTGTTTCTGGTCGGCGGCGGCGTGCGCCCGCACCGGCTTTTGCGACGCGGCGAAACCGACTGGGCGATTGAGCCCATGACGTTCGAGGATGGTCCGTTTCTCAAGGTCAACACCAGCGGAACCTATCTGACACCGGCGGCGACCGGCAATCCCGTTCCGGTGATGACGGGCAACACCGTGCCCTCGGGCGTGGCCAGTTCGACTTCGGGCAGCGAGAACTCGTACATCCCGTTTTCGAACAAGGAGGGTAGCTATCTGCGCGCAAGCAGCGGCAGTGCCGGGTTCGTCGCCTACCAGTTCCCCGAGCCTGTCGTAATCGATGCGTACATCCTTCAGGCCTCCGTCAAGGCGTCCGAAGACATGCCGATCGACTGGACGATCGAGGGCTCCAATGACGGCGAAAACTGGGTTGTTCTGGATGCTCGGGCCGGCGAGGGCGACTGGGGAATGGGGGAGCGCCGCGCCTACGAGTTTTTCAACGCGGTCGCCTATCTCCACTACCGGTTCAACTTCCAGCGCGGTGGTGGCACGGACGCCGAGCAGGCGGCGATTGCACGCATCTATTACCACCAGTCCGGCAAGACGCAGACGCCCTTCACGCTCACGGCATCTGCGCCGGACGGGATCAATGGCGGGGAGGGGTTCCGGCCCGGTGATGTGGGCCGGCATCTTCGCTTGCAGGGATCTGACAGCCTCTGGCGCTGGGCCACGATCGAGAGCGTGCTCTCACCAACCGAAATCAAAATCCGCCTCTATCGTCAGGCGCTTTTGGACACGGACAACATCACGTCTTTCCGACTGGGGGCGTGGTCTGAGACAACCGGCTGGCCGACGTCAATCGCATGGCATCGCGACCGTCTGGCATTCGCCGGCACGGACGAGGAGCCGCAAACGGTTTGGGAAACCGAAAGCGGCGACTACGCCAGTTTTCGTGTGCATGACACGGTGGAGGCCGCGGACGGGATCTCGGTCGGGATCAATGCGGCGCAGGTCAATCGCATCCACTGGATGGTGGAAAAGGACGACCTGCTTCTGGGAACGTCCAAGGCCATTCGCACGCTCGCGAAGGAACGGGCCGACGACACATACGGCCCGGACAACGTGCGCCAGCATTTGGAAACCAATTTCGGCGCAAACGACATCCCGCCCGTCGTGGTGGGCCCCAGTGCGATCTATTTCGGCCGCTATGGCACCGAAATTCGCGAAATCGCCTATGACCTGAACAGCAACGGCCTGCAATCGCGCTCGCTGACGGATGTCCATGCCGATCTCTTCGCCGGCGGGCTGGCCGGGGCAACCTACGAACAATACCCGTCCTCCATCATCTGGGGATGGGCGCGCGACGGCGGCGTGCGCGGCTTCACCTATGAACGTGAACAGCAGGTCTATGGCTGTCATGCGCACGGGTTTGGCGGAGACGTTGTGTGCGCCCGGGCGGTTCCCGGAACGCTCGACAGCACATCGGATGAAGTCTGGCTTCTGGTGCGCCGGCATATCGACGGGCGGGACAGGCTCTATATCGAACTGATGCAGCCGCCCTTTGCCGGCGGCGACATAGCGGACGCGTGGCACCTCGATTGTGCCGTGCGTTACGAGGGGGAGCCGGCCAACACGATCAGCGGCCTCGATTATCTGGAGGGCGAGAATGTCGTTCTCTACGCAGATGGCTTCGACTATGCGGACCGCGTGGAAAATGGTGAAGCATCCCTGCCCAATGGTCTGAAATCTCGGAAGATCCTGATCGGGAAGAACGTCGCTGCGGTGGGCGTCACGCTGCCGTGGCCGGCGAATGCGAAAGACGGCAGCTCCATGGGGCGCAAGATGCGGGCGAGCGATACCTACCTCGCCGTACGCGACACCGGCACGCTGCGCGTCGGCGCGCATGTCTATGGCGCCCCTGCGGCCGATCCGTCCTGCTTCGACGAACTGATCGAGATCGAGGACGGCGAGGATATCAGCCGGGCCCCTTTGCGCACCCGGGCCATTCACGCGCTGGTCGATGGCGAGTGGCACAGCGGTGGTCAGTTGGTGTTCGGCGCATCCGGCGGCCGGCCCTGCACGGTTCTGGCGGTGAATATCAACATCGAAGGTGAGCCCTGATGTGTGGTCCCGTGGCATTGGCCGTCGCCAGCGTTGGCGCCTCCCTCATTGGTGGCGTGATGCAGGGTACAGCGGCGCAGCAGCAGGCGAACGCTCAAGCCGCAGCGTCCGAAAGCCGCGCGCTCATGCTGGAACAGCAGCAGAGGATCAATCAGGAGCAGGGCAGCTACAAGCGTCGCAAGACGATGCAGCGCTATCGTCAGGTGTTGAGCCAGAACCGCGCCGAGGCAGCCGACCGTGGCTTGGCTGAGACGGGCACCGTGATCGATATCGAGAATTCGAATGCCCGCGAGGCCGGCGATCAGCTGGCGGTCCAGCAGTTCAACACGCGCGCGGAGAACGCCAACCTCGATTTCGAGGCGCGACAGGCCAAACGCGATGCCGCGAGCGCCCGAAGCGCCGGCCACTCAGCCTTTGGCACAGCGGTTGTCGGCTCCTTTGCCCAAGGCTTCACCACGCTTGGCAAATACGCCTACCAGCGCCGAACGGCGGCGATTGCATAACCTTCGGTGATTGAATGGGAAATTTCCAACAGTTCCGGAATTCCGGGGAGCTGCCGTCTTCCCGCATGCCTGACGTTCATGCGGACCCTGCGGCGGGGGCTGGTGCGCGCATGGCGGGGCAGGCGATTTCCGACGTCGCGGCCGGCCTTGGAGATTTGGCGAGCACGGCACAGACCCACCAGAACCGGATCGATGACTTCGAGCGCCGCAAGGCCATCTACGATCTTGATAGCGCGGTCGATGATGCGGCCCGGGCGTCGCTGGACGATCTCAGGCCGGGCGCGGCGGGCTACACGGACGGCATGCTCAAGGTCTTCGACGAGAAGGCCAGGAAGGCTGTGGCCGCGTTGCCCCAGTCCGTGCGCGGCGAGGCTGAGTTGAACGTGACCGCGCTGCGCGAGCGCTACAAGAAGGTCTTTGCCGGCAGAGAGGACAAGGAACGCTCAAGGTATTTCGGGGAGCGCATCCAGGAGTTCAACGACAAGCTCCTGAAAACCGTGCGGACCAATCCGGGAGCCTATGAAGCGGCGAAGAAGCAGGGCCTCGACAATATCGCACAATCCGGCCTCTCGCCGGTGGAGAAGGAAGCCGCATCGGATCTCTGGAACCATTCGGTAGCGCTTGCCTGGGCGCAGACGTTGCCGGCCGAAGAACGCAAGCGGCTGTTCTCCACGACGGGGCGACAGGGCTACTACGACGCCTTGAAGCAAGCCGAAAGCAGCGGCCGGGCGGCTGCGAAGAACGATGGCACGACGGCCACCGGCTGGTATCAGATCACGGAAGGGACGTGGAAGAAGCTTCGCGAGACGCATCCCGAACTCGGCCTCAAGCCAGACGGGCGGACCGATCCGGCGCAGCAGGAACGGGCAATCCGGGCGCTGACCAAGGACAATGCCGATATCCTGGCGGGGAACGGCATAGCCGACACGAACGCAAACCTCTATGCGGCTCATTTCCTCGGCGCCGGACGGGCGGTCGATGTGTTGCAGGCGGACCCGAAAACGCCGCTCAGCAAGCTTGTTCCGGCTGAATACATCGCCAAGAACCCGCACCTTAAAGGCATGACGGCGGGCGATTTCCGCGCCTGGGCGGCCGCCTTCATCGCCAAGGGGGCAGATGGTGCGCCGGCGGTCTATCGCGACCGGCTGGAACATCTGTCCTATGACGACGAAATGAAGCTCGGCGATCAGGCCGACCGCGACATCCTGAAAATCGGGACGGAACACGCGGACGCTTTCAATCTCGCCATCACCCGCGACGCCTCGACCGTCGATCCCGAAGAGATCCTGTCCGATCCGTACATGAACGATGCGCAGAAGGCGGCACTCTTGCGGGCTCACGACACGGGGTTGAAGAGTGCAGCCAAGACGAGCGTCGCGCTGGATTGGGCCAACGCGGACGGGAAGGCGAACCCCTATGACAGCGACGCGCGCTCCATGGCCGATGAGGTCTGGAACGAGCTCGCCCCGAACGCGGACGACCCCGACAAGCTGGCGGCGACGATCGTCGCGCGAAAGGGCGTCGTTCCCGATGGATATGGCGATGCGATCCGCAATGGTTTGAACAGCTCAGATACGTCCGACTTGCAGGCCGCCTATCAGAGGGCGGCAGACCTGTTTGCGCTGGACCCGCAAGCTGTGCGCGGCTCTAAAAATGGCAAGCAGATCGCCGAGGCAGCGGAGAAATGGCGCTTCTATACCTCGCAGGCGGGAAAGAGTCCTGAAGCGGCTGCGCAACTTCTGGCGAGGCTTCATGATCCCGCCTACCAGAAGCAGCGCGACATGATCCTCGCCTCGCCCGAGGTCAAGAGCAAGCTCAAGGCCATCGACGACGGCTTCGTGCGATCGCAGATTTCGGAGGCCGGGTTCTTCTCTTTCCCTCAACTGGGGATGACCGACGCCCAGAAGGCGGCGGCCACGTCGGAATACCGGGAACTGTTCAAGACGTTCATTGCCGAGAGCAACGATGTTGATCTGGCAACGCAACAGGCAACCGCAGCGATGAAGAGGCACTGGGGACCGTCTGCGTTCCTGCCGGGCGGGAACGACAGCGTCCTCATCAAGGACCCGGTGGAAAGGATGCTCCCTGCCGGGCCGGACGGCACGCACGACTGGGTACGCAAGCAGGCGGAAGCCGATCTGAAGGCGCTGGAGGTCCCGTTTCAGGAGGTGTTCCTGTCACCCTCGCCGGAAACCCTTGAAGCCGTCGAGAACGGGCAGAACCCCGTCTATCGGCTGTCCTTCACGCGGGAGGGCGACGGCGCCCTTGTGGAACTGAACCACCCGTTCCAGGCCAACTGGGGCGCGGCACAGAAAGCGTTCGAAGCGCAAAGGCAGAGCGAACGCGCCGACAACGCGGCGCGCAAGGACCGGCAGCGGGCGGACGCCCTGCAAGGCCAGCACACGCGGGAGGAGGCGCTAGGCGCCTTTCTGGATGCCAAAGGCGTTCATGAAGTCCTCTCGGGCACCCCTACGCCCCCGGCGGAACGCAGCATGTTCGATGTGTCGCGCGAGCGCGCACCTGGTTCCAACCCGGATGCTTCAATGCGGCGGGGGCAGTTTCGCGGTCGTGGTGAGGAATAGTCATGCCCCTGATCGATAACGGCAAGCCGTTGCAGTTTTCTGCTCCGATGGCCTCGGAGCATGACGCGCCGGACCCCGGCTTCTTTCGCACGATCTCCGACAAGCTCATCCGGGACAACAATATCGGATCGGCTGGAGCGAGCGTCTATTACCATTGGGGCGTGCCCGACAGGATCGACCCGGAATACAACGTCTTTCAGGACGATGATCCGGATATCCGCGAGGCGACACAGGCCCATCCCGATGCGTTCGATGACGTGTTCAACGTGGAGGAAGCGCGGGCCAAGGTGGTGCAGCTGGATGCGGAAGAGGCGCGCAACAGGCGGCTGGCGGCGAGCGGATGGGGCGGCAGCCTGACAGGAGACCTACTGGCGGCCGTTCTGGACCCCACCATGTTGATCCCCGGCGGCGCCATTGTCCGCAGCGGCAAGCTCGGGTACTCCGCGGCGAAAACGGCGCTCGTGGCAAGCGCTGCCGCCGGCGTTGGCGCCGCTGTCCAGGAGGCCGGTTTGCAGTCCACGCAGGATCTGCGGTCCGCTTCGGAAAGCATGACCAACATAGGCGGTTCCGTGATCCTCGGCGGGCTTCTGGGGGCCGGTGCCGCGCGATGGTTGTCGCATGGCGAATTCCAGCGTGCCGGCGATCAGCTGGTGAAGGATCTGACCGGAGAGATCGCAGACCCGGTCGCCGCCTCCAATGCGGTTGTTGCCCGGATGCGGTCAGCCGGCGCGGCGGCTGTTGAGGAAGCGGGCCGCGCCACGCTTGAGGATCTGGGTGTCGGCGGCTCGAAGGCTGCCCAGGCGGTTGCGCGCGCAACGGCTGCGGCGCGGATCAATCCCGGCGTGGAAACCATGTTCAGCCCGTTTCAGGCGACGCG
>NZ_JBANCG010000021.1:0-11257 GCF_037026715.1 Breoghania sp. JC706
GGGCGCCTTTGAGCTCGACGGGAAGAGCGGCGACCAATAGGCCCCCTGCCCAGCTTCGCTCAGCGCCTGCCACTCGGGCGTCAGCGTCACAATCCTGGTATCGGCCATTGGGAAGTTGCCTTTTGAAGCCGGTCAGCCGCCAGCACATCGCGCCGGCGCAATGCCGCGCTGAAAGCGGCAGCCGTTCAAAACCGGAAAGCGTGGGAGAAGATATCTCAGGGCACATCCCCCCTCGCGGCTGGCTCCGCATTCACTGCGTCAATCGGCTATCGCCTGCCAGCGCGACCGGGGCACGAACGCATCAGCCCTGCAAATCACGAGAACATAATAGGAACATTTGAGGGTGACGTCAAGCACTTCGGGACCGCCAGATCGCGGCGCCAGCACCTCTATGACATTTTGTCTGAGCGCAAACCAGTCAGCCCCGGAGTCGCCGTCCGGCTCGGGAAGCTGTTCGGTAATGAACCGATCTTCTGGATCAGGCTGCAAGGTTCCTACGATGCATGGAACGCCGAGCGGAACGTTGACGTCTCCAATATCCCGGTGTTGGCGCAGGCCTGCTGAGCGTTTAGATTTCGCCGCGTCCATTGCAAGACAACGACACTTGCCGTAAGCCCCCTGAAAGTCCCGATCCAAAGCCGCTCCAATTCAGCGAGAAAACCAGTTCCGCCAGCACGCTTTCAACCTCATCATGCAGCATCCTGTCCTCATGCCTCAACGAGAGGCTTGCGAAAAATAACGGTGCGTGTCTGAATGTGTCCCACAGTTTAAATCAGAGAATTGGCTTGTGGGGCAGTATGGGACTCTTCCGACGGCTTGAAAAGCAAGCGCGCACTTGGGGCATACTTCTAATTGTTGCCATTTCTAACGTTTGCACCACGACGGTGTTCGGTGCAGAAACAACCGGAACAATGGACTTGCCCAAAAACTCGGTAAGTCCATCGGAGGAAATGGGAGCGGCCGGAAGTTTCCGCTATAAAATCGACTTTTCGGTGCCACAGTGGCGCGGTGCTGAACCAAGCATCGGTCTTTTCTACGATTCTTCGCGGTTGTTGCTTTATGGCCCCGACGAAATTGCCGGCGCCGGCTGGCGCTTGTCAGGGCTTCCCCAAATTCGCCGCGCCTCCGCAGGGCGCGGGGCTCCAGCTTTCGACGAAAGCGACATCTTCCTTCTCAATGAAAATGAACTCGTCCCTTGCGGCGAAATTGCCAGCCCAAGCTGTGACAGCGGTGGCACTCATGCGACTTGGGTTGAGAGCTATAATCGGATCCGACGCGACGAAGGCGCAAACACGTGGGAAGTCACCAGGCGGGATGGGACGCGTTACGTTTTTAGACCTCTGTCCTCTTGGGGATCTGTGGCTCGGGATGCTTCGGACGAAGAACAGGCCGATCTGGCCGACCGCTATATATGGCTCTTGTCGGAGAAAATCGACGCCAATAACCATTCCGTTTTTTATACCCACTCGTGCAAAAGCCTACCAGATTGTAATATAACTTCGATCGAGTACGCAGTCGGATCGATCATCTTTCATTGGGAGGATAGACCGGACACTTACCCGTATGGTGCGGGGCGCGTGCTTGGCTCCGTCGACACGCGATTGAAGACTGTCGAGATACGTTCATCCGGCCAACTACTTCGCGCCTATGCGTTCAACTATTTGCAAAGCGTGTCTACCGGACGGTCACTCCTCAAAAGCGTTCAAGAATTTGGCCGGGATGCTATAATATCTGGTGGGATAATCAATTCTGGTTCAAGCCTTCCAGCAACGGTTTTTGAATATTCTCAACCCGAAAACGTACTTAGTCAAAAATTTATCGCGGATATAAATACCCCAGGCTTCGCTTCCGGTGATTTTAACGGTGATGGCATAGCTGATATCGTTTCATCCGCATGCGGTACTTCATTCTACATCTCATCGATCGATGACAGCAAATCAAATGAGCAAGATTCATATGTCACATTCAAAAAAGTTGCCGTTAAGAACTCCAAATGCGGCCAACAGATTTGCGAAAGACCTCCTGTTGAAAGTGGGCTCGGAGGGGCACGAATCTGCCATTCTGTAACCCCAAATCCGCAGAACTGCATAAAGCTCCCAGCAGATAGCGGTGGGGGGTGGGATTGTACTCCCATCCCCGTATCCTACTCCTTAGGAATGACTAACGTCGATTCTGATGCGTATGAAGATATCATATGGAGTTACAGTTACGATAGGCCCATTATAGCTGATCAGCCGAGCGGCAATAAAAGAAAATACTCGAACATATCCGGCCTTAGCCTCTTGCCGGAGTTTCGTACTGGCAAGCCAATTTTCGGCGATGGCACATTAGGTGGAGACAGTCTTCAGGGCGAAGTGAAGGGCGTCTTTGGCATTAGCTTAATCGACGTCGAGCATTGGGCACTTGCTGACCTGACAGGCGATGGCCGACAAGAATTGATTCACTCGCCAACGCGAAATAGCTCAGCGACTATTTACTCATGGAAAGAAAATGAATTTTCTGACGACACATGGACTTCCGAGCGTATAGATACATACGATCCCTCATTCGAGTGCTCGGATACAGAAACTGGGAGCGATCTACCATCGGCCAAATACGGCATCAGCGGATCCTATTATATTTCAAACGGAATTACACCAATAGACATAAATAACGACGGAAAGAAAGACATTCTCTTACACAGAACACACGGTTACTTTGAAATACTTAAATCTAACGGCTCAAACTTTGATTCAAAGACTATACGACTCACCCTAAGTAATTCAGATTATTTCATTCGCTCCGGGGATATAAACGGCGACGGTATTTCGGATATAGTTTTATTTACAAAAGGAGAAAATACAAACGAGACGCTTGTTTCAATTTTCTGGGGGCATAACTCCAGTTATAAATGCAACCTAAAGACGTCCGAAACGATACAGGTTCCTTTTCCTGCAAAAATCGACGCAATAGGTTATTACTATAAGACAACGCGGAAAGAGGGCTTTTTTCTCGAAGATATAAACGGAGACGGTAGATCCGATCTGATTGCAGCGAAAACTTTGAGCGGTCAAGTCGTAATAGGCATAGATAAACACTGGAAGGAAAGTATAGTATACCTCTCAAACGGGAGCGGCTTTAATTCATCGATTTCATTCCAAGGGCAGCTATCTATAGGCTATGATTTTAATGGAGATGGAAAGAAAAGCTTAACAAATAGAAAACATTTAACAAAAACAAAGTTGGACGATGAGGATTTTGGGAACGTTTACTCAATATACATCCCCGGAGGAACACCTGACCTTCTAACCAAGCTCATTGAGCCGCTCGGCGGTGAGATTGCGGTCACCTATGACACGCACAAAGGCGACAGCACCACCAATGTCCCCTACCCCCTCCACGTCGTAAAATCGATCGATCGATACGACATCCGCACCGGTCATGCGATTACGTCCTATGCCTACGAAGGCGGAAAGTGGGACTGGGCGCACCGCCGCTTCCTTGGCTTCCGCAAGATCGTCGCGACCCTGCCTCAACTCGACAACGAGGCCGCAGCTCCCACGGTCGAAACGCTCTATCGCCAGGACCTGGCGTCCATCGGCAAGATCGAGCAGGTCACGCGTCGCGACGGTGCCGGAAACGTTCTTTCTCGCCAGGAGGAGAGCTACGACGTCCAGACGGACGCGATGCCCTATACATCGCTCAATACCGCTTCCGTCTCGCGCATCTATTTCGCGGACGGTAACCGAGCGCATTTCACGCTGCGAACTTTTAATGAACACGGCTTGGTCACGATAGAACGAGAATACAGCCGGCTATATAACGGCGAGAACATAACTGACACAGATCAGCGGATCAGCTCCGTATCTTATCATCCGAATACGGATGCATACTTGGTCAACTATCCGGCCGTGAAGACAACGCATAACAATTTGGCTGGAGGCCCTGAAAATAGAATCTCATTTACCTTCTATATCTATGATGGCGGCACTTCCGCTACTCCACCGACTAAGGGGAATATTACCAGCAAGTTCGTCGCGCTCGATCCGACGGCTCCTGCGAACGGCTATTCGCGTACCCTTTATTCCTACGATTCCGACGGAAACGTCATTTCCAAGACCGATCCCGTCAATGGCGTGACCACCTACCAATATGACGGCACTTACAACCTGTTCCCCGTGGAGGAGCGCAATCCGCTCTACGCCCTGGGCGACACGCGCCAGAAGACTGTAACGTCCTGGAATTTGGTCTGCGGCATGCCGGCGACGCAAACCGACGTGAACGGCAACGTCACCACCTATTCTTACGATGCCCTGTGCCGCCCGCTGCGTATCGACAGGCCGGATGGCGCCTACGAGCGATACGCCTACCTGGAGTGGGGCAATCCGGGCAGCGGCAACATGATCTGGAAGTTCATGCCGCCTGCCGATACCGCCGGCGGCGAGATGGTGGAGGTCACCTATTTCGACGGTTGGGGACGGCAACGATACGTTCGCAAATCGGGACGCACCTCTGCGGCGTCGGACCAACTCCGCGTGGAGACGAAATACGACAAACGCGGCAATGTGCGCCTGAAGTCCCAACCCTACATCGGGTCAGATACGGCCTACTTTACAAGCTTTGCCTACGACGCCTTGAACCGTCCGATCTCGAAAATCAATCCAGACGGAACCTCGGTTACCACGTCCTACTCGGCCGGTTCCGCCTATCAGGCTGTGACGACGGTCAACGAGATCGGCGAGACGGTGCATGTCCATTCCGATGCCTATGGCAAGGAGGTCATGCGCGAGCAGGTGAATGGAGCCGAGACGCTTACGACGACCATCACCCGCGACGGGCTAAGCCGCATCGTCGGCGTGACCGATCCGGGCGGCAGCCAATGGGCCTACACCTATGACGGCCTCGGCAACCAGCTTCAGGTGAGCGACCCCGACCACGGCATCTGGACCATGACCTATGATGCCGCCAGCCGCCTGAAAACCCAGCTCGACGCCAACGGCAACGAGATCCGCTACACCTACGATGCCTTGGGCAGGAAGCGCACGCGCACGATTACGCCCGCAATCGGCGCGATCGATCGCACCACCTACGCTTACGACGAGGATCGTTCCGGCTACGCCAATGTCGGCCACCTGACGACCGCTTCGAATGCGGCCGCCACGATCCTTACCGACTTCACGGCCCGTGGCCAGGTGGCGCACGAGGAGTGGAACGTCGATGGTGTCGCCCGCTCGCGCGACTATATCTACGATGTCGGCGACAGGCTGCGCCAGCGCCGGTTCTCAGACGGTGAATGGGCCCCCTTCGCCGCCTCCGGTATCGGGCCCGATGGTCATATCGTGTATGACGCCGCCGGCCGCATCAAATCTATCCCGAATGCGGTCTCAAATATCAACTACAATGCCAATGGCGAACCGGTCCGCCTGGATTTCGCGAACTGCACCCATACGGACCTGACCTACGATCCGTTGCGGCTGTGGCTTCTGGAGACGGCAACAGTCTCGGATTGTGATCAGGCAAGCCCCCCTACCTTCACCGAAACCTACACGCGCGACGACATGGGCCGGATCACGGCGATCGCTTCCAACCGCGCCAAGGGAAGCTGGCACTATTCCTATGACACCGTTGACCGGTTGTTAGCCGCTGCCAACGATGACGACGCGGCGCTGTCGGAAGAGTTCGCATACGCCGCCAACGGCAACCTGACTTTCAAGACCGGGCTAGGCGCTTACGCCTATCCCACCGCCAACGCACTGCGCCCGCATGCTCCGCTCAGCGTCGGCGGATCGACGCTGAGTTATGACGCCAACGGCAACATGGTGTCGGGTCGCGGTCGGACGATCCGATATGACGGGATGAACCGCCCGGTCAGTGTCACCCTGGGCACGACCACGGTGACGTATGTCTATGGGCCCGACGACAAACGACTGAAGAAGATCGTCGGCGGTTCGGTGGCGCTGTATCTCGGCGCGGATGAGGAGATCGTCGATGCCGGCACGGCGTCGGAAACCTCGATCAAGCATCTGACCGACAATCTCCGGCGCAAGGGAAGTGTGACGGAGGGCTTTGCCACTGAATGGCTCTATCGCGATCACCTCTCCTCGGTTCGCCTGATGGCAAACGCGGCGGGCGAAACCGTCTCGGAAAGCCGCTACCGCGCCTACGGCGAGCGCTCGGACGTGCAGACCGCCACGATCCGCGAGAGCAAGGGCTGGATCGGCGAGCGCGACGATCCGGAGGTAGGGCTGACGTATCTGAACGCGCGCTACTACGACCCGGTCATCGCCCGGTTCATTCAGCCGGATTGGTGGGACCCGACAGATCCAGCCGTGGGGACGAACAGATATGCGTATGGGTTGAATAATCCGATCTTGCAGAAGGATCCGAGTGGGCATGCGATTGCGCATGATGGCGATATCGATTCCTCGACAGGATTGTCTCGGGGAGAGATGGGGGGGCGTGGTATTGGCGGAGAGGCCGGTCAGTGGGGATTAGTCAGCTCACAAATCCCAGCAAATGCATTTGGCATGGCTAACGATGCATCAACTACATCGACAGCGGTGGAACCTTTCGACGTCGCCAACCGCCGGTCTGTTAGGCCAGGTATGCCTCAGAGTCCAAACGCAAGGCTTCAGGCCGTTCTCGATGTGCGCTTACGACAGCAAATTGACGCAGTAAGGGCGCAACTTGGTATGTCACCCGCGCAATATGTGACACCAAGGAACTTTGAGCCGAACGCACGAACGAATGCTCATCTTCAAGAAACCTTAAATACACTAAATTCTCAACTTAGTGTTGCTGGACCGAGAGCATGCACTCCTGGTTCGACTCCCACTTTTACCGGTGCCGGATTTGCACCACGAACATCTCTTCCAAATTCGATCTATGAGCAACGAGCTCCAAATGGCGCTTTGCGGTCCAGAACATTCTATGATGGCAACGGCAACCGATTCTCTCGCCAAGATTTCGATCATTCACATGGTGGCATGCAGCCTCATGAGCACCATATGAACATAAACGGATACGGACAACCAATTGGCCGCACGAGAGAAACACCACTAACCAGAGATGGGTGGGATTAATGAGCCCCGCAGCTAAGCCCTGCACAAAAGAGATAATCGAGGAAAAACTTCGGATCTACGAGTTTTTCCATGACTGGGTCGTATCTAGCGTAAAAATATACGCAGAGAATAAACTCAAAGAAGTGGAAGATACATATTTCATTGATTACCGAGCAGAATTAAAACTTTGGGATCCGTACAAAAGATTCGAATTTCAGAATGTTTGTTTATTATTCTATAATTTTGAATCTATTTTTGCCAATTCGTGGTCTAAACTGACGAGCGACATACAAGGAGTTTCTTTTGAATATAAGGATGGCCTCGTTATTTTTCGTTCAGACGATTGCGAATATATCCACATAGAGGCGCATGAATTGCGCATCAAGGAGTACTAAAAACCAACGTTATTGAATTTTTGAATTGTAAATAAAAAAATACAGATATAGGCGCTATTACATGCACAATCGAGCCCTCTCCAGCCCCTCGGCATCCACCACCACCCGCAAGCCCGTCCCGAGCGATACGGCAACCGTCTTGCTGTTGACGACCTCCACCGTTGCCTCCAGCCCGTCCAGCCATCCCGAGCGGATGACGACGTGTTCCCCGATCTCGAACTGAACCCGCTGCCGGGCTTTGCGGAAGTCGAACATTCCCATGTCCTGGGCGACCTGAAGCGCTTCAACGCGATCCGCGCGGATCTCCACCGGCCGGCCATGCGCCGCGATGAACTGCGCGACGCCGTCGCATTTGCGCGCCGCTCCGAACGCCAGATCGTCGGCCGGAAACGCCGCGAATACGTACCCGCTGAACAGCGGCATCTCGATATCCTTCGTCCGCCGCTTGCCGCAGATCACCCTCTTGCGGCGAACCTGCTGCATTGGGCAGAAGGCTTCAATGCCGGCTTCTGCGAGTGAGACAATCGCCCGCCGCTCGCAACGAGGATTGGCCCGGATGACGTACCAGCGCTTTTCCATGCTTCCCCCTGCCCTTATGCGGCCCACTCGATGCGTCGGCCCATTTCCTCAAAGCGTTGCGCGTTGAAGTGCGCTTCGACCTCTGAGAACACGGGCGCCGCGTCGTCGTGCATGCGGCCATTCCGCAGAATTTCGATTGCCCGGTCCCGGTGATGATGAAGCGCGCACCGAAGGAATTCCTCGTCGGCCGCACGCGCTTTCAGGCGCCGCTCGGCATCGCCGGCCAACCAGAGGAATTCCTGCCTCTCATCGAGCGGCTTCGGCTCTGCGTAGCTGCGCCCGTCGATGTACGGCCCGGTTCGTTTGCTGGTCACAGTCAAGCCTTTCTCAAGCGATCATTCGCGGCTGAAACGGGATGATTTCGGATTTGGGCTTTGAGCGCTCAGCGATGACGGCCCGAACCTCAGCGACGATCGCTCCCGGGATCGCGCAACCCGGTTTGCCCGGTTCAGGCCCGAGCTTGTCGGCCGGCCATGTGCGGACGCCCGTCAGCGTCTCGAAGACAACGCGCTTGATGCTCTGGGCGGTGTAGGTGCGGCCGTTGAAGGTGACTGCCTGTTCAGCTTCCGGTGTGTTTGCGCCGGCACCGGCCCGCAGGTCTTCGGGCTTGAGCCAGTCGGCCCGGAAGCCGCGCCAGCCGCGTTCGCAGCACAGCGCAACCGCCCGGGAGAGCGACAGGCCCGCCTTGTCGGCCTCGCGCTCGATACCGGCCCATGCGGTCGCCGTGACCGGGGCACGATGCTTGCGACGAAGGGCGAGGAAATCCGACCAGAGCTGTTCGGGAATGCTCTCCGGTTTTGCGATCTGATCCTTTGACCGCCTGGACGCAGGGCGCGCAGCGCTTTCCCCCTCGGGGGGATTAAGGGGGGTATTTATTCCCTTAGATTCACCCTTCTTCTCGTTTGTTGCGCTGCTGTTGCGGTGCTGTTGCACTGGCGTTGCGTTCTCTGTTGCGCCCTGCCCGTGGTCAGTCTGATAAAGCTCATAGTTACAGATGGTTATGCGCTTCACGCCTGTTGCGCTGTCCGTTGCGATATTTTCCGCACCCTCTAACGCGCGCAGAAACCGCAACACCTTTGTCGGTTCCCACTGCCATGCGCCGGCCATGAAGCGGACAGACGCGGCGACCTGCCCGCGCTCCAGCTCCACAACCTTGGAGCCGACACGCACCGTGCGGGGCTTCCACGAGGCTTCGGAGACGAGCCACAGCCACGCCTCGCGCTTGGTGAAGGGTTCATTGGGAAACTGTGGGTCTGTCCAAATCCCACGGCTCACATTGAAGGTGCCGCCGATGCTCATCGTGCGCCCCCGTTGTCGATGAAGTTGATTGCGATGTCGCAGTAGAGATCGAGCGAGCCCGTCGCCCCGTCGCGGGACTTGGCGACAATCGCCTCAAGGCGGTTCTCGTCTCCAAAGGCGAGCGGTGTTGCATCGCGGATCGCGTAATATTCCGGCCGGTAGAGGAACACGACGGAATTGGCGTCCTGTTCGATGGAGCCGGACTCGCGAAGATCGGAGAGCTGCGGCCGGCAGCCCTCGCGCTTCTCCACCTCGCGGTTCAACTGGCTGAGGAGCACGAGCGCAACGCCGAGCCGCTTCGCCATGGCGAGGCAATGGGCCGTGATTTCGGTCAACTCCGCCGTGCGGTTGCCGCGGTAGCGGGCCGAGGGGCGCAGAAGACCCAGATGATCGAGGAAGATCACATCGAGCGATTGCCCGCGCCGCTCCCATGTCGTCCTGAGCGCCCGCGCCTTCGCCTCCACCTGGGCGATAGTGACGCCCGGACGGTCATAGATGCGGATGGGAAGGTCTTTCAGCTCGTAATGAGCCTCACAGACTGCATTTGCCTCGCCATCGCTCAGGCCCGCCTTGCGCTTGATCTGCTGATATTCGATCCGGGCCTTGTGCCGGCGGAAGATCTCATGGGAGGCCATGCGCGCCCACAGATCGGCGGCGGGAACCTCCAGCGAGAAATAGGCGGCGCCGAACGGGCTCCCGTCCCTCTTGGGCTTGAGAGCGACCGTGTGCAGCATGGAGGAGACGGCGAAGGCCGATTTGCCCATGCCGGGCCGGCCGGCCAGCACATAGAGGCAGCCGGGTTGCCAGCACCCAATCTTGCGGTCGAGATCGGCAAAGCCCGTGGACGGGGTTTCAGCGCCCTCCCCTTTGAGGGCCTGTGTCAGATCCTCGATGTATTGGGCGCCGATCGTGCCGACATCATCCGGCGAGGCATCCTCAAACGAAATGCTGGCGCGCGCATGGGCTGCGGCGGCGTCCGCGTCATCGATGATCTTTGCGATCGAGCCCACGGGCAGATTGGCCGCGTGGTATTTGAGGGTGTCGGCCGCTTGCATCAGCTCGCGGCGCGTCGCCAGTTCCACGATGGCCCGGCCGTAGTCGGCCACGACGACATTCGAAGCGGCATTCCCGACGAGCCGGACCAGATAGCGGGCCTTTTCCTCGCCGTTCGGGGGCTCGATCGTCAGACCTTGCTTGACCGATACGGGGCTGGCAACGCGGCCCTCCGCGCACAGATCGCGGATGATCCGATAGATCTCCGCATGGCACGGCACATAGAAGTGTTCGGGCTCAAGGAAGCCGGAAACGAGGTTCAGGCCCTCATTGTCGAGCAGGAGAGCGCCGAGGATCTGGTGTTCGGCTTCGACGTTGAAGGGCTCTTGAAGGATGACGGGGGCGTTCATGGCGCCCTCACTTCGGCTCGAAGTATTTACAGGCGTGCGCATTGACGGGCACAGGCGGGGCGCCCTTGAGCCCAAGCTGACGGGTTTTCGCACAAGGGAAAGCCCGGGGCTCTTCCGTAAGCCGGGAATATGTTCTGTTGGCAGACATTCCGTGGAACCGGCACTGCCGGCACAATTTGTCTGCCATGGCCCCGCCGAAATGCGCCATGCCCGCAAAGGTCAGTGTGGGATCTCCGCTGTCCACGGTGATTTCGCCGGTCAGGCATGCGGTCGCGTTGAGAGGAATGGCCTTGGTCATGCCGCAGCCTCCTCGTCATCGTCCTCGCAGATTGCGGCGCCGGAAATGATGGCGATGGCATCGGAGAGCTTGCGCTGGACGGCGCCGAGAACCCGAAGGCACGTCTCGCGCTCTGCCCGCGTCAACTTTCCGTCCTCATAGGCATCGAGGACAGCCGCACAGGCGACGCCGGCCTCCTTCATGAGCTGGCCAACCGTGTGAACGGCAGTGTCCTTCGGGGCGCTCTCCGGCAGGCGTTCGAGG
>NZ_JBANCG010000022.1:0-10685 GCF_037026715.1 Breoghania sp. JC706
GCTTTCGTCATAAAAAATTCAAGCAAGCGAGCGCGCTTCAAATCTTATGATTTGATTAACCATACTTTTGTGGAAATGACGGTACGGCTTCGGCCATTTCAAGCCATTTTCGCGCTGAGCGCACCGATCGTCGTCTGTGGATTATGCGAGAGCCTCACCGACGATGACACCCGCCGTGGTCCGGATTTCACGGCCAGCCGGGGGCCAGGGAATTTCCTGCACGCAATTGATGCCTGCTTAATTATTCACCATTCTCTCCGACCGGCGAGAGCGCCCCGCGACACCGCGCGGGGCACTCACATCATCGATCAGCGGCCAACCCTATTGATCGGCGTATTTGGCGATCATCGATCGGGCATCGTCAATCAGCGCCTGCCCGTCGAAGCCCTTGCCGTCCATCGCCTTCACCCAATCTGCAACGACAGGCTCGGAGGCGGTTTTCCAGCGTCCCACCTCTTCAGGGTCGAGCGTGACGATCTCATTGCCCCGCTTGACCGCCAATTCCCGCCCGTGCGCGTCGCCCTCGTCCATCACACGACCGAACTGCCGCGACAATTCCAGGCCGGAATTGTCGTCGATCACCTTCTTCAGATCGTCGGGCAGCCCGTCGTAGGCGTCCTTGTTCATCGCAAAAACGAAGAAGGCCGTGTAGAGGCCGCGCGGCCCCGCAAATTCGGTGTGGCTGTCGACGAGTTCGGTGATGCGCAGCGGCCGGGTCACCTCCCAGGGAATGACGGTGCCATCGATGACGCCTTTCGACAGGGCTTCCGGCGCCGCGGTCACGGGCATGCCGACAGGCGATGCGCCCAAGCGCGCAAGCAGGTCGTTGACGATCCGGGACGGGCCACGCAGACGCTTGCCCTTGATGTCCTCCAGCTTCGTGACCGCTTTGCCGCGCATATGAAGCACTCCCGGCCCATGAACGTGGACCGCGAGGACATGCGTGTCAGCATATTCGTCGCGAAGATGCTTTTCATAGAACTCCCAGGCGGCCGCAGACGTTGCTTCCGCGCTCTGCGCCGTCATGAAGGGAAGCTCGAACGTCTCCGATTTCGCAAAGCGACCCGGCGCATACCCGGACAGCGTCCAGGTCAGTTCGACCACGCCGTCCTTGACCTGATCGTAGAGCGCGGGCGGCTTGCCGCCGAGCTGCATCGCCGGGAAATGCTGGACCTTGATGCGCCCGCCGGATTCGGCCTCGATCTTGTCGGCCCACGGTTTCAGTACCTTGGCCGGAATATCGGCCTGCGGCGGCAGCATCTGATGCAGCTTGAGCGTCACGTCCTGGGCATTTGCCGCGTGGACGAACCCGATGAGCGCGGCGCCGGCAATACCGGCGCGCACGATCCGCATGTTCATAATGTCATCCTCCCAAATATACGGGCCGTCCGGCGCATGATGCGCCTGTCCCGCGGACCCCGCGCCTCCCCGCGCAGGATCCCACCGCCACTCTAGCGAATTCTGTTCTGGCAGTTAACAATTTTGATGGAGAATGTTCATCGGGGTCCGCCGTCCAGACCTGCCCGGAGCCCAGACGCCCGGCGACGGCCGTCACATGATGCGGGCAAGCAGATTGCGCAACGTCGCCTGTTCCGAACCGGTCAGAGATCCGAGAACCCGCGCCTCGTGCTTGCGGATGGCCTCGACGGCGGCATCGCGCAAACGTCGTCCCGCAAGGGTCGCCCGCAGCGCATAGGCCCGGCGGTCGCCCGGCACGCGGTGCCGGCCGATGAGTTCGCGGTCTTCCAGATGATCGACGATCAGCACCACCCCGGAGCGTTCGATGGCAAGCGCGCGGGCAAGCTGGCTCTGACTGATATCCGGATTGTCGACGATGATGGTGAGTGCGGAAAACGTCCCGGGCCTCAGGCCCAGGTGTTCGAGGCTCGCCACGAAATCGGAATGAATGGTCATGTAGGTGCGCTTCATCGCGTATCCGATGAAACTGGAAAGCACACCGGGATCGATCTCGCCCGACGTATCGATCTTCTCCACCTGCACCTTGTCCGTCATCACCGTCTTCCGGTCTTTCGTTGCCATGTCGTCACTTTCGTTGCCGTATCGTCAACCGAACCGCGGCTGACGCTTTTCGAGGAAGGCCTTGAGACCCTCGCGCGCGTCGTCGCTCGTCTGAGACAGCGCGGCACACAGGCTTTCGGCAAAAAGCCCGTCCCCGCGCGACATATCGTCGATACGCGACAGCGCCTGGATGACGATGTAGTTCGACAGCGGCGCATTGCCGGCAATGGTGCGCGCCAGCGACAGCGCCTGATCGCGGGCCCCGCCCGGTTCGCTCAGGTAATGGGCAAGCCCGAGGGCCAGCCCCTCCTCTGCCCCGTACTTGCGACCCGTCAGCATCATTTCCACCATGCGATCCGGCCCGAGAATCCGACCAATGCGCACCGAGGCGCCGCCCCCGACAAAGATCCCGCGCCGCCCCTCGGGAAGCTGGAAGATCGTAGACGGATCCGCCACCCGCACATGCGCGGCTGCGGCGAGTTCCAGCCCGCCGCCCATGACAGCCCCCTCAAGTGCCGCCACGACCGGAAGCCCTCCGAACTGGATCATGTCCATTACCGAATGCCAGTGACGAGAGTGCTTCATCACTTCCGGTGCCGGGCGCGACACGTGCTCCGACAAATCGAGGCCGGCGGAGAAATGTCCGCCCGAGCCGGACAGCAGCGCAACGGCGACGCCTTCCGGCGGCGCAGCGAAAAAGGCTCTGAGTTCCTCGATCAGGACATCATTGAGGGCGTTGCGCTTGTCCGGGCGCTGCAAGGTCAGGTGTGCGATCCCGTCCTCGACATGAATGGTGAGCGGACCGCTTTCCGTTTCGGCCTTCCCGGCCACCCCAATCTTCGCCATCTGGCATCTCTCTCCCGATCATCAAGGCTTTTCCGCCGGCGGGTTGCCGCCGTCGCAGCCCCATCCCTTGCCCGTTTTCGCTCGATTGTAAATCGAAAATACTGTTCTTGCATTGAACAAAACAACACGTATCGCTTGCCCGCGCCCGCCGTCATGCTGTTAACATGTGTTCCATTCGCCGGTGGAGGCCTTGCCCTTAGACGCACGCGCGAGGGGGTGGGAAGAGGAGCCCGCGCCACCATGAAGGCGGAAAAGGAAACAGCGCACCTGACAACAGGCGGGCGCGCGGACTGGAGCGGATCGGGACAGAGCGGAAATCGCCCATGCGCCCGGCCCCGCATTCAGGCAGGGAATTTGGAGCAACGATCCGAGAGGACGTGAACAGGATCGGCTCCCTGGGAGGACAGCGGATGCAGACGACATGGCCGTTCCGGCGAAAAGCCGGCAGACGAAGGACGACCGCACACGTATATCCGGCGCCATGTGGCCGGGACAGGCGCCCCGCGACGCCGACAGTCGGCAGATGACTCCCCCACGCATCCCCCGACCTTGCACCTGCCGCCGTCGTTGCCGCTGACGAGCCTTGCGTCGAACATCGCGCCCGGGGCACGACGACCGCCTTTCCAGCCACGAGTACGCATCCATGAAATCACCGGTTCTCACCTTGCCGGCCCGGCTCGAACGGATCTCCACGCGGATCGAGCAGATCGCCGGCCTGTTCCTGGCCGCAATCACCATTATTGTCACCGCCTCTGCCATCGGCCGCTATGTGCTCTCCATGCCGATCCCCGATGCCTTCGACGTTTCCCGTCTCATGATGGGTGTTGCCGTGCTGTGGGGCCTCGCAAGCGTCGGCTACCGCGGCTCCCACATCAAGGTGGACCTGCTGGCGGAAATCCTGCCCGCGCGGATCCGGCGCTGGATCGACATCTTCGCGTGGCTGGTCCTGCTCGTATTCAGCTGCCTTTTCGCATGGATGCTGTTGTCGCGGGTGCAGAGCTACTACGCCTCCGCACAGGTCACCTCCGACCTGCGCATGCCGCTCTGGCCGTTCTTCGCCCTGATGTGGCTGGGCGTGACGGCCTCCGTCCTCACGGTGTTCCTGCGCATCGTGCTGATGCTGGTCGATCCGCGAAGAGGCCTGGAACATTACGAGCGATTGGACGACGAAACGAAGGAAGACGCCCGATGAGCCCCGCCGATTTCGTCGCCCTTGCAGGCTTCATCGCCCTCTTTGCCATGATCGCGTTGCGCGTCCCTGTGGGCGTCGCGATGGGGCTCGTCGGCGTTGGCGGTTTTGCTGCCATGACGCGACTGGAGACCGGGCTCAACCTGCTTGCCATTTCTCCCGCGCGCACGGTCACCGACTTCAATCTCACCCTCATCCCGATGTTCATCCTGATGGGCGTTCTGGCGACCAATTCGGGCATGTCGGGTGAGCTGTTCCGAGCCGGTCAGGCCTGGCTCGGCCGCTATCGCGGCGGACTGGCGCTGGCCACCATCGGCGCCTGTTCCGGCTTTGCGGCGATCTGCGGATCCTCCGTGGCGACGGCCGCCACGATGAGCAAGATCGCCCTGCCCGAGATGCGCCGCTTCGGCTATTCCGACGACGTCGCAACGGGCGTCATCGCCGCCGGCGGCACGCTGGGCATCCTGATCCCGCCCTCCGTCGTTCTCGTCATCTACGGGTTCATCACGGAGCAGGACGTCGGCAAGCTTTTCGTGGCGGGCATCATTCCCGGCCTTCTTGCCGTCTTCCTCTACATGGCGACTGTGAGGCTCGCCTATGGCAGCAGCCTGCCTGCCGGCAATTCCGTCAGCTGGTCGGAGCGCTTCGCCTCCATCCGCGGGATCTGGGCTGTCATTCTCCTCTTCGTGGCGATCATCGGCGGCATCTATGCCGGCGCCGTTACGCCCACCGAAGCCGCAGCCGCCGGCGCCTTCATCACCGGGCTCATCGGCGTGCTGCGCGGCCGCCTCAACGCCCGCTCGCTGATGCACTGCCTGATAGAGGCGCTGAGGACCACGGTCGCTATCTTCACCGTGCTGATCGGCGCCCTCCTCTTCGGCTATTTCCTCACCATCACCCAGACGCCGCAGAAGATCACCTCGTTCCTGATCGGCCTCGATCTCGGCAACTATGGCACCCTCGTCGTCATCCTCGCGTTCTTCGTCGTGCTGGGCTGCATTCTCGATGCCATGGCGATGATCATTCTGCTGGTACCGATTGTCTTTCCCGTCGTCACCCAGCTCGGCTTCGATCCGATCTGGTTCGGCATCATCATCGTCATGACGGTGGAACTCGGCCTCATCACCCCGCCGGTCGGCATGAACGTCTTTGTCATCAATTCGATCGCGCCGGACACAAACCTCTTCGGCATCTTTAGGGGCGTCCTGCCCTTCGTGCTGATCGATGTTTTTCGCCTGGCGCTTCTCGTCGCCTTCCCCGCGATCGTGTTGTGGTTGCCGCAAACGATGTGAGCGAGCGGCCGAGGCAAGACGGCAACGGCAAGGCGGCAACGGAATGCCGCCGTAACGCCGCAATGACATACGATTCTCCCCGCTCCAGGATCGGCGCCTTCGGGGGGATTACAGCAACATGACCAGGACACGCATTGCGGGGAGGATGGCGGCCGCGCTCATCGCCGTCACGATGGCGACGTTTCCGGCCGCGGCCGCCTCGCTCAAATCATGCGTGGAGGGCCTGCGCCGCGATGCGGAGCGCGCCGGAATACCGGATTCGATCACCGGGCGGGCGCTCGCCAATGTTGCCTATGACGAGAAGGCCGTTCGCTTCTCGCGCACCCAGCCGGAATACAAGACCGAGATCTGGGACTATATGGCCTTTCTGGTCGATCTGGAGCGTATTCAGGACGGCCGCGCCCAGATGAAACGTCACAGGACGACGCTTGCCCAGGTCCAGAAACGCATCGGCGTCGACCAGTACATCGTCGCAGCGCTCTGGGGCGTCGAGACCGATTACGGCCGCAAGAAGGGCGACTTCTTCATTCCGCATGCGCTTGCCAACGTCATCTGCCTTTCAGGCCGACGGGCGGACTATTTCAAGGGCGAGCTGATCGCGGCACTGAAGATCGTGGCGGATGGCGACATCCGCCTGAAGGATCTCAACGGTTCCTGGGCCGGCGCCTTCGGCCAGACGCAGTTCATGCCCTCGACCTACCGCCGTCTCGCGGTCGATTTCGATGGCGACGGGCACAAGGACCTCGTCAACTCCAGCGCGGACGCGCTGGCATCCGCCGCCAACTACCTGAAGAAGGCCGGCTGGAACAACCGCCTGCCCTGGGGCTTCGAAGTCCGTCTGCCCAAGGGCTACGACGGCCCGTCGGGGCGCCGGAAACGGGCCACGCTCGAAAGCTGGGCAAGGCGCGGTATCACCCATATCAACGGGGCCCGGCTGAAGGGCGATTATTCCGCTGGCCTGTTGCTGCCGGCGGGCCGCAACGGCCCGGCGTTCCTGGTGACCAGCAACTTCGACGCGCTCTATTCCTACAATGTCGCGGAATCCTACGCGCTCGCCATCGGCCACCTGTCGGACCGCCTGCGCGGCCACGGCCCGCTGGAAGCGAGATGGCCGACAGACGATCCGGGCCTGTCGCGCGCGCAGCGCCTCGACCTGCAAAGACGACTGATGGTCAACGGCTACAATATCGGACAACCAGACGGCCTGATCGGCCCCCTCACGCAGGATGCCATTCGCAAGGCGGAGATCCGTCACGGGATGGAACCCACGGGGCGTCCGGGCACGAAGATCTATCGCGCGCTCGGCGGGACGAAATAGGTTCGGTTCCCGCCGCCGCGACACGCTCCCCGTCTACCCCGCGATGGGCATCGCCTTTTCCACCAGCTTCACCCAGTAGGAGCAACCGAAGGGAATGGCCGCATCATCGAAATCGTAACGGGGATGATGCAGGTCCGCGGAGGCGCCGTTGCCGATGAAGATATAGGCCCCCGGCCGCTCCTCCAGCATGAAGGAGAAATCCTCGCCGGCCATCATCGGCACGCAATCCGGATCGACCTTCCCCTCTCCGGCGACGGCCTTGGCGACCTCGGCGGCAAAGCCGGCCCGCTCGGCGTCGTTCACCGTCACCGGATAGTTGCGGCGGTAATCAAGGGTCGCGCTGCCGCCAAAACCCTTTGCGATGGAGGGGACGAGTTCCTGCATCCGGGCCTCGACCTGATCGCGCACCTCGGGGCTCAGCGTGCGCACGGTTCCCCGCAGAATCACGCGCTCGGGAATGATGTTGTAGGCGGTCCCCGCCACAAGTTGCGTGACCGAAACGACGGCCTGGTTCATCGGATCCACATTGCGCGACACGATGGTCTGAAGCGCGAGGACAAGAGAGGAGCCAATGACGATCGGATCGACCGTCTCCTGCGGCTTGGCCGCGTGGCCGCCGCGCCCGGTGATGACGATCTCGTACATGTCGGCCGCCGCCATGATGCCGCCCGGGCGCATCGCGAATTCGCCGACCGGCAAGCCGGGATAGTTGTGCATGCCGTAGACTTCTTCGATCCCCCACCGGGTCATCAGGCCGTCATCGATCATGGCTTGCGCGCCGGCGCCGCCTTCTTCCGCCGGCTGGAAGATCATGATGGCCGTACCGTCGAAGTTGCGGGTCTCGGCGAGGTACTTTGCGGCGCCGAGCAGCATGGCGGTATGCCCATCGTGACCGCAGGCATGCATCTTGCCGGAAACCTGGGAAGCGTAAGGCTTGCCGGTTTCCTCCTCGATCGGCAGCGCGTCCATGTCGGCGCGCAGACCGATCGTCTTGCCAGCCCCGCCATTGCGCCCCTTGATCACGCCGACAACACCGGTCTTGCCGACGCCCGTCACGACCTCGTCGACCCCGAACTCCTGAAGCTTCCCGGCAACCATCGCCGACGTGCGCACCGTGTCGTAGAGCAATTCGGGATTGTTGTGCAGGTCACGACGCCAGGCGGTGATCTCATCGGCGAGTTCTGCGAAACGGTTGACGATCGGCATGGGGATCCTCGGTACTGGTTGGCACGGGCGACCCGTGAAAGCGGGCATTTCACGCTGCGGCGCCCCGCTGCGCAAGTCCCGGTCACGCACTTTTTTTGAGCCGCAATGCCACCACCTTACGCGGCTGCTATCCGGCAGCCGGCGCCTTGAGCCGGTAGACACCGGTTCGCTTGATCTCCGAATCCTCCAGGGCACGCGTCACGGGGACTTCGAAAACGGCAAGCAACTCAAGCCGCTCGCGCGGGAGATAAGAGCGACCGGGATCGCCGACCAGAACAAGGGCCCCCGTCTCGCGCACCCGGTCTGCCCACGCCAGCACCTTCTCCGCCATGGGCTTCTCATAGAACACATCGCCGCACACCAGCAGATCGCAGGCAGGAGGCGCTTCAATGGTCACATCGCGGCCCTCAACGGCAACCTCGACCTCATTCGCGGCCGCATTGAGCGAAATGGCGGATACCGCGAAGGGGTCGATGTCGCTGGCGGTCACGCAGGCAGCCCCGGCGCGCCGTGCCGCAATCGCCACGAGCCCCGAGCCGGATGCAAAGTCGTAGACGCGCTTGCCGCGCACCAGTTCGGGCGTATCGAGAATGTGGCGCGCAAGCGCCTGCCCACCGGCCCAGGCAAAGGCCCAGAAAGGTGGCGGCAGACCGATCTCCGACAGTTCTTCTTCCGTCCGGGTCCACAGGTCTATTGCCTCGTGTGCCAGATGAAGCGAGATTTCCGGCGCATGCGGCACCGGAAGAAGCGTTGTGTTGGCGCGGATAAAGGCACGACGACCCTCGTCATCGCGCAAGGCGCCTCGGGCAGCGCTGGAAATGTCCTCCTGGGCTGTCGTCAAGGCAGCTCCTTCAATCCACCCATCTCGCAGACGATCTTCCACTCCTCCTCTGTGACAGGCTGCACCGACAACCGCATGGAGGTGACGAGCGACATCTTCGCCAGTCGTGGCTCGGCCTTCACGTCGGCGAGCGTCACCGGTTTCGGCATGTCGCACACGGCCTTGATGTCCACGCATTCCCAGCGCGGATCATCCGTGGTGCTGTCAGGATGGGCGAGCGCGCAGACCTCGACGATGCCGACGACCTCCTTGCCCTCGTTGGAGTGATAGAAGAAGCCTTTGTCGCCGATCTTCATGGCCCGCATATTGTTGCGGGCCTGGTAGTTGCGGACCCCGTCCCACTGCTCGCCCGCCTCGCCCCGGGCCTTCTGCATGTCCCAGGACCATTTGAACGGTTCCGACTTGAAGAGCCAGTACGCCACGTCTTACGCCTCCGGGTTCTTGACGGCCCAGACCCAGGGCCGGGCCTCCACCGCCGAGAAAAGCCCGGCCTTCGCATAAGGGTCGCGGTCGGCGATGGCGAGCGCGGCATCCTCGTCCGCCGCCTCCACCATGACCATCGATCCGCACGGCTTGCCGTCCTCGCCGAGAAAGGGACCGGCGAATTTCAGCGCATCGCCGAGACTTTCGAGAAAGGCCAGATGATCGGGGCGAGTGTCGAGCCGCACCTGCAGATGGCCCGGCTTGTCAGTGCACATGAGGGCAAAGAGCATGGAAATCTCCCGATGAGTGTCGGGCCACACGCTAGAGCAAGCGGCGCGTTCGTGGAATCACCTGCATGCAGAAAAGTTGTTCGCGGCCGATGGACCCGTGGGGACTGCAGGGATCGCGCGCCAACGCCGCACCACTCTCTCTACCGTCATCAGTCGGCGCAGTCCGGGTGATCTATCGCGGGTGGCGACAGAAGGGCCCCCCTGCGACGTTTCCTCGTTCAGTAACGTCAATGGATTGCCCGGCGAAGGCCGGGCAATGACGGATGAGAGACCTCGGCAAGACCGCCACCCGAATCTCACGCATGCCCACGCCCCGAAACCCGTTTGTCACCTCCCCGCCCGCCCTCTATGAAGAAATGCGCAGAAATGAATTTTCAGGGGGCATCATGTTCAAGGCCATTCTCAAGGGCAGCGTGCTGCTGTGCTTTTCGAACTTCGAAAATCTCATCAAGGCGGCCGGGGCGTGGACTGCTATCCTGTTTATCTTCGATTTCATCGCCCAGATGGCCGGTTTCGATCCCTGGGAGATGAACGATCAGCCGATGATGCAAGATTCGGCCGATTTCGTATTCTTCTCGCTCACGAGCGCTGTCGTCCAGCTCATCGCAGCCTCGTCGGTCGCTGTCGCCTGGCACCGTTTCGCACTTCTAGGCGAGCGCCCCGCCACAATCCATCTGCGCTTTGGACGTCCGGAATGGCGATACTTCCTCTATTCACTGCTGTTCTGCCTCTTCATGCTGGCGGTACTGGCCGCCGTCGGCCTGATGATTGGATTTGTGGTGTTAATCGCATTCGGTTTCACCATCAGCAACGACGCCATCACTGTCTTCGACGTGCTTTTCCTGATCGGGCTTGTCTTCACAGCCCCCTTCTTCGCGCGCGCCGGATTGATGTTGCCCGCCGCCGCTGTCGATCAACCCCTGGGACCCTTCCGAGCCCTTCAGTTCGGCAAGGGATTCGGCTGGGCGATGGTTTTCGCGTTTACCGTGCTGTTCATCCCCTTCCTCTTGCTTAGTATTTTGTTCTTATTCGTCATGACATTGTTCAGCGCGATCCTTCCGCAACTGGTCGTTGGCCTGCAACTCGTGCTACTGCTGGGGCTGGAACAGATGGTCCTAACGATCCTGCTGCTCTCTGTGGTGACTATCACCTATGCCTATGCGCGCGAGCGGGAGGAAGCGGGCGGCCGACCGGACGCATGAAGTCAGTGACCTCCACCAGAGGTGGAGGTTTGAGACGCTGCGCTTGAACCACTGGAAGT
>NZ_JBANCG010000023.1:0-10078 GCF_037026715.1 Breoghania sp. JC706
GCTTGAACGCCTGCCGGAGAGCGCCCCGAAAGACACTGCCGTTCACACGGTCGGCCAGCTCATGAAAGAAGCCGGCGCCGCCTGCGAGGCTGTCCTTGATGCCTATGAGGACGGAAAGCTCACACGGGCAGAGCGCGAGACGTGCCTTCGGGTTCTCGGCGCTGTCCAGCGCAAGCTCTCCGATGCCATCGCCATCATTTCCGGTGCCACAATCTGCGAGGACGATGACGAGGAGGCTGCGGCATGACCAAGGCCATTCCTCTCAACGCGACCGCATGCCTGACCGGCGAAATCACCGTGGACAGCGGAGATCCCGCACTGACCTTTGCGGGCATGGCGCATTTCGGCGGGGCCATGGCAGACAAATTATGCCGGCAGTGCCGGTTTCACGGAATGTCTGCCAACAGAACATATTCCCGGCTTACGGAAGAGCCCCGGGCTTTCCCTTGTGCGAAAACCCGTCAGCTTGGGCTCAAGGGCGCCCCGCCTGTGCCCGTCAATGCCCACGCCTGTAAATACTTCGAGCCGAAGTGAGGGCGCCATGAACGCCCCCGTCATCCTCCAGGAACCCTTCAACGTCGAAGCCGAACACCAGATCCTCGGTGCTCTCCTGCTCGACAATGAGGGCCTGAACCTCGTTTCCGGCTTCCTTGAGCCCGAACATTTCTATGTGCCGTGCCATGCGGAGATCTATCGGATCATCCGCGACCTGTGCGCGGAAGGCCGCGTCGCCAGCCCGGTATCGGTCAAGCACGGTCTGACGATCGAGCCGCCGAACGGCGAGGAAAAGGCCCGCTATCTGGTCCGCCTCGTCGGGAATGCCGCTTCGAATGTCGTCGTGGCCGACTACGGCCGCGCCATCGTGGAACTGGCGACACGTCGCGAACTGATGCAAGCGGCCGACACGCTGAAATACCACGCGGCCAATCTGCCCGTGGGCTCGATAGCAAAGATCATCGATGATGCAGACGCCGCCGCAGCCCATGCGCGCGCCAGCATTTCGTTTGAGGATGCCTCGCCGGATGATGTCGGCACGATCGGTGCGCAGTACATCGAGGATCTGACGCAAGCGCTCAAGGGGGAGGGGGCGGAAACCCCGTCCACGGGCTTTGCCGATCTCGACCGCAAGATCGGTTGCTGGCAGCCCGGCTGCCTCTATGTGCTGGCCGGCCGGCCCGGCATGGGCAAATCAGCCTTCGCTGTATCGTCCATGCTGCGCACGGTCGCTCTCAAGCCCAAGAGGGACGGGAGCCCGTTCGGTGCCGCCTATTTCTCGCTTGAGGTTCCCGCCGCCGATCTGTGGGCGCGCATGGCCTCCCACGAGATCTTCCGCCGGCACAGGGCCCGGATCGAATATCAGCAGATCAAGCGCAAGGCTGGCCTGAGCGACAGGGAAGCGAATGCAGTCTGTGAGGCTCACTACGAGCTGAAAGACCTGCCCATCCGCATCTATGACCGGCCGGGCGTCACCATCGCCCAGGTGGAGGCGAAGGCGCGGGCGCTCAAGACGACGTGGGAACGGCGCGGGCAATCGCTCGACGTGATCTTCCTCGACCATCTGGGCCTGTTGCGCCCCTCGGCGCGCTACCGCGGCAACCGCACGGCGGAGTTGACCGAAATCACGGCCCATTGCCTCGCCATGGCAAAGCGGCTCGGCGTCGCGCTTGTGCTTCTCTGCCAGCTTAACCGTGAGGTGGAGAAGCGCGAGGGCTGCCGGCCGCAGCTCTCCGACCTTCGCGAGTCCGGCTCGATCGAACAGGACGCCAATTCCGTCGTGTTCCTCTACCGGCCGGAATACTACGCGATCCGCGATGCAACGCCGCTCGCCTTCGGCGACGAGAACCGCCTTGAGGCGATCGTTGCCAAGTCCCGCGACGGGGCAACAGGCTCGCTCGATCTCTACTGCGACATTGCAATCAACTTCATCGACAACGGGGGCGCGCGATGAGCGGCATTCCCTACTTCAACTTCTACCCGGCGGACTTCATGAACGGGGTGCGCGGGCTGTCGCCTCAGGAGGTCGGCGTCTACACGATGCTCCTGTGCCGTATCTATGAGGAAAACGGCCCGGTCGATCTCCACTATCTGCGTCTGTCGACCTATTGCGGGATGCGCGAGAGCACGTTTCGCAAGGTGTTGGGAAAGCTCGTCGAGCTGGGCAAGCTGGAGATCCGGGGCGACTGCCTGACAAACGCGCGCGCCGAACTCGAAATTTCAAACCGTGCGGACAATCTGAAAAACAAGAAACGGGCTGGCGAAATTTCAGCCGAAAAAAGGCAGCAAAAACAGAGGGCGGCTCCAACAGGTGTTGAGCAGGTGCCCAACGATAAAAATACAAATAAGAATAATACCCCCCTTAATCCCCCCGAGGGGGACGCTCGGCCGAAGGTAGATCTGGATCAGAAGTTCGAGGAATTCTGGCAAGCGTATCCGAAGCGGGAAGGCCCGAATCCCAAGAACCCGTGCGTCAGAAAGTTCAAGTCGGCCATCAAAGCCGGAGCTGAACCAGACCAGATGATCCAAGCGGCGAGGGCGTATGCGGCGCAGATGTCGGGTGAGCCGCCGAAGTTCGTCGCTCAGACACAGACTTGGCTCAACCAGAAGCGCTGGCAGGATTGCACTGACGCCGCCCAGCGTCGGGACGCGGAACAGGCAGTCACCCTCAACGGTCGCACCTACACCGCTCAGAGCATCAAGCGCGTTGTCTTCGAGACGCTGACCGGTGCCCGCACATGGCCGGCGGAAAAGCTCGGGCCAGAACCGGGCAAGCCGGGCTGCGCGATCCCGTCAGAGCTCGTCACTGAGGTCCGGGCCGTCATCGCTGAGCGCTCGAAGCCCAAGTCCGAAATCATCCCGTTTCAGCCGCGTATGATCGCTTGAGAAAGGCGCGTAGATGACCAGCAAACGAACAGGGCCGTACATCGAGTGGGCGGCATAAGGGCAGGGGGAAGCATGGAAAAGCGCTGGTACGTCATCCGGGCCAATCCGCGTTGCGAGCGCCGGGCGATTGTCTCACTCGCAGAAGCCGGCATTGAGGCCTTCTGCCCGATGCAGCAGGTTCGCCGCAAGCGGGTGATCTGCGGCAAGCGGCGGACGAAGGATATCGAAATGCCGCTGTTCAGCGGATACGTGTTCGTGGCGTTCCCGGCCGATGATCTGGCGTTCGGAGCGGCGAGGAAATGCGATGGCGTTGCGCAGTTCATTGCGGCACACGGGAGGCCGGTGGAAATCCGCGCGGACCGCGTCGAAGCGCTACAGGTGGCCCAGGACATGGGCATGTTCGACTTCCGTAAGGCCCGGCAGCGGGTGCAGTTCGCGATCGGGGAACTGGTGGTCATCCGCTCGGGATGGTTGGACGGGCAGGAGGCGACTGTGGAGGTCGTCAACAGCAAGACGGTTGGTGTGTCGCTGGAAACGGGCTTGCGGATCGTGGTGGATGCCGAGGTTCTAGAGAGGGCGGCTTAGCTCCCCGCGGCGTCCGGCTTCGCGCCACCAGCGACCGGGCTCAGGCGGCCGTCTCCAGGCGTTCCACCTTGATCTTCGCCTCATTCTCACGGGCGTTTGCAAGGTCATATGCCGTCTGCATCTTCAAAAGCGTATCCGCTCTCACGCCGAATGCTCTTTCGAAGCGGATCGCCATTTCGGCAGACAGATTTGCCTTGCCATTCAATAGGGCGCTCAGGGCCTGTCGGGACACGCCGAGATGCTCCGCAAGGGCGGTCACGCTTATCCCCGCCGGCTCGACGATTTCCGTCTTCAGCCAGTCTCCGACATGAACGGCGATCGAAGGGTGCATCCTAAGAGCCATGATAATCCTCCAGATCCATATCGATCAGGGCATTGTCTGCGTCGAGACGAAATGTCAGCCGCCAGTTTCGCGTCACGGTCATTGACCACGTTCCGTTGCGATCGCCGGTCAACTCGTGAAATCCGTAGTTTGGCGGCGTCGATAGCTCCGCCAAACTCTCGGCCGCATCGATGAAAGCGAGCATCTTTCGTAGCCGCATCGTATCGCCGACAATGCCCTTGGGGTTGCCTGTTTCAAAGAAACGCCGCAGCCCCTTGTGCCTGATGCTCTCAATCTTCATCGATGAGATGATAGGATCGGCGCCATGACCCGTCAAGTGACGCGTGACAGTTTACAGATAAAGGTGCTGTTTGGGGGCGGCCTGCCGCCGGGACAGTTCGAGATCGGGGAGCACATCGTGCCCCGCTCGGGATGGCTCGACGGGCAGGAGGCGACGGTAGAGGTCGTCAACAGCCAGACGGTCGGTGTGTCGCTGGAGACGGGCTTGCGGGTGGTGGTGGAGGTTGAGGGGGTCGAGAAGGCAGCGTAGGCCGTTGGACGGTGAAGATGGACATGGAATCGATCACCTGATCATGACCTTAAGTCAGGTGGGGCGCTTTTCGTTCAATGGCCGCTTTGCGCCCTAAAGTCGGACGTAGGATTTACGACGATGGCGTCTCAAGAGTGGACGCCGATCCAGGTTGATCGTGCGTTCGAAAGGGGCGTGTCCGATAAATCGGCTGTCCGGTGGTAAAATGTGAACCTTACGGACGTGAAATTGCGACAACAAACGATGTCCGCAAAGGTATACCCGTGCGGACAGTCCCCCCGCCTACCCGCCTTATGTCTGCTCTGCGATGTCAAAACCGGATCAGCAAGCTGGTGGATGATGGCAAATGCCAGTTTTGTAGTGTCCGTCCTGCCTGCCCCCTATGGGGGGATGGCCGCACCAAAGGGAGCTAGATGCCCCCTCGTAAAAATTTGCATTTTTTGGCATCCAGTCTTCGACTGTATTAGAGGCGCTTCAGGGCGGGTCCGGCCAAACTTCGCGACCAGGATGCGGAGCTCGTCAACTCAACCTAGCAGAGCCAAAGGCCCTATCGGTGACCTGATAGTCTGGACAGCTAGTCTAAAGCTACATTCCACTGGACGAGAGCCCTGGTACGGCATCAGACGCGCTCTCTCGTGGCTTCTGCACAGCCCGCATATGGACGGTAGCTCCGCCTGCGCCCTGACGATACTCACTCGCCAAAGTCCGGGAGTTTTGAAACCTCAGATGTCGGCAAGCCCTCTAGCGATTGCCATCCATGAAGAGCGGAGTACGCAATGAGATACCGTCCGTGTCTCCGCCTGAATGCAGTTTAGTGCCGGGTTGCTGACCCAGTAGATCATGTTACTTCCGCCAGGGTTGAAGCTCTCGATTATTGCGGCGATGTAATCATCGCCATGGGCAATGGCTTGCTGCCACTCCCGCGCGGTAAAATCGGGAGAGCAGTACCCAACAGAACTCTTTACTTCGACGTAGATGGTGCGACGTCCCTTCTTGGCGAGCAGATCGTAGCCCACCCTCTGCCGACTGACGTCGTGAACTTCCCAGCCCGCATCCTGAAGTGCCGCGAAAGCGTATTGTTCAGCTTCCCAACCATAATGACTACGGGGTGGCGACGCAATCGTGCCTGTGAGCACCGGTGTCGGCAAGGGGGCAGCGGCGGTACGCGAGCCCAGGCGGGCCTTCGGTCCTGAAGCAGGGGTAGAGCCGAGGGAACTGCTTGAAATGGCTCGTGTTGACGGGAAATATGTCAGCGTAGGAAATTCCGAAAGAAAGCGAGCGTTCAGAGGGTTGGTGGGCGATTGATCGAAATATGCGTCGAATTCGGTCTGAGACATGTTGAAGTCAAGGCAGAAGTCCTCGACACTAACTGACGATCTCGATCCCACTGCCAATCCCGGATTACCATCATGGTAGACAGCATAGATCAGAGGAACCACTGGAATCCGCTGTCCTCCAGGAGCCACGTAGGGCGCGAAGTTGCTAATATTCATGAGGTCGACGGCAGCAAAACCATTACCGCCCGGATCAATTCGCAGCCATTTTCTGTGACTTTCTCCACGGTAGACTGCCTCTGTGGGGCAGAGCTCACACTGACCGCCCTCCAAATTGCCAATCAAGTGACGGCAGTCTTCGCGTGGCTCGTCCAGAAACGTTCGGCTGTCCAGTTCATTCGGGGTTGCGTAGCATCCTATCCCCTTTTGGAGATGCAGATTGTTGCGCCAAATGTTGGACTTCTCAGTTCTGCCTGGAGGGACAACACCAGTTCGCGCAAGATGATTGTCTTCAAAGAGCGATAGAACGCATTCGTTCAGCGGGCGTGAGGCTTTAGAGTAAAGATCGTCAAGAAATGACTGAAGGACCTCCGAAGTAACGAATGTTCCAGAGTGAATTGTGGGAATATTTTGTTGGAAGAACTTCAGCCCGAGGAAAATCTGGACGAATCGGCCCTTGTAACGTCGGCCACCTGCTCCGCGCCTGAACTCAGTGAGCAGCTCGGTTGCTCGTTCGTAAGCGCGCGCATTGCTGACATCAAGCACCATTTTTACTCCCAGTCCGAACCTCTGATAGAAAGTCGCAGGCGGTGATCTCGCCTCGCATGAGCCTTTGATACAGTGAAGAGGGAGGAGACGCATAGACTGAAGCGCTCCCATCCGCTCCGGGAGCGAGGGGCGGTAGATCAGAGATAGCGGCCCCAACCGTCGGGGAAGATGGTACTAGTAGGTCCCCCGAATTCCATGCAGTGACCGCACGTGGTCTGGTGAGCGGAAAGGCTCCGATCCGAGTTCCGTAGATGAGAACGCGGGTGCGGCGCTGAGGAACTGCAAACTGCTCCGCATTGACTGTCCACACCTCCGTAGAATAGCCCGCCTCTTCAAGTGTCGTGGTGACCATGGTTAGTACGCGCCCGCCCTCCATACTCTTTAGGCCGGGTACATTCTCAAAAATAAACCCATCCGGTCGGACGACCTTCAAGAATTCTGCGTACTTCTTAAAGAGGTGGTTGCGCTCATCTTCCATGCTCCTCTTGTTGCCCGCAGTGGAGAAACCCTGGCAGGGCGGACCGCCTAAAACCAAGCGAGGGCGGGAGGTTCTTGGGTGGGCACTAGCAGCAGCAACTAGCTGATTGAAGACCTCGCTATCGCAGACGTCACCTAGGACGGTCTGCCCCCCAAGGTTTTCCCGGTACGTGTTGAGCGCCGCCGCATCAATGTCGTTGGCAACCAGTTGCTGCCAACCAGCCCAATGGAATCCTTGCGAAAGTCCTCCCGCCCCAGCAAACAGATCGATAAATTCTCCTGGTTCCCCGAGTGCCCTTGCCAGCTGGAAAGCGAGCAGGGGAGGAACGGCGTTGCCAATCTGCTTATTGATCGCCGCCTTGCTCCCAGTGAAAACGAAACTGTCTGGAAAGCTCTGCAAACGCGCAGCTTCACGCTGGGAGATCATTCTGTCCTGTGCGTAGTGGACGAAAGCCCCATTTCCCGGCCGATTGAAGTAGGTGGAAATCGTGTGGGCGGGCGCATCATGGCGCATTCTGCCGTAATATGTCGATCGGCTGCCCTCTCCCCGCGCATAGCTGGCTCGGATTTGCTCCAACCTTTGCGAGGGGACGCTTAGTGGAATGTCCTTCCAATTCCCCCCAGGAGGGATCGCCCGAACCATAAGTAGGTCAAGCTCGCTAAGAGACGGCGTGTAATGGTTAGGGATCATCGTATTCAAATTCGCCAGAGGGCGTTGGAAAGCATAGCCTCCCGCTCCGTGGCATCGATTTTCGGGAATAGATCTAGCATGACTGCAAACGAATCTCGGCTAAGCCCGTAAAGTTTGGCTGCCACAACCTCTAAACGAACTTCAGCGCCAGCAACACCCTCGAGTCGGGAGTTGCATAGCTGGATCAAATCGGCCGAGGTATCAAGCGGTGGGATTTTCACGTTGCGGATCACACCGAGTGAAACGTGTGACGTGGAAAGCAACGACCTTGCCTGTGCCTCGAATGGAAGTGAGTTGGTTATGGCAAGAAGTTGTCTGAGCTTGAGGGGGCAATTATTACGGAAATAGGCAACGTGCAGCGAGTTACCTGCGACCCATTCACCAGGAACTATAGTCGCCTGAACACGCCTTTTTTGGTTCGGTCGCGACACGTCCCGCCAGACAAGCCGCTCAAAATTTACGCTTTGGGGCAAGGGTGGTGAGCTTAAGGTGAGAAATGATGTGGGCCATTCGACGATCTCGAATCGACCAATCATACGTCCCTTGATGAAGCGGTACTTGCCCCGATCGGTGAGATACTGTTGATGACCAGTCTCGTCCAATTCACGGCCAGCCCACAGCCCTTGACCCTCATTCTCGAGGTCGCCAAATGATCCCAAGCCGGAGAAAAGCGAAGTGATCTGCAGACCCTTAAAGCCGGTTTGAAACGGAATAGTCAATGCAGATTGGCCGGCAATGTCCTTAGCGGAAAGCGAACCTCGCTCATGGAGCGAGCAAGAGCCATCATAGAGGTCGAGCCGAATTACGGATGTAGCCTCGCCCCTTGTTCCGCTAAAGCAGACGGAAGGTTGATCAACCCGGTCGAACAAACGGGCTTCCGCAGGGAAATAAGCCATTTCCGAAATTGAAACGTCTTCGAAAAGCCATTTGCGAAGAGGTGTTGAGGTTTGGTCAGCAAAAAGAGCTGCTGGGCAGACGATACCCACAGCGCCCCCTGCGCGCACCAACTTGACAGCGAGTTCTGTGCCGACCCGAGCAAGGTTAGTGCCCCAACCTGAGAACTTCCTGGTCGGCTGGGAAAGAGGATAGAGCGTTGCCAGACGGGTATCGAAGCTGCGGAGTTGGACGACGAGGCGCTCGCGCTCTGATGGGTCGAGTTGATCAAGCTCGCGACGGTCGGGCTTAATCGCCTCCCACGGGGGATTGGTAATACACACATCAAAGGAATTAGGATGGTGCGAGGCAGCAGTGAAAGTGTCTACGCAAATCGCGCTCACGGTGCCGCTGATCCCGCTTTCCGCCAAGGCTAATTCGACATTTTGCCGCGCAATGGCAATTGCGGCCCCGTCGCAATCCCACAGCGAAATACGCACGCGCTTCCCCGTAAGTTGCTCCCTTGCCTTGTGTAAGAAACACGCAATGAGGCGGCCATCACCACAGAACGGATCGATGACACTTATCTCGCTCCGCCCGTGAACAAGGGGCAAAAGCTGACTAAGGAGGATGTCTGAAATAAACTCCGGCGTGTAAAAGCGCCCTGTCAGCCTCTCCTCAAGCGTTTTTCCCGAGTAGGCGAACTCGCGGCTTTGAGTCGCTCGTAGACTCCTCACGTGGTTCACTTAACATCCCCTCTGGTAGGCCAGCGCCAACGAACACGGCCTTCTTGATTCTAGCAGGCATTCGCGAAAAACACCGGGTCACTTAAAATCGCTGTGGGCCTAAAAGGCAAGGTCGTTTGCGCCGGTCATTCTCCCATCTCATCCTGTTCGAAAGCATACTGGCTGTAGCTCCAATAGAGATTGCCGAGGAATTATCGATTTGCGGCAGTTGCTTGCTGATCGGTCATATGCAATGCAGATGCATAAAGGGGGACATTGTGTCCCCCCGCGCCATTCCTCAAGCCCCAGCTTCTAAGGCTTTTGAGCGATGGTGGGCGCTCCCTCCGGCCCTACCAAGGCAAGCTGTCTCGCTCTAAAGCGGGTGCAGCGACCGCATCCGCCATCTTCGAAGCCAAAACCCGACATTCTCCTCCCGGCTCCGAAGCCGACGCCGTCGCGAATAACGGCGATCTGTCCGAACAGGATGCCGTCCTTGTCGTGGTATTCGATGCGAGCGGAGTAGCCCTTGTAGGTCATGCTGCCTCCGGGTTCCTCGTGGAGGGCTTCACACTGATTTCCAGACCTAGGGCCTTCATTACGCCCAGGAGGGTTGATAGACGCGGGTCCCCGGTCTTGCTGAGGGCGCGATAGAGCGCTTCGCGGGTAACGCCTGCTTCTCGCGCAACATTGGCCATCCCCTTCGACTTGGCGATATCGCCCAGGGCAGCTGTCATGAGTTTGGGGTCGCCGTCCTTGAAGACCGCGTCCAGATAGGCGGCGATATCTTCAGATGCGCTGAGACGGTCCTGAATGTCCCATTTTTCAAGGGCATCGACTTTTTCAGATCCATCAGCTCAGCTCCTTTGTCGTCCGTTTTATCTCCGCGGGGGAGGTGGGGCGGAAACCCTAACAGGCCTGCGCCAAAACCGGGAT
>NZ_JBANCG010000024.1:0-7150 GCF_037026715.1 Breoghania sp. JC706
TGCACAGGCTTTCGATCGCCGCGTTCAGTCCAACGATCTGGCGCCGGGTTTCTCTCGTGTCGTTCCGCGAATAGCGGATCGGCTTCAACGCATCGCCGCAGGCGTCTGAGACATCAGTCCCGTAGGTTCGGGTCGCTGTCGTCTGGCAACCCGCCAGAAGCATCAAACCGGGCAATGGCAGCATCAGAAGCAGCCTCGGCCTTGTTCGCGGCATCCCTCGACGCCTCCAGTTGGGCCGCAATCGCCTCGGCTGCCCCGGCGTCGAGGAGTTGCCTGTCTCCCAGGAACCCGACGAACTTCCGGAGCAGCGAGAGCGCGGCCAGAATGATCTTGAGCCACGTCATGAGCGGTCAGACGGCCGAGGCCGCATCCTTGTCGTCCTGTCCGGCAACGATGGCGGCATTCGAGGCATAGGCGTTGCCGATGGTCGCCACCGCGTCGGCATTGGTGTTCTTGCCGAAGTTGATGGCCAGGAAGTTCAGCACGGCCAGCACATAGCCCCACCACCTGTTATCGCTCTTGCTGGCGGTCGCCGCCGTGATGGCGTTGGCGATGAGCACGAGCGAGGCGATCACGCTCCAGATCGTCGCCGCGTTGTCGGACCAGAAGCCCGTCACGGTGGAAATCCAGGCGGCATCCGCGGCGAAGGCCGAACCGGAAGCAAAGACGAGGCCCGCAAGCCCCAGAACCACAGAGAGAATGCGCATATCAGTCTCCATCGCCCCTGATCGAGCACAACAAGGCCCACGGCCAGCCAGGGACCAGCCGGCGCGGGAAAGGATCGATTGTCGGAAAGGAAAGAGCCCGGCTTATCGGGATGCGGCGCGGGCGAGCAGGATCGCGCGGTCCAGAACGCCGGTATCATTCGGCTGGAAGCGGGCGCGGTAGCCTTCGACGCGGTGCGTCCAGCCCCGCCCGAAGGTGGCAAAGGTGGAAAGCCGATGCAGGAACGACATGCGCCGCTTGCAGACAGCAGAGACAAGCGCTTCCGGATCGGCGGCACGGGCTGCGGCAAGTGTGATGTTGCCGATGGTCCCGTCCGCCCGGACGCCAAGGGCGCGCTGAAGCGCCTTGACCGCCCGGCGCACGCCGGAGTTCACGGCGAAATCAAACACCGCGAATTCCACGCCTGCCGGCAGGCCGTCGCCCCTGACCGCGTCCCAATACTGGCTTCGATAGATCGAGGCGACCTCGTCGGCCGTGATGTGGCGGACGCTTTGCGTGCGCAGCCCGAGGCGTTTGCGATAGGCGGTATAGACCCGTTGTGTGACGCCCCTATTGGTGGCGCCGCCGGGGTCTTTCGGGTGGTTGATGTAGCCGCCCTCATAGGCCAGCACCCATTCCAGGCACTGGCGGTAGTTCTGAAAGGACATGGGTAATCCTCATACGTGCAGGCACAAAAAAGCCCGCTCCAAGCGGGCAACGAACGATCGTGTTTTCGGAGCTGGTCAGCCGCCCCGCGCCGCGGCGAATGCGGCATCGACGGCCGCGCGCGTCGTGACCTCGCCGGCATTGATCGCGAGAGCGACGGTTTCTTCCGCGGCGAAGCACGCAGCGACATGGGCAAGGACGGCGTCCGACATGGCGACGATCGCCGCGGCATTGAGAGCGAACCAGCCGTTCAATGCCTTCCAAGTGGTCGTGAAATCGGCATCCGCACCGGCTTTCACCCGCGCCGCCAGAACCTTGCCCTGACTGTCGCGGTCGGTCGCAATTTCCATTGTGTCGACGGTGAGCCCGCCCGTTTCCGCATCGAAGCGAATGGACGCAAGGTGAGTCTTGAGCTCGTCGGGCGTCGGCGCGGGCGCCGGCGGCGCGCTCCACGCCCCGTCATCTTGGCGGACATAGCCCGCGAACACGTCGTCCTCGACTTCGATCCAGCCGTCCGCGATCACCCCGGCGACAGCGGCGCGCGCCGGTTGCAGAATGATGGTCGCCCCATCCGCGCCCATCTCCGCGATCTCCTCCACCGCCTCTTGCGGTGCGACGGACCACACCGGAACCTTGCTAATCGTGCGGGCGATGCCATCAATGACCAGGGCGTATTTCATCAGGCGATCCTCCGGAAAATGACCTCGGCGAATGTCTCCGGTCCACCGTGGTTGACCGACACGCCGAGGGCCTGGTCGGCGTTGGTGTTGACGTATTGCTGAAACTCGAGCGATGCGGCGGAGGCGAGCACGAAACGCCCGATCACACACAGCGTGCCTGAGTTGGCTTCTGCTGATCTGGCGTAGTAGGCGGAGCCCTCGCAAAGCGTGACGCCATTCGTCACGTCCTGAAGACGCAACTGCGTGGAACGCGTCGCATAGGTAGCCGCAACGCCGTGAACGAGATACGTGCCGGCGGGGAGCGTCACCCGATTTTCCGCAAGGCTCGCGGACGGGATGTTGTTCACCTCGATCGTCTGCAACGGCCGTGCGAACCAGGCCAACGTCGCGTCCGCATAGCCGCCCTTCTCGCCGCTCGGCCGTTCATCACGCACCCACAGGATCGCGTCCTGAGCGGCCGCCACATAGGCCGTGTTCGCCGTTCGCAGGGAATTGTCGCCCACTTCCTGACCGGGCACCTGAAGCTCCGAGTAGATGCGCATGACATGGCTTGCGCGATCCACCGCGAAGATCGTTGCCGATGCGGTGCCGTCGTCGTGATAGGAGGACAGGGAGAGATTGGAGCCGGTATCGTCTCCGGTCTCGGCGTTCGCGTTGGCATGCAGTGACCAGCGATTGACGCCTCCCGTCAGCCAGCGGAACATCGCGCTCCAGCCGGACGGGGCGTCCGCGTCAATGAACGCGCTGCCCTCCTCCGCAATCGCCCGCACGCGGGTATTGCCTTCCGTCCGCCGCAGGACGAGATCGCCGCCGCTCGTGATCGTTCCGCCAACCGACCAGTTGCCGGCGACGCCACCGGCCGGGGCCTTCTTCTGGTCAAGCGCTTCCAGCGCCGCCTGCACGTTGGTCGAACCGATCCCGCCAAAAGGCGCGACCGAGATAAGCCTTGCCGGCGCCCCCACCGTACTTTCGGCCCGTGCAGCAAACCTCTGAGCGTCTTGCCGTGCGGCAATCGCCTTTTCTTCCGCCGCTTCCGCACCGCGTCGGGCCGTCAAAGCCCCCGCCGCGTCGGCTGCCGCGTTGCGTTCCGAGTTCGCCGCGGCTCTGGCGGAGCCCGCCGCGGAGGTCATCTGGCCCGCAAGGGTTTCCGGATCATAGGCGACGGTTTCAAGACGTGCGCCCGCCCCCATTCGCGCGACATGCCCCTTCGGCCAGCTCGTCGGGACTTCCAGCAAGGGAAGTTCCCCTTCCTGCGTGGCCGGGACCGCGATCGATCGGGAGGCTCGTGCCTCGACTGCCTGAATACTCAGTGCCATCTTGTCGAGCGCATTGGAAATGACGGCCGTATCGAGCTTCGATCCGTCGAACGCGTAGCCCTGGGCATAGTCGCTGACGAGCGCGATTGTCAGGTAGCAGCCGGCGGGGAGAAGCGACGGATCGAAATGGATCGCGCCGGTGGAGAAGGCGCCGCCGCTCACGGTGAACTGATCGCCGTGCGTCCAGACTGTATTCCGCCCCTGGGCATCCGTTGCGATGACGGCCAGATCGCCGGCATCGTGGAACACAAAGTCGATCTGGGCGGAGCCGGTGACACCGTCGCCCATGACCTGAACCCGTCCCCTCGTAAACGCGGGAATTGTCATGTCTGTTTTCCTGATTGGATGAAGAGGAGTGGGAAATCAGCAGTGCGAGTTGCGCCGGATCGAGACGGAAGAGCGCCTTGCATCCTGACGGCAAAGATCAATTGGATTGCTGAGCCCTGCTCTATCGAGCGTGGTCACTCCACCGCGTTTTCAAGCGCGGGTCTGACCTTTGTGTTCAGCAGAGTGCGGGCGCCGGGCAACGTCCCGCCCGGCACAAGGCGAAGCATCGCCTTCGCGCCCTGCCTGTCGACCTCGCCCCTTGCGGTCTGCGAGGCGATCGTCACCAGATCCTGGACGAGCCCGACGCTCGGCCCAAAAAGGGCGCCCATCGAATTGCGTGAGGCGTAGCGCGAAACCGTGCCGCCGGTATCGCGATCCCCCGCCGCCGTCTGCAAAGCCGACGTGATGGTGAGCGGGACCGGCCCGGCGTGGCTCACGCCGATCTTGTCCATGGTGTTGGAGATCTGGAACGGGATTGCCAGCAGCCCGGAGCGATCGAGACCGTTGGCGATCCACTCGCCCGGATTGTCCAGCAGCCGCTCGGCCCGGTCGTCGTCGCCGCGCTCCTTGTACTTCGCCCACGATACGAGCATGCCCAGCGCGGTCGAAAACACCATCTGTTCGGCCAGGCGGTGCGGGCGCTCCTGCAGACCCGCAATTAACACGCGCTGGTGACTGGCAAGCGCAAACGACTGAAATTGCGTGACGACCTTGCCCCAGTTGGAATGCGTCCACAGAGGCGTATCGGCCACACCTTTCGTGACGATCGTCCGATCGACATCCTTGTTCAGCGCCGCGGCGAAGGCCCGGCGCGCGACATCGTCGTCCCAGGCTTCGACATTGGCGCCATAGACGTTTTTCTCCCGCACGCCGTGGGTACGGAACTGCGCCGCGATGCGACGCGTCATATCCTCATCGAAACCCAGATAGGCCATATAGGCCCGCTCTTCTCTCGACATGGCGCCGGGGCGGAGCGCGTTCCGCATGATCCGGTTTTGCGTCATCACCGCAGCCATGGTCTTCATCGTGTCGTTCCACGCGCCCAGAAAGGTCAGCCGCGAAAACACGTTGGAGGAATTGGAGAGAAACCGCTCGAACGTGGAGCCGTAGGCATAGGGGTCCGTCAGCTCCGCCAACTGTGCAAGCCGGCTCTGCAATACGGTTTCCGTAACCGCCCCGAGAGCCCGCGCATCGGCCCGGGAGATCTTCGCCGCCTTGAGGCGCGAGACAAGAATGGGCACCCCGTCCCGCATCGTGGCGCGCACACCGTGCACGGCGACGGAACGCGACAGATCCGAAAGGCTGGAGAGCGCCACACCGCCCAAGAGCCGCATGTAATTGAACGTCAATGCAGCCCGCGTCAGCCTCCCCCAGTTGGAATTCTGTTCGGCCGAGCGATATGTGCCCCGGATCATGTCGCGAAACGCCGCCAGATTGGTCTGGTCGCGCTCAAAGGCTTTCGTGAGGCTCTTGCGCTCGGCTTCCGTTTTGGCCGCATCGAGCTTCTGGTGATACTCGTCGTCCAGCGCCTTGAACTGGTCCCGCATGTCGGCCCGGCCGAATTTCGAGGTCAGCTCCACTTCGGCCCCGGCCGTTCGCGCATAGTGGCGCGTGATGGCGTCCATGTCGCTGACGAGGAAGCCTTCCAGTTCCACGTCGGGAATACGGAGCAGGCGCCCTTTAAGCGGGCCTCGCGTTGCCGGGGTGAGCCATTGCGGCATATCCCCCTGACCATTGCCCGTGACGTTGTCATAGATCGAGTTGACGATCTCGTTCACGTACTCGTTGAAATCTTCCGGCGAAATGAAATCCAGATCGTCCCCGGCATCCTTGGGCAAATAGGGCTTCAGCTTCTCGACTTTGGCCTCGCCTTTGATAACTCGCTCATCGACACCAATCTTATCGTGCCGGAGCGCACGCAGCTCGGCCGCGATTTCCGGCGTGACCTTGCCTGCGGGAACGGCCTCCAGCTCCTCTATACGCTTGCCCAAACGCGATTGCCGGGCCTTCACCTGCTCCAGCCCTTTCCGGGCGTCGGCATAGTCAACCAGGATCGACACGCGCCGGGAGCCATTGGCGTACTGGCGCACCTCGTTGATCCGCGCTTCAAGCTCGTTCAACTCGTCCGCCAGCTTGTCGGCAGACGCACCGGCAATTGTCTGTTCTTTAGCGACATCGTCGGTCAGCCGGTCGAAATCCTCCAGGTCGCGGTTCATAGCGGCAATGCGCTTGTCGAGATCCGTCAGCTGATGTTCCGCCCTGACCGCATTGTCGAGGTATTGGCGGACCTCTTTCACACTCGCATTCGGGGATAGCCCGATACTGTCGAGCCAATGCTCGACATTCTGTTCCAGCGCATCCCGAGCCGCCTCTTCCGCCAGTTCATCGCCTTCGCGCAGAGGATTGCCGCCCAACTCGTCCCGGATCGCGGCCAGCACTTCGTCTCGATCGACATAGCCGCTGTCTGGGTCGGACATGCGTGCAAGCAACGGGTCTTCGCCGGCCACGAGATTGTCGATATCGCGCAAGCCCTTCTCCTTGCGCAGAAGGCCCGGCACGGTCTTGTGGGTTACCCCCATATGGCGCAATTCGGCTGCCAGATCGGAATCGGCGTGCACGCCGCCATGCGCCTTCAGGATGCCGAGGATCGGGTACCGGGCGCGCGACGGGCGCGCGCGGCCAACCCGCGCCACATCCTTCATAATCGCGTCGTCATGGCGCGTGGACTTCGCCACGTCCAGCACCGAGCGCGGGACGCGATCTCGCAGCACGTCGAGCCGCTTGCCCTCCTCCTTGCGGATCAAATCGACCTTTCGTGCGCGCACGGACTTCCGCTTCTCCAGACGGCCTTCCACGTTCTTCAGGCGCGTGTGAGCGCGCGCAAGCTCGTCATCCAGATCGGTAGCCTTGTTGATGGTCCGCGCGATGCGGATTTCCTCCTGGCGCTCTTGCGCTTTGCGCACAGCACCCGAAACATGCCTTCGCACGATCGCCTTGAACTCGGATGCGCGGGCGATGATCTTTGGCCGGTCATAGACACGCGTCACGTAACTCAGAGCAGTGTCGAGGTGCAGGTCTTGGGGCAGGATGCGCAATTCCTGCATGCGTTTCAGAAGGGGATCAAAGATCTTCTGACGCGCCAGTTGCGCGGCTTCGCTCACGAACTCGTTGCCGTTCGGGTCCACATCCCCGCGCCGGGCGGCATAGGCGACGGCCTCCGTGAACGCACGGCGACGCCCCTTCCATTTGCCCGCCTTGCGCGCCGCGCGGTAGAGCTTCTTTTCACCGATCAGATACTCGGCAACCGCGCCGCGCTCGTAGTATTTGACCAGGTTCTCGACACTCGCCCCCGTGGACGAGGCATCGCCGCCGTGCGTCAGATCGCTGCCGAGCGACCGGCCTTCCATGTTCATCTTCGTGTAGATCGGATTGTCCACGAGACGGGCGTAGGCCTCA
>NZ_JBANCG010000025.1:0-6666 GCF_037026715.1 Breoghania sp. JC706
CAGCAACACATATGTAGATCTTCGTGATGCCATTACCGAAGGTGTCACCGAAATCGCGAAGCGGAGAGATGACGGTGGTGCGGAAACATATTTCCGAGATCGGCTTCGCGCTTTGCGGAAGAAGCTCGGCCTATCCCAGCAAGAGTTCGCGAAGGAATTTGGCCTATCATTCACAAATATCCGAAACTGGGAACAGAAGGGCAGAGGAAATCCAAATGAAGTTTCTCAAAACTACATAAAAATGATTGAGGTAGATCCTGATACTGTCCGAGACCTCATCACAAAGGTAAAAATGAGAGATCTAGAGAACGTATGAGAATTAAAAAGCTCCGCATATGCGGAGCTTTTTTTTACCTAACTCTAGATCATGAGACAAGAATGGCTGCAAAAACTAGGAAACTGGGTGTGCAAAACCATCAGGGCCACATCTGTGCGGCATGGAGTACGCGCAGAATGGTCGGCGAATGGATCGCCGACCGGCACGGCGTCGGCGTGGATGTCTGCATCCACGAGCCGAGCCGGGAAGGGGATGAGCGCAACCACCATGCGCACATCCTGACGACCACCCGCCGCATCGAGGGCGACGAGCTCACCACCAAGACGCGGGAACTCGACGACCGTTGAAGCCGTTCCTTCACGTCGGGCTCCAGCTTCACGCTGGTCGTGGCCTTCGTCGGCATGGCGGATATCTCTGGTAAGTGTAACTAGGTGCTACTTGGTGACACTATATCGAAGGCACCAGCAAAGCCGCAAGCCTATCGGCTCCAGGGCCAGCGGAAACGAGGACGCTCAGCGAGCTTTTCAGCCAAGCTTCGCCAGTGGTCCCGATCGGCCTTCGCCTCTTCCAGTTGCTCCTTCAGAGCATCCCGCTCGACCTCCAGCCGAGCTAGAGCTAGGGAGTGGTCATTTGGGGAGGATTTGGGGGTGTTTTGCTCACTGGGCGCCCACTGGGCATTTGCCCACTTAACAAGATCGTCAGGGGAGATCTTCCAACGATTGCGATTGTCTCTTTTTGCAGTAAGTTCAAGGGATTCAATGGCACGCATGATGGTCCTGCGGGACGTGCCAGCCTTCTGGGCAGCTTGGGCGGGAGACATGGGCATGCCCACTGGGCGCTCACTGGGCATCTGTCCACTTCTCAAAGGCTTTCAGAGCGATGTCGCGGGGTCTCCGTTCTAGGATTCTGCCCCCGGCTTCGAACGTGCGGCCGACCTCGTCGGCCCGGCGTTCTCGTTCCTGGTCAGAAAGCGAGTTCCACCAGCTTAGCGCCTCACTGGACTGGTCGTGGTCTTCCAGCAGAATCGGGGGCGCGTCTGTGGTCGTCTGGTGCTTCCTCCGGGCGGATTTGTGCCGCTCGTTCTCGACCACGGTCTCGGCCGCCTCGTGGGGGGCCTTCCAATGCCAATCGAAGCGGACTGCATGGACCGAACGCCCTCGTTTCTCGGGGGTCATTTTGACGGTCACTGTGCCGTAGTCGTTGATCGCGGCAACCGCAGGTTTAAGCACCCACCGGCTAAATTGCCCCCAGACCTCATAGGACTTTTGCGTCGATACGCCCATCAGGGCCCGAAGTTCATCGACAGAGAAGGTCCAGTATGGGCGTCCAAGTCGTTTTTTGTCGGACAAGATGGCGTAAAGCCGCCGTCCGTGTCCTGTGAGGCTATGGGCTGCGTGAGCCTCTATTTTTGTGAAGTGGCTGGGAGAGCGTAGGGCTTGAATACCTGCTGGAGGTAGCAGCAATCGTGCAATGCTTCCTCCCTCGATCAGGTGCCACTCTGCCAATACTACGGCCCCCCAGGGGTCTCCGTGGTATTCTCCTGACAGCTTGACGCCGGTTAAGCGTTCTAGACACGTCCGGAGCCAAACATTGTCCGACCTACTGTTTTCGCCGCGAAGACGTGCAGTGGGCACTTCTAGCCAAACAGCATCCCTAGGTTGGGCCGGAATCCGTTGCTCATCGAGCGCAGATGCAATCTCCCATATGGTCGAAACCATAGCCGGGGTAAGCGGCTGTTCAGCCTGAAGCGCAATGGCGCTCGATGACACTGTAATTTGCCTCATTAATGGAGATTAGAAAATAGGTGACTCCATAGTCAACGCCTCATTTTTGCCCTCCGGCGCCTCCATTCATACCCTCCGGCGCCTCCATTCATACCCTCCGGCGCCTCCATTCATACCCTCCGGCGCCTCCATTCATACCCTCCGGCGCCTCCATTTTTAGCCTCCTAGTGTCTAGTGTCGGGTGTCGCGGGGAGCTTTAGCGACACGCGACACGCGACACCCGACACTACGAACTTTTCGGATCGATCTTGGCTCAGGATGGCGTCATCTCTGTCGAGTTTTCCGAAAGCTGTGTCGGAAAACTCGACAGAGACCAACCGGACCGGCTGTTAACCGGCCCTATCGGCCCGGGCCGGACCCCGAGGGCTCCCGCCCTCTGCCCCCTGGAGAGGGGGCATTCACCCACCCCGGAGGGGGAGAGGGTCATTCGACCAGGTTGAACACGCACACCGGCTCTGAGCCGGTCGATCCGATGATTCCGCCAAAATCCGTGCAAGCGGTCGAGGTCAGATCGGCCAGGAGGAAGGAAGGGTGGGCGAAGGTCACCGCACCAAACGCCCCTAGGAGGGCCAGAAACGCCCCTAGGAGGGCTGCAAGAAGCTTCCCATGCAATGATGGCTTCTGAGGTGCTAGCGCCTCTCTGAGGCCGCTTATTTGGCCTGCTACGTTGCTGTAGACCGAACGGGCCACCTTGTCCGGCAGATCGTGAAGCTCAGACCGCACTGCGTGGGATACGTCGCTCGCCCGAAGACTGGGGGCCTGAGCCCGCGTTTGCGCGGTGCTCAGGAGGCGTTTGACCAGCTCCAGGGTTTCTCGGCTCGTCGTCTCCACGCTCTCAAGGGTATTGGCGGCCCAGGCGTCCGGATCGTCTTCCTCGACCGTGCTCATGAGCGCTTCTCCCGCAGATCTGCGAAAAGGGCCTTGTTGCGCTCCGGCATCTGATCGATCAGCCGGTTCAGGAGCGCTTTATGGTGCGGTTCCTTCTGAACCAGATTCAGCAATTCGGCCCCGAGAAGGATTTTGCGGCGGGTGTCCTCTTTCCGATCTTTTTCCTTCTGTCGTGACTTAAGCTTTTTCACGCGTTCCTGAGCCTGTTTTAGTCTCAGTTCCGCTTTTTCTAGCTCGTTCATTTTGTTGCCTGTGATCGTGGGTCCAGCGCAAAATTTTTTAGACCAGATCCGATCGCAAGACAAAGAAAAGACCCACTCTGATAATCTTCGATAATCTCTGAGAATTGTCCACAAACCGACCGATCAAAGAGAGGGAAGGGCGCACTTATGCAAACTTCGTTTGCGCGCGGTCTCAATAGGGGATACTCCCCTAGGCCGACGGCCCTACCCCAAGACCTCGCGGCGACGATTTGGCAATCTATCACCTCTCGGTAAAAACGGTGTCGCGCTCCCAAGGGCGAAGCGCCACCGCTGCCGCTGCCTATCGCAGCGGATCCGCCATCACGGATGAGCGGACAGGGGAACGCCACGACTACACCCGGAAAGAGGGCGTCGAGCATTCCCAAATCATCCTCCCCGAAGGTGCGGATGGACGGTTCTCCGACCGCTCGACCCTCTGGAACGAGGCAGAGCAGGCCGAGAACCGAAAGAACTCGACCGTTGCCCGCGAATACGAGGTCGCCTTACCGGCCGAGTTGTCGCCCGCGCAGCGCCAGGAGTTGGCGAGCGAGTTCGGCGAATGGATCGCTGAACGGCACGGCGTCGGCGTGGATGTCTGCATCCACGAGCCGAGCCGGGAAGGGGATGAGCGCAACCACCATGCGCACATCCTGACGACCACCCGCCGCATCGAGGGCGACGAGCTCACCACCAAGACGCGGGAACTCGACGACCGGAAGACCGGCGCGATCGAGGAGGTTCGCGAGAAGTGGGCCGAGCTGACCAACAAGAAGCTGGAACAGGCTCAGACCCACGAGCGCGTCGATCACCGCAGCCATGAGCGGCTTGGCCTGGAAGAGGTCCCGACCATCCACGAGGGCCCGGCCGTGACCAATCAGAAACGACGGGGAAGAGAGAGCGGCAGAGCCGCAGAAAACCGCGAGATTCGGGAGGCCAACAGCCTCCTGCAGAGTGCGCGCGAAGCCCTGAAGCACGTCTACGAGAGCATTCGCGACCGACTGCCCGGGCACCATGACCCCGCCGAAGAGCCAAAGCCCCGGAGAAAGGGGCTGCTAGGCGCGCTCAGCAGCGGCCGCAAGACGGTCGAGGCGGAGCGGGAAAAGCGGCTCGGAAAGCCGCTGGCCGGTGCCTTGCGCACGATTGAAGGCATGCAGAAGGGGAAAATCCCGCTCGACCGGGCCGTCTACGTCCAAGCCACCAAGGGCGTGCGGGACGAGCTGAAGCGGAATCCGGCCCTTGAGAAGGCCATGAAACCGGACGAGACGCAGGCGGTGCGGCAAGCGTTCCAGCACACCCGAGCGTCGGCGCTTGGGTTGGGCCTGGGCCGAGAGCGCTAAACAAGAACTATTGTATATAAATGTTTATTTCTAAGCGAACGATGATAATTATGAATATTATTATTGCTATTTCCATTTTTTATCCTTTTTATAATAGTATTATTAATTTAATGAATATGATACTTTTTAGTATCATTTATATTTATAAGAAAATATCGTATATTTGAATTATTTTTGTATTTTTTTTGATGTTTTTTTGGAAATAATAGTCAGAGATCTGGCTCAATACTGAGCCCTAAAAGGCTGAACGGAGCCAAGATCGGCAAACCCCTGAATATCAGAGCCCGGTGTTGATGGTAGTCTCATGTATATTAGACTGGTCTAATTTAACTTGAGATGTATTGACTATATACCACCTACGTATAGTAGGTTTTATATGTAACCACGTAACGATTCCCTAGGGGGAAGAAAGGTCTGATTATGGCTGTCGAACATACGCCTACCGGAATAGTCCATGCTGGGTCAAAAGGGGGAACGACTGGGTGTGGTTATAACACCAATGATAACCCCGGCCATTGGGTGAATACGACTAAACGCATCACATGCGATAAGAACGGCTGCAAAAACTAGGCACCATTTCGCGTGGATGCCCATCAAGACCACATTTGCGCGCGCTCTACGCAGAGGTAGGTGTTCCAGAACACCCGAGTGAATGGGGAAGCCGCAAACGCAAGCCTCCCCATTCTATCCGGATCAATCCCAGGCTCTAAGGAAGGGATTGAACTTAGGGGAGGCTAGCAGCCGGTTGACTGCCGGTCACTGGTCATCCTGGTCGCGCAAGGCCGCGTCCATGAAATCCTGCAAGTCATGGTCGGCCGCATCGGCTTGTGCGACGGTCTGGCTTTGTCGGCGGGCCTCTTCAGCAAAGCCCGCCTCGCGGCCGTGGCGGACGCCCAGAACGACCACGACGCCGCCATCGTAGCGGTAGAGCGCCACATAGCCGTCGCGCCCGAAATCGATCCGCAATTCCCGCTCATCGAGAACGCCTATCGGACGGCCCATTTCCGGGTGATCCGTGAGTGTCTGAATGGTTTGGAGGATCGCTGCCGCCGCTCGTTTGGCGGCGGCCGGATCTTTCGGGCGCAGGAATGCCCGAAGCCGCTCCAGATCCCGGAGAGCGGCGGGCGAGAAGATCACTTGTGGCATTCAGGCGCGGCCTTCTCGTCGTCCGTGCCCCACGTCTCCAGCCAGGCGGAGACCTCTTCGCCGGTCACATGAAGGCCGGTCGCCTGATATTCCTCCCAGGCTTTCCGGGCGTCGTCGTAGACAGCCTGGCGCTTTTCCTCGCGCTCCAGGTACTGGCCGATGGCCTCGCGCATCAGCCAATGGGGCTTCCGCTGGCGGGCTTCCGCCAACCGTTGAAGCCGCTCCTTCATGTCGGGCTCCAGCTTCACGCTGGTCGTGGCCTTCGTCGGCATGGCGGATATCTCCGGTAAGTGTCACTAGGTGTTACTTCGTGACACTATACCGAAGGTTCCAGCAAAGCCGCAAGCCTATGGACCATTTCCGCGTCCATGTTGCGCAGGGCGAGCGTTAAACACGACCGCCATCTCTCTAAGGATTTTACTGTTCGCCCAACACGCGTATGCGCTCAACTCCATGTGTTCTTTCTGCAACACCGATTAAGCATGCTTATGAACTTGACAAATTGCGCTTGCAGATATACCTTGTAGGTACCACTATGTGATGTGCATCTGAAACTTTCCTTTTGAAGGAGCGTGAGATGACAAAGAACAGGCCGAGGGTAGCATTCAATCCCCGCACCTTCTGTGACGCTTGCAAAAAGCGGCATATCAGCAAGCGTCAGCTACTACCTTTGATCAGAAGGTTGCAAGATAAGCCTGAGCTCGGCTCTGAGCTTCCAGGTGTAGATGGTGTCTATATCTGGGAAACAAGGGTGAATAATAAGAAAACCTGCTTTGTCTATCTCATTGATGCGGAGAATGATGTGCTTCAATTCATATCCGTATGTGAGGGCTATAAGCTTGAAAAGCTTACTAAAGCAGAACGAATGATGCTTGGCGCACATTTCTTCGGTGTGATCCTTCGGATCATCCAAATGCTCCTCCGATAAGGCCTCCATCAGTAGTTTTAGATGCACTAGAGAATTCAATATGGAGACCAACAGACATGGCCAA
>NZ_JBANCG010000026.1:0-5922 GCF_037026715.1 Breoghania sp. JC706
GATGTTCTTTGCAGGCCTGGCGGTGACCTACTCTCCCGCGTCTTGAGACGAAGTACCATTGGCGCTGGGGAGTTTCACGGCCGAGTTCGGAATGGGATCGGGTGGGGGCTCCCCGCAATAGCCACCAGGCCGGCGAAGAACATCAATGACAGAAGAAACTGGTTTTTTCAGGTTGTCGAGATAAGCGCGCCAGGAACGACGTGAGGAGGGCACATGCCGGCCACCCGACAAGGGTGGTCGCAAGGCCGACCGGCCGCCGCGCCGTGTGGCGCGCGCCGTCCGCAGCCAGGACCGAAGGTCCGTACGGCGTGAGGACAAAGAGACATCTGCTGCAAGCAGATGATCATTGATTAATGAGAGTGATCAAGCCTGACGAGTTATTAGTACCGGTAAGCTGCATGCATTGCTGCACTTCCACACCCGGCCTATCAACGTGGTGGTCTTCCACGACTCTTCAGGGAGAACTCGTTTCGAGGTGGGTTTCCCGCTTAGATGCTTTCAGCGGTTATCCCGACCATATGTAGCTACCCTGCTATGCCGCTGGCGCGACAACAGGTCCACCAGAGATATGTCCATCCCGGTCCTCTCGTACTAGGGACAGATCCTCTCAATTCTCCTACACCCACGGCAGATAGGGACCGAACTGTCTCGCGACGTTCTGAACCCAACTCACGTACCACTTTAATCGGCGAACAGCCGAACCCTTGGGACCTGCTCCAGCCCCAGGATGTGATGAGTCGACATCGAGGTGCCAAACGATCTCGTCGATATGGACTCTTGGAGATCATCAGCCTGTTATCCCCGGCGTACCTTTTATCCGTTGAGCGATGGCCCTTCCACGAGGGACCACCGGATCACTATGACCGACTTTCGTCTCTGCTCGACTTGTCAGTCTCGCAGTCAGGCGGGCTTATGCCATTGCACTCAGCGAACGATTTCCGACCGTTCTGAGCCCACCATCGCGCGCCTCCGTTACTCTTTGGGAGGCGACCGCCCCAGTCAAACTACCCGCCACACACTGTCCCGGATGCTGTGACATCGCGGTTAGACATCCATGCAGGTAAGGGTGGTATTTCAAGGATGGCTCCACCAAGGCTGGCGCCCTGGCTTCAAAGCCTACCACCTATCCTACACATGCCGGCACGAATGCCAGTGTGAAGCTGTAGTAAAGGTGCACGGGGTCTTTCCGTCTGACCGCAGGAACCCCGCATCTTCACGGGGAATTCAATTTCACTGAGTCTATGCTGGAGACAGCGGGGAAGTCGTTACGCCATTCGTGCAGGTCGGAACTTACCCGACAAGGAATTTCGCTACCTTAGGACCGTTATAGTTACGGCCGCCGTTTACCGGGGCTTCAATTCGGTGCTTGCACACCTCCTCTTAACCTTCCGGCACCGGGCAGGCGTCAGACCCTATACGTCGCCTTGCGGCTTCGCAGAGCCCTGTGTTTTTGATAAACAGTCGCCACCCCCTGGTCTGTGCCACCCCCGCCTGGTTGCCCAAACGGAGGTCTCCCTTCTCGCGAACTTACGGGAGCAATTTGCCGAGTTCCTTCAGCATAGTTCTCTCAAGCGCCTTGGTATGCTCTACCAGTCCACCTGTGTCGGTTTCGGGTACGGTCTGTACGCGGGAGCTATTTCCTGGAACACCTTCACCGCAGCTCCAATCCAGTAAGGAACTACGATACACGGCATCCGTCACTACCCGCAGGCTGCAGAATATTGACTGCATTCCCATCGTCTACGCATGTCTGCCTCGACTTAGGGGCCGGCTAACCCTGCGCCGATTAGCGTTGCGCAGGAACCCTTGGACTTTCGGCGACAGTGTCTCTCACACTGTTTGTCGTTACTCATGTCAGCATTCGCACTTCCGATATCTCCAGGACCTCTCGCGAGTATCCCTTCACGGACCTACGGAACGCTCCGCTACCGCTCAGACAAGCTGAGCCCGCGATTTCGGTGCATGGCTTGAGCCCCGTTACATTGTCGGCGCGGAACCCCTTATTTAGACCAGTGAGCTGTTACGCTTTCTTTAAATGATGGCTGCTTCTAAGCCAACATCCTGGTTGTTTTGGGAGTTCTACATCCTTTCCCACTTAGCCATGACTTCGGGACCTTAATCGGCGGTCAGGGTTGTTTCCCTCTTCACGACGGACGTTAGCACCCGCCGTGTGTCTGCTGGATAGTACTCTCGGGTATTCGGAGTTTGGTTAGGTTTGGTAATCCGGTGAGGACCCCTAGCCCATCCAGTGCTCTACCCCCCGAGGTATTCGTCCAACGCTCTACCTAAATAGATTTCGCGGAGAACCAGCTATTTCCGAGTTTGATTGGCCTTTCACCCCTAGCCACAAGTCATCCCCGTCTTTTTCAACAGACGTGGGTTCGGTCCTCCAGTGCGTGTTACCGCACCTTCAACCTGCTCATGGCTAGATCACTCGGTTTCGGGTCTAGTACAACGAACTGAACGCCCTGTTCAGACTCGCTTTCGCTGCGCATACACCTATCGGCTTAAGCTTGCTCGTTACACTAAGTCGCTGACCCATTATACAAAAGGTACGCTGTCACCCAGGACGAACCTTGGGCTCCAACTGTTTGTAGGCGTCCGGTTTCAGGATCTGTTTCACTCCCCTCGTCGGGGTGCTTTTCACCTTTCCCTCACGGTACTGGTTCACTATCGGTCGGCAAGGAGTACTTAGGCTTGGAGGGTGGTCCCCCCATGTTCAGACAGGATTTCACGTGTCCCGCCCTACTCGAGGACGCATGCTCTTTCTACCCGTACGGGGCTGTCACCCATATCGCCCGACTTTCCAGACGGTTCCGGTTCTTAAACATGCGCCACTGGCCTGGTCCGCGTTCGCTCGCCACTACTAGCGGAGTCTCTTTTGATGTCCTTTCCTCCAGGTACTTAGATGTTTCAGTTCCCTGGGTTCGCTTCCCTAAATCGTTAAACTTAGGGATACTCCTTGCGGAGTGGGTTGCCCCATTCGGAAATCGCCGGATCAAAGCTTATTCGCAGCTCCCCGACGCTTATCGCAGCGTATCACGTCCTTCATCGCCTCTTGCCACCTAGGCATCCACCAAACGCCCTTAAGGCACTTGATCACTCTCATTATCGATGATCATCCGTTTCTAGCGTCCCGCAGCCGCACGCAACCAAGAGCCCCATGAGTAAGGGATCGATCACAAGCTCCGCGAGCAGATGTCTCGACAATAAAAAGACCAGTTTCTTCTGAGATCTGTTCGAGGCACGCGGTCAGGCTGTACCGTCCATAACTGCGCCAGATGCTGCCGAAGCAGCCTCAGGGGTGCGCTTTGCGGACTGAGCGGATCCCACACCCAAGCCATGCGAACCTCTCGGCACACATACCTTGGACGAAGACCAGGATCCGGTCGTTCGAACAAATCTTCTCTCAACGATGTCAAAGCTGGACATGCGAACCGTCCGAAGACAGCCGCAAACTGTGGTTTTCTTCCAAGAACAAGATCCGCAACTCAACACCCAAATCATCGCAAACGCGAAGAGTTTTGGTGGAGGCAGACGGGATCGAACCGACGACCTCATGCTTGCAAAGCACGCGCTCTCCCAACTGAGCTATGCCCCCGGGTTGAGTTTTCGTCGTCGCAACGCACCGATAATCCGCACAGATGGCACCGAGGTAAGCCCGGCCCGTTCGCCCGCAGATCCGAAGGATCGAGGACGAACAAAGCAAAAGACCTACACGGGGCAGCCGAATGCGTAAGCAAATGGTGGGCCCGGCCCGCATCGCCCGCAGGAGCGAAGCTCCGAGGACGTGCAAGGCATAAACCTACACGGGGCAACCATGAGCGTTAAGCGAATGGTGGGCCCGGGTAGACTCGAACTACCGACCTCACGCTTATCAGGCGTGCGCTCTAACCACCTGAGCTACGGGCCCATCGTTTGCGCTCACGGCCCGACACGCTTGCGCGCTGACCTCCACGGGGGCGGCCTGACCGGCCGGCGCCCGTTCGGGCTTGCGACGCTCACACGTCGACACGTGCCCAAATCTGGATCTCATCCAGAGGACCCGGCATCGAGCGGTTATCTCGACTTGTTCTTGTGAAGAAAGAGAAACGAAGGCGGCAGTGTGCTCGCTCATGTTTTTGATCGTGACCGCAACTCCGTGAGAAGCGCAAATCCGACCGTGTTCTATTGAAAGTCCGATAGAGCAAGCTCTGAAGGACAATCCTTAGAAAGGAGGTGATCCAGCCGCAGGTTCCCCTACGGCTACCTTGTTACGACTTCACCCCAGTCGCTGACCCTACCGTGGTCGCCTGCCTCCTGTTGCCAGGTTAGCGCAACGCCTTCGGGTAGAACCAACTCCCATGGTGTGACGGGCGGTGTGTACAAGGCCCGGGAACGTATTCACCGCGGCATGCTGATCCGCGATTACTAGCGATTCCAACTTCATGCACCCGAGTTGCAGAGTGCAATCCGAACTGAGACGGTTTTTGGAGATTAGCTCACTCTCGCGAGTTCGCTGCCCACTGTCACCGCCATTGTAGCACGTGTGTAGCCCAGCCCGTAAGGGCCATGAGGACTTGACGTCATCCCCACCTTCCTCCGGCTTATCACCGGCAGTCCCCCTAGAGTGCCCAACTGAATGCTGGCAACTAAGGGCGAGGGTTGCGCTCGTTGCGGGACTTAACCCAACATCTCACGACACGAGCTGACGACAGCCATGCAGCACCTGTCTCCGATCCAGCCGAACTGAAGGAAAGTGTCTCCACTAACCGCGATCGGGATGTCAAGGGCTGGTAAGGTTCTGCGCGTTGCTTCGAATTAAACCACATGCTCCACCGCTTGTGCGGGCCCCCGTCAATTCCTTTGAGTTTTAATCTTGCGACCGTACTCCCCAGGCGGGAAGCTTAATGCGTTAACTGCGCCACCGAACAGCATGCTGCCCGACAGCTAGCTTCCATCGTTTACGGCGTGGACTACCAGGGTATCTAATCCTGTTTGCTCCCCACGCTTTCGCACCTCAGCGTCAGTACCGAGCCAGTGAGCCGCCTTCGCCACTGGTGTTCTTCCGAATATCTACGAATTTCACCTCTACACTCGGAGTTCCACTCACCTCTCTCGGCCTCTAGACATCCAGTATCAAAGGCAGTTCCGGGGTTGAGCCCCGGGATTTCACCCCTGACTTAAATGTCCACCTACGTGCGCTTTACGCCCAGTGATTCCGAACAACGCTAGCCCCCTTCGTATTACCGCGGCTGCTGGCACGAAGTTAGCCGGGGCTTCTTCTGTCGCTAATGTCATTATCTTCACGACTGAAAGAGCTTTACAACCCTAGGGCCTTCATCACTCACGCGGCATGGCTGGATCAGGCTTGCGCCCATTGTCCAATATTCCCCACTGCTGCCTCCCGTAGGAGTTTGGGCCGTGTCTCAGTCCCAATGTGGCTGATCATCCTCTCAGACCAGCTATGGATCGTCGCCTTGGTGGGCCGTTACCTCACCAACTAGCTAATCCAACGCGGGCCAATCCAATGGCGATAAATCTTTCCCCCTTAGGGCACATACGGTATTAGCTGAAGTTTCCCTCAGTTGTTCCGTACCATTGGGTATGTTCCCACGCGTTACTCACCCGTCTGCCACTCCCTCCGAAGAGGGCGTTCGACTTGCATGTGTTAAGCCTGCCGCCAGCGTTCGTTCTGAGCCAGGATCAAACTCTCAAGTTCAATGAGATTTTGATCGGCTTTCTTGGTCACGCATTTTGACGAGGACACACATCCGTCAATCCACGCCCTAAAGCATGAACCAACGTCTTGAGTGTCTCGAAAAACGTGTCCGCCGAAGTCTCGTCCGGTCCTACCAGAAAAGGTCACCCTTCCCCTTCGAACCCGCAAGCCCAACGCCGCCCACGTTTCTCTTTCTTCTTATCAAATTGTCAAAAAACCGA
>NZ_JBANCG010000027.1:0-4673 GCF_037026715.1 Breoghania sp. JC706
CGAAAGAGACTTTCGTCGCCCGGCCGCCATGTCGCCACAACCTTTGCAGGTTAGGCCCCATTTCCGGCACAAAGACTGACTTGCCGAACCTTGGTTCGGAGTGTCAGGCTCCGTCTTTCGGGAAACACCGGAGCGAGTGGCCCCGCCGTCAGCAGCAGCGCCGCTCCCGGTGTGGCGCTTATGTAGTCGGTCACATCCCGACCCGTCAACCCCCGACAATCAGTTTTTTCAAATCTCCGGAACGGCCTGTGGATCATTTGCGTGGCGCCGACAAAGACACACGGTCAGGACGCATCCCCCGGATGGCCACGCGCACAATGGAGCGGCCATTAGCCGAGCGTTTTCATCATCATAACGCTCCAAGGTCGAGCCCGGCCGCCTCAAGATCCCTGACAAAAATCGGCGAGATGGCTAGACGCTTGCGCGCCTGCATATGGGTTTTGGCGTCATTGACGGTCTCGACGGCCGAGATCCTTTCCCCACAAAAACGGAAGGTCGCCCCGTCCCCGCGCACAATGGCTCCGTCCGCGGCAGACGACAGGCCTGCGATCTGCAGCTTGTGATCCGACTGGTCCGACCAGAACCATGGAACGGCAGCGTAAGACGCTCGTTCTCCGCGAACGAGCCGCCGGGCGATAAGTCTGGCATGATCCGTCGCGGCCTGAACCGATTCCAGACGCACGAGGCGGTCTGTCACCGGATCCGGGAACGCACAGCAGTCGCCAAGCGCCGAAATCGCAGGGTCTTCGGTCACGAGCCGACAGTCAACGACAACACCGTTCTCCACCGCAAGCCCAGCCCCTTGCGCAAGTTCCGTATTGGGCACGACACCGGCGGCCATCAGAATCAGGTCCGCTTCGATCCGGTCGCCGCCGGCAAGCATGATTCCATCTTCGCTGATGGCAACTGCCGGGTCTGCGAGGCGAACCGACGTTCCCATCGCCTCATGGAGTGCAAGAAAGCGGGCCGACATCTCCGGTGAAACGACGCGGGCCATCAGGCGCGGCGCCGCCTCCGCCACGGTGACTGCATGACCGAGACTGCGCGCCACGGCCGCAAATTCCAGGCCGATGAACCCTCCACCTATGACCGCACAACGCCGAGGCGCCGCAAGTGCCGCTCGCAATCGCACGGCATCCTCGAGCGTCCTGAGATCCAGTGCCAATTCCGCACCCGGGATGGGCGGGCGCAGGTTGCGCGTGCCGGTGGCGAGAATCAGGTGATCGTAGCCGAAGGCCGACGCGCCCGCGTGAACCACGCGATTCGCACGATCGATCCACTCAACCCGCGTGCCGTCCACCAGATCTATGTTGTTCTTCTCGTAAAAGGCGGCGGGTCGAAGCCGCAGCGCGTCCGCATCGCCGGATTTGAGAAAGGCCTTGGAGAGCGGCGGGCGCTGATATGGCAGTCCGCTCTCGGCGCCGATCACCGTGAGCTTGCCCGTATACCCCTCCTGCCGCAGGCTGATGGCGGCCTGAACGCCCCCCTGCCCGCTCCCGATGACGACGATGCGCTCCATCGGCTCACACCTGCTCCTCGGGCAGGTGAACGCGCAGCCCGTCGAGGTCTTCCGTGAGCCTTATCTGGCACGAGAGGCGCGAGGTGGGTGTCACGTCCGCGGCCGCACACTCAAGCATGTCGTCTTCACCGTCCCCGCGCACGCCAGTCCGGTCCGTCCACGCCTCATCGACGTAACAGTGACAGGTTGCGCACATCATGGCGCCACCGCATTCGCCGACAATCCCGTCGACATTGTTTTCGAGGGCGGTCTGCATCACGCTCGCCCCCACTTCGGCATCGACGGTCGTCTCCGTGCCGTCGCAAGCGACATATGTCACTTTGACCATCGGTCTCCTCCTCAATCTATTCTTGCAACCGGTGCTGTTCCGCGGAACGTCAGTTCAGCGTGACGGGCAGATTTATGGGGCCACGGAAGCCGAACCCCCGCCATTTCACTGCGTCGGGGTCTGGCAGCGTCATGTTTGGAAAGCGCTCGAAAAGCGCGGGCATCATGATTTCGCCCACGGTACGACGTGCGATATTCGCGCCGGCACAATGATGGGGACCCGAACCGAAGGCCTGATGGAGGTTCTTCGGCCGAAAGACCTGGAAATTCTCGCCGTCCTCGAAAAGGTCCTCGTCGCGATTGGCGGAAGCCTGGATCGTCATCACGACATCACCTTTCGGAATATCGTATCCGCCGATCTCGGTGTCGGCCATCACCAACCGCGAGGACGCCTGGATCGGCGCGACCCAACGCACGCCCTCTTCGAAGGCTGCATCCCAGGCGTCGCGGCGGCGAACCTCTTCCAGTTGATCGGGATTGGTCAGGAGGCCGTAGACGATCGTGGCCATCGCATCACGCGGCTCGTTTATGCCTCCGCCGATTGCGATCTTGATGTTTGCGACGATCTGGCTCCAGGGGATCGGATCCTCAGCATTCACCATCAGCGACAGAGCAGAGTCGTTCGGCTCGGCCTTGTGCCGCGCGACACAGGATTCGATGTGCGCGTCCATCTCGGCATTCGCCCGGTCGGTCACCTCGAAAGGCTCCGGCGCCCAACCGAAATTGCCGGCACCATCGATTAGGTTCTGCGACCAGCGCATCATCTGCTCGTCGCTCGCGCCTTCAAGACCCAGAATATGGATGAGAATGCGCGCCGAGACCGGGCCGCAGATCTCCTTGAACAGGTCAACCGTCTCGCCCCTCGGAAGGCGGTCGAGATACCTTTTCGTAATGTCGCGATAGACCTGCGCCCAGTTCGTCTTGATGACCTTTGGCGTATAGGCCTTCTGCATTGCCATGCGTTCGCGTCGATGCTCCTCGCCGTCTTTGCGCATGAGCGTGTGGGCATTGAACGCCCGCTGCATCGGCGTCTGTGGATCGTCGGAACTGAAAAGCTCCGGATCATCCTTCACCCGCCTGGTGTCGGCCGCCTTGGTCAGGAATGTGCGGCGGGCGGACGCAACGCGGACCACGGGCATCGTGGCGCGCATCCTTCGATAAATCGGATAGGGGTCGACGTTGAGCTGATCGAGCGTCACGTCTTTTTCAATCGGTGCCAGAGGCATTTCCGCGGTCTCCTCCCAAAGAACGCTAGAAAACGAGCTTGGCAACTCGTTATCTATCTAGCAACACGATCCTTTTGATAGGGATCATCGGATAATTCGATGAGATGAGGAAAAGGGATGTCGAGAAAGAAGATGGCCAGCCCCTGCGTGAGCGATCCGTATCAGCTTGATTTCCGCACGCTTCATCTGCTGACAGTCGTTCACCGCGAAAAATCCTTCAGCCGCGCCGCCGAGGTGCTCGGCTTGAGCCAGTCGGTCGTCAGCTACGGAATAGAAAAGCTCAGACACGTCTTTGACGACCCCCTGTTCGTGCGGGAGGGTGGCAAGACGGTGCCGACGGAACGCTGCGAAGCCGTCGCGCGCTATGCAAACGATCTGCTGGCGGAATTCGATGCGATGAAGCTCCAGCAGGCCTTCGACCCGTCTGACATCACTGCGACCCTGACCATCGCCTGCAACTATTATGAGCGCAGCATTCTGATCCCCGCGATCGTCGCGTGTCTGCGCCAGGAAGCGCCCAGGGTCCAAATCGAAGTGATCGACGCTTCCGGCAGCGGGCATCGACGCCTGATCGACGGCGAGGCGGATGTCCTGATAGGCCCCTATCAACGCGCCGACGCAGCCTTCTTCGAAAAGACGCTGATCCGCGAGCACTATGTCTGCCTGATGGACGCGCGGCACCCCTTGGCGAAAAGAAGCCCGACGCTTGAAGACTATCTCGATTTCGAGCACGTCATCATCACCTATGGTGGGCTGTGGATATCGCCTTACGTGCGGAAAATCGAAGGAATGGGATACCGTCTGAACGCCCCCCTCAGGGTACCGAGCCCGGCCGGTATCGACCGGATCGTGGCCGGTTCAAACCTCGTGGCGACCATCCCGCGCCGGCTGGCCCAGATCCGGGATCCGTCCCTAGCGATCGTGCCATGTCCCGTCGATGCGCCTCTCGACGTCAAGATGGTGTGGAGCGTGCGCAAGCATCACTCGTTGCTGATGAAGTGGATGCGCGAACGCATTGCCTCGGCGGTAGCCGGCCTATCGCTTTAGAGAACAGGGCGTCTTTCAGTCTGTCCGATACACACGAACCCGGTCTGCCGACCTGCCGTCGCAGGATCGAAATCGTTCGTTCTCGAATGGGGCAAGAACTCGATTTATACTAACTCGCATTCCGAAGTTGGCTCGACTGAATAGTCTGGCAGGTGCCTGGCGTCTGAACGTCGGCGCTTTGCGAATATGCTACGAAAGTCGAACTTTCTTTGAGAACCGGCTTACGCGTTCCGCATCGACCTGCCGACAGTTGATAAAATTCTCAAGATTACGTCGACACACCTCACCTTAATTCAGTATACTTAACGTCATCAACAAACCATAAACTCAACATATTCATATTTACTGCAAGATCTTTATTCGACATTTCACATCGTCGCGGCTCGACGCAATTATATTTCAGCGAGATTCTACTTCTCTCCATCACGGCATCTGTTAGAATATGGGGGTCATATGCCGGAAGATTAAGGACCCTACGATGAACGATTACAGCGGGCTTTCAGGCCTTGGTATTGATCCGTGGGAGGGGTTCAGCACGGGTGCGTGGCGGGAGA
>NZ_JBANCG010000028.1:0-2516 GCF_037026715.1 Breoghania sp. JC706
GGAGGAGGCGACCTGACGGCTGATCTCGGCGACGGATGTCGCCAGTTCTTCCGCAGCCGATGCGACCGTCTCCACGTTGCTCGAGGCCTCTGCGGCGGCACCGGCGACGGCCCGGCTCTGGTTCGTGGTCTGCTCGGCGCCCGCGTTCAGGCTGGTCGAGGCGTTCTGCAGGTTGGTCACGGATGTCTCGATGGTTTCCAGAAGCGAACCGATCTGGCCTTCGAAGTCCTTCGAGATCGTCTGGATTGCCCGCGAGCGCTGCCGATCCTGTTCCAGGCGCTCCTGCTGGCCCGCCTCCAGATCGCGGCGCTTGCGCTCGTTCTCCACGAACACCGCCATCGCGCCGGCCATGGCGCCGATCTCGTCCTTTCGTTCCATTCCGTCGACGGTGATCGCTACATTGCCCTCCGCCAGCTCCTGCATGTTGCCCGTCAGCCGCTTCAGCGGTCCGGAGACGTTGCGGATGACCAGAACGGCCGCGATACCGGCGATGGCGCCGCCGATGAGCGCGAAGGCGAGAATCTCCAGCGCCTGCGAACGGAATGTCGCCTCCACGTCGTCAATGTAGGTTCCCGATCCGAGCACCCAGCCCCAGGGGGCGAAATAGTCGGTCCATGCGAGCTTTTCCAGCGCCTCCTTGCCGTTGACGCGCGGCCAGTAGTAGCTGGTCATGCCGCCGCCCTCCTTGGCCCGGGCGATCAGGTCGGGAATGTAATAGGTTCCGTGCTTGTCCTGGGCGTCGAGTGCCGGCACGCCTTCCCGCGTGATGTCGGGAGAAATGAGCCGCACGCCCTTGTCGTCGTAGGCGAAGGCGTAGTTGTTGCCGTCGTAACGCATGGCACGGATCACGTTACGGGCCTGTTGCGTCGCCTGCTCGTGCGTCAGTGCCCCGGAATCCTCCAGGCTCTTGTAGTAGCCCGCGATGGACTTGGAAGCCTGCACGATATTCCGCGTTTTCGCGATCCGTTCGGCCATGAGAACGGATTGCATCTCGTAAAGGCTGAAGACCGCGATGACGGTCGACAGGATTGCCAACGTGATGACTGGGATCCAGATCTTCACGCCGATATTGAACTTGTTCAGGCTCATTCCAGAGTGCCTCATGCGGGAATTGCAATGGCAAAATCTCTGCGCGTGACAGATTAAGCCAATGTAAAAAATACATTTGATATCCGAAGTATTGCCAATTCCGCGCGCTTTGGTCTCATGAGAACGCCGTTATGGTCCCGGCGGCGGCGGATGGCGAGGTGGCGCAATCAGGGTGTAACGGTACGCGCATCCTTGCGGGAGACCCGCCCGAGCCCCTGTCGGAAATGACGCTAGGGCATGTTTAGTCATTTGATTTATATGAAGATTTTTACCCATCCTTAACAAGGCCGGCGCACTGTTTCGCAACCTCCCCCAGGCATTCAGGCAATCGAAAAATGTCCTTAAACAAACTCGGAATCGGCACCAAGATCTGGCTTCCGGTTCTGACCCTCTCTGTTCTGACGTTCCTTCTGTCCGCCATCTATCTCCACACCCTGCACAACTCCCTCTATGACGAGCGTGCAGACATGACGCAGACTGTCGTTCAGGTCGCGAAGTCTGTTGCTGATTACTATTACAAGAAAGAGCAGGCAGGAGAGCTGACCCACGAGGAAGCGACCAAACAGGCGCGCGACCTCATCCGGGCCATACGTTTTGACGGAGACAATTATGTCTTCGGCCTCGACAAGGACGGTCGCCGCGTCATCATGCCGCCCAAGCCCGCCGACGAGGGCAAGATGGTGATGAACATCAAGGACAAGGCGGACAACTACTTCATCCGCGACCTGTTCTCCGCGGCCGGAAAGGGCGGCGGATCGGTGGTCTATTACTGGAACCGCACCGGCGACACGGCGGTTTCGCCCAAGACCTCATGGGGTGAAGAGTTCTCGCCCTGGGGCTGGGTTCTCGCCACGGGCGTCTTCGTCGACGACATCGAAGACACGTTCTGGAGCAATGCGCTGCTGGTCATCGGCTTTGGCCTCGTCGGCGGTCTGCTCGCCTTCGGCATCGCCTATGCCGCGATCCGCAACGTGACCGGCCCGCTCAAGCTGCTGACCGGCAACATGCAGACCCTCGCCCAGGGGAACACCGAGATCGTGATCGAGGGCGCCGACCGCCGCGACGAGATCGGCGCCATGGCCAGCACGATGGAGGTCTTCGTCGAGAACGAGCGCAAGCGCCGCGAGCTGGAGACGGCCCAGACGCAGCGTCTGGAACAGGACCGTCAGCGGGCCGAGGAGGTCCGGACCGCCTCGAAGGACTTCGAGGGCAAGATGGGCTCGCTTCTGAAAACCATCGCGAACTCGGTCACCAACCTGCGCCAGGCGTCGACCGATCTGAACGCGGGAGCGGCACAGACGACCGGCCAGAGCAAGGCCGTCGCCGTCGCCGCTGCCGAGGCGTCCGCCAATGTGGAAACGGTGGCATCGGCCGCGGAAGAACTGGCGGCGTCCGTCGCCGAGATCAGCCGTCAGGTGTCGTCGTCG
>NZ_JBANCG010000029.1:0-2187 GCF_037026715.1 Breoghania sp. JC706
CTCACATCGAGGCGTGGAACGTCCTGTTGACGACGTCGATCTGCTGTTCGCGTGTGAGCTTGATGAAGTTGACGGCGTATCCGGAGACGCGGACGGTGAGCTGGGGGTAGTTCTCCGGGTGCTCCATGGCGTCGAGGAGCGTCTCGCGCTTGAGCAGGTTGACGTTGACGTGGAAGCCGTTGGCGGCGACGAAGCCGTCGAGGCAGTTGGAGAGGTTCTCGATGCGCTCGGCCTCGGTGTGGCCCATGCTGGAGGGCGTCGCCGAGGCGGTCCAGCTGATGCCGTCGAGCGCCGAGGCGTAGGGCAGCTTGGCGATGGAGGCGCCGGCGGCGACGAAGCCCTTCCTGTCGCGCCCGCTCATCGGGTTGGCGCCCGGGGCAAACGGCTCGCCCGCACGCCGCCCGTCCGGCGTGTTGCCGGTCTTCTTGCCGTAGACCACGTTGGAGGTGATCGTCAGGATCGACTGGGTCGGCGTGGCATCGCGATAGAAGGCGGGCTGGGCCTTGACCTTGCTCATGAAGGTCTCCGTCAGCCAGACGGCGATGTCGTCGACGCGGGCGTCGTTGTTGCCGAAGGCCGGATAGTCGCCCTCGATGCGGTAGTCGACGGCAAGGCCGTCCTCGTTGCGGATCACGTGCACCCTGGCGTGCTTGATCGCCGACAGGCTGTCGGCGGCGATCGACAGGCCGGCGATGCCGCAGGCCATGGTGCGCAGGATGTCGCGGTCGTGCAACGCCATCTCGATACGCTCGTAGGCGTACTTGTCGTGCATGTAGTGGATGGTGTTGAGGGCCTTGACGTAAGTTCGGGCGAGCCAGTCCATGGTCTTGTCGAACTTCGCCATGACCTCGTCATAGTCGAGCACGTCGGCGGTGATCGGTTCAAAGCCCTTGGCCACCAGCTTGCCGGTCTTCTCGTCCACGCCGCCGTTGATGGCGTAGAGCAGCGCCTTGGCGAGGTTGGCGCGGGCGCCGAAGAACTGCATCTGCTTGCCGATGCGCATGGCGGAGACGCAGCAGGCGATGCCGTAGTCGTCGCCCCAGTGCGGCCGCATCAGGTCGTCGTTCTCGTACTGGATGGCGGAGGTGTCGGCCGAGACCCTGGCGCAGAAGTGCTTGAAGCCCTGCGGCAGGGCCGTGCTCCACAGCACGGTCAGGTTCGGCTCCGGCGCGGGGCCGAGATTGTAGAGGGTGTTGAGGAAGCGGAAGCTCGATTTGGAGACCAGCGTGCGGCCGTCCTCGCCCATGCCGCCCAGCACCTCGGTGACCCAGGTCGGATCGCCGGAGAAGAGCTGGTCGTAGTCGGGGGTTCTCAGGAAGCGGACGATCCGGAGCTTGACGACCATGTCGTCGATCATCTCCTGGGCGGCGTCCTCGGTGAGGCGGCCGGCGTCCAGGTCGCGCTGGATGTAGATGTCGAGGAAGGTGGAGACGCGGCCGAGCGACATGGCGGCGCCGTTCTGCTCCTTCACCGCGGCGAGATAGCCGAGATAGGTCCACTGGATCGCCTCGCGGGCGTTGGCGGCCGGGCGGGCGAGGTCGAAGCCGTATTTGGCGCCCATCTCGCGCAGTTCGTCGAGGGCGCGGAACTGTTCCGACAATTCCTCGCGCGCACGGATGGTCTTCTCGTCGAAGGCGGCGTCGTCGAGGGCGTGGAACTCGGCCTGCTTCTGCGTGCGCAGGAAATCGGTGCCGTAGAGCGCGACGCGGCGGTAGTCGCCGATGATGCGGCCGCGGCCGTAGGCGTCGGGCAGGCCGGTGATGACGCCGGACTTGCGGGCGGCGAGGATCTCGGGGGAATAGACGTCGAAGACGCCCTGGTTGTGGCTCTTGCGGTAGCGGGTCCAGATCTCGCGGACCTCGGGGGCAAGCTCGTAGCCGTAGGCGGCAAGGCCCGCCTCCACCATGCGCAGGCCGCCATTGGGCATGATCGCGCGTTTCAGCGGCGCATCGGTCTGCAGGCCGACGATGATCTCCGCGTCCCTGTCGATGTAGCCGGCCTCATGCGCGGTGATGGAGGAGGGGCGGTCGGTGGAGACGTCGAGAACGCCCTTTTCCCGCTCCTGCTTCAGTAGCTCTCCCAGCCGCGCCCACAGCGCTTTCGTGCGCCCGCTCGCAGGCGCCAGGAACCCGTCGTCCCCCTCATACGGCGTGTAGTTCTCCTGGATGAAGCCGCGTACGTCGATCG